>JAFQYG010000007.1 GCA_017406565.1 Candidatus Saccharimonadota bacterium | reverse complement strand
CGCCCGTCAAACCATGAGAGTCACCAACACCCGAAGTCCGATTCGTCGGCCTAAGGTGGGGGAGATGATTGGGGTTAAGTCGTAACAAGGCATCCGTACGAGAACGTGTGGATGGATTACCTCCTTTCTTGAGAAGGAATTATGCGCCTGAAACTGTAAAGTCGCAGGTAGCAAGGTCGAATACGTGTTATGATTTGCAAGCTTGAATCATAACAACTCTGGTTTTACCAGACGTAACCTTAAGCTTTACACTGAAATGATAATTGCACAACTAAGTTGTTAAAACAATCCGCCTTCACAGGTGGATTTTTGTTATAATAGAAATATGAATAATCATAATAAACCATCTCTAAATTATGAGAACGAGAATCGCACCAAGGATTATTCACGTGGCAATAAAGTACTCAACGTAAACAACCAAGAAATAATTAATGGTTACGACCTTAAACATATTACTTCTAAAAACATCCATACCCTGGGAAAAGCAGCACTATATGATGATCTAAGTTACCTGGATGCACTTAATCAATATGACCAAAGCAGGGCACACTCATCGAGCCTAGCTAAAAATAGAAATAAAGTTTTAGATATTAGCCTTAGAGAAAAGGATCTTATAGAGTGGGAAGAAGATGCACCACAAAAGATTGTTGGCTATGTCAAACATGTACTAGGTGTACGAGATATTACAAACATACGAGCTTCAGATATGGCGGATAGAATTAAAAATGAAACGACACGCGATCTTGACCGATTAAGAGTAATTGACCCAGAATACTATAGGGAGAAACTGGAATCGCTTAATCAAAAACAAAAGAAAAAGATTAACAAAATCCTTAATATGTGGAGCCTGCCAGATGATTTAGAGATGATGAAGAAGAATACGAAAAACGGAGAAATAGACTTCTTTACTGTCTTATTGAATAAAGATGATTCTGGAGATTATACTTTAGGTACAGAGGCATTCAGGAAATTTCTCCGCTGGCACAATCATTTTCACGCAATTGCTGAGGCAGATTATTCCGAAAAAGTTCCGCTATTAAAACAAACATATAAAGAACGTCTGAAGGAACTAGTTAAGAGTAGACAGTTACCAAATAGTTGTCTTGAAAAGATTAACATAATAGATGAAATCCCAGCCTTTCTCAGTGATGGTTTCGAAACAATCGGCATCGGCTGTGCGGGATATTTTGATGGAGAAAAAATAGTTGTTGACCCCGAAGACTTGAATGAAGGCACATCCCATATTTTCAATCATGAATTAACGCATGCATGTATCGAGGGTAATCAATTAAAACTCTCTGAAGAAGATGAAGGAAGATATAAAACAATGAATCCTAATAACCGCCCAACCTACTCGCCAGGCAAGTCACAGAAGTCGTTTGATAGCTATCGATGTCTAAAATCAGCCATAAGAGCCATGCAGGAAGGATGTTGTGAGTATATCGCACGAGTAATAACAAACGACGAGAAAAACCAACACTCTTCGTACGAAGGAGAACAAAACATGGTAGAGTTTATTATTAGGTTAAGCGGTGGGGAGCTTGGTTGGGATGATTTTATTGAAGCTTACTCTACTGACGAATCATCAATATTCGATTCGTTCACAGATAAAGTTATTCAAGCTACAGGAGAAAAAGACATTTGGCTCTATTGTGGTGCTGCATTTCTAGCTAGCTATGGGCGATGATGCTGAGAAAGCACTCTTTAAATCTGAGATTAAAGCGCAATCTTAAGCTTTACACTGAAATGATAATTGCACAACTAAGTTGTTAAAACAAAACTCCCGAAAGGGAGTTTTTTGTTATAATAAAAAATAGGAGGAAAATGAAAAGTCCAGAAAAAAACTACATTCCAAGTAGCAACCCAGAATGGAACCAAGAGTTACCAGACGGCATGTCTAATTCTTTAGTTAACAAAGATGGTAGAAATTGGGATAATGGCTACAACTTTGATGAAAAAGACGAAGAATATAATCCCGAAGAGACAACCTTTGACAGTCTCATAAATGGAATAAAATTCGATCCCGAAGCCGCCAAGCGAGCAAGGGAAGAGAAAACACGAAGTCTAGAAACCGCCAAAGAACACGAATATAAATTAGGCGTTGAAATATCAAATCTTTCTCCTAATGATAATTTTGAACAAGTTGCTGAAGCACTCTTTCTAGTAGACCAATACATTTTCCCAGATTTATTCCAAGATAAAGAAAAAGCTAAAGTCTTTGCTAAAGAAATCTTTTCCGATGATCCGAATGCTCTTTTTTCCTACGACAAAACTTTAGTCGCTAAAGATGAAGAAGGCAACGTTGTCGGTGTTGTAGTTTATAGGGACAGTAATTGTACACCCTGGGACACAGAGGCAGTTAGGAAGAAATTTGAATCGACTGGGCTAGAGCTACCGGATAACTTTGACAGGGCTAACGAAGGATACATGAAAAAAATCACAGATGCAGAATTGCCAGATGGTGCAGTCGAAATCGAATTTGTCGGGGTTCGAGAAGAATATAGGTCAAATGGCATTGGTGGTAGATTGATGAAAGCGGTCATGGACAAACCAGAATACACTGAAGCGCACCTCGACGTATTAGATAGCCATCCAGGAGCACGAAAATTATACGATAAGCTTGGATTTCAACCATCTGGTGATAAATTCCCGAATTACCCAGATGGCTCTGAAGGTGTACAGCATATGGTGCGCAAAAAACAATAGTTCAAATTTTATCGCCCACCAATTTTTATCAATTAACCCTCTGCCACAGTAGTATCAACTTAGGCTAATTTGTCTCTTTTCCAGCGAATTTATTCAAATCAGATTGTACAATTGCCGGCATTATTATCGGAATAAGCCAGAAAACAATAAACCAAAGAATTCCGTTATTGTCTTTCTTCACATAAGAAGAATAGCCCTCGGCATATTTATATAACCAATAAATATTAGCGATAGGCACTATTAAAAGCCACGCAGTAGGTATATCTGCGCCAAGGCTTTTTATCTCTTCTTTCGTTTTGACTTGCCAATATATACTATATATACCTAAGGTAAATATTGTTAATAAATACACTGCTACAATATTTCGATTTTTAATCATTTCTTTTCTTCCTTATTATTTAATTGAATTATAACACATTTTGAAAAGGATTATGTTATTGGTTAATATGATAATAATATACTCCGTTACTATGGACATTTTATTAAAAAAGTGTTATAATATTTTTATTTGTACATTAATAAGAAAAGGGGGGATTATAATGAAGATTGGCATTGTCGTTGCGACCGAGAAGGAAAGAAGACCTTTTTTTGAAGTGTTTGGGCAACCAGATATGCGTCATATAGGATTAAACGCTTACGATGTATCGTTGTGGAAAATAAATTCAGAAAAATACGTCTACCTAATTCTAGGTGGAGTAGGTGAAATTTCATCGGCATCTAGCACCCAATATCTAATTGATAACTTTCAGGTAGATAAAATTATCAATTATGGTGTAGTTGGTGGTCTCTCCGAAGACTGCTCAGCTATGAAAATCGGCATAGTTGAAAAAGTTGTTCACTATGGCTTCGATATCTCGTTCGGAAGTCATTTTAGAGTCGGAGAGTATCCAAAGCTAGGCATGTTCCATACTCCAATACTGCCAGCCATTCCAGATTCAGCCACTGCAGACCTCCCTAGGTTCACTTGTGCCTCTGCCGATATTATCGTTGCAGGAGGGGAACCAAAAAGAAGATTGCGTCGGGAGTATAATGCGGATATTTGTGAAATGGAAGCAGCGGGCATCGTCTTAACCTGCAATCGAAACAGAATACCATGCACCTTAATAAAGGCAGTCTCAGACGGTGTAGACGAAGATGTTGAAGCCTTCGATCGTTATGTCCATGATGCCTCAAAATCATGTGTAAAACTAATTGTCAAACTAATTTAACAGAGGTCGCCTAAGGCGACCTCACTCCATATATTGACAAAAATACAAAAGTATGATACAATTATAAACATTAGCCGATTAGGGTTTAATTATAACTCTCTTAAACCTATGGGTAGCACATTAAAAGGAGACTGAACATGAAAAAAAGTAGAACATATTCCATTGTAAAAGGACCAAATAAAGACATGATACTGGACGCGTTCAATTATAATAGGCATCAAGTCGTTATACCCATAAAGTTTGATGTTGTGGTAGGATATTCTGCTCCACCAACTACAGATAGCTGCATATCTTATCTACTCGATATAAATACTTTGACTATCCAAGAGATTGGATATGCAGAAGAATCCGAAGACGATCTTCGAATTGGCGGAGAATTATTTGCGAGGTTTGGTCCTGCAGAAGAGTATTTACCGTACTCCTTTACTATTAAAAGGTATAACTGTAAAACTCAACGAGGTGAAATTTGCCTTGAGAGGAAATCTGCGATTATAAAAAGCAGTTCCCGTTAGGGATATGCTTGCCGCCCTTAGCGGCGCCCTCCTTTCTGCCCGGACTAACCACCCGGGCTTTTTTATATATGAGTATATTCTCTAAAAATCAATTTCCGCTATCAATCCTTTGTGGTCTGAAACAATTTCATCTAACACTCTAAAATCTCGAACTTTTATCCTGTCATTTACCAAAATATGGTCGCAAGCTACTTCACCGTTAAATTTTAGACCAGATAAAGTATTAGTTATTCCATATTCTTCGGTTAAATCTCTTAGAAAATCCAACTCGCGCATCGCCGGGGAATTATGAATAATATTTAAATCACCACACATCACCAAAGGTCCATTTAATTCTTTAACAAACTCTGCTACTTTTCTCATCACTGCTACAGTCGTATCGTCACCCATCGGAGTTGGCAGCCAATAACCATGATGATTAACTATATTTAGTCCACTAGCAAGTTTAATTATCTGTAAAGTATACTCATGGTCCCTAAAATCATCGGCCTTGTTTACGATTGTTTTTCCGCCATAAACAGTTTCAACTCTATTCTGAATTATTTCTTCGCGTGAAAGCACCACATTGCCTTGTTTAATAACGCTATCACTGTCCAAAAACCCCATCTCCCAATTTGAACTTTCAGCAATATAAGAAAGACCGCTCACCCCACTAATTTGTCTAACGCTTGCACAAAAATTTTCAAGCACATCATCTCGAATACTCCACACAGCTTCTTGTAAACAGATTACATCAAACTTATTGTTCTTCAAAAAATCCAAAAGCGCCCCCTTTATTCGTCCGGTCCAGATATTTAGTTGTAGTATTCTCATCGCTTATCCCCCTCGCCATGTATTTTATTACGCTGAAATCTATTTTCTAATTTGGCTATATTACCCTCAGCTATCTCAGACAATGGCAAGTCTAAATACCTCGAAATCGCTGCAATATACCACAAGGTGTCTCCCAATTCTTTAGCAATCAACTCCTTATCTTCCTCTGACACCACACCATCTTTATCTCGTAAAATTTTCTTTATTTTATCAGCTGCTTCACCCGCTTCACCGGTTAAGCCGAGTACTTTCTCTATAAAACCCACAGCTTTCAAATCGGAAGTTTTTTCCGATAAATCATATTTCGCAGCTCTAAGCTGATATTTATCAAAATCCATTTACCTCCTTATCGGTTAATATTATTATAGCATGATATAATTTAAGATATGGACGATTCAAGAAATTTAATTGATGAGTACAAAGGTCTTGAGAATGAACAAGTTTTTGATGCACTTGAAACCAAACGTACTCCGCTTGAGATTGCTATTGAAAATGTTGAGCACGATTTTAATATTGGCTCTATTGTCCGTACTGCCAACTCTTTTAATGTTCAAAAAGTCCATATTATCGGTAAGAAAAAATACAATCGTCGTGGTGCTATGTGTACTGATAAATACCTTAAAATTGAGCATCATCCTACGGTTGAAGACTTCTTAAAAACACAGGAAAATAGGGAATTAGTAGCTATCGAAAATAACACAGAGCGCGCAAAACCCTTGAACTCAAAAATTTTTCAGCCAAATACTACGTTAATCTTTGGCTCTGAGAATAATGGTATCACTCCAGAATTGCTCAATATATCTCATGATGTTAGATATATTGAGAGTTTTGGCTCTACACGTTCAGTTAATGTCGGCGTTGCCGCAGGAATAGCAATGTATGAATTTGCTCGACAGGTTATTCTCTAAAGAAATCCAACGACGTACCGGTGCTCATGCCATCACTATTTATATTGAAAATGAAAACGCCAGAAAACGCTCTCGTTCTAGAGGCAAAAAAGCCCTCACATCCGCTTCTGCATCAACCAAAAAAACTACTACTATCGTAACAACCAAAAAACTACAAGGTTCGTTTTTACGTCGCCTCGACACGCGTTTTCCTTGGTTAAAACTTTTTGCAGTATTAATATTTGGCATAATCGTCGTTCTTGATCTATGTGATTTGACTATCTCTCACACTAGCGATGAATCTAATAGAATTAAAATTGCTCCTATGGCAAAACACGTTCGTGTTACCGAAAGAGTCTTAAATGGCAAAAAATTAGTTGCTCTCACCTTCGATGATGGTCCATCTGAGTTAACCACGCCAAGATTACTAGACATTCTAAAATCTAAAGACGTTCCTGCTACTTTCTTTATGCTAGGAAGTATGATGAGAACTTACCCTGACCTCGCCAAACGCATCGAAAAAGAAGGCCACATTGCCGCTAGTCACACAATGTACCATCAAAATTTAATTCGTATCTCCGCCGCTGCCATGCAAGACGATATTAATGAAGCAAAATCTGTTTACTCTAATATATTAGGCCACGACCTTACGTTAGTACGTCCGCCCTATGGGAATTATAATGATGCCGTAAGAAGTGCAATTAACTTGCCGATAATCCTATGGTCGGTAGATACACTCGATTGGAAGAGCCAAAACGTCGACTCTATTATCGCAACTACCAAAAATCAAATACATGATGGGGCAGTTATATTAATGCACGATATTTATCCAACTACAGTAGATGCCGTACCTGCTCTCATTGATACATTACGTCAAGACGGTTATGAATTTGTTACTATTCCCGAACTGGCTAACATACGAGGCTCTAACCTCACACCAGGTACAATATACTATAATTTCCGCCCTTAAGCTATCGACCAAAGATTAAACTCACTAACCATCCTAGTACAAAAGTATGTAAATTGGCCGTGCAAATTAACCCCACAATAATTGTAATAACACCAAATAGTTTAACATGGTCATAAGAAGACACCCCGTTAGCTAAATTGTCAGCAATCTGCTTATAAAAAATTACAATTAAACCCCCTGCCACCGCAATTGCGATACCACCAAATAACCATCCGATACTAAAAGAATAATCCATAACCACAATTATATCACAAAAAGTATTCATTCTATTGTGGTACAATAATATTAATGCTTAATTTTATTAAACGACACAAAATAGCTACTATAATTACTCTCAATTTAGTAGTTGTGGCTATTGTTGTGATTGCAATTATCATCCATTTCGCCAAGACCGCAGTAATAGACATTCTTGTAGCACCAAAGGATGCTATAGTCACTCTAAACGGAAGACGGTATGATAATCAAAAACAACACGATGTATTACCGGGCAATTATCACGTTAAGATTGCAATGGATAATATGCAAACTAAAGAATATGACATTACTCTAGAAAAGGATGGATTTGCAAAAATATGGGGCTATCTTTTAGACGTAAATGGTAGTTATGAATACTACTATTCTCATCCAGAAGATGCCAATATTTTAACCAAAGTCGCTTTGGATGATGACGAAGCTGCTAAGGCATTTATTGCTAAGTATGAAAAAGCTATCAGTATTATAGATATTCTTCCATTCGATTATGACGCATACACTGATGGTTTTAGCGAATATGTTCAGTATAATATTCAACAAGATCTTCGTGATGATTGTAACAAAGCAGTTTGCCTTATAATAGAGGACAACACTGGAGGCAATGAACAAACCGCTAAAGACAAGCTAAAAGAACTTGGCTACAACTTAGATGACTATGACATTACATATAAATGTGAACCATTATACACATCGGGATTAGACAACCATGAGTAATATAATAAGCAAAACAAGAATAATGCTTTTGGTCACCGTAGTCTTTTCTTTGAGCGCCATGATATCTCAAACTACATTTGCCAAATCTTCACTAACTGAAGAGGATGAAGCTTTGTTTTCACAAAATAATATTCTATTTTATGAACCTTGTAGTACAGAAAGCGGAGGGGGGTCTAGCAGTGAAATCTGTGGTAGTAATAAAAACTACGCAGGAACTCAAGTGTTTACAGACGCACAAATGGAAGCCGTAAGGCATCACCAACCATTTTACGAAAAAGCCGCTAAAGAGTATGGTTTTCCTTGGGAAATTTTAGCAGTACTGCACCTTAGAGAGCATGGTTTAGCTCAAGATAATCCTAGCAATGGCCAGGGTGCATATCAACTATATTCTTATACTGATGGTGGTAAAAATGGTAATTCCTTTTACCCAGCTGGGAAAATCTCTAATGAAGAATTTCAGCGTCAGACCAACATTGCTGCTAAATTAGTGCATGATAGTTATGGCTCCGGTTTAGATTTAAATTCTGACGATGGAGTCAAAAAAATGTTCTTCAGATACAACGGTACGGCGCCCGTGTATATTGAAAGAGCCAAAAAAATGGGATTCAGCGATGAGGAAGCTAATAGGGGTGAAGGTTCTCCTTATGTTATGAATAGATATGATGCTAGACGTGATCCGAATAGCTCGCAAGTAGATAGTAATTGGGTAGGAAAATATACTGGAGATGGCAGTTATGATGCGGGCGCTAAAGACCAGCAGTGGGGCGCTTTTACTGCATACAAAGCTTTAACTTGTGATGGAGTTGGCGCAGCTAATGATAGCGGCTCAGACGATCTCGACACACCAGATACCAGCGATGGAAACGTTTCCAATGATTCCGATATTACAGGAGGCGCTAAAGCGATCAGCGACACTGCTGCGCAATTAGCCTGGCCAAAAGGCACAGATTCGTCAAAGTACCACACCAAGGAAGGTTCAGGACGTTTTCCGGCATATGCTAATGCGGTTGAAGAATTAGGATTATCGGGGCATGGCCACACTTACCAGCCAGATTGTGGAGATTTCGTTGAAACAGTAGTCAAATACTCTGGTTATGATAAAAACTATGGCAAAACTAATTCATATATTCAAAAACACCCTGAACTATGGGAATTTATAGAATGGGACGATGGTGATACTTCAAAACTCAGAGCGGGTGATATTGTTTATGGTAAAGGAAGAAGCAGCGGCACTGGTCAGCATTGGTGGATAGTTACGGAAATAGATGGCAAGCTCTATCGTGCAGAAGCTAGTTATACTAATGATAATTGGGGCCGTATAACTAAAGCTGTTAGCGGCAAATGGAAAAAATATGATCACCAGTGGATTTATCGTGCCAAAGGCGGTGGCAGTAGCAAACCTTCTTGCGACGCAAATTTTGAAGGGAGCAAGAATATTAATGCTACAGGTGCCGCTCTTGCTTGGCCACTTGGGACAGACAAGGAAAAATATACATTAGCAAGAGGAAAAGTACTAGAGTCTGTCTTAACTTCTCCTGGGCAAACTACTGAATTTCCCGGTACCGGCTCTGGTAACCTCGAATTTCAAAAAGCTTGGGTAAAAGCAAATCTATGGAAACAAACTAGTCTTTTTGACGGCACACAGGATGGAAGATATAGCTGGAGATATGGTGCATACTGTAGTGGTTTTACTGCCACGGTAGTAAGGTATTCAGGTTATGATAAAAGTTTTACTTCCACTGCATCTGTAGGTGGCTACGAGCAAGCGAAGCATGCTATGGAACATAGTGACCTCTGGGATGTTACTGTATGGGACGGCGAAAAGTCATCATTGCAAGGGGGTGATATTTTACTTAGCGCAGAACACTCATGGATGGTAGTCGAGGATTCAACTGGTGAATTATACGTTGCTGAGGGTTCGCTTCATAGTTTTGCCTTTGGCCACATTGTTAAATACCATAAAAGCTATAACAGTAAAACATATCGTATTCGTGCAAAGCATGCCAATAACTCTAATGCCGGTGTATCGGTTACCGATGGGGTTAAAACTTCTTCAACGACTGGCACTATAACTTCTTCAGTCCAGAACAGCCAAAATATTGGAGCAGTAGCACGATTTTTTGCTTGGCCAGAAGGCACAGATCCAACAACCACGATTAGGGGCCCCAAAGAACCGGAAGTTTGGAAAACGTTATTAAAAGACAACGGATTCTCGAATTTTAGTGAAACAGCTATGGGCAAAGACTGTGGGGTGTTTGTGGGTGGCGTGCTTAGATATTCAGGTTTAGTTACTCGCATAAAACACAAAAACGGACAAGGAAAAGTTCCTATAGTGCCTTCCGAGGTAGACGAGGGAGAAAATGGTTGGTACAGAGTAGACACTGATGGCACTAAAGAATCCGAACTTCAAGATGGTGATGTAATCTTCCATTACAAAGGAGGGAAACTATCACACTTTTCAATTTTCCTCAGAGGCGAAAAAGGTGAAGCTCTAACCGCACAAGCTTCACATGGTGACTGGTATGGTAGAATTAGCAAATATCACCCTTACGGCCAAGAAGTAGTTTACAGAAACAAAAACAACAAAACTGGCAACGTTACTAGTAACGGGAATGAATGCAACCTTTGCCCTGAAGAAGATAACAATGGTAGCAATGGTGGCGACGGTACGATTGTAGAAGGTGGTTTTAAAACCAAAGAAGAAGCACAGAAAGTAGTAGATGCTTATCTCGATGCTGATTTAGCTAAAATATCAGGAATGGGTTATGCTTGTAACGGTGACCTCCATAGGAACTGTGTTAATTTTTCCAAATGGTTTATTCACAAGTATCTTAAAGGTATGAGTATTAACTTCTTAGGCAACGGTGGAGATATTGCAGATAATTTCTATAATGCAAATAAAGGTAAATTTCCAAATTTGAAAGAAAGTAATGTGCCGGTTGCTTATTCAATCTTTAGCGTCAGGCATGCGGAAGGACTAAGCAGTAGTTCCGAAGGCCATACAGGAGTAATACTCGGCATCAATGGTAATCAGGTTATATTTGGTGAGGCCGCATGGTGTGGCACTTCTGGCCAAATCAGAACACTACCAATTAGTAACTTTACTTCTGGCCAGTATCATAAATTCATCGACGTAAACGCTTATATAAACGGAGGGATTTAAAAATGTATCAAGACTATTCTACGGATAATTATAATCATAGTAGAGCTTCATCAGGTTTAAAAGCCTTGGTACAAAATCTATCTCGTAAACAAAAAATAACAATAATAATCATCCTGCAAGTGTTACTGATCATTATAATAATATCTGTAGCAAATAGCATTCTATCTAAACCGAAAGATCACGTCGGTACATTAGACGACAGAGGTATTCTAAAAGATATTCCTCAAGCCGAAATAGAACTATATGAACAAGAGCTTTGGAAAGTAGTTTCTGCTACAGACGAAAATTTAGATAGAAGTATAATCAACGATGCAGTAGTTCGAGAAGAATCATACACAGAAGACAGTCGTGTGATCGAAGACACCGGCAACACATCTCATCAGGTAAGCTTCATTATTGATATTGATTCTATTAAACAGTCATATAAAATTATTCTTAGTTGGGAAAAAAACTTTTACAATACGCCTATTGTAGATTGTTTACCAGTTTCAGAAGCAAAATATCCAAACTCATTTTGTCAAGGAACGTACCGCAATTCCTATGACTTATCTCTATACTTGCCATATCAAATTGATTCAATCAATAATGCTGATTATGATGATATAGGCTCAGATGTTTATATTGATGGCGATGAATACACTCATACTATTACGGTTTCGCTTAGCCCATGTAATGTTGAAGAAAACAAGAAAAAAGCCAATACTTATCTCCAGACCATTCCAAAAATTGAGAAATACCAAATAAACTACGTAATAAAAGATGGTATAGATGTAATATGTGCGGAGGATCAATAAATGGAACGTAACCCTAACCCATTGCGCAATCTAATGAACAATCTATCTTCCAAAGAAAAGATAGCTTTAGGACTTGGCCTAGTAATTATTATTGGTTTTTTAGTATGCGTAGTTTTATGGTTATCAGGTAGTCAACCCAGAGATAATTCCGACAGCTCTGACTCTACTTCCACTACAGATGGTCAAAATTTGTCAGTAAGCACAGAATATAACGAAGAGCATGAATATACCCTTTCCGATTATTTGCCCTACTCAGAATACGATTATAAAAGAAATATTGATGGAGACTATTTTGTAGTAGAGTATTGGGCAGTTGAAGAAAATACCGCTGCAGAAAAGGGAATAGTAGTTTCTGTAGATAGTTGTGAATCGGAAAAAAACACTGCCGCAGCAAAGCAGTACCTTGATTCGATACCTATGGATTTATCAAGTTACGACATAGTTTACCGGACTAATACTATTGATGTTCCGTGTAATCAACGACGATGATTCTAAAACACCCCCCATTTTAAGTTTAAACATCTCTTACCAAGGTTGACTTTTTTGAAAAATTAGGTAAAATAAAACCATGGGGTAATAGCTCAGCTGTTTAGAGCGCCGCCTTTGCAAGGCGGAGGTCCAGGGTTAGAGTCCCTGTTACTCCACCATATTTATTTAACACATTTGGGGTTATAGCTCAGCTGGTTAGAGCGCGTCACTGATAATGACGAGGTCTGTGGTTCAAGTCCACATAACCCCACCAGATTATATAAAATTCGGCATTTTGGCCGATTTTTTAGTGGTAAATTTCTGTTAAGTACCTTGCCAGTTCTAGGGTTATGCAAAACACGTCTTCCGCAAACTATTGTTGTCTCTCGACTCAGGTATAATCATTTTTCAGATATGAACACTAAAAATATCAGACTCTTTTAAAACAACTTCCTCGCTCCTTTTTCCAAGTTTTATTCTAACTTTTTGTTCTTGATTAGATATATTCGCTACAACCACCTTGCAACCGGATTTTGTTTTTCTGGCTATCGCTACGACATCATCCGACTTATATTCACATCGTACTACCTTACTATCAGCAGGGAATAATTCAGCCACTTTTTTTAGGGCGTAATAAATTGGTGTTAAGATAAAATCATCCTCTGTTTCGTTTAAAATAACAGGACTTTTTACGTAGTTTTTACAATAGCTTGGGCCACCTTGCCATGATAAAAGCATATTCCAGTCTATCCAAGCACTTGCTCCAGTATTAATATCGGCGAATAATTCTCTTAGGTACATCTTTGCGTCGTTTTGCCACTCTTGCTCATTATAGGATGAAAAGCCACAACACATCTCCGAACTTAGCATCATAATATCTGGATATTTTTGGCGCACTCGCCACATTTGCTCCGGAAAAGTTCCATCATACCAGTGATAGCATAGTCCGGCAATTTTTTCTTTGTAGCCATATTCCGTAGCATATTTACCATTAAATAGCTTATCGGCTACTTTTTCTAACATTTCTTTATTATGATCCCAGAGTAAAATTTTTGTATTACAACCCGCTAATTCCTTTACTAAGTACTTATAAGCGAGTTTTTTCTGCGCCCGATACGAATATTTGCAAGACTCCCAAATTTGAATCGCCTTTGGTTCATTTTGTGGCGTAACAAAACTAATTTTTATCCCTTCATTTTCATAAGCCTCTAACCATTTACGGATATATTTTGCATAATTATCATAATGCCACGGCTTGAGAGTACTGTAAAAATGCTCTCCAAGCGATATTTTCAAACATTTTGGCGGTGACCACGGTGATGCGACTAAGCATAACTCTTTTTGCTTTAAAACGTCTTTCAGCATCGGTAAAAGCCATTTTTTGTCATGTTTGATAGAAAAATCACTGAAATCTGCTTTCTTAGTATATTCATAGGGTTCAAGACAAAAATCATTACTGCCAATACTAATTCTACCCCAACGATAATCTAAGCCATTTTTACCATAATAAGCATTTAAGAACTTCTGTCTCTTCTTAGGTTTCAATTTTGAGTAATTATATGCAGTCGCTTCAGTAATAGCACCACCGATCCCTTGCCAAACACCCAGTTCGACATCATTTTTAATCAATATTTCGGTAGTCATAATAGTCATAATTATAACATAGGAAAAACGCCCCATTTGAGGCGCTTTTCCCAGGTCATACATGTGATTTTAAGTAGCCTCGCAGTTTAATCTACTTAAAACTAATTCAATTTTATATCACAAAATGCATAATGTCAACAACTTTTTTCCACAAATTGTTCAAAACTTATGTTTTGTTTGTTCGGGTTTTATAAAAATATTAAAACATATTTTTTAGAATTAGCATATTGACAAACCCTAAGCACTATGCTATAATTAAGGTATTCACTCTTAAAAGGGTGGTGTTATTAATTTAAGAATTTGGTGGGCAGAACAGGAGTTCTAGAATGGCTGGAACTAAAGCTGGTGGCATGAAAGCTGCTGCAACGAATAAAGCTAAATACGGTAAAGAATTCTATGCCCGTATTGGTAAAAAAGGTGGCCAAAATGGTCACACCGGTGGTTTCGCTGCTAACCCTGCGTTAGCTCGCGTTGCTGGTGCTAAGGGCGGTCGTATCTCTCGCCGTGGCCCAGCTAAAAAGGCTTAAGCCGACAAAATAACATCATTGAAGGAATTGGAGCAATCCATCCGAAAATGGTGTTATTTTTATTTAGCAAATTCTTCACATCTTGGACAATGATACAGGGAATCAGGTGTTTGAAACCTAGTTAATCCGCAAACTGGACAACGCGATTTTTGGTGCAACCAATCTCTATAAGTATCTAATTCGTCCTGGATCAAATCCTCGTCCACCTCAATCTCATACTTTTTCGCTAATTCTTTTGCCTTCTCCCACGCTGAATTTTCCATTTTAAGGCGCTCTACGTCCATTCTAAAGTCCTTGTGCTTTAAAATAGCATGAGACACCTCATGTAACGTCAAAAGCTCTGAAAATGGCTCTCCTGGCGCCAAAATGATAGTTTTTGGCGGTCGAAAGGCAAATTTCTTACCTTCACGGAATTTAAAATCAGAGTAATCTGCTTTTAGCCTCTCTAAGAAGGTCTGATCCATAGAAAAAGGGAATTACTCCCGCTCCTTTTGCTTAGCGTAGATATAACATCCATAAATTACTGATTCATTTGGGCGTTTTGGTCTCCGGTATTTTACACCTAAATCATTAGGTAGATACTTAACATATAGTTTAAAAATCTTACCCATCGGGCCACCTAGAACAATAGTATCGGGGTGATATTCCTTGACCACATCTGGTAAGCCAAGATAGATACGCTTGGCTATATCCTCGAGTACAGGCTTCTTCCTAAGGTCGGTAGCTCTATCGACATGATAATAGTTTTCGATTGCACTTGCTGCTGCGATATCTTCCCACTCTTTCACTTCACCATTATACTGATAGAGTTTATGACCAGGCTCAAATTGATTAGACTCTGGCAAAATATGATTCTTTTCTGCTACGCCTCCACCAATACCAGTTGAAAATGTCAAGAAAACTGTCTTACCAGGCAACCTATACGACTCAAAAAGCGCTGCTAAGTTAGCATCGTTTTCAAACCAAATTGGGCAGTCGAACAAGTTTTTTACAGGGGTAAAAATATCAATATTGTCCCATTTGCGATTACCAAATTTAACTGAATAATTTTTTTGTACAAGCCCCGGTATTGCCACTACTACACTTCGCACTTTAAACTTAGCGAATCTCTTTAAATTGTTTTCAAGCTCTTGGATGAAAGTATTTGAACCCTGTGGGGTGCGGAACTTCTTTCTCCTGATCACTCTCCCTCGCTTGGTAAAGAGGGCGATTAATGTTTTTGTTCCTCCGATGTCTATACCTAAATACATATCTTGATTATATCATACTTTTTTGCTATAATTATCAATAGTTTAGGCTCATTCATAGCTATCCCGATATCCATCGAGAAGTGATGGAATTGTCGAGAAATCTATGAATGGGCCTAAGGAAGGAATATTATTTACTATGGCAAAAGCCACAAAACTAACTATGGATGCACTCCTAGAGGAAAACGGAGATGCATTCAAAAAAGTCAATACAGGTGACACCGTAAAAGGTACGGTATTGTCTGTCAAAAAACACGAAATACTAATTGATCTCGGTGCCCAAGGCGTCGGTTTGGTTCCACGTCGCGAAGCTTCTTTCGCACGTAATCTGAACGTCGGTGACGAAGTCACTACCTCAGTAATCGAATCTGAGATGAAAGACGGGTATGTTTTACTCTCTCTCAGAAAAGCCGTCAAAGATAAAGGCTGGGATGAAATCACTGCTAAACTCGAAGCGGGAGAAATCGTTGAGATCACTCCATTTGATGCTAATAGAGGTGGTCTACTAGT
The DNA here is from genome assembly GCA_017406565.1 of Candidatus Saccharimonadota bacterium. GTDB lineage: Bacteria > Patescibacteriota > Saccharimonadia > Saccharimonadales > Saccharimonadaceae > Nanosyncoccus. The sequence continues at coordinate 43,136 of JAFQYG010000007.1, read as the reverse complement.
AGAATACGAAGGCATCCGCGGGTTCATGCCGGTTTCACAACTATCAGCTGAGCATTATCCACGCGTTGGCTCATCAGACAAAGATGAAATATTACAACGCCTCAACTCTCTAGTAGGTAAACCAATGAAAGTACGCATTTTGGATGCTAGCAAGCGTGAGAACAAGCTTATTTTCTCTGAGAAAGAAGCTATCAAAGACGGTCTCGCTGAACGCTTTGCTGAACTCAAAATTGGTGACGTAGTTAAAGGCGTAGTCACCGGTGTAGTAGATTTTGGTGTCTTTGTTAATGTTGATGGCATCGAAGGTCTCATTCATATCTCAGAAATATCCTGGGAACGTGTCAACAATCCATCTGATTACGTTAAAGTTGGCGACACAGTTGAAGCCAAAATCATTGCTATTGACAAGGAACGTTTGTCACTCTCGATGAAACAATTAGTCGAAGATCCTTGGCTTTCTGAAGTAGAGAATCTAAAGAAGGGTTCTAAAGTCGAGGGAACTATCACTAGGATTACTCCATTTGGCGCTTTCGTCCAAATTAGCCCAGCAGTGGAGGCTCTAGTGCACGTCTCTGAACTTGGTGAAGGTTCCGACGTCGATCCAGAGAAAATCTTTACCTTAAACGAACGTAAAAACTTCAAGGTACTCGATATCGACAAAGACAATCGCAAGATTTCTTTATCTATCACTAAATAACTAATAATTAAAAATAGCCCTTTTAGCAGGGCTATTTTTTATGTTCATACTATTGACAAGATTAAAGATAAGCATTATCATTAAAAATAGAAAGTGTCATACAAATTAAAAAAGGAGAAACTAAATGTTCGACATAGCAAATAATGCAGAATTCCTGACCGCAATCGGAATTAATAATGCTCCCGAAGATGTCAAAGCTAAACTAATTGCTGGCATCGAAAACCTTGCAGAAAAAAAGTTAATTACCAGATTATCAGATATTGTTACCGACGAGCAAGCCGAACAATTTGGTAGTATCACCGATGAACAAGAAGCTGCTAACTGGCTCAACACTAATATTCCAAATTTTCAAGAAATTGTTACCGAAGTCCTCGCTGAAATCAAAGATGATATTATGCAACATAAAGCAGCAGTAGTGGGGTAAAAATGAATCCAAGCGAAAAAATATCAAACTCAAACGAACAAAATAGTCACGACCCTAATAAATGGGATATCCTTTCTGGATATGATGCTTCCAAAGATTCACTTGATGATAAACTTCTTGAAATCGATAATGCGGCAAGATTTGGCACTATTTCTCCAGAAAAAGCCTTAGAATACCGCAGAAAAGCAGAAGAAGCTTATGAAAACGCCAAAAATACTGAAGCAGCCGACGCTTCTTCTGGTGAAGAAGAAAAAATGGCCAAACTTCGTACTGCTGTAGAGATAGCGATGAACGGAGACTCACCAATTGGAGATAAAGAAAAAATTGACGATCCCGCTCAACGACAACTCGAAAACGATCTCCTCAATATTGATGACATGTTAAGAAGTGGCCGCATTACAGAAGAAAAAGCCGAACAATACCGCAAAGAAGTACGCGAAAGGGCTTATCCTACCGAAACTCCGACTTCAAATTCTTCGTTGGAAACCCGACCAGAAACCATTGATAAAGGCGAAGTATTCGCCAGATTTCAAATTGCCTCGGGCGCTTCGAAAGAAGCCGAATTTAAGCGCCTCACTGGCGAAGATTGGCCCGGTGAGAATTATTATGCTGAAACATATGGTGTTGATGAAGGCTATGACGAACCCATTGAAAACTGGACTATTTACAAGCGCAACGCCAGTGGGCAAAATAGCAAATCAGAAGCTTCAGAAGCAGTTGATCCCTCAAAAGACGACGAAACGCCAGAAGATGGCAATACTGCAGAAAACAACGAGGAATCAGACGGAATTGATATAGAATATATCGTAGAACCAGATGAAGGCGATATTTCAGAAGCTGCTGAAGCTCTAGTTAAAGATACAGATGCGGAAGTTGCCGAAGCCTCAGATGATGGTGACAAGGAAGCTACAGATTCTGAAGAAACAGAAGAAAACGGTAACAAAGTTGATCTCGGCGAAGGCACACTTAAGAATATCGAAGACACCATCGATGAAGATAAAGCCGAGCGTCTCAAAGAAGTTGAAGATAAAATAGATAAAATGTTACCAGAATTAGCTGAACTATATGCTAAGAATCGCCGAATTATCGTTGGAGCTAAAAATCGTGCTGATTTCATCAGAGTTAGAGACGAATATGCTAAGCTGTTAGATGAATCTTTGAAGTTAAAATCCGAAGCTACATTTAACGCTGGCAAAAGCGAATTATCTGGAAAACTCCAAGAAAGAGTCGATGAGTTGAATCAACAAATTCAGACTCAACTTCTTGAATTTGTCGGTGGAGATCCAAATAATACGACTAAAACTCAAGAAGAAGTCGATGCCGAAAAAGCTCGTCTTAACGAAGAAGCTGAAAAGACACTTCGCGCTGAATATGGCGATATGATTAAAGAATTAGAAGCCAATGTCAACGCAGAATTCTTAAACAACTATCTTGAAGAAGCAGCAAAACTAGAAGATGCTACTATTGATGCTTTGGATAATGGTACTATTTGTCGTAAATTCGTAAACAAAGTTATTAATAATAAAGTTCTTAAAGGTGCTCTAATTGCAGCTGCAGCTGCTGGTCTTGCATTTACAGGCGTTGGTCTTGCTACAGGTATTGCTGCCGGCACCATGTCTGTCGGTCTCAGTTATACTGCTGGCGGTGTGGCATTAGGTGCTGGTAAAGGCGCTCTAATGGGTGGCTTAATGTCACGTCAAAACTCCAAAAATAGCGCTGTACGCGGGTTTGTTAGTGAAGAAGAAATTAAGGCTCAGTTAGAAAGCATAGATAGTCAAGACGCTGATACATCTAATGTCGCTAATTGGCTACTTGAGCAATATTCTGATGCCAAAGATCAAGATTTAAGCAGTAATCGTAAGCGTACAGCCTTATCAGCCGGTATTGGTGCTGCTCTTGGTGGTCTCATGAGCGGAGTCCAAATTAACAACGTCGATACTCATGAAGTTACTGATAAAGTACGCGTTGGTACCGAACCAGATAAAGTCGAGATAGATCTTTACGATAACGTCGATGTCGCAAGGGGCGGCGGCATGTATGACAGTTTCACTCAAATGGGCGGTAACCCAGATGACTTACAACAGGCTCTCGACATTGCGCATAACATCGACGCAAAATATAGTATGGTACCAGGAAGCAATAGTATAACAGCGGGCTATAATGGCCAAGTTGGTGATTTTGCTCATACCTATCCAGGGCCAATTAGTGAATGGCCAGATGTGGCACAAAGCTATATGAGGGAAGTTGCCGAAGAGTGGGCCAGGCAAGGACTCATCCCATCACATATTACACCTGGTGGACCAATTTACGATACCATCACTAGAACAGTAACCGACTACGTACCGAATGCCTTTATGAATTTTATCGCACGTGCTACTGCAACGGCTGGTGCTGGTGCTATTGGCGGAGTAATTGGTGGAGTCGGTGCAGAGCGTTCTCGTATAGAGGTAGATTCTCCTACTCAAGAGACAGAGCCAACCACTCCATCCCCTGAAACACCACCTCAAAATGCGGAACCAGTAACACCGCCCGAATCAGTTGAACCTACATCTACCGAAATTTCTGGTGGGGCAATCAATGATCAATTAGAAGCTGCAAAGCGAATCGCTGAAGAGAGGGGTATCAACAACCCATCTGATACGCCCGAATCAGTTGAACCTACATCTACCGAAATTTCTGGTGGGGCAATCAATGATCAATTAGAAGCTGCAAAGCGAATCGCTGAAGAGAGGGGCATCAACAACCCATCTGATACGCCCGAATCAGTTGAACCTACATCTACCGAAATTTCTGGTGGAGCAATCAATGATCAATTAGAAGCTGCAAAGCGAATCGCTGAAGAACGTGGAATCAACCCAGAAGAAGCCGAAGGAAATAATGCAACTCCCGAAACCAACACTCTAGCTGGCTTTATCGCCGAAGAATTTGGCGATAGGGTAGGCGAAGAAGGAGTTCGGATCATGACAGACGAAACCGGCATAAATGAAGAAAATGATTTACGTATTAACGATTGGTGGGACTCTCTAGATGAAGACACCAAACGCGATGTTCTCCAATACGAACTTAGCCTGGGTAATTCAACCGTCGGCCAAGCTCTCAGAGTATGGCTCCGTGAAAACGTTGCCCCTGAACAACGCTAGACTTCACCAAAAGACTCAAATATGATACAATTATCATAAGGAGTTTTTAGTGAAAAAAAGTAATAAGAGCCCTTGGTCCGAATTCTATGAGGAAGAGGGTATACCCACACATATTGAATATCCAGATTGTTCCATGGTCGACATGGTTATGCAATCTGCCGAAAAATGGCCTGATAATACCGCCTATACTTACTACGGTCACAAGGTTACCTATAAAAATTTTGTTAAAAAAATTGAAAAAACAGCTCGCGCCCTTAAGAATTATGGCGTAAAAGAAGGTGATAGAGTAACTATCTGTATGCCAAATACCCCAGAGGGAATCACTATGGTGTACGCTGTTAATATGGTTGGCGCTATCTGCAACATGGTTCACCCACTGTCATCAGAAAAAGAGCTAGAATACTATATCAAAGTTGCCGAATCCAAATATGTTCTTGTTATCGATGCTGTCTTTGATAAGGTATACCGTCTTCGTGATACAGCGCAACTAGAGCGTATTATCGTAGTCCGTCCATCTGACGGTCTTGGATTTCTCAAGAAAAAACTCTACAATACTCTTCACGTTAAAAAGGTTCGCCTCCCTTCTAACGACAGTCGTGTTGTTCTTTGGGAAGATTTTATTGCCAATTCTTATTTTTACCAGGGCAATTATCACGAAGAACGTAGTGGTGATGATCCTGCAGTTATTATGTATTCTGGTGGCACTACAGGCGCTCCTAAGGCTGTTTTGCTCTCAAACCGCAATATCAACGCAGAATCCATCTGCGATGGCACTATGATACGTCAAATCGTCCCAGGGGCCACCGTGCTTTCAATTTTACCAATCTTCCATTGTTTTGGTTTAGGTATTTGTATTCATACTCCTCTCTGCAAAGGTATGGGCTGTATTCTTATTCCAGCCTTCTCACACAAGCAATTTGCAGAGATTATTAGAAAAAATGAGCCCAATTTTATCGTTGGCGTGCCGACTTTGTTCGAAGCTCTAATCAACACTAAATTAAAATATGATGACTTAAAATCTGTTACAGCAGTCATTTGTGGTGGCGACGCCCTCAATCAGACTCTAAGAGACAAAGTTAACGAATTCCTTAAGAGCCATGGTTCTGATGCTAAAATTCGTGTTGGCTATGGTCTAACTGAAGGTTCTGGCGCTGTTTGTCTCTCTCCAGAATCTACTTTCAATGACGGCATCATTGGTGTGCCATTCCCAGATACTGACTTTAAAATCATCAAAAATGACACCTTTAAAGAACTTCCTACTGGCGGTGAAGGCGAAATCTGTATCGCTGGCCCACTTGTTATGATGGGGTATCTTGGTGACGATGCTGAAACCGCCCAAGCTATTCGTCTTCATGACGATGGTAAGGTTTGGCTTCATACTGGCGATATCGGCTATATAGGTGAAGATGGTTTAGTCTATTTTGCTCAGCGTTTAAAACGCATCATCATTTCGTCTGGTTACAATATCTATCCTACTCATCTTGAGTCAATTATCAACTCTCATGAAGCTGTTCTTACTTCCACAGTCATTGGTATAGATCATCACTATAAAGGTCAAGTACCAAAAGCCTTCATCGTATTAAAGCCGGGTTATCGACCAGGGAAACGTCTAGAACGTGAAATCAGGGAATTACTTGAACGCAATATTCCAATCTATGCTCTTCCTGCCGCCTATGAATTTCGCGATAAATTACCACAAACCAAAGTAGGCAAAGTTGCTTTCCGCGAACTCGAAAAAGAAGAACAAAACAAGAAATAAATTACTTTGTATAATAATTCATCCTCACCCGGACTCTGAGTTTTAATGGTTTTGTCTTAAGAAATTGGTTTTTTCGCCAATCAGGGAAATAACGTTTTAACATTTCGCGTGACCTCGCAAAACCGACGCGCCCCTCAGGAAACTGTGCAAAATCTTTAGCAGAGTCTATTAACAAATTCCAGATAAAGAACCATTCTAGCTCATCATGGTATTCTTTTTCTGCTCCAGCATCTTTGAATCTTTGATATAGACCCTCGAGCGCTGGGAAAATATCAAAAATATGTTTATTGAATTTTCTATTATGCAATACCGAACCAGTATTTTGACAATAATAATAAAGAGGCTCATCCACGCAGGCAAAATTGTCGGTAAAAAGAATTAAAGAAGACATCATTTCCATATCTTCATGGATAAATCCTTCCTTAAAAGAAAAACCACACCTCTGCCACCATTCTCGTCTAACTAACACCTGCCACGGCCCCATCCCATATCTTACGAAACGACTCTTATAGTTAGGCTCATCTGGTGAAACAGGGGATAGATAATTTCTATCTTCGTTGCCGTATATTCTCTCTGCTCCCATCATTACGATATCAGCATCGTTATCGTCAGCAGTTTTTAATAATTTAGGAATCGCATCAGTAGTAATATAATCATCTGCATCAATAAACCAAACATACCTACCCTGTGATTTTTTAAAACCATAATTTCTCACCGCTGCCGCGCCCTTAGTTTTACAACGAAAAACAGAGATAATTTTTGGATATTTTTTTGCATATTTTTTTAAAAGAGATAGGGAATCATCGGTTGAATAATTATCGACCAGCAGTATTTCACCATTAATTGTGCCTAAGGAATCAAGCACAGAATCAATGCATCTTTCTAGATACTTGCTTGAATTATATACAGGAATAATTATTGATAGCTTCATGGATTATTTAAAAATATCCTTAAAAATCTTATCAGTAATTTTACGTCCCAACGTGCTTCCAACCGAACCTGCAATATTACCGATTAATCTATCTTTTGTTTTTTGCGCCTTTTCCTTAGCTTTTTTAGCCTCTTTTTCTGCCGCGATTCGTCGTCTTTCTTCAGCTTTAATTCGCTCAGCCTCCGCTTTTTCCGCTGCCTTTTGTGCAGCAATACGTTCTTTTTCAGCTAATTTTGCTTGTTCATCCGCAGCTTTTTCTGCTGCTTTCTCTGCCGCAATCTTCTGTTTTTCTGCTGCTTCAGCCTCTACCCTAGCATTTTCTTCGGCCGCCTTCGTATCGGCCATTTGCTGTAATACTTCAGCTGCAGATTCTGCATCGATGACTTCATCGTACTTACCACAAAGCGCACTAGAATTAATTACTTTGTTGCGCGTGATTCCGTCAATTGCCCCCATCAAACTTTGCGGCGGTAAAATAGTGGCGCGTTCGACTATTTCTGGCGCACCTTTTTCATCTTGGAAAGAAATCAATGCTTCACCCGTTCCGAGTTCCAAGATTGCTTTTTCTGTATCAAATTTTGGGTTCACTCTAAACGCTCCGGCTGCAGCTTTCACGGCCTTTTGTTCAGAAGGAGTATAAGCTCGTAAAGAATGCTGTACTCTGTTACCCAATTGTGCCAAAATTTCATCAGGGATATCAGTTGGACTCTGTGAAATAAAGTAAAGCCCAATTCCGCGTGAACGTATTAATTTTACCACTTGGGTGATACGTTTTAATCGATACATCGGCATACCATTAAACAGCAAATGCGCTTCATCAAAGAAGAAGACCAGCTTCGGTTTATCTAAATCGCCAACTTCTGGCGAAGTGTAGAATAAAGTACTAAGTAACCAAAGCAAAAACGCTGCATACATGTCTGGACTTTCAAACAAAGTCACCGCATGTAAGATATTAATTACTCCACGCTCACCTTCTTTAGCAAAGAAATCATTAATATCAAGTGCTGGTTGACCAAAGAAATGATCAGCCCCTTGATTTTCCAAGGTCAAAAGTGATCGTTGAATCACGCCAATACTTTGAGTAGTTACGTTGCCATATTTGGTTGAAAACTTATCCTTGTTTTCGCTCACATATTGTAAAACCGCCCTCAAATCTTTAAGGTCAATCAAAGCAAGATTTTCATCCTTAGCGATTGCAAAAGCAATTGCCAAATTACCTTCTTGGGCCTCAGAAAGCCCCAACATAATTGATAACACTTCTGGGCCAATAGATTCCACGGTTGCACGCAAAGGATGTCCATTTTCACCGAACAAATCCCAAAAACGCACAGGGAACGCTTTTGCTTCGAAATCCTTTACTTTTATCTTATCCAAACGTTTTTGGATATTCTCATTAATATCGCCTTTGACTGCTGTACCCGCCAAATCGCCCTTCACGTCAGCCAAGAATACCGGTACTCCTGCATCGGAAAAACTTTCCGCCATCACTTTCAAAGTGATAGTTTTACCAGAGCCAGAAGCCCCTGTAATAATTCCGTGGCGATTCGCCATCTGTGGCAAAATTACCAATTCTTTGCCCTCATCGCTTTTTCCTACAAGAATTTTTTCGTTTGCTAACATAAAACTCCTTTTTTCTATTTTATCATTTATTAAAAAAATTACCTATTTTTCATGCTAGAATAAGATTATGTTTTGGAAACTATTTATTATTATTATAATTTCGATGATTCCACTTATTGAATTACGTGGAGCTATTCCGATTGCAATTGGTATGAACATCGGACTTCCAGAATGGCTTATTCTAATTATCGCTATTATTGGTAATATTATTCCTGTCCCATTTATCTTTTTCTTCGCTCGTAAAATACTTAATTGGGGTAGTAAACAAAAATGGAAACCATTCAAACAATTTTGCAATTTCTGTCTTAAAAAAGGTGAAAAAGGCGGTCAAAAACTCCTCAAAAAAGCAGGGAACTACGGCACTTATTTTGCATTATTTCTCTTTGTTGCTATCCCCCTGCCAGGCACAGGCGCTTGGACCGGTACTCTCGCTGCCTCTATCCTTAACCTAGATTTTAAAAAGACCATGGTGGCTATTATCGCTGGCGTTCTCACCGCTGGCCTCATCATGTTAGCTGCCTCACTCGGATTATTTAGAATTATCCTCGGAAACTAATGCTTGACTTCACTTTTATTTATGATATATAATCATAAGCATAATGATAGGTCATATAAAGAAGGGTTTTGCAATTCATAGAAGTACTTTTTGAACTTGCAAAATAGAAAGGGATTAATTTTTATGAACCAAATCACTGTAAATGTTATTAAACCAGAAGATCCAGTAGTACCAGATACTGGCGGAGACGATTCTGCAGTTACACCGAATACTGGTACGATTACTACGGATAACTATAATGGCGGTGTAGTAACACCTGTTATTGGCGGGATAGTAGCTATTTTATTAATAACGATATTTGCTATTGTAGTCGCAGCTATATATCACAACAGAATGAAAAAGGTGAAAAAATCATCTTCTGATAAATCAAATCGGCACTTCTTAACCATGACAACCGGGCTAATGCTATTATTAACTGCCTTTACTGTTTTTGGATTTTTAAAATCAAATGACAGTCACTTTTCTGCTCATGCTGATGTTGGGACAAATAATTCTAATACCATTTCAATCTCTACAAACGATGTAGATATTAATGTAGAGCTCACCGATGAACCAGTATATGCTATGGCTACTAGTACGGTGACCGTCAATTCGGCCACAGAAGCTGGCTACACCCTCAGTGCTTATGTAGAAAATGCTGACCTAGTGTCAGAAGCATCTGCAGACCAAGTCTCTAGTCTCACCCCTTCGACTTCTACAACCAAATTAGCTGACAATACTTGGGGCGTTGCATTAACGAGCCCTGCTGATCAAGAAAGTGAAGTTTTTGTGGGGCTTCCTACCGATATTAGCAATCCAATGACTATTAAAGAAACTACAGAAGCCACAACGGCAGGAGATACTACTAATCTCTATTTTGCAACTTATGTTACTCCAGATTTAGATTATGGTACTTATACTGGTGCGACCATCCACTATATAGCTGTTGCAAACCCCTCAGTTCTTTATCTACAAAACGTAACCGAATGGGGAAATGATTTAGAAGTAGATACTCCAGTGGAGGCCGTAGACAAAAGAGACAGCAAAGTTTATACGGTATCCAAGATGAGGGATGGTAGAATTTGGATGATGCAAAACCTAGATTTAGATTTAAAAGCAAATGTCATATATACAAGTGAAGACACCGATTTACCGGCAAACGCAACTTGGCAACCAGCTAATAGCACTGTTACCAGCGGAGATGACTGGGTACACTCTGATACCGCCCCGACATCTTACGATCCAGACGATTATTATTGGAATGGCAATCTCAGCGATTGGTCTGATTGGGATGCATACTTTTACGATTGTACATGGGATAGTGTAACGAAAAAATTCAATTGTGATGAATCTAAGAATCCATTTGCAAATTATATTAACAATACTGGTATACCACAGTATCACTTGGGAAATTATTACAATTTTGCAGCAACTAATGCTACTAACGATGCTTCCGTGTATAGTGAGAGCGAAACATCATCCAACCAATCGATTTGCCCAGCGAATTGGACTTTGCCAGGCAGGAATGATTTCTTTGATATGTGGGGAGAATATGGATATACCACAACCTCAAAAAGCGGTGATGACGCAATGTGGCTAAGTCCACTCCTGTTACCGATTACCGGATATTTTGACGGCGGTGTATTGACTTATCTCGGTAGTGACGGTAGCTTTTGGGCATCAGAAATAAAGGATGCGGATAATGGCTGGGGTGTAGATTATGCCGTAGATGGTTACCTAGACACAGTTTGGGGCCACCGCTATTATGGTCATTCTGTCCGTTGCGTAGCTCGTTAGCACATACAGTTCTATCGGTCCTATACCAAAATAGGCACATGAAGGGGGGTTCACGTGCCTGTTTTGGCTCCCTTTGGCGGACACATTTCGAACAGCCTTATTCTCATATGACCCGGAAAAACTCGAGGAAGTAAAAGTAATATTATATCAACAGGAAAGGATTATCAAGTGATGGAAAACGAGATTAACCATAAAGTAAAGATGAAAAAAGAAGTAGCATATTGGGTAAAACAATTTTCACTTATGAAGGAATCAGATTTTGATAACTACAATGATTCTGGTTTCTCAATAATACAACGAATTGCTTACAACTATGTTAAGCAATCGAAAAAAGACATAAAGATTGCAGAAAAGGTAATAGATATTGTCCAGGGATACGATGCTAGCATTGAACTAGGGCTTGATTAGCAACTACTCTAAAGAAAGCAACTTTGCTTCGAGCAAATCTGCCGGGTTATTCGGGTCCTTGATTTTGACATCCGATATTATTAACTTGCCATCTCTGGCTAAATCCTCAATTTGATTCCTACTTTCTTCCGGGAAAGAATTATATTTTTCAGTTAACAATAATAGGTTTGCCATTTTATCTTTGGATTGCGATAGGTATTGGAATACGCTCGTAGGATTATCGATACCCCACATACCACGCACTCGAAGATAAGTAATACCCAATGGGTCAACTTTGTTAATCCTAGCAAGTTCATTTGTTTCGGCAAATTCGACATCTGGGATATTATTTATGCCATAAGAGATAGTATTACTGATTTCGGTATAAATCTCTCTGTTGGCCGCATAACATTTACCCTGAACCATCCACATATGTTCTAGGCTTTTAGCACTACCATCGCCGTTAATATGCCCAACGATGTAGAACATATCTTTCTCATCCCATTCCTCACAAGACTTACATCTCTCGTTGATTCTTGGGTCATCCGAATGAAGGACATCTTTTGGGTAAGAACTATTAAGGGCTAGTTGCGAGTTCTGACTTTCAATCTTTTTGACCTCAATAGCATCACCACCACGCAACATAATGTCTGGCGGATTGTTTTGGTTTCCGGTGTAGGAAAAATGCTGGCTATGTTTGACTATTTTATCTTCGCCGGACAAATTAAAAGAATTGCAGAATAAATCTTTTACATATTCTTCTAACCCTTCGCCCATCCTATTCATCGTATTGTGGGATTTAGAGGCATTAGAAAGGGAAGTTTGCCTGCCGATGACCAAGTTTGCAAAAGCAGATAGAATATTAACGTTATTATTTTTCACCTAGGTCCTCCTTTATTTTTTTTGCTAATTCAAATGCCAAGTTCACTGGAACGGCATTCCCAATCATCTTGTAAGCATTCGCAATATCAGTGTAGAGAAACTCATATTTATCAGGGAAAGTTTGTATTCTGGCACACTCCCTAACACTTAAACGCCTATACTCATCCTCGTGTCCTTCCACGAATTTCATCTTGTCTTTGCCAACCTTTACCATCTTCGGTGCTTTTGGATGAATTGGGGCTTGTCTACCGCCAGCCTGTATCGTAAACGATGGTTCATCCCATCCTCTAACCCTATTTCTCGACATATATATAGGTGAAAAACCGCCAATCATATACTCGTGGTTTAATATTTTGAGTTTACCGTTGGTCTTATTCTTTTCCAATGCCGGAATTGGCTCTGGCAAGTCGCCAATAGCATCCTTTAGTGTTGGTTTTTTCTTCAACGGCTTTGGGAACTCAAATTTCTTTTTTAAATCCCTCCTGAAACCAACAATAATGACCCTCTCACGGTCCTCCGGAACACCGTAATCGTTTGCGTTGACCAACTTCCAACTAATCTCATAGCCACAGCCAGCAAATTCTTTCAAAAATCCCTCAAATGATTTCTTGTGTCTGGAACTAATTATTCCGGAAACGTTTTCTACGAGGAAGAACTTTGGCTGTTTTGTTTTAATAATGCGGATATAGTCGTAAAATAGTTGACCACGCTCGTCGTTTATCCCACGACCAGCACCTGCCTCGCTCCAACTCTGGCAAGGTGGTCCGCCAATCATACCATCGCAATCTGGGATTTCATCGACCGAAACATCAGTTATACTTCTTCTATCTAGTTTGACGTGGGGGAAGTTATGCTCGAAGGTTTCCCAGATTTTACTATCAAACTCATTTGCCCAAATGACGGTAAAACCAGCCTTTTCGAAACCAAGGTCCAAGCCTCCTGCCCCTGTAAATAGTGATACTATTTTCATATGGCTTTGCTTTTCCTTATGTTTTAAATTGTTAATATTTCAATTATAACATTGATTTTGAAATGAAATTTTCAACATCGGTTCTTTGGTATCTTCTGATACGTTTTACACCAATTCTGACCGCCTTTAAAGTGCCGTTTTTATCCCACGCCCGAAGCGTGTTCGGATGAACTTTCAGCATCCGACTTACCTCTTGTAGGGTAAGATATTCAGGTAAATCTTTCTCACTTTTCATACTTTTATTATACAATAATTATCAAAGACTACGAGGAATTTAATGACAGATTCGAAAGATGTAAACCCACAACCAGAGGACAACAATCAGTTGAGCGAAATACCTGCCCAATTTTCTAAACTCCAACGTGTTTTTCAGGCTATTGCTGAAGTTCAAAACAAATACTTTGCAAACGCAAAAATTTCATCTGATTATGATAAAATCGCTAAAACCATTCAAACTTCATTACTGCCAACACAAGAATTATGGATTCGCCTTTCAGAATACCTTAATGGTTTAAAATTCGACATCACAACATCCCAGAAACCCGACGCTGATTTTGCAATCACGCTGAATAAGGTCATATCAGTTTATGAGATAGAAGATGGCACTGCGAAGGATATTTCAAAAATAGAATCAATAAAAGATGGGGCATCCTGTTTGGTTTCTATGTCTGCCGAAGTGGAAGAGCGGAACGATGCTGATGGCATAATATACAAAAACTCTGCCAACATTGAAATTATGGCAGAGGTATCAAATATTAAGGAAAACCAGAAAGCAATTCTGGCAGAGATTACCTCGCTCAAAGAAGGTTATTCTATACCGGCAAAAATAACTAGCATAGGTTTTATCGATAATAGCCACTCCACCCTAGAGGTTGATGGAAAATATATCAAGTTTAGAGGCGGAATAGCATCGGTTATACTGTATACATTTTTTAGTAGAAAGAACTTTGGTAAAACACACGCCTACGAAGTAATTGATTTTTACCATAGATGTAATCCAACGATAGGTTGGTTTGAGTTGAGCAAGAAAGAACGCAGAAAATTTCAGAATAAGGTATATCAATCAGTTCGCAATATTAACAATCGATTTATGGAAGTGATGAACCGAGGCGACAAGTTGATTATTCAGAGCGGTAAAAACACCTATATTTTGAACCCCAAATTATTCAAATAAAACAAAACCGGCGATTTTATCTCTGTAAACTCTGTATGAAATTGTGCAGAGTCTATTTTTGTATATTTGGGCTATGAAAAATCCTGAATTACCTAAAGAACAAAAAGAAAGGCTGGTCGCTCTTCTTGATGCTCTAATAGAAGTGGATTTTGACGAGGAAAACAGTAATAAGGCAAAGAATTATGAAAGTAGGTGAAGTAAAAATATGCCCTGTGAAGCCACAGGATGGGCTTGTAGCGTTCGCAAGCGTTGTAATTGATAATAACATATATCTAGGCTCAATCGCCGTCTACACACGCCTTGACGGCTCTTATAGGATTCTTTATCCGACAAAGCGAGTAGGCACGAAGCCCTTTAACGTTTTTCACCCCATAAATTCGATTTGTGCAAAGCAGATTGAAGAGGCAATTATCAGAAAATGCAGTGAATTATTTGAAAGAAGTAATGATGATAGATACGGTAAAACTGACTATGAACTTGTCTAAACCATTGAGAGGAAGCGACCTAGACTTCCAACTTTTCAGGGAAAGAGCAAAGGGCGTGATACAGGGCATATACAATCCAACGGCAAAAATGAAGGAAACCGGGAAGTATTACCCAAGACTCACCTACATCGAAAGACCAGTGCGAGGTGGTGGTAAGTCATACCAACTTGCAGTTGAGTTTTCCATCCCAAAATTAGTGTTTAATAATAATTTCGATGAATTGACGGATGAGGATTTTCCGGTTGTCTTAAAGACCTTATCCGGGGTATTAAGGGAAATGAAATCTTTGTGGCTATTCACGTGTCAAATTGAAAAACTGGAAGTATCGAAGATAGACTATTCGAGGAACCATTTTTCACATACACACGAACGGATTAGATATTGCACTTTATGATAAGATTGAGGACCTAAAACAGAGTATAAAAAGCCCAAAAAGAGCGTATGAAAAAGATGGTTTAATACAGCAGAATCTTATCGATGCCTTTAATGCCAACACGAAATTGGCTGTCCTTCGCATCGAGGTAAGGCTAAATAGTAAGAAACAGATACGTTCTATGTTGGAAAAGGTAAACATACCGTCCGATGACCTAACATTTGGAAAGTTGTTTTCATCTGATATTTCAAGAAAAATAATAGAGTATCATTGGCAAAAAATTTTAAGCAAAATTCCGAAGGCACAGTTGGACTTTAGTAAACCCGAAAACATCCTAGTTAAATTATTGGCAAACGACAATGTTAGACCTATGAACCTTTTGGCTAGTCTTGGTTATTACGCTCTTATGTCTAGTTCAGATGACGGAAGAAATGCTAGAAATCTCATCGAAAAACGGCTAGGAAACAGGGCTTGGTATCGAATACCCAAGAGCATCCTTCCACTGCCAGAGGATAGCAACTTAAAAGTTTTGATAAAAATAAGCGATGCGATAAAAAGAAAAGAGCCAACCAAGATGAAAAAATACTTTCTTCTGCTATAATATTGGTATATATTGTTAAGTAATGTTATATAATAGTAAGTAAGTAAAAGGAATAAAAGGATGAACCTAAATAAGAAAACTAATTATAAAGGTATGAAAGCAATCTTGATAGCACGTGTTTCGGACCCTAGTCAGGTTGATGCACTACCTGCTCAAGAATTAAGGTTAAGAGAGTATGCCGAGCAACTTGGTCTTGATGCTACTCTGGAAAGTTTCGACGAAACAGCCTATAAAGAAGACCGCAGAAAATTTCAGGAAATAGTAGATGAAATTGCTCACTTCGAAGGTGAGATGGTGGTGGTTTTTGATAAAATTGACCGTTTTACTCGTGATGCATCATCTGAAGTAGTAAGAATATTAAAAGACAGGGTAAAGGATGGAAAACTGGAACTACATTTCCCATCCGATGGCTTGGTGTTTCATAAGAACTCACCTGCGTGCGACAAAACTAGGCTAGGTATGGGAATGGTATTCGGCGAATACTACTCGGCCGCAATTTCCGACAATGTAAAACGTAAGATTGAACTAAAACTTCACGATGGCGAATTTCCTGGTAAAGCACCGATAGGGTATATCAACATTGACTTACCAGACGGCAAAAAAGATATCGTTCCAGACCCGGAACGACGAAAGTATATCGAAAAAATCTTCGAGTTAAGGCTTAAGGGCGAAACATTTAGAAGTATTGCCAAGATAATGCGAAGCGAAGGGATGACCAGCAACACAAAGCATCCAAAGCCTGTTTCTAAAAGTGTTGTAGAAGGCATATTGGACAACCCATTCTATTACGGCGTTATGCGATACAATGGCAATCTATACCAGCATAAGTATGAACCAATCATCGACAAAATGACATATGATAAGGTTCAAGCAAGAAGAAACTGTTGCGACAAACTGGCAAAGAATAAGTCAGACACGAAGTATCACTTTGCTTTTAATGGGATACTGAAGTGTGCGGTGTGTGGATGCAGTATGAGTTCATATTACAAAAAAGGGCATATCTATGTAAAATGCTCGCAAGCAAAGGGAAAATGTGGAAATCACGCATCCGAAGCAGAAGTCCTGTCGCAAGTTTACTCTGTTCTAGATAAAATATGTATAAGCCAGACTATCATAGATGAGTTGATAGAGGATTTGAAGAAAAAGCACGACAATATTCAACTATACTACCGTAATGCTATCGAAGAGGTCCGCAAAAGTATTGAAAGTGCTACCAAGAAGAAAGAAATCCTATATGAAGATAGGTTGAGTGGTCGTATTACTGTGGATGACTATGACAAAATTGCAACAAGGATTGAAACGGAAATCAGTGAATTGGACGATAAGTTGATGGAACTAACAAACAATGACAGAAGTTTCGATGTAAGCCGTTCATATCTATTAGAATTAGCATCAAAGGCACGTGTTCTATTTGAAAATTCGAAACCAGAGCAAAAAAACAAGATTTTGAAACTATTATTTTCGAACCTTGAAATAAATCAAAAAAGGCTCAACTTTCATCTGTTAGAGCCTTTCGAAACGCTATCAACGTTGTCAAAAACTTCAAATTGGCTCCCCCGGCCAGACTCGAACTGGCAACCTCGAAGTTAACAGCTTCTTGCTCCACCATTGAGCTACAGGGGAATACCCTTATTATAGCATATTTTCCCAAAATGTGATAAAATTAAGTGAGTTATTAATTTTTTTCGTTATTTTTATTAATTACAGGAAGGAGAAGGATGGAAGAAAAAACAATCCAAATTGCTGGATCTATCACTGTAGACGAGCTTTCTAAAGCCCTAGGCCTTTCTGTGACCGAATTAATTGGCACTCTTTTCAAAAACGGTATCGTTGCTACCATTAATCAGCGTCTAGATTTCGAAACCGCCAGTATTATTATCGATGAATTGGGTCTCAAAAATGTTAAATTGGAACGTAAAAATACTTCTACTAAAACTTCCGATTTCCGCAGGGAATTATCTGACAAAGCCGTATCTCGCCCTCCAGTTGTTGCAGTTATGGGCCACGTTGACCATGGCAAAACTACTCTTCTTGATACCCTATTGAATAAGAAAACCGTCGAAGACGAAGCTGGTGGCATTACTCAGCATATTTCAGCATATCAGCTAAAACACAACGATAGACTCATCACTTTTCTTGATACCCCAGGGCACGAAGCTTTTGCGGCAATTCGTCAACACGGCGCTATGCTTACTGATATTGTAGTAATTGTGGTCGCAGCAGATGACGGTGTTAAACCTCAGACAGTCGAAGCGATTAATTTCGCCAAAACTGCCAATGCTAAAATTATCGTTGCCATCAACAAAATAGACCGCGACGGCGCTGATATTAATCGTACTATGGCAGATCTCTCTCAACATGGTCTGCAGCCAGAAGAATGGGGCGGCGATACTGTAATGGTACCAATTTCCGCTAAGTTCAACCAAAATCTTGATAAGCTTCTTGATATGATTATTCTGACTGCCGACATTGAAGAGCTCAAAGCCGATGTTGATATTCCAGCGGAAGGTTTGGTTATCGAATCCCACATGGAGGTCGGTAAGGGTTCCGTAGTTAACTTACTCGTTACCGGCGGAGAATTAAAAACTGGTGAATTCATCGTAGCGGGCCCAACCTATGGCAAAATCAGAACTATGTTGGATTTTAAAGGCAAACCTAAAGGCAAAGCTACTCCATCCACCCCAGTTACCATTACTGGTTTCAAAGAATTACCTAGCTTCGGTGACCGATTCACTGAGGTCAAAGATGAAAAAACTGCTCGTAAAATGTCGCTTCTCAATGCTCAAGCGGCCGCCTCTGAATCTGCCGATACTAATGTTACCAGTTCAGATCTTCTTCGCATGATGAACGTCGCTGATAACACTAAGACCTTCAATGTCATTATCAAAGGCGACGTACTTGGTTCAGTCACTTCTGTGGTAGATTCACTAAAACTAATCGATACTAAAGGCGAAATTACTCTCAATATTGTTTCTACTGGCGTAGGTGATATCAACGAAAATGATGTCTATATGGCTGCCGGTGATAATACCGTCATTTATGGTTTTAATGTCTCCGTTCCAATCAATATTAGTAAAATGGCAGCGCGTGACAATGTTCCGATTCGTACCTATAAAGTTATTTACGAATTACTCGATGACGCTAAACATGAAATGGAAAATCTACTTGATGCCGAAATTGTCGAAGAAGACCAAGGCGAACTCAAAGTTCTCGGTGTCTTCCGCACCGAAAAAACCAGCATTATCGCTGGTGGCGAAGTATTGACTGGGAACGTTAAGCCAGGCTACCTTGTTCGTATTATCCGCAATAAGAGATTTCTAGGTGAAGCTGAGGTCACCTCCGTCCAAAAAGAGAAGATTGACGCCAAAGAACTCATTGCCGGTGAGACTGGCGGCCTAGCACTCAAGACCAAATCCAAAATCGACCTTCAAATTAATGATCGTTTAGTCTTCTTTACCCGCGAATCCAAAAAACGCACTTTGTAGTCTATTTGTTGCGTGCTATAATAATCACAAGGAGAATTATCAATGCAATTTGACGAAAGATTTTTACAAGAGATGGGCCTTTCGGCAATGCCAGAAGACCAAAAACAGAAATTCTTAGCTTATATTCAAGAAGAGCTTGAAATTCGCATTGGCGAACGTATTTCTAAAGGGCTCACCGAAACACAGCTTAATGAATTTGATATGATTACCGACCCCAGAGAAGCCGCCAAATGGCTCGAAAAAAATCGCCCAGATTATCGTGAGATCGTTAACCGCACTATCGAAGAAATGAAAAACGAAATCCGCGCTAATCGCGCTCGTCTCGTCGGAGTAGATGCTTAAAATGCCTCAATTACTACAAGAAATGCCAAAAGAGAATAAAAAAAGTATAGCCGAAGATATTTTATTAGTGTTCCAAATAATCATATTTGTAATTGCCTTGCCAATGAGCCTTCTCATGATGGTTTTTGATGGTGAATGCATGGGCGGAAATTTCTGTGATGAATTACCAGGTTTTATGTCGTTTATTGGTGCACTTCTAATGGTATTTAGTTTTTCTCAATTTACGATTGTAAAAACACCAAAGGAAAAAAGAATCAAAAGTATTGCTAAAAGTATTGCAGCAGCGTTCATTATATATCTTATTAGGGTTATCATCTTTTTCATCACTCACGGAGTTCAGTAAAAGACCCCTATTTATATAAAACATCATTTTAAGTTATAATAAAGATATAATGCACAACAATACTAAGCTCCAAGCATCCTGTCAGTGTAAAATCATTAAGGTTTTTGCAATCATAGTTTTTGCATTTGCAATAATCTTGCCATTATTATTCCAACAAAACGTTTTTGCTGACTCTTCAAATATAGTAGAGACGAATTTTTTTGGTAATATCAAAGATGACGACAATGGATGTGGAGTTTACACTATTCTGAATCTCGTCATTGATATTCTCTCTATTGGTATAGGGCTTCTCGCTATTATCGGCGTTACTATTGTGGGTATTCAATATCTTACTGCAAAAGACAGTACAGAACAAACAAAGAAAGCTAAAAACAGAATGCTTGAAATTGTCATTGGTCTAATTGCATATGCGGTACTTTACGCAGGAGTTCAATTCTTACTTCCAGGTGGTCTTTTGAATAATACTAGTTGCAGTACAATCTCTGATGAAGAATTAGCTCAAATCAAGGCTGATGAAGAGGCTAAAAAAACAGAAACAAAATCTTCCACCTCGTCTTCAAGTAAAACTAAGAAAACTGAAAAAACAAAAGAAACAGACCTTAGCAAGTGGTTCGATGCAATGAAAAAACAACTTGATTATATGAAAAATGCCAAATACGGAGCTAATTATAAATCAGATTTTAGCAGGTCTAAAACCGCCGGTACCTGCATCACTTATGTGTCAACCTCGTTGCAACGTCTTGGTGTTATTCCTAAAAACACATATGTTTGGGTTGGTCAAAGTGGCAAACTTACTGGAACCGCTAAAGATCACATCAAAAAGCATAAAAATACTTTCGATGTTTTTTACCCTCACAAATCAGTTAAACAACTCAAGAATACACTAAAAGTCGGTGATATCGTGGGCTGGAACCCCAATAATGGCAATCATATTATGGTATTTATGGGCTTTAATAAAAAAGGTAACCCAATTTTTAACTCTTGGGGTTCTCAAGGTGGCAAATACAAAAAAGAATATTCGTATTACGCCAATCGCAAAGTCGACATGGTTATCCGCCTCAAGAAAACAAGTCTGTAATCGTATTATTTCTTATATCCATTCAAAAATGCTTTCGCATCCATCGCCTTGCGCCCCTCTGGCTGTAGTCTATCAACCGCTACTACAGCTCCGTCAGCACAGGGAATTAAAAGAGCCGCCTTTTCACCCGACTTTAATACATGCGCCTCTAAAATGATGCAATTTATGCCGTAGAACGTATATTTTGCTTTTGGAAACCCTTGAAAAGCCACGATTTTGCGAAATATTTGCTTTGCCGTATCAGTTTCTGGAGTTAGAACTCCCATAGATTTTTCTAACTTCCCACAAAATGTTGCCTTAGTGTCATCTTGTAAAATTGGTTTTGACAAATTATCCAGATGCGAAACTACCCATTTTGCCCCTGTTTCAGCTAATTCTTTGTAAATATCATTTTTACAAAGTGGTAGCCCTTTCAAAGTTTCTTGATAATAAATCGGTCCAGCATCCATCTTTTTTACTAGCTTCATTACAGATACCGAAAAATCAGTATCACCAGCTAGTATAGCGCTCTCGATAGGTGAAGCACCCCTGTAAAGTGGTAAAAGGGAAGGATGAATGTTTAAAATCCCTTCTGGCTCAAATAATTCTAGCACATCAGATTTAATTAGCACCCCAAACGATGCTAGTATTCCGTGCGCCTCTGGATTTTCACGCTTAATCTCACAAACCTTTACTAAATCTTCTTTGGTTCGTGCATGAAAAACTACTTTACAAGACTGTTCAATCACCCCTAATGCATAATCTGCCAGAGGTCCGTTCCCAAGAAAAATTACTTTTTCTGCCATCTAAGCTAATCCTCACCCCAGAGTTTTTTGTTATTAGCAATCTTAGAATCATAATCGACAGGGATCAGATCACCCTTATCATTCATTTCATAAAATGCATCTTTTACCCCTTTAATATGATCTATAAATAGTATTCCATTCAGATGGTCAATTTCATGCAGAAGCGTACGCGCCATTTCATCCGTTGCCTTAATTCGTACCTCTGTTCCATCTTCCAACTTAGCCTTTACTCGTACTTTTGTCGCACGTGGCACCATCCCATATATTGAGGGAACTGATAAGCATCCTTCATAATCTTTTTCGATTTTGCCCTCAGCCTTAATCACCTCTGGGTTAATCAGCGCTGTAAAAGAAGCGTTTTTCTTGTCTTCCATATCATCACGAATAATAATAATGCGTTTCAAAACCCCCATCTGAGGCGCTGCCATCGCTGCTGATAGCTCATAGGGATGTTTAGATTCCCAATCCAGTGATAATTTGCGCATATCAGCAATAATTCCACGAATTTCATCGTCGATTTTTCGAACTTTTTCCGATTTCTCCCTCAGGCGTCCATCTGGCGTCGTAATGATTTTCATAAATCTATTATACCACAATATTTTACCTCTGTAAAATGCTTGATTCATCGTTAATATGATAAAATAACAATATGGAATTCAAAGATGTAGAAGAAAGTCGCCAATTTTACAACGACAAGATCATAGACATCAAAGATCCTCATTTGAGATCAAAAATGTACTTGCAATATAAAAAAGCTTACAAAGCCTATTTTGTTCAATATCAACTTCAGGCCATATTTAATAATATCGAATATGACCATAATCAAGGCATTGATATCCAAACTCTAAGACGTACTGGATTAATTGACGTCGGCGACGATTATTATGCTAATGATCTCGTCAGCGCAAAATATAAAAGCATCAGCTTTACTCAATCCGATGTTGAAATTCTAAAAAAACGATACGAAGATTATGCCGACGAATTTGATCCAGTCGCAGTAAACACTCGTTCCGATACTATGTTTAAAGGTCGTTTTTTAATCTTTACATTTCATAAGAAAGTCCTTCGCCGAGTAGCCATCCTGCCGACTATCGCAGATCAGTTCTTTAAGAAGCCCATTATCGAAGCTGGACTTAGCCCTATTGAAACAGAATCAGTACGTTTTAATAGGTTATTTTATGCCTATGCCGAAGATGGTTTTGAGGCCTTTTACATCTTAGATCCTGCTTTTATCGAAGCTGTCGAACGCTTTGCTGACAGATATTGCTACAAAGTCGCTCTTTATTTTATGGGCAACAAAATGTTCGTTGGACTTAACGATCACAATAATTCCTTTGAACCTCCAGATTCTGCTCTTCCTGTTGATGAAGCAAAAGAAAAAGCCAAAGTTATTGAAGATATGAAGCTAATCACAGATATCGTAGATAGTCTCAAATTAACTTAACTTACAACAGCCCAGGCGGATCGAGGGAAACGCGGAAATTTTTATCTATATTTGAACATACCTCAAGCAATGTTTTTCGCGATTTAGCTCGGATAACTATTTGCCAAGTGTATCCTCTACTAGTCCTCTCATGAAAAGCTGGCTGCGGTGGCGATACCATCAACCCAGAATCTCGAGAGAGCACAGTAACTAGTTCTCTCACTTTTCGTAGTACTATTGCTTCCGTTTTCATAGTAATAGTGAGTTTTGCAACAAATCTAAAAGGAGGGAACTTTGCTTTTCTCCTTCGATCAATCATATAATTATAAAACCCCAGATAGTCTTCATTAGCCGCAAATTTTAATACCGGGTGTTCTGGCCGGAATGTCTGGATAAATACCTCAGCCTCCTCCAAATGCCCTCGCCCTACCCGACCAATCACCTGTGTTAGCAGCTGAAAAGTCCTTTCTTCCGCCATATAATCAGGGAGTGACAACCCCGCATCCGCCTGTACTATCCCCACAGTAGATAATTTTGGCAAATCTAGCCCCTTTGCTAGTGTCTGCGTACCAACCAGTATGTCAATTTCGCCATCTCTCACTTCAGAATAGACCGCCTCTAGACCCTCGCCTTTTTTGTTATCGCCATCAAAACGTCGTACCTTGGCTCTGGGGAATAGCTTTTTTAACTCAGATTCAAGCAATTTTGTCCCAAAACCTTTATGAATTAGTCCAGGAGCTCCACACTTTGGGCACGAAGAGGGCACCGGTTCGGAAAAACCACACGTATGGCAATGTAAAACATAGTTATCTGCATGTAACGTCAGGGGTAGATAACAATTCGGACACAATAGTTCTTCTCCGCAACTTTCACAGATTGTTAGTGGCGCTGACCCCCGTCGATTATGAAAAATCAATGTTTGTCGCCCCTTTTCCAGATTGTTTGAAATTGCAGAAAGTAGGGAATTGGAAAAATACTTATTTTTTCCGAAATTCTCCCTCTTTTTAAAATCGATTATCTTCACTTCTGGTTGCACAGCCGCAGTTTTCGCCTTCTTTGTTAAAGCTATTACTGCCCCTTGACGTGATGCCAAATAATAATCTTCCACTGTCGGTGTAGCTGATCCTAGTATCAGGGAAGCGCCTGTGGTTTTTGCCATCAAACTCGCCACTCTGATTGCTGAATATTTTGGCGCATTTTCTTGATAATAAGTTCCCTCATGCTCTTCGTCAATAATTATTAACCCTAAATTAGAAACAGGAGCAAATAAAGCTGATCTGGGCCCGAGTATTATCAATGGCTCTTCCGTTGCCAACACCCGCTCAAAGATTAAATGCCTTTCTATTTCAGTTTGACCAGAATGAATCAAAACTACTCTTTCCCCAAACACTTCCTCAAAAACTTGGACCAGTTGACTCGTCAAAGCAATCTCAGGCACTAAAACTATGGTCGATAAATGCCGTTTTAACGCATTTTCAGCCATTTTGAGGTATATATTTGTTTTACCACTACCAGTAACGCCATACAGCAGTTTCGTGGCTTCTGGAGCCTTTTGGAGGCCTTCTAGGGCATTTTTTTGGGCAGTATTAAGGCGAATCAATGGCGATTTCGTAACCATTTTATCCTTGTTAATTTTTCCGAACATTTGTTCGGTTTTTCGTCGCTTTTTCTCTATTCCACGCGGCAATATCAATGATAATGTCTGTCCAGATGGTACCAAGTAATAATCATGCACAAATCGCACAACTTCCATCAAATGTTGCGGTAATGGCTTTGAATACAAAACTTTCAAAATTGTTTTTGTTTTAAATTCAGGTTGCGCAACTTTTTTAAGAATCACACCAGGCACTACACGTTTACCTATCGGCACCGTCACGATTTGACCAGGAAGTAGGGAACCATCAAAACTATAAGTCAGCTCCTCTGTTTTCCCCTCCGGTATTACCTCATAAAACATATAACTATTATATCACGATGTTATTCACCTCTGTATAAGTGAGCATAGAGCGAGCCAAATAATTATTGATATTTTTTAGGATTTTTGAGCGAGGGCGGTGGGTGTAGCGAAAAAATCCGTATGAAAAAATATCAATAATTACATGACGCGATCGAAGAGCGAACTTATACAGAGGTAAATAATACTCAGATTATATTGTTGTAATTTTTACAGAATCTATGCTATAATAATCAGAGTTAAAGCGAGGTAATATGTTAGAATTATTTGTTACATCAAGGGTGCGTCGAAAAATACTAGTAGTTTTTGCCAAGTATCCAGACTTCAAAACTCACGTTAGGGGTTTGGCTAAGTTGATTAAAGAAGATCCAGGCAACATCCAAAGAGAACTGGAGCGCATGGCAGAAGGTAACTTTCTTATCGTCACTAAAAAAGGTAAAACCAAAATCTACCAAACTAACAAAAGCTTCCCAATTTTGAAAGAATTGCAAAGTATTGTAATCAAAAGTCAAAAAGGCAATAAGCCATCCAAAACTATTGGTTAACAGGGGTATAAATTGAGTAAAATTTTTGAACAGCTACTAAAAAATCGCCATTTTACCACAGATTTTTTACATCCAAAATATGATGGCAGCTTAGACCCATTTTTACTTTTTAGTATGGACAAAGCTATTTCGCGTATTAAAAAAGCCATCATAAAATCCGAAAAAATCCTCATTTATGGCGATTATGACGTTGACGGCGTCACTGCTAGTACTGTGATGGAGCAAACCTTAATCCTCGCCAATGTCAACCC
Source organism: Candidatus Saccharimonadota bacterium (assembly GCA_017406565.1). Lineage (GTDB taxonomy): Bacteria > Patescibacteriota > Saccharimonadia > Saccharimonadales > Saccharimonadaceae > Nanosyncoccus. The sequence goes on along the minus strand of JAFQYG010000007.1, from coordinate 17,155 downwards.
AGATAATATCATTATCATGTTGCCAGATCGTTTTGCTGATGGTTACGGTATGAGCCCAAAACTCATCACTAAAGCCAAAGAACAGGGGATAACACTAGTTATAACAGTCGACTGCGGCTCTCATAATCACACTATTATTGATGAGTTGAACACTCTCGGGATTGACACCATTGTTACCGATCACCACGAAACTGCTGAAACGATGCCTAACGCTATCGCAGTAATCAATCCCCACCGTAAAGACTACCCTACTGAAGAACTTCAAAACTTAGCAGGCGTTGGTGTAGCTTTCAAAGTTGCTCAAGCTCTCACCAAGCAGAATCTCATCAAAAGTGGTCAAGAGAAATGGCTACTTGATCTCGTATTGCTTGGCACCATCTGTGACAGCATGACTTTAATAGGAGAGAATCGTATTTTTGGTTATTATGGCATCAAAGTGTTATCGAAAACGCGTCGTCCAGGCCTAGCTGAATTAATGTTTAGATCAGGGGTAAAAAGCATTAATTCTGAATCGATTGGTTTTCAAATTGGTCCACGGCTCAATGCTGCTGGTCGTCTCGACACTGCATATTTAGCCCTTAATCTCCTCCGTGCCAAAACACCTATTGATGCCGCTCCTCTAGCCGAGAAACTAGAAGTATTGAACAAAAAACGCAAAACCGAGCAAATTGCCGCTACTCGTGAAATCACCCAACGCGGAATCAGCGACGATCCAGTTATTATTGAAACTGGCAACTGGCATGAGGGCATACTTGGCATTGTTGCCGGTCGTTTAGTTGAGCAATATATGAAACCCGCTTTTGTTCTCACCGATGTTGGCAATAATGTTTTTAAGGGCTCAGGTCGTAGCTTTGGTGATTTTAATCTTGCCGATGCACTCAATTTCACTAAAGATAGTATTATTGGTGGCGGCGGCCACGCCGGAGCTGCCGGTGTTCGAGTTGCTGGCGAGAAACTTTATAGTTTTCGTGAACAAATTAACGAATACTATCGTAGCCTCCATCTCACCAATCAAAAAGAGTATCTAAAACAACACGCCGACTTAGAAGTTACTGATTTTTCTGAGCTCACTCTCGATTTGCTAACTGAGTTAAAACAATTAGAGCCGTATGGGCCAGGTAACGAAGAACCGATTTTTCATCTTAAAAATATCCAAGTAACTGGCCTTACTCGCATGGGAGCCGAACGTAATCACTTAAGACTCGATCTCCGTGACAAACAGGGAAAATATCTCAAAGCCATCGCTTTTTATGCTCCAGAAAAATGGCTCCAAATTGATCCCGAATTTGATCAAATTGAACTCCTGGTTAAACTCTCTGAAAATGATTTTAATGGAGTTAAGTCTGTTGAGGCCCGTATTATCGACCTTCGCAGAATAGATTGCTAACATTATCAAGATATGGTATAATATATTGTATGAGAAAAGTCATAGTAAAGTGTAAACTGAAAAACCGCGATGAATTTGAGAAGAAATTATCAGACATCGACCTTGATTTTTCACAGATTTACTGGCAACATGACCGTATTTATGTACCACGCAATTATAAACCGCATGCTAATTTTCCTCGTCTTATCATGCGCACCGAAATGCGCTCCGTCGATAAGCCCGCCAAATATTGCTTTATTTTAAAACGTCACATCGAAGATTCCGGCGTCGATATCGCCGAAGAAACTGTCATTAAAGATTACGAAAAAATCGTTAACATCATCTTGCAACTTGGCTTTAAGCCCATTGCTGAAGTTTCCCGTCGTCGCCAAGATTTAAAAATGGGAGAAGGGAACTTCATTTTCCTCGATAAAGTCGATGGCAAATCTGGTTATTATGCCAAAATCGAATCCGATCTTTCTCCCGAAGATTCCGTTTTTGCCGCTCGACAAGATTTAGAAAAAACCTTCAAAACTCTCGGCGAATCCAATTTCGTCAATGAGGCTTATTTCGAACTTCCTAATTAATCGGCTAATTAGCCTCTCGGCGGTTCGCCATCTGGCTCACCGAGTAATTTTTTGGACTTAATTTCGTATCGTTTGCCATTTACTGGCGAAACATAATAATCTTCATTCAATAAATTCACAAACATCGTGAGGTCTTTGTCGTCCATAATAATAATTGAACCATCGTCATCCGTCATCAACTCTAACTGCATTTCATCTGCATAGTCAAGTAACTTGTCTTGCGGCATTTCTTCAGCAATGTCCATCGCTTGCACCTTCTTCAAAATCGGTTTTTTATCCGCTAAGAGGGAATCAAGCGTCAAACCTTCTGCAAACGACAACTTATATTTTTCAGTCAATTCTTTTGCCTTAGCCTCGGCGATAACTTGAGATTTGTAGTCGTATTGGAACAAATTCTCAAATTTTGCCTGGTTAAATACTATAATATTACCATCTACAATCGCTACTTGGTTATCATCTGGCATTTTTAGAGCAATTTCAGCTGAAAACGGTTCAAACGATTCACCGTTAATTTCCCATGATGAAGCACCTTTGAGCGCCGAAGAAGCTGGCAGTATTTTTGCAATATAAAATGCCTTCATACCTTCTTCGCCAGGATAGGTAAATCTCGCAATAATACCTTTTACTTTCTTAAAATCATATTCATTTTCAGTGAAGTAATCAATATCTTTATACTCATTTTCAATTAAATGGATTAAAGTTTCCGCTCGCCCAACCTTTGACAGGGAAGTACGATAAATTACTTTATCCTCACCATCAGCCCTCTCATATTCACGGCATTCCAGTCCCTTATCCGCCTCTTCGATAATATAGTGTATCGCTTCTTGCATAAACATCGATTTGACCGCACCAGTCAGTTTATCCGAATACTTTATCTTATACGGTGTATAGTTTTTATTAAATAAAAACAACTCCGCCGAGACGTTGTTTTTTACTTCATCAATTTCGTTCGCCCACAAGAATACATCGAAATCAGTTTTTTCCATATTTACCTCACTTATTTTTCATAATTATACCATATCAGTCAACTAATATCGGATAGCATTACGATATTTAAAAGCCGGCTAATGCCGGCTTTAAATGTTGGGTTTATTTCCGAGAGACATGTCTCGAGAGGTAAATGACGCTTTTCACGGAGTTAAGCAGTGAAATCGCTTCGCTTGTCACCTCGTTATACTCGTCGTAGTCTGACAGTCTGTCTTTTGCCTCCATCAGGATAGCATCTAAACTTTCGTTGATTTTTGTCAAATCACAGAGATCAGCGTACTGTTCGAGCATCATATGAGACGCCTCCGCGCCTTTTACCAGAGTCATATATTTAGCTTTAGTATTCTTAAAAGCATCCATCAGCTCTTCGTATTTTGCAGAACGTTTTTCCATTACATTACCTCCAAATCATCTAGAATAGCATACGACTCAAAATCAGCTGCATTATCAGCAGCGAACAAATAAGAATCACAAATTGCAGAAGTTACTGCATAGAGCAATGAAGTAGTAGCACTCTGAAGGTGCTGTCTTGCGGCAACAGAGAGTATAGAAGACTCTTCAAGCAATCCCTCAAGACTATCCTGAAGCTTGATTAACTCAACAGAGTCCGCATTTTGTGCCAGTGTTTCACCAGCTTTACGTGCCTGATCTACAAGACGTAAATATTCCTTACGAAATTGCTCATATTTGTCCCAACACAAAGTATAAGATGTACGAGTATTATCCATAACCCACTCCTTTCACCAAAAGATAACACTATCTTCTAATTATACCACAACCAGCCACAAAAGTCAATGTAGGCATGTTCGGTTTTTCAGACCCCTTATGTTCGGTTTTTGATGGACTAAGTGTTCGGTAAATAACAGGGAAGTTTTCCACAATTAGTGCAAAACTAAACAATCAAAAAAAGTCCAAAAAAGCACTTGCATTTTTAAAAAAGATGTCATAAAATTAAATCAGCGAATATAAAATAAAAACGCTAAACAAAAGATCGTACCTTAAAAAAGTTTGAGACCGACCATCTAGGAGCTTCGCGCGCATTAAATATTAAGCGAGATGCGAAAAAACAATCGTGAGCTCCTTCCTCTAAAACACACCTCCCAATAAAACTCTATATGGTCTAAACACAATAAGTCTCTCAACGGCTATGATTATTATGATCTGCCGTGCGCAAATCAAAACAATCGTAGTGGATTAATTGTGTAACAAACAAAAATCAAAGCAGAAACAAACCCGCTGAAGTTTCTAGTTGAACGGTCTCAAGCGTTGTATAATATAAATATGGAGAAGCTACATAATCCTGTATTACTATCTGAAGTCTTAGCAGGTCTATCTCCAAAGCCAGGAGAGTCGTATTTAGATTTGACAGCCGGCTTCGGAGGGCACGCTAGCAAAATTTTGGATGTGACACAGCAATTTAAGGATTCATATTTGATTGATCGAGATGAGTTTGCGATTAATTATCTTAAAAGCAAATTCCCATCCTCTATCAATTATATTAACAGTGATTTTTATAGTGCAGTGCTACAGCTTTTAGAGTGTGGAAAGACTTTCGATATGATACTAGCAGATTTTGGAGTTTCTTCTCCGCAGCTAGATATGGAAGAACGCGGTTTTTCGTTTCGATACGATGCGCCGCTCGACATGCGGATGGATCGGCGTCAAAAGCTCACAGCTTATGATGTTATTAATAAAACTAGCGAAAGGGAATTAATCGATATTTTCAAAACATACGGTGAAATCCCCGATGGTCGCGCACACGCCTTTGCTAGGGTTATCGTACATCATCGCCCCATTAAGAGTACGCTAGAACTTGCTGATTTAATCAAAACCAGAATTCATGGCTACTCTAGAATTCACCCAGCTACTCAAGTCTTTCAAGCAGTTCGTATAGTAGTAAACGACGAATTGGGGCAAATCGAAAAAACTTTGCCACTTCTGCCGAAACTACTAAACAAAAACGGACGACTTGGAATCATTACCTTCCATAGCTTAGAAGATCGGTTAGTAAAAGATTTTATGAGGGAAGCATCAAATCACGGCGAGGAATCAGAACTAAGCATTATCAATAAAAAACCCATCACTGCGGAAAATGTGGAGTTAGTTATCAACCCGCGGGCTAGGAGCGCCAAGTTACGACTAGCGGCAAGGCGGAATTGATAAAACAAAAACAATAAACAAAAGGAGGCACAACATGCCAAAACAAATCATGGTCGCGAACAAATCGCGCAAACAAACCGTTAAGGTAAATTTCCGTTAGTCTCCCTTAACCTCCAGGTGACTACAGCCACACCTGGAGGATTCCGGGGCTAGCGATATGGACCAGAGTGTGGTCCACCAAAATAGAGTTCACACGGAAGAGTGTGAGTGTATGACCTTCCCGGGACAGCTCTTCGCAAGTCACTTATAGCTCTGCTTGCGAGAGCGCCCGGTCTAAGACAAAAATAAATAGAATATAAAACATTAATAACAAAAACAAACAAGCGAGGAAAAACATGCAAAACCAAACCTACGTCACTAGACGTGCGCCCGCGGCTACCTTTGTCCGCAATCGAAACACAGTCCGTCACACCAAAAGAAGCTTAGGCTCCATCTCTCAAGTCATTATCGTTGGCATGTTGACGTTGATCTTTGGTTTAATCTATGTTGCAGAAAGCACTAAAGCTACCAGTTTTGATTATGAAATTTCCTCCGTCGAAACAGAAATAACTGAAATGAACGCAAAATTAGATGATCTCGCAGTCGAAAAAGCTCGCTTGAATTCTGTTGCTGCAGCAGAATCTAGTACCGTTGCAGCGGCGATGGAAGATGCTACGGTAACTGGTTATGCCACGGAGTAATTATCAGCACCAAGTTGTCAATCCGACCAGTTCGCCTCACCGCCGAATCAAAATTTTGAAGTATGTTGTACTTGGCTCTTTCGCAGTTATTGCGATAAGGCTTTTTTTTATTCAAATTGTCGAACATGATTATTGGACCGCACGTGCCGATGAAGAACATACCATGCTTGAAACTATCGCTGCCAAGCGTGGCGACATTTATATGATGGACCACGATGAACCAGTAGCGATTGTCCTTAATCAAACTACTTACCAAGTTGTAATTGACCCTACCGTCACCGACAAAGAAGAGATTAAAAAAGCTCTTGAAACTTACGCTAAAGACTATATTGCAGTAGATTTCGATGAAATTTATAAACAAGAGGGTTTAAGATACTCTATTGTTGCTAAAAATGTTCCGCGTGAAATTATTGAAAAACTTGCCGAGCAAAATCTTGCTGCCGTTTATTTCAAAAAGACCAACCAAAGAGTATATCCTGAAGGAGAATTAGCTTCGAGTGTACTAGGGTTTGTTAACGCTGATGGCGTTGGCCAATACGGTATCGAATCTTCACTGGGCGAAATAATATCTGGTAAGGACGGTCTCCTGAAATCCACCGCAGATGTTAATAAAATTGCTTTGTCTATCGGCAATGACAATATTAAAATACCCGCTAAAGACGGTAAAAATGTTGTGCTTTCTATTGATCGTGGCTTAGAGCGTAAAGTTGAGCAAATCGTCCAAAGCCATATTGATAATACTGCTGCTGACCACGCCTCGGCTCTGATTATGAACCCTAACACCGGGGAAATACTCGTGATGGCAAATCTTCCGAACTACGACCCAGCAAATTACGGTAATGTTACTGACGCCTCAGTTTATATGAATCAAATTACAGAAGTTCCTTATGAACCAGCTTCAGTTTGCAAGAGTTTTGCATTTTCGGCAGCTATCAACGAAGGAGTGATGACCGCAGATACCACTTACTTTAATCAAGGTTACGAAATAGTCGACGGCTGGAAAATTCAAAATGCAGAACAGCGCGCCAGCCTATATGGCACGCTCGACATGAAGACTGCCCTATATTGGTCGCTTAATACTGGTTCAATCCATGCACTCAAGCTTCTCGGTGGTAATCCAAATCAGATTACTCAACAGGGAAGGGAAAAGCTTTATAATTATTATCATGATAAATTCCGCCTCGATTACCCTACCGGTGTCGAATTAGCTGAAACTGAAGGCGTAATACCAGACCCCAATGAAGGTTTAGGCCGTGACTCAACCTACGCTAATATGACCTTCGGTCAGAACTTAAATATTACTATGCTACAGACCGCCACTGCCTATTCTGCAGTTGTTAATGGTGGCACCTGGCGTACCCCAACCATCCTCAAAGGTTTCTACGAAGATGGTGAAATTACTCCAAGACAGGAAAAAGAAGAAGGCTTACCGGTAAGAATCGAAGATAAGATTTTAAGCGACGAAACCTCTGCAACAATGCGTGATATGTTTATCAATAACCGTAGCTATAAAAAACGTGGCGGCATTGATCGTCAAGGTTATGACATCGGTGGTAAATCCGGTACTGCTCAGGTTATTAAAAACGGCGCTTACGACGATTCGATGTCGGAAACCGTCGGTACCTACATCGGTTTTGTTGCTCCCACTGGAGAAATGCCACAATATGTCATTATGGTTAAAATGCTAGGTGATGGGCGATATCTAGATGGTGGTATTGCTAGTAACCTCTTTGATGATATTGAGAATTTCCTTATCGATTATCTAAAAATTAAACCAGGAGTGATATAATAAGGTTATGAATTTAAATGACGAAATTTTTTACGGACTTCTCCTAGCAGTTGGTTGTTTTCTACTTTCTATGGTGTTGACACCTTTTTACACACATTTTGCGTATAAGTATAAATTCTGGAAAAAACAGAAAAAAACCACTGTAGATGGCAAATCGCTGCCAGTTATGACTAAGCTCCATGCTCATAAATTTAAACACGTTTTTCCAACTATGGCGGGATTAATTGGAGTAGTTTCTGTTACAGCCATTACTTGGATTTTTAATTTAGATCGAGGCCAAACCTGGTTACCGTTAGTCGGTTTTTTGGGTGGTGCGCTCGTCGGTGTGATTGATGATGTAATTAATATCTTCGGCTCTGGGAGAGGTGCAGCAGGGCTCCGTGGGCCAGTAAAATTCTTTCTAATTTCTGTAGTCGGGCTTGCACTCGGCTGGTTCTTTTCCTCTAGGCTTGGTTGGACTGACATCCTAGTGCCATTCGTCGGCGATTTCAGCATTGGTGCCTTTTGGACTACTATTATTTTCGCTTTCGCTGTGGTTGCTACTAGCAACGCGGTCAATATTTCTGATGGACTCGACGGTCTATCTGGTGGTCTCGCCATGATGTCTTATGGTGCCTTTGGTGTTATTGCTTTGTTCCAAGGCCATATGCTACTATTCGGCTTTTGTCTTACTGTTGTTGGTTGGCTTCTTTCTTATATTTGGTTTAATGTACCTCCAGCTCGTTTTATGATGGGAGACACTGGTTCATTTGCACTTGGTGCTGGCCTTGGTGTTGTGTCTATGATGACTAATTCGTTCTTATTGCTCCCAGTAATTGGATTACCGTTCGTAGTCGAAGCTGGCTCAAGCTTATTGCAATTAGCTTCTAAGAAATTTCTCCACAGAAAAATTTTCATTTCTGCACCGCTCCATCACCATCTAGAAGCCAAGGGTTGGGGTGAGGCTAAAATTGTCATGCGTTTTTGGATTATCGCCGGTGTCTGCGCTATCATGGGTATCTTTATTGCCGCTACTGGGGGTGCTATCTAAAAATGAAAGTCCGCAAGCATAAATCGGACTTAGTAATACTATTCTCGACATTGGGACTAATGGCGTTGGGCTTAATTATCATTTATGCTATCGGCCCTATGCGTGCTAATGTTCTAAACAGCACTTACGGTAGTGATTATGATTCAAATTATTTCTTTTTAGGCCAGCTTCGCGCAGTCGGCTTATCACTCTTAGCCTTCTTTGCGGCTTTTAAATGGATTCCGTATAAGTACGTCAAAAAATATGCTAAACCCCTTATGATTGTTACATTAGCTTTGTCGGCACTGCTTTGGTTTTTATCATTAATCCACAGCCCGTTAGCAAAATGTGAACTTGGTGAATGTCGTTGGTTTCAGGTTGGCTCAATTAGCTTCCAGCCGGCAGAATTTTTAAAACTCGCAATGGTTATTTATTTAGCCGACTTTCTTACTCGTAGAAGGGAAGAAGGCTCTATCGGCAAATGGCAAGAGTTTTGGCTACCACTACTTATTGTTTGTGGTGCATCATTATTCTTAGTAGTCATCGCTCAAGGTGACCTTGGTACTGGCGTAGCATTGATTTCAATTATTTTTAGTATGCTTCTCGTATCCGGTGTTCCAGCTAAACAGTATCTTATTATGATTGCATTAGTTACGGCAGTAGCAGTTGGTGCTGTAGCCACTTCTAGCCACCGTATGGAACGTATTGATGCTTGGCTTACTACTCTGAGCGGTGGAGAATCAACCGATTCAACCTATCATGTCGAAAACGCTATGCTTGCTATTGGTACTGGTGGATTAGCCGGTGTAGGCATCGGTAATTCTGTACAGGCCACCGGTTATTTACCAGAATCGATCAACGACTCCGTCTTTGCTATCATGGGTGAAACATTCGGTTTTTTGGGCCTATTCTTGATTCTTGTAGTATTTGCCACTATGCTTACCCGCATGCTAAAAGTAGCCGAAGGCACCAGTGATAATGAAAATCGTCTTATCGTAGTAGGGGTATTTGCTTGGACCTTAGCTCAAGTTGTGGTGAATATTATGGCGATGACAAGCCTTATCCCAGTCACAGGTATTACACTCCCATTGTTATCCTATGGTGGCACCAGTATGGTCTTTTTAGCTTATGCTATTGGCCTAGTTTTGCAGATTTCATGCTATACTAGTAGAGAGGCAACCCACAATGAAGATATTAGTAGTCGGGGGCGGCTCGGGGGGACACATTACACCAGCCGTCGCCGTAGTTCGTGAGATTCTAGAAAAAAAACCTCGTGCCGAGGTTGAATTTTGGACGGATTTTAAATATTACAAAAACGTCACTAAACTTACCACTGAAATTGGTGTAGCATGGGGCGAAGAGGCTCGCCGTAAAAAAACTACTTATATTCGCGTCCGTCGCATTCCAGCAGGGAAATTCCACCGTTATTCCAATTGGCATCTCAAAGATTATTTTGTTCATATTGGTATCACTATTAAAGATTTAATAATCGGTAATATTTTAGGCTTCCTTGGTTTTTCGGCTGGGTTAATTACCGCATTTTCACGTTTAGTTAATAAACAAAATCGTCCAGATGTTATCTTTCTAAAAGGTGGTTATGTTTGTTTGCCAGTTGGGTTAGTTGCTAAACTTTTCAAAATTCCATATATTATTCACGAATCCGATGTCGTTGCTGGTCTTGCCAATCGTTTGCTGATGAAAAAAGCCGCTAAAGTTGCCTTTGGTAGTCCAATTCCAGAAGAAACGCAAAAATCTCACCCTAACTATATTTGGACCGGCATTCCAGTAGGCTCAGAATTCAAACCTGTTAGCAGCACCAAGCAACTCTCCCTTAAAAAAGCTTTTTCTTTTAATGAAGAAAAACCATTAGTAATTATCACAGGCGGCTCTCAAGGCTCTGAAAATCTCAATGAAGCAACCCGCACCATTTTGCCAGAATTGCTCAAATTTACCTCGGTTGGTTTAGTTGCAGGACGCAAGCATTATGAGAATATGATTGATCTTAAAGATTATGAAAACTGGGATAAAGCTTCACTCGAATCCAATTTCCGCATGTGGGAATTCAACACTACTATGGACGAATTAATGGGCGCTGCCGACGTAGTTGTGTCACGTGCTGGAGCCACCACTATCGCCGAGCTAGCTGGTTTGAAAAAAGCCACCATTTTAGTACCGTTTGCTCGTTTACCAGGTGGTCACCAAACAAAAAACGCCGAACGTCTTGAAAAAGCTAAAGCTGCCGTTGTCGTGAACGATCTCAAAATGGTTAACGATCCTACAGTTTTGCTTAAAGAGATTCGTCATCTCGTTAAATCTCCTCGCTTACGTGCCGATATGGCAGATAATCTCGCCAAGGAAGCTCGCTCCGATGCTGCTAAAAACCTAGCCGAGATAATTTTAGAGGAGGCGGGGAAGAATGTCTCATAAAGAAAAGCACGAGCAAGCGACGGTGTTAGAAGAAGGGAACGATAGAGCTCGCCCAGAATTAGCTAGGCGTAGAATGCATCGCAAATCCACCATTGTGTCCGGTCGAACTATTGGCGAAAAAAGGGAACGTCTGGAAACCAAAAACGAACGCGCCGCCGCACGTAAAAAAGACAAAAAGAAAAAAACCATGCGCGTATCCTTTACCGTGATTGGTTTTGCAATATTAGCAATTATCCTAGTCATTCTTTGCTTTAATTTTATCAATAGCCAAAAAGGCGAGCCGATTAACGAAGTAGTCATTGAAGACTATACCGATTATCAGCCCACAGTTGAAATTCTCGACGAAAATGCTTCTACTGGTGGCAAAATTACCAACCGAATGAATTCCTATATTGGCCAAGCTGAAGTCGATTTTAAAGCCTTAGGTTATAACCCCACCAAGGTAATTATCCCCAATGGCTCCATCCGTATGGTCTACTTTTATCTCGAAGGCCATAACGGCTACATTAAAATGACTATCGATCGTGGCTCCGCTGTATCAGTTGAAGATGCCGATCGACTTATCCGCTATCTCAGTTCCCAAGAGGTTACCGATTTCGAATATCTCGATGTACGTACCCCAGGCAAAGCCTACTGGAAATAACGAAAAAAGGGGAATCATACGCTAAAACAACAGAGGTCCACCCCTGTCAAAAACGATTCTAATAATGCCCTATTTTTGTTCGGTTTTTGTTCTAACTTTTTTCTTAGAATTAAACCAAACCCAGCCCAAAATATGCAAAATTACAGGGAAGGGAAGCAAAAAGGGAAATAAAAACGGGGAAATGTCAAATTCGCAAATTTGGCCCAAAATCCGCTCAAAAACCTGTAAAAAATAGGGGTTATAGGGGTAGCTCAATATGTATATTCACGAGCATAAAATAGATTTGGCCCGTTGTAATATCTATAAAATCCCAGTTACGTGAGCGCTCATCCTGAGTAATTTATGGATTAATTGTAGCAAACTAGGCTAGGTCTGATAACGTAACAAATAATAAAAGTAATCAGGCATAAAGCGCGAACGTCTGACGGATTTTATGGAGATTACAACTGCCCAAGTCCAGCTCGTGAATATACATAGTGAGTTACACAAATAAACAATATTATAGCGTAATTCCCACCCACTAGCCAAAACTTAACCTTAAAAGACGATAACTTAACCGTCTTAAATCCAAAGTGCTTATGTCTTAAAATCTATATTGTGCGACATTAGACTTATAGAAATATCATGATTCAGACTTCACGCCAAAAATCCATAATTCAGCCAAAGCCCAGCTATTTATGGTTTTTAATTCCCGTCTTTTATTTAATAATTCCCGCCTGGTCGTTATTTTTTTATTTTCTAATGCTTTATAGCCAAGAATCCGTCTACCGAATTATCTTTTTCGGCGTAATGATCCGCTCGATTTACAGGGGTAGACAGGGGTAATTTATCATGTGAAGGTTTGATCGAAACAGATGATTTTTCCTGATATTCCACCTCTGGTTTAACAGGGGAGATAGGTTGGTTAGAATCAGAAGGTTTTTCATCCTTATTAACAGAGGGAACTACAGGGGTAGATTTATGAGATTTTTTGTTATGTTTCCCTTTTTTGTGTTTGTTTTTCCCTTTTTGCTCTGGCTTAACAAATTCAACATTTCCCTCTCCATTTTCCGCTACCATTCGAGCTAAATCTTTAAGACCTAGACGTTCTTTACCTTCAGCCGCATTTGGACTTAATCCAGAACGCTTCAAATCAGCTTGTGGTGTCGAATAATTCCTGTTCGGTTTTTGTTCGGGCTTATTTGACGTGTCAATAAAACGTCTGTTGTTCCCTGCGGGTTTGAATACAGGCTTATCATCAGTGTCAATCACGAGTTTAGGCTCCTGTCGACCTGAATCAGATAAAATCTTCTTGAATTTTTCTGATTGCTCAATAGTATCACGAATATCAGCCTCAACTTCGAGCTTAGGACGAGCATAATACTCCCTAGAATGAGCCACAATTGCTTCAAAATTATCCTTAGGCGTTTCGGGTAACGAAAGAGTAGTGGCTGAAAACGCTGGGACTTTCTCGCCATTAATAATCATCGAAATCACAAAATGACGGTTGTTAAGTTGAATAATATCAGAATCATCGAAGGTCGGCTCAAATTGTTTAGCTAAAACTGGCGCATCTTCGGCCGACACCCTAAATGAAATCGTCGTTCCAACGTTGCCAAATACCGCATCACGCACTGTATCCGTCATCTGCGCTACATACTGGTTAGCCACTGTGAGATTCAAGCCATATTTCCGAGCCTCAGACAGAATTACTGCGAATGAATCGGTCGCAAAATTCTGGAACTCGTCTACATATAAGTAGAATGGACGCCTATCCGCCACATCAGGAATATCCGAACGCGACATCGCCGCAAGCTGCACCTTAGTTACCAGGAAGGCGCCTAATATCCCAGCATTATCCTCACCAATCAAACCTTTAGACAAATTAACTACCAGAATTTTACCTTCATCCATAATTTTACGAATATCGAATGATGATTTTGGCTGGCCAATAATATTGCGGATAATCGGGTTAGCTGTAAATGCCCCCACCTTATTTAGCACCGGAGCAATTGATTCATTTACTTGTTTATCATTCCATTGGCCAAATTCGTGTTTCCAGAATTGCAAAACCGTAACATCCTTACAATATTCCAAGGTCTCTTTGCGGAATTCTTTATCAGTTAAAAGACGAGAAATATCTAGTAGCGTAGTTTCTGGACGATCCAATAACGCTAGCAGGGTATAACGCAAGATATGCTCCAACCTAGGACCCCACGAATCGCCAAACATCCGTTTTAATACGCCAATCACTTCAGAACAAATATTAGGCTTTTTGGCTGGGTCGGACACCTCAAGTGGGTTAAACGCAACAGGGAACGCAGTGTCTGCCGGGTTAAAATAAACCACATCTTTTATCCGCGATTCAGGGATAAATTTTAAGTTATTAATTGCAAAGTCCCCATGTGGATCGATAATACAATATCCTTGGTTGTAAAATACGTCTGACAAAGCCAATAATTCCAAAAGTCCACTCTTCCCTGCCCCTGTCTGACCAATAATATAGACGTGACGTGAACGATCGCGGCGCAATAAGCCAAATTGATGGTTAATCCCGCGGAAATTAGTCAAACCAAAGGCTGAAATATTTTCATCGTTGGCGGTTTCACCTGTCAAAACTGGTAGAGTAGAAGGTGGTTCCGCCGTTTTAGATGAAGCCCAGACGATGTTTGGCGTTTCTACCGATGTATGAGGTAAATGATACACCGATGCTAACTCTGAAATATTCAAAATAAAACCGCGATTACTAAACTGGCGCATTTTATAAGAAGCCAAATCTACCTTATTAAAACTCCCCCCAATCTGTTTAAAACCATTCAAATTGGTAGAATTAAACTGTTTAAATGTTCCAACCAAAGCCTGCATATTGAGTTTTGCATCGGTGTCGTTTTGCCCGAGATATGCTAAACGCACCTTCACTTCATACCCAAGCTTAGTCGCTTTCTCCTCAGCTTTTGCAATTCTTGTCTTATCACGTTCAGATAACTCAACTACTACTTCGGAATTAGTCCCACCAGCTGGTGGTCTAAAGAGTGCCGCTAGAGCCTCTATTATCCAAGTCCAATCAATCCCCGAACCCGAAAAGAGTGACTTGGTACCAGTCTTAATGCGTCTGATCCAGCGATCAGTAGTATTCTTATGCCAATCATCTGGAATCGGTCTGGCTAAAATTTGAATCCATAACTCTTCCGAACGGTCAGGACTAAGTTTCGCCAAAGTACCAGTAATACCAGCCAATGGATCTACTTCAAAACTCTCAAATGTCTTAATCGGTAGAGCTTCATCCTCAACTAAGCCTAACTCGGTCATATAGGCCACAGGATATTTCTCGCGATTATCTACATAATCCTCGTTCATCTTGTAGATTTGTACCGTCGGATATTGTGAATAGATTTGCCCTTCTACGAAGCTTTGTAGAACTTTTGGCACCCATACGTAAAATCTGATTTGCCCAGCAGTTGATACGATCTCGAAAGATAGATGCTCCTGTACGCCACCTGAGTTTTTTAATTCTTGTTTATCCCTCAAGATTCCATGTAGTGAAGCAAACATCTGTTCTGCCGCAAGTTCTTGTTTATCGTTTGTGCGTGGGATTTCTAACATCAAAAGCACAGAGTCTACATTTAGCACTTTAAGAGAATTCAATTTCTTGTAATTACGATATGTGAGAAACGCCAAAATAGCCACTACGGGCATCCAAAATATCGGCATAAGAATAAAATGTATAATCGCTTCCATAACTCTATTTTATCATAATAGTTATGCTAAAGTATATAGATTTTTGTCGACTTTCTTAAACAGTTTTTTATTTTGTAAATTCAATAAAATAGTAGTTTCTTTTACCTTGCGTACTCTCAGCACCTGCTTGACGATTTCTTCACGGGTGAGAGGAGTTTCAGACTTTTCTAAAATCTGAGTAATAATGTCTGAGATAGTTCCCTTCTTATATCCCCATGAACTCAACGCATAAATACCACGCCCGATCAGTACGAATCTCGAATCCTTAATCAATTCGTTATGGATTGCCTGTACAGTAACATTTTTGCGCTTAAAATTAGATTCTTTAATTTCACGCGCAATCTCTGAAAAATGCATTGGTTCCTTATGTGCTTCCAAAATCACGAAAATCTTATCACGAATGTTCTTCGGGTTGACTGAAGGCCATTTTGCTAGACCCCACACACCATTTAAAGTGGCTAATAGCTTTGAAATTGACGCTACTGCTTTAATATGGTCAGGGTGTTCATAATTTAATTTACTGTCAAGCTCATCGAGTGTCATCGGTTTTTTGTTCTCTTTGATTACTTTGACAATTTCATCGACACGTTCGCGAATTTTTCTGCTATCCCCATACTCAGAAATACCAACAGCTGCATGGTAGCGATCATTTTCTTCAACTACAGTAAGACCTTTAGAAAAGGTTGCGATAAAATAGATACCAGTTCGCTCATTGGCGGTAGTAGCACGTCCATAAACTTTGTCAGCTAGATCAGCTAATCTAGCTACCCGACCCATTTCAGTCAAATTACGGATTAATAGTTTCTCAGCTGGTGCAATTTCAGGTATTTGGTTCTCCTCAGCGGAAATTTGGAGACGGATCAAAATTGCTTTTTCAAGCTGTCTAACACGTTCGCGTGTAATTGACAACATTTCGCCAATTTGTTCAAGGGTTTCTTTTGGTCCACTAAGTCCAAAACGACGCGAAACGATTTCTTTTTCACGGTCCTGTTCAATGATATTTAGGCTTCCGGCAATTGCATTTTTTAGAATTTCCGCATTCTGCTCCATCAGTACCTTTCCTTGTACCACCCCTATTAATATTAACAATTTGTACTATAATATCATAGTTTTGCTATACTGTCAACTACGAAATTATCAATTCCTGATTACTATTGTAACATACTTTTTACAAAAAACGAAAAAAATTATAAAAACATAAACATTTATTGTAAAAACTGTTCTAATCCCCATTAATAATAGTTGCTAAAACTATTTAACTTATGTTAAAATATAAAAAAGGTTTATTGGTAATTAGTAAAATCATGTTAAGGAATTGTTATAACATACATCCCAATATTACAGGGGCGAAAAAAATCATACTCTTAAGTATAACAATTATAACCATAAGTTTTTTAAGTGTACTTTTTTATTCTAGCGACAATTCTTCCGCCCTCACTTACTCTTCCAACGCCGAAGTCGGCTTCACCTTCAACCCTACCATCTCACTTAATCTTTCGGGAGACCTACTCATTAATAATCTCTCCCCAGGCTCAGTCTCAGACTCTAATGTCATTAATGTCAATGTAGCTACTAATGCTTCACAAGGCTATGTGCTAACTGCAACTTCTGGTACAAAGACTACTAATACAGACTTAGTCAATCAAACTAACTCAGCCTATAAGTTCTCCAGTATTGCTACTAATGCTAGTCTATCAAATCTCACTACAGACAATACTTGGGGCTATAGCTATTCAGAAGATAGTGGCACTAATTGGTCTAACTATTCAGGCCTTCCATTAGACAATGAT
>JAFQYG010000006.1 GCA_017406565.1 Candidatus Saccharimonadota bacterium | reverse complement strand
GGCCGTGTCTCAGTCCCAGTCTGGATGATCATCTTCTCAAACCATCTAACGATCGTCGACTTGGTAGGCCATTACCCTACCAACTATCTAATCGTACGCAGGCCAGTCCCAAACCGCTCGAAAGCTTTAATCCGAAGATCACATGCGGTATTAGCTAATCTTTCGACTAGTTATCCCTCAGTTTGGGGTCCGTTCCCACGCGTTACTCAGCCGTCCGCCGCTCGTCAGCAGAATTCCACTGTTCCCTCGAAGTCATCAACCTACGATCATAGCGCTAGGTGTGTCAAGGAAACGGTGGAACTCCCTGTTACCGCTCGACTTGCATGTATTAGGCACTCAGCCAGCATTCATCCTGAGCCAGGATCAAACTCTCCATTAAGGTTGAATTTGAAAACTCAACATAAAAATAAACTGACGATGATTAATTGCACAACTAAATTGTTAAATTATTTCTAAAGACTAGTAAAATAACTACTCGCAGCTTTAGACTGTCCCCATTTTATCGCATTTTTTTTGTGCTGTCAAGAGTTTTTTTGATTTTTTGGCCAAAAAAGCCAGAGCAAAGTGGCGTTCCCTAGCATAAGCAGTAAAGCGAGCCACCATGGGAACTCGATTACCTTATTGCACTCATTTGTGAATGTACCTGTTTCAGGTGCTTTCATTGTGTTTGTTAGCTCATTTTCGTTTCTAGGTGATGTTGAAACTAATTCACTAAAATTGTCTTCTGAAGTGGATATTTGCGAATTGTCTGACGTTTCTAAGGTTAATATGGTTGGTTCTTCAACGGGAGAGGTATCGGAAGTGGATTGGATTTGTTCGATAGTCTCTCTAGGTGGAAAATACCTTGGACCTTGCTCAGCGGAATACATCATTCTACATTCTACCCCTACCGCATAATCAGGTTCACGAATACAAGATAGGTAGTTGGCTTGCCCCATTGAATTATACTGATTGGCAAAAGTAGCCACTTTAATACTTGCTAAATGATTGTCTACGAGACCAGTTTGATGAATCGGCAATTCAAATTCTTGGTTAGATGGAAAACTACCATTACCAAACGACTCTTTATCGCCGATGTAAAGTAAGTGAATATCGTCTGGAAACTGATTTTGGTACGGATATTGATAACTGTAATTGGTAATAGCGCTGTTGTCTTGATTGAACCAAGCCATGAAGATATGATTAAGTGGATCGTGTTCTTCTATCCCCATACGTTTTAACATCGGATCTTCATCGAAGTAGATAACTTTGATTTTTTCTTGCCCTGGATTGATGGAGGTGACAACGAAGCGCGATTGAAGCATCATTTCTAAAGCTTGATATCTCGTATCTTCACTCTCGAGATTTGTAAAGAATAGCTCTTCTTTACAGCTTTGATTTTGGCCACAGATTTCAAATTCTTCTTGTTTGGTTTGCTCCTTGAAATCTAGAAGTTCTTGCACTGTCCACCAAGTAGCGTCTGGTGCTTTATACATGGCGGAGGTGTTATCCCCTGCGAGAATAATATGGCTAAAGCACATTGTTAGACCTAGTAATGCGATAGAGATTTTTCTCATAATACTCCTCAATAATTTAATTTTGAAGGAGTATAGTCATATTTAATTCAAAATTACAACCCCCAGCCTATTGCTTGTGCTTATAAGGTTACTTTTTAGGTTTTTCAGCGGGTTTTTCTTCAGTTTCTTCTTCAGGAAGAACGATGCCAATAGAAGCAACAGTGTCACCTTCGGACATTTTCATGATGCGGACACCTTGAGTAGCGCGACCGAGAGTCGGAATTTCCTTCATAGCCACACGAATAGCTTGGCCCTTAGTGGACATCATAATAACTTCTTTAGCAAGCGGATCCAAAGTGTGAACAGCTACGATTGGGCCAGTTTTTTCGGTTACAGCTGCGACCTTAATACCAACACCACCACGTTTATGAGGTGGGAAGTTGGAAACTAGGGTGGCCTTACCATAACCGTTGGCTGAAACTACGATGAGTTTTTGCTTAGGATCGGTGACTACATCCATACCGACAATCTCGTCTTTAGGGCGAAGCCTCATACCACGTACGCCCATAGCAGAGCGCCCCATGACGCGAACTTCTTTTTCGTTGAATCTGGTAGCTTGGCCAGCTGAAGTAGAAATGACGATGTCATTCTCACCAGTGGTTTCTTTAACCCAACGAAGTTCGTCTCCTGCATCTAGCTTGATAGCGATGAGACCATTACTACGCACGTTAAAGAAATCCTTGATAGCTGATTTCTTAATAGTTCCCTTCTTGGTAGCCATAAAGAGGTATCCGTTGGCGCCAGCGTCACCTTGTTTAATAATGGCAGTGATTTTTTCTTCAGGGTGCATATTGAGAAGATTTACTGCTGCGGTTCCCTTAGCGGCTAGAGAAGCTTGAGGAACTTCGTAGGCCTTCATACGGAAAAGCCTACCTTGATTGGTAAAGAATAAGAGATAATCGTGAGAATTTGCAGTTAAAATCTGTGCAATTACGTCTTCTTCTTTAGTAGTCATACCGCGCTTGCCTTTACCGCCTCTGTTCTGTTTGCGGAAATCAGTCTGAGGAACACGTTTCATGTAGTTTTCAGAAGTGAGTAAAATGACACTTTCTTCTTCAGGGATAAGCTCTTCTTCGGAGAATTTGCCGACTTCATGGTTGATAATCTTGGAACGGCGTTCGTCGCCATATTTACCCTTAAGAGCAAGGAGCTCTTCTTTGATAACACGAAGAATTTCTTTTTCGTCGGCGAGGATAGCTTCTAATTTCTTGATTAATTCATGAAGTTGTTTTAATTCTTCTTCAATTTTGTCGCGTTCCAAACCTTGGAGACGGCGAAGTTGCATCTGAAGGATAGCGTTTGCTTGAATTTCAGAAAGGCCAAACCGTTTCATAAGTTGCTGGTCGGCGTCATCGTAAGAGGCGCGAATAACTTTGATGACTTCATCAATGTTATCTAGGGCAATCTTCAAACCTTCTAAGATGTGAGCGCGTTCTTTAGCTTTTTTGAGTTCAAACTCTGTACGGCGTCTAGTGACTACTTGGCGATGTTTAATAAATTCAGCTAAGATCTCCTTAAGACCTAAAATGCGAGGCTGAACGCCATCAACTAAAGCCAACATATTGTAGTGGAAAGCAGTCTGAAGACCAGTCATTTTATAGAGTTGATTAAGAATCTTTTTAGGGAAAGCATCTTTTTTAAGTTCAACGACGATGCGAATTTTACCTCTAGCGGACTCATCGCGAGCATCAGCAATATGATCTAGTTTCTTAGCGAGGACTAATTCACGAACTTTTTCGATAAAGCCCTCTTTACTCATACCGTAAGGAACCTCTGTTACTACGATGTTGTAACGACCATTCTTGCGTTCTTCAATATTGGCTACGGCACGAATCACTACGGAACCTTTACCTGTGGCATAGGCTTGTCTCATCGGTGCACCACCGTAAACTTCGGCACCGGTTGGGAAATCTGGACCTTTGACGTGTTTCATTAATTCATCTAGAGTGATATCTGGATTATCAATCTGGGCAACTGTGGCATCGACTAATTCACCGAGGTTATGAGGTGGAATGTTGGTGGCCATACCAACAGCAATACCCATCTGGCCATTCAAGAGAATGTTAGGGAGAGCTGCAGGCAATACAACTGGTTCTTGCTCGGTACCGTCGAAGTTATCGCGAAAATCTACAGTATCTTTCTCTATATCGGTAAGAAGTTCGGCACCGACTTTGTCCATGCGAGCTTCGGTATAACGATAAGCAGCTGGTTCATCACCGTCCATCGAACCAAAGTTACCTTGTCCTTCAATAAGGGTGTAGCGCATCTTCCAAGGTTGAGCGAGGTTTACCATCGCCATATAGATGGATGAATCGCCGTGAGGATGATATTTACCCATGACGTCACCGACGATACGAGCGGATTTGACTGTGGCATGGGGAGCCTTCCAACCGTTTTTATTCATAGTATAGAGGATACGGCGGTTGACTGGTTTCAAACCATCACGTACATCTGGGAGAGCACGGTCTACGATAACGGACATCGAATAGCGAAGGAAGTAATCCTCCATAGTATGTTCAACAGGTTTAATCTCGATACCGTCTTGTTGGATAATTTCGTTGTTTGATTTATCGTCTTCCATAGTTCCTCCTTAAAAGTCCAAATCATCAAGATTAACAGTGGCGGCTCCGGCTTGGATGAAGTTTTTGCGGAGTTCGACTTGGTCTCCCATTAACTTCGTAAATACAGCGTCAGCTTTCTCGGCATCTTCGACATGAACTTTGACCAAAATTCGGTTCTCTGGATCCATAGTGGTTTCCCAGAGCTGTTTGGCATCCATTTCGCCAAGACCTTTAAAGCGTTGTTGAGCTGTATAACCAGCTTGCTTAAATCTCTCTTGAGATTCGTCAATTTTGGTGCCATTTTTCTTACGTTCTTCAATTTTTTCGGTCAATTTATTTTCTAGGGCTACTTCATCATAGAGGTAGTCAATCTTACGAGTATTGCCAGTGCCTTTGATAAGTCCAAATAGAGGTGGTTTAGCTAGATAAACGTGACCTTCCTCAATAACTTGCGGCATATAACGGAAAAAGAAGGTCATCAGAAGTGTAGCGATATGAAGACCATCAACATCGGCATCAGTCATGAAAATAATCTTGTCATAACGGAGTCCATCGATGTTGAATTGTTCGCCAATACCAACACCAAGCCCTTTAATGAGAGATACTAGCTCTTGATTGGCGAGCATTTTGTCTAGGCGAGCACGTTCGGTGTTTAACACTTTGCCTCTGAGAGGTAGAATAGCCTGAATCTGAGGATTGCGGCCCTCTTTGGCGGAACCAGCAGCAGAATTACCCTCTACGATAAAGAGCTCACAATCTTCCCTATTGCGGCTAGAACAGTCAGCAAGCTTACTGGGGAGATTTAGGCCCTCAAAGGCGCCTTTACGAATAACATTATCTCTGGCGGCACGAGCGGCTTTGCGGGCGCGAGCTGCAAGAGTGGCTTTATTGACGATTTTTTTGGCAATGGCTGGGTTTTCTTCGAGATAATAGCCAAAATATTCCGTCATTACTTTATCGACATATCCACGTACCTCTGGGTTACCTAGCTTATTCTTGGTCTGTCCTTCGAATTGAGGATCTGGAAGTTTAACTAAAACAACTGCGGTGAGACCTTCTTTGATATCGTCACCGGTGAGATTATCTTCTTTCTCTTTAAGAAGACCATTTTTACGTGCGTAGTCATTGATAGTACGGGTGAGGCCGGTACGAAAACCAACTACGTGCATACCGCCGTCAGGGGTAAGAACGTTGTTAGCAAATGGCTTCAAGGTCTCAGCGAAAGAATCATTGTATTGGAGGGCGATTTCGATCATGGCTTCTTTGACTTGGCGTTCTACATAGAAAATACTATCAGAGAGCACTTCTTTGCCATTGTTTAAGCGCTTGACATAACTTTTAATGCCGCCTTCGAAGTAAAATGACTCGTGTGCACTGGTACGATCATCTGTTACTGTAATTAATACACCTTTAGTGAGGTAAGCTTGATGGCGGGCATAATTAGATACCCAATTATAATCAAAAGTAGTAGTTTCCTTAAAAATTGATGGATCGGGGTAAAAAGTAATAGAGGTACCAGATTCACGTGGACTTCCCTTGGTGACTTTGAGGTCCATAGTAGGTTTACCGAGGTCAAACTCAATATGATGTGTCTTGCCATCTCTGTAAACTTCGGCGTCCATATGAGTAGACAAAGCGTTTACTACTGAAGAGCCGACGCCATGAAGACCAGAGGAGACTTTGTAACCGCCATCACCAAATTTACCACCGGCATGGAGAACAGTAAGAACAGTTTCAAGAGTGGATTTTTTGGTTTTGGGATGAATATCAACAGGTATACCACGACCGTTATCATCTATACGAATTCCGCCATCCTTTAAGATGGCGATATCTACCCTGTTAGCGAAGCCAGCGATAGCTTCATCGATAGAGTTATCGGCTATTTCTTTAATTAGGTGGTGTAAACCATCGTAACCGGTAGAACCGATATACATACCAGGTCGTAAGCGAACGGGCTCTAGCCCCTCTAATACCCGAATTTCAGACGAATCATATTCTTCAGCTTTTGAAGCCATTTTATACCTCTTCTTAATTGTACCCATCTATTATACACCTTAGAGCGACAAAAATCAAGATAAAACAAGGTTAAAATGCTTTTGTCATCTTACGTGGAAGATGGCTTCATTTTGGTCTGAAACTACCGGAGTTGGAGTGGCGGTAAGTGAAGGTAGACTTTGAACGGGTTCTGGGTCTAGTGTTGGGATTGGATTTAGAGTCAGAGTATCTGCAGGAGTGTTAGCTGGCTCCGCTGGTGTTTGAGTTGGTTCAGGTTCGGGAGTTGGCTCAGGAATTGGCTTAGGGGCAGATTCAGGTCTTGGCGCGGATTTCGGCTCGGGGATTGGCTCAGGAGCTGGTGCTGGAGGCGAAGTTGGCTCAGGTTCAGGTTTCGGTTCAGGAATTGGCTCCGATTTAGGCTCTGGCTGTGGTTTGGATGGATTATTAGCTAACCAGTTGTCCAAAAATCCATTCTGAGGCCCTTTAGACGCGCTAGGAGCGGGTTTTACGGGCGGAGGTGTAGGCTTAGGCGGTTTTGGAGCAGAAGGGCCTTGTACGTCGTCTGATGTGCCTATTTCGCCACCTTTGGCTTTTTCAGCGGCTGACCAGCGTGATTCAATTTCCTTTTCGACCTCAGCGCGAGTTTTTCCAAACTTAGTAGCAGAGTACACCTTTAGGGTATTCATTAGTTCAACATTTGGTTCGCCCATTGGAGCTGGTAGATTCATCGTAAACGGTGCGGATGGCATACCAAACATCATAACTTTACAGATAGCGGCGTGATTTGGCGTCTTAGTAAGATCTTCGGCGGTAAAGGTAGGCGTAAAAGCTTTAACCATTAAATCTGCATCAGTTACACCAACACGACCACAGATAATAGTACCAACGTTACCAAGTAAAGCTTCCCTAATC
The DNA here is from genome assembly GCA_017406565.1 of Candidatus Saccharimonadota bacterium. Classification (GTDB taxonomy): domain Bacteria; phylum Patescibacteriota; class Saccharimonadia; order Saccharimonadales; family Saccharimonadaceae; genus Nanosyncoccus. The sequence continues at coordinate 126,853 of JAFQYG010000006.1, read as the reverse complement.
TTATCTGTAAGCTGGGTCATAAACTGGTTGGCTACAATCAGATTGAGGCGATATTTTCTGGCCTCAGATAGGATTGACTCGAAACTATCTGTAGCGAAGTTCTGGAACTCATCAACATAAAGACAGAAGTCTTGGCGTTCACTTTCGGGGATATCCTGACGGCTCATAGCGGCCTGTTGGAATTTCATTACGAAAATCATACCGAGGAGGTTAGCGTTAATATCACCGAGGCGGCCTTTGGACAGGTTAACTAGGAAGATTTTTTTGTTATCCATAATTTCGCGGATGTTGAAGCCGGATTTAACCTGACCGAGAGTATTTCTCATGATGGTGTTAGCAATAAATGGGCCCCATTTAGATGCAAACCAAGTGATTACTTCGCCCGCGTCGCTGGATTTTTGTGATTGCGGGAATTCTTTGGTCCAATAATCGTAAACTGCCTTATCTGTAACATATTTGAGCTTTGATTTGACGAATTCGGGGTCAGTGAAACACTGAGGAATATCGATAAAGGTAGCACCAGCAGGATCAGACATAAGGAGTAGAGCGGCATTTCTAAACATATGCTGACCACGAGGGCCGAAGAAACCTTGGTTTTGAGGGTCGAAGAGGGATTGAAGCATACTAATTCCCTCTTGGACGATGAAGTCTTTCTGATCTTCAGAGGTATATTCGAACATATTCATACCGACGGGGTGTTCGATGTCGGCAGGGTCAAAATAAATTACATCGTCGATACGTTCCTCTGGAACTCTTTGTAAGAGTGCTTCTACGGCGTCGCCATGAGGGTCAATAAATGCAAACCCACGTCCATCACACATATCTTGGAAGGCAATATTCTCGAGGAAGACAGATTTACCCATACCAGTTTGACCAATAACGTACATGTGACGGCGGCGGTTGTCGTCATCGAGGTAAATCGGCTTTTTATTACCCCTAAATTCATTGGTACCAAGTAGTACTCCCTCTGTAGCAAGTTTGGCAGGACCATCAACTTGTTTGGTGAGCTGGCGTTCAACTTGGGAGTTAGGGATAGCATTTTGCTCTGGCAAATGGAAAATAGAGGCCAATTCGACGCTATTAAGGATATTTGAGGTAATTCTAGACCCAAAGAACCTAAAGGTGTAATCTACAGCGAGTTTCTTGGGGTCTTTCAAAACATTGACTTTAAACCCGTTCAACTGAGGTGAATCAAACTGAGAAAATGCGCTAACTAGACCTCCCATAATTGCCTCTGAGCGAGGTTCTGATGAAGAGCTGGCTATCACCCTAATGAGAGTCTCAAAGGCTGGATAGCGCATTTTATTAGTGATTGCGGTAATTTCGTCTTGTTTGATGCTGGTGATTGTAACGCTTTCGCTCTTTTCATGTTCTTGAGGTACTTCCCAAGGGGCTCTGATAATATCAATAGCCAAATCACCGATGCTACCACCGAATGATTTGGTTTTTTTACCTTTTTGAGTATCTTCGATATACCGTTTGGCTTTTTCCATCCAGTTTTTTTGTGCAGGTCGGAACAAAATTTGTACAGCTGCACCCTCATTTTTACTCACATTTGAGAAAGCATTAAGAAGCGCCATTTGTGCGTCGCGCTTAGTGTCTTCATATGTAGCAATTGGTAGATAGGGATCTTTATTGAGGGTTAATTCAGCTCCCGCTACCGATGAAATACCGGCACCTCCTTCGAAGATGTTCTCTTGGCGCTTTTCTTCGACACGAGCTGTAGGATATGCAGATTGAATAGCCTGTTTGACTGTTTCCTTGAGGCTATCTGGGACTACGGCGTAGTACCTGATAAAGCTATCTTTGGCGAGAATTTCAAAAGAGAAGTGTTTTTGACCGTAGAGTTTAGTTTTCATTCCCTTTGCGATAGTAGAAGCTAAGATAGAATACATTACTTGAGCTTTAGAGACGGCTTCATTGGTGACATCGCGTTCATCGCGACTGCCCGCCTCAATATCGTCAGTGGTAGGAGGTAGGTGAATCAACAGAGGAACCATTTTAAGGCCACGTTCATATCTTTTAGCTTTTCTCAGTTTACTGATTTTGGTACCAAAAACGATAGCAATAAGGAGTATAACTGCTACAATTACTACTAAAGCTACCACCCTAGGATCCATTATCTTATTCCCTCTTTCATGATGCCGCTCCTTGGTTTAGAGCTGACGTTTCGGTGTTGCGACTGCGAAAATTTTCCCCTGCTTCAGCCCAAAAATCTACAAACGCAGCGATATCACCACTGGTATCTAGTTTTTTGATGCTTTCGTCGAATTTTTTGATGTAGTTATTAGACAGTCTTTCCCCAGTCATAGCTTTTTTCCAAGTGTAAATAGCTGGGGAGTCATCAGATATGGGTGCAGGGTCGGTTTTAGGTGAATTGTCCCCTGTTACGGTTGGCTCCATTGGAATTATTTGACCAAGCTCTGGAGTGGGTGGGTTGATGATAGAGGCTGGCGCTAAGCTTTCAGCTGTAGGATTGTATGCCTCAGAGGGGAGATTATAGTTCTCTGATGACGGGAGTGGAAGAGGCCCAGCTTCATTTGTTTGCAGATTGTTAGATGAAATTGTTTTCCCACCGATGGCACCAAGATTTCTCTCTGGGGCCCAGTTATCTAAATTCAAATTTTTGTCAGCTTCAAAAGAATTATCTTCCGTGTTTTTGGTCCCAACTCCTGCAGTAAACATCTCAGGCGAATCAGGAATTTGTGTAGTCTGACCATTGTTCATATGCTTATTTTACCACAAAATTTCAAAATTAAACCCTTTTATACACTAAAAATTCCGCTAAACTAAGGAACATTACAATTAGGCCAATGGTCCAGAGGTTAATTGCACCGAATGATCGGGCCATTAGAAGCATAATAGGGCCAAATGCTAAGACGGCAGCGTAAAGATAATCTTTATTGCGGAAGTTTTGTTTATTAAAAGCAATTTTGACAAATAACTGCATCAAGAATGTGACAATACCAAAGAAGACTATATAGACTGTTGTAAAAAATAATAAAACCCCGAACGGCCCAATGTCCGTTGGAGAGGTGAAGAGTAGCATCACGATTAAAGCTGCGAGTCCGATGATGCTGATAGTGTAGATAATGCGGTTATGCTTCATAACCAGATTATATCATATGTTGGTCTTGCCCCCAAGTATTTTAGGAAGGAAGGCGGTGGTTATCCGGCTCTTAAATCATAACTATTGACCGCAACCATGGTCCGCCATTCCCTTTTGACCGCTTCACGCAAGGTGAAGCATGTCCTTAGTAGTTGTTTCTTTCACTCTTGTTTATGGATCTCGAAGGTACAAATGAAAGATTTTCTACTGCGCTCTACGCTGTTTGGTTCCCTGATTTTCATCAGTTAACCTTTTAGCGGAGCTCTAGGTAATTCCTATGTGTAATTTATGGCTAGAAATTACCTTTTCGCCCGCCAAAGATTACGTTTTGAATTTATTCATTTTGTTAATTTGCCTTTATTTTTAGTTTTTATCTTAGTCTCACGACTGTTTTCATAGTAGCATATTTTTTCAAAAAAGGCAATAGATTTGTTCAATTTAATTGATGTAATTTTTACAATATAAGCCCTATTTTCCCTCTGTTCTATTTTATTGTTCAATTGTTGTAAGATTTACAACAATTTTTATTTAATCTACATAATTAAATGCTCATTCGCGCTTCACTCGCGTCATGATTTTTTTGTCGATTTTCTTAACAGAAATTTGCTCGTTTCGCGCCGGATGGGAGCTCGCTCGTCAAATTTCTTAAAAATCGCCAAAAAAATCTTGGCTCGTTCAATGCTCATTCGCATTATAATTATGTTTTTTAAATACTATTGTATTTTGTAAGAAGTTATGGTAAAATTAACAACAGTTGGGGCTGACAAAGCTTAGACGGGATATTAACAGTTGCAAGGCGTGCCGATTGAATACCGTAAGTATTAATAAGTGCTAAAAACACGAAAACCGCGCATGTTGCTTACATGCCGGCTTATGCCTAATTATTTGCAGGCTGGTTTCGGTCTAAGATTCCGTAGGATCGAAATTATCATACAACGGGATTAAGGTTGTCTTCTGGCGATATTCAACACGAAAATTAGCCATGGCGTTTAGTAGTTTCGTTTTCTGCAGCTGCTAAATATAGCCAAGACGAAACAGAAAACTATGCACGTAGAATTGTAGCCATGTGGTATTTCGGACCCGGAGGCAGTATCCGGCAGCTCCACCAATTTTATATTTAAACTCGCCGTCCTGGCGATTTTTGTTGTTATTATTTTGTTTATTAAAATAATCAAAAGTCCATTCAGGACGAATTTACTTATATGTTTTTAACTTTAGCCTAACTTGTTACATAGAAAAAGACCGGTAACTGCGAGGAAAACCGGTCTTTTTGTAGAGTGTGGAGTTATTTTGGCTAAATTTTTGTTTTGACCTTTTGAATAATTTTTTTATTCAAAAGCTACCTCTATTATAGCGTCTAAAAACGCTCATGTCAATAGATTTTTTTGACTTTTTTGAACAATTTTTGTATATTTTGGGTTGAGTTTTCCACAAGTAAAACCTGAACAAACTATTTCAATTTTGGCGATTCACCATAATTTTTGATGGCGTTTTAGCTTAAATAATCCTGGTGGGGTTGTAATTGTTTTTGCGTCATGTTATTAGCATGGCATGATAAGTAAAATACATTCAATAGTGCCCTACGGCTTTGACGGAAAGCTGGTTGAAGTTGAGGGTGATATGAATAGAGGGTTACCAGCTTTTAGCATTGTGGGGATGGCTAACAAGACGATTAATGAGGCAAAAGAACGAGTGCGAAGTGCACTAGTTAATTCTGAATTTTCCTTTCCTGACAAGAAAGTAACTATTAATTTAGCTCCTGCAGAATTGCCAAAGGATGGGACATATTTAGATTTACCGATTGCATTATCAGTATTGGTCCTTTCTGGGCAATTGATCAGTAGTGATGTTTCAGATAGGGCATTCGTTGGCGAGCTGTCGCTTGATGGTAGGATTCGTCCTGTTAGGGGTATTATAAATATAGTCGAAACCGCTAAAAAGGCTGGGTATAGAGAAATATATGTGCCTTCTGGCAATATTCTTCAAGCGTCTTTGATTGAAGGTATAGATATTTACGGTGTGGACACATTACAAAACCTCTATTTAGCCTTAAAAAACCAGTTGTTGTTAAAAAGACCAAAAAAGATAAAGTATACTAATGAAGAGCATACTATAAGGAATCATGAGGGACCGTTTTTAGACCATATTCGCGGTCAAAAAATTGCAAAAAGAGCAATGGAGATAGCAATTGCGGGACATCATAATATTCTGATTTCGGGACCTCCAGGGGCGGGTAAGACTCTGCTCGCTAAAGCTGCAGTAAATCTATTGCCTAGGCTTTCCTCTAAAGAAATGATCGAGATCACAAAGATTTATTCTATCGCAGGTCTTTCTACCGATGAAGTTATATCAGAACGCCCCTTCCGAAGCCCACATCACACCGCTAGTTCGACTTCAATTATTGGGGGTGGAGCTAACGCTGGTCCTGGAGAAATTTCTCTAGCGAACAAGGGGGTGTTATTTTTAGATGAGATACCAGAATTTCAGAGATCAGTGATTGAAGCTTTGCGCCAACCCTTAGAGGACAAAACTATCACGGTCTCAAGAGTAAATCGCAAAACAATCTATCCAGCAGATTTTATGCTAGTGGCGACGATGAATCCTTGTCCATGTGGTTATTTAGGTGACCCGACGCACGAATGTAAATGTACAGAAATGCAAATTCAGAACTATCAGAAAAAACTATCTGGCCCTTTGTTTGATCGTATCGATATGATGCTGACAGTAGAAAAAGTGGAGAATAAAGATTTACGAGCTGATTCAGATAATTCTAACCATGAGCATAATGTTGTAAAAAATAATATAACAGATGCAATTCAGCGCCAAAGAGCCCGATATAAGAGTGACGGAGTATTCAATAGTTCCCTCTCCTCCTTTCAGGTTTCGCAACTTTTAAAACTAGACGAGTCGGCAGAGAGACTACTTGCAAATGCTTCCGAAAAATTGCAGCTTTCTGCGCGAGCTTATTTTAAAACCATCAAAGTGGCTCAAACTATTGCAGATTTAGCTGGTGAATCAATAATTAAAGAAAATCATCTGGCTGAGGCGTTGACTTATCGGAGGAAATGAGGTATAATGGGGCTAGTTTAATTCAAGAGAAGAAAGGACTATCATAAAAAAGCAATCACGGACTAAGTTGAACGGAGATATTCGTTATCCTGAGGTCCGCGTTATCGGTTCTAGTGGCGAGCAATTGGGCATTATGTCCAGTCGTGAGGCGCAACTTCTGGCGAATGAACAGGGAGTGGATTTAGTAGAGATAGCTGCTAATGCCAACCCACCGGTCGTGAAAATCATCGATTGGGGTAAATACCAATACCAAAAGATGAAGGGAGAGGCTAAAAATCGCAAAAAAGCTCGAGAAAAACAATCAGAGCTAAAGCAGATGAAAATTGGTCTGAAGATTTCCGACAACGACCTTAATATTAAAGTCCGCAAGATGCGATCCTTCTTAGACGATGGTGACCGCGTAAAGATTATGATTATCTTTAAAGGGCGCGAAATGGCTCACAAAGAGATTGGGAATGAATTACTTAATAAGGTTATTTCCCTTCTCGGTGAAGACATAGTTGTCGAAGGCAAACCGCAAATGAATGGACGTAACCTATCAGTCCAGGTACGAAAAAAGTAATTTCCTACTTTCAAGGCCTACTGATTGTACTTTCTGGGGGATAAATATTAACTATAAATAAAGGAAAACTATTATGCCGAAATTAAAGACGCATAAAGGTACAGCGAAGCGAATTAAGGTTACCGGTTCTGGTAAACTAGTGCGTGAGCGTGCCTATGGGAATCACATTCTCGCAAAGAAATCTAAAGCCAGGAAGCGCAATATTAAATCTTCTGCTTCTATTGACGGCAAAATTGCTAAAAACGTTAAGAAAGCATTGGGGGTTTAGTTATGAGAGTTAAGAGAGGCGTGGCAGCACACGCAAAACACAAGAAGTTATTAAATAAGACTAAGGGGATGCAGCATTATCGTCGCCGTAGTTACCGTCTTGGTAAGCAAGGTGTAATCAAGGCTTTGTCTTATAGTTACCGTGATCGTCGTAATCGTAAGCGCGACCTTCGTTCCCTCTGGATTACACGCATTAATAATGCCGCACGTGAACTTGGAATTTCCTATTCACAGTTAATTGCTGGAATGAAGGCTAAAGGTATCAACTTGGATCGTAAGGTTTTAGCTGATCTTGCCGTTAATAATCCTGAAGCGTTTAAAGCAATTGTTAATACGGTAAAGGAGAAATAAGATGGCGATTTGTGAAGTTACTGGTAAAGGTAAAATGTATGGTCACAACGTGTCATTCTCGCAAAGACACACTCGCAAGGTGTTTAAACCGAATGTATCGAAGCGAACATTGATAATTAATGGCCAAAAAGTGAAGTGCAATGTTTCTACTTCAGCGTTACGTACTTTGAAGAAAAAAGGCTTAATCGAATCTCCAAAGGCTCGTGCAGAAAAGAAATCGAGTAAATAAATTATCAATCAATACATCAAAAAACCACCCTTTTTGGGTGGTTTTTTGGTAACGAGCCGTCTATAAGCCGGGTTCTGTAACTCCCACAAACGAGAGTTGGCAACCATCTATCTTGGCACTACATTGCTATAGCACTCTAGCGGTGAGCGTGCGTCCTCGAGCAAAGGCTAATAGCACTCCTTGCAACGGGTAGGGTTTGCCGCCGAGACACATCGCTATGCCTCGCTGTGGGCTCTTACCCCACTCATTTCACCCTTACCTTGAAAGGCGGTATAGTTTCTGTGGTACTTTCCCTGTTCTTACGAACGGTCGCCGTTAGCGACTACCCTGCTCTATGTTGCCCGGACTTTCCTCTTTTAAAAAGCGGTTGCCTTTCAGGCTCAAAAGCTCGCCCGCATTAGCGAACAAGCTTCCCTGTATTATACCATAAACTTTTACAAGTGTCTAATCTGGTATAATTAATAAAATGAAAAAAATAATTATTACTACAAGAAAAGATACATCAGCTGAGATTTTTAGAAAAAATGGGTGGGGAGTTTTTTTATATGATTCAATTAATAATAGTATTTTTGAACAAAAAAATAATATAGTTTATTACCGTGACCCATTTAATGATGTTTATCGCAGGCCAGACGAACAGAAAATTAATTCTTTAATGAACAAGCTGAACTATTTACGTAGTATTGATAGCATAAGTTCATTTGAAGATTTAGTGTCGATAGAAGATAAGTGGCTCCAAGCTAAAAAGTTTGAAAAATATATGCCCAAAACTAAACTTTTTTCTCAAATTAATTTTATCCCTGGCAAACATATAGCTAAAAAACGTATTTCACAACGGGCAAAAGATATTTTGTTTGAACTAAACAACCAAAAACTAGATGATAATTGGATTGTTCAGGAACTATTAGACATAAAAGAAGAGCTCAGAGTGTATTCAGTTTTTGGTGATGTGGTGCCAGACGCCACAATTAAAACTAGCAAGCAAAATGGAAAAGTTAAGGTGGTGGGCGGTAGGAAGTTGAGAGAAGACGAAATAGAGATGTGCAAGATTATCGCAAAAAAATCTAAGTTGGATTTTATAGGGATTGATTTAGCAATACTGGATAATGATAAAATGAGAGTGTTAGAAGTAAATCGTTCACCACAATTTAGCCGGTTCGTTGAGATATTTGGTGAGAAACCACTAGAAAAAATCTTAAAAATTTAAATGTTTAAGCCCCTACTTTGTCTTTACTGTGGCGGCGTTTAGCATTTTTTTCGATATACTCAATAATTTTTGACGAGACGTCACACCCAGTAACTTTTTCAATACCAAAACCAGGAGAAGCATTCACCTCGAGAACGAGTGGACCTCGTTCAGAGCGCATTAAATCTACGCCACAGATATGAAGGCCCATGGCTTTAGCGGCTTTTAGAGCTATTTTCTTTTCCCTATTGGTGAGTTTAACAGGTGTACCAGCACCACCTTGGTGAAGATTCGAACGAAAATCATCATCCAAAGAATCACGCTGCATTGAAGCAACTACTTGATTACCTACTACAAAGGCACGAATGTCGGTACCGGCAGATTCTTTGATAAACTCCTGTAATAATATATTGGTGCCATCTTCATTATAGAGATAAAAAGCCTGGAGTGCGGATTTGGCGGCTTTTCTAGTATCAGCAAGAATAACGCCATTACCATGGGTACCCTTAGCCAGTTTAATTATCACTGGAAGACCAATTTGCTCCAATAAATCATCAATGTCAGAGGTGTTACGGGAAACTAGGGTTTTAGGGGTGTCTACGTCATATTTAGCTAAAATTTGCGCTGCGCGGAGTTTATCACGTGAGCGGGTGATAGCTACAGATGAGGCTGCGGTATAGACTCCTTGCATTTCGAATTGGCGAACGACGGCACAACCATAACGAGTCATAGAATTTGAGATGCGTGGTAGAATGGCATCATATTTTAACAGTTTTTCACCTCCATAATATACATCTGGGTGTTTATCATCTAATGCTAAGTAACAGTTTTTATACTTGATAACTTCGACTTTATGGCCGCGTTTTTTCGCCTCTTCAACAAGCCTCTTGGTAGAGTAGTTGCCTGGACCGTTAGACAAAATAGCTATCTTCATCTTGTTTCCTTTCTTTCTATATATTTTCGATGAAATCTCTGTGGATTTTCTTTTAATTCTTGATTTAATTTAGATGCGGCTGAACTTTGCTTTCGCTCAACGGTATTTTTTGATGTATCTACGAGGAATTCCCCTTTAATAGTACGACGGCCTATCAGAATTGGAAAATTATTTCTAGATCTATTAGCAAGAGTGAAAGTTGTATCAAAAGATTTTCCGCCTAACTTAAGAGGCAATATGACGCGATAACGCACTTGCGTGTCACCGTGTGATGAGCGTATTATTTTAGCTTTATAATCAGTTGTTTTGAGTACTTTACCGGTGTAAAATGGTGATTTTTGGCCGAATAATGAAAAGGATAATGTGCCGTCTTCTTCCATATTAATATTGGAGACCCAAATAGCAGACGAATCAGCGCCCGTGTCAATTTTTGCTGGAATATCTTTAACTCCAGCAACTTCTACATACTCAATTGAGCCGATAATAGTTTTGGCATGACTATCTGTTGACATAGAGTTATTATACAATAATTGTGCTATTTTCGCAATATCCTATCAATGGCAACGTTAGCCTCAGAATCAGCAATAGTATTTTTGCTGCGAGGAACGTGCGTGAACGAAACAGCTTCGAATTGCTGGAGTTTGGTTTGAATGTCCTTATATATAGGTATAATATCTTGGTTTTTGATATGGAAAACGCCGTTTAATTGATTGACCACCATTAAACTGTCAGATATGAAACGGCAAGTTTTATAATTTAGCTCAATAGCTCTTTCGACGCCTTTACGCATGGCACAATATTCTGCAACGCGTGAAGAAGCAAAACCAATGAACTCGCCACCCTTTTCAATAATCTGCCCTTTGTCATCGTGAATACAATAACCAATACCAGCAGGGCCAGGATTACCACGGGATGCACCATCTACATTGATAGTAATAGAGTTGGCGGTATCACGTGAAGAAATACGATCTGGAGCGGTTTTTTCTTCTTCAATTTCGATGACCGACATACTAGTTTCATTAAGACGGGTATTAGAATTAGTGAAATCTTTCACAAATTTATAAGCAGTGTAGCGATCGCGTGGAGTAGGCTTGATTTCACCTTCTATCCCTAATTCATATACTATGTACAGATTGCTAAGTTGGCTTGAATCTTCGGTAGCAAGAAAAGTAATAACATCTTTTAGATTAATATTGTTAGCGTTGAGGCCAGTATACTCTGTAAGTGAGCGCGCCATAGCTTCTTCTGGCTGTTCGCCAAACTTAATCTTCCCTGTAGGAAGTTCCCAAAAAACCGGTGACTCGCTGCGGCCCCGGCTACGTTTAAAAATTAAAACCCCCTCTTCAGTTTTGATTATTCCAACTACGCGAATTCTTTGTTTCATGCCCACCTTTTCATCTAGGACCCTGCCGACCTGTTTTCCCCGTAATATATACAAGGTGGGTAAATTCTTATGCGATACGACCACGGTCGTAAGCCACGAAATCCCTAGAACATGATTATTCAGGAAAATCATGCTGCCAACAGGGCTACTTTTATTATATCACATCTTAATCTATCATGGTATAATAATTGGAATATTAAAGGGAGCAAAAATGAAATTTAAGGTCGAGAGCGATATATTTAAAAAAATACCAGATTTGTATATTGGTGTGGTAGTAGCTAAAAGCATAGACAATAGTAAAGCATACCCAGAGGTAGATAAACTACTTGAGAAATCAATAAAACTCGCAGAGAGGAGGTTCTTAGACAAAAAAGTAAAAGAGGATGCAAGCATTGTTCCCTACCGAGAGGCATTTTCAAAATTAGGTATGAACCCCAATAAATTCCAGTGTTCCGCTGAAGCACTTTTTACTAGAATATCTAAAGGTAAGGGACTACCGAATATTAACCCTTTAGTAGATCTCAATAATGCCGTCTCACTAAAGCATACTTTACCGATGGGGACGCACGATTTATCGTTAAGTCACAATGATATCGAACTGCGTTATACCCGTAAAGGTGATGTATTTATACCGATGGGTTCTGATAAAAAAGAGGAGTTAGATTTAGGTGAAGTAGCTTACATCGTTGGAAATGAAGTCCGAACAAGACGTTGGGCATGGCGCCAAGGCGAACATGGTAAGATTACCGCTGAGACTAATTATGTATTCTTCCCTATCGATGGATTCCATAATATAAATGACGGCGAGGTCGATAAAGCGGCCAATGAGTTAGCTGAATTATTGAAGAGAATCTTTGGCTGCAAAGTCAAGATTGGATATGTGGATTGCAATCAACAAAGTTTTGAGTGGAGTTTTTAGTTTTAAGCACCAACTATCCAGTAGAAGAATCCTAAAACGGCATCCATTCCACCGATCATGAGTTGAGAAAAAACATTGCTAAAGAATAGAATCATCATATAAACAATAAATATACCATATTGCTCAATGACTAATAAGAAGTTACGGACAGAGTCTGGTGAGATAGCATATAAAATACGAGAACCATCAAGCGGTGGTATTGGTATAAGGTTAAATAACATAAACCCCAAATTAATAAAAACTATTTGCTTGAATATAAATTCTGTTAGTTCCCCGAATGAACCGTAGATTAATCCTGTAAAATGGCCTATCAGAAAGAAGATAAAAGCTAATAAGAAATTCATAAATGGTCCAGCGAAAGCGACTAATGCCATACCCCATTCTTTCCATTTAAGATTTTGTGAGTTGATAGGTACGGGTTTAGCCCCACCAAAAACTGGAGCGCGTAAAATATACAATACCACTGGCACCAATATCGACATGTAAGGGTCAATATGTTTGATTGGGTTAAGGGTTAGCCTGCCAGCGTCTTTAGCAGTGTTATCGCCAAGCCAATAAGCAACGATACCGTGAGAGAGTTCATGCAAGATAACCGAGCCCACTACGATTACAAAAACCAATAATATATATAATATATTAATATTCATTAGGTCAGCACCACCACTTCTTTGGCAGCAGGTAGGGAGTCGAGACTTTTAACCTTGAGTTTTTTCTCAGTTCGAGCAGTAAGTTTTAGTTCAGAAACCATACCATCAACATTACCCATAGCAACGATTAACTTCGGTTCGATTTCGCGAATGGCACGAACTGAGGATGTACAAAGAATATCTGATACAATATCGTCAAGATTCTCTTCTATCGCGCCGATAATGCCTACATGGACATTATTAATCTCAACATCATAAATGGTTTTACCACTTTCAGTAGGAATGCCACGAATAGTAGCTTCACCAATTTCAAATTCGCCTGGTCCTTTGATTTTGCCAACAGCAAGACCGGCGTCAATAATAGCCTCCTCAATATCAAATTTTATAGTGATAGTTTTTGTGGCGATTGTAATTTCGGTTGGTTTTTTACTCTCTATTTCAAACATATAGCTCCTTATCCTTTAATTATACCGTCTGGATCAATTATTTTGGTAATTTCCATTTCAAATATTTCAGAGATAAAACGGTCTTTAACGGATTTACGATAGGTAAAATCGTCTGGTGACATAATGACATAATTGATTGGTTTGCCCTGTTTTTTCTCTACCACCTCGGCCCAACGAGTGAGTTTTTTGGTGCGGTCATTACCGACAATAAGTAAATCGATACCATCCTGCCCAGGCAAACGATTGGTGACGATTAACCCTTTAAGGTAATTTTTGACTGGACGGCAGTAGCTATCCCAAACATCTTCAATAATGTCTTTATTGGATGGTGAACTATTCTTTTTAGAAAAAATTTCAGTAAGTGGTTTGGTGAAGGGATGCCTAGTGTTGGCTGAGTAATAAACTTTATTATCAAATGTTTCATTTTTAATAATGCCGATATTTTCAAGATTTAGAAGTTCCCGACGAACGGAGTTAATCTGTTCGTCGATCACCCTGGTCATTTCGCGTACGTAGAAACTTTTTTCAGGATTTTCAAAAAATAAGTTCAATAGTTTGGCTCTGGTTTTGCTCCCAAATAATTTTTCTGTCGGTGTACTATCTATTTTACTCATTCTGTATATATTTTAGCACAAATGGATAAATTTGTTCAAGGCTGAGCCAATTTATCGCCGAGTTGCGCTTAAACCAGGTAAGCTGACGTTTGGCTAAATGCCAGTCCTCGTAAAAACATTTCTCTTTAGCTTCTTCTAGGCTTAATTCTCCATTCATATATTTCCAAGCGTACTCATAAATATCGCTTTTCATAGCTCCACAATCCCAGCCATATTTTTGAACAAGATTTTTTGTTTCTTTGTATAAATCGTCACAGAACATTTGGTTCAAGCGCGCCTTCAATCTAGCCCTTAACTCCGGTGTATCCCACTTAATACCAATTAGTAAATAATCGCCTTTTATCTCTGTTCTGTCTGAACAACTTTTTTGTTCAAAGTCACCAATTTTAGCTCCAGTTGGTCCTTTGAATTTGTAGTCGTAGATTAGTGCATCAATATATAATCCGGTACCACCAACAATGATCGGAACTTTGCCACGCGCTTTGATATCTTTTATTTTAGCCTCAGTGTATTCTTTCCAGTCAGCAACCGTGAAACGCTGGTTTGGCTCGACTAAATCAATTCCCCAGTGTGGGATGCCCGACATTTCTTTTTTAGTTGGCTTGGCGGTGCCAATATCCATGCCCTTGTATATGGCCCGTGAGTCGGCGGAGATAATCTCGCCGTTTAGGGCTTTTGCAAGTTTGATAGAAATGCCGGTTTTGCCAGAGCCGGTTGGTCCTAAAATGATTAATGTGCTTGAAATACTACTATTTCGGGTCGCGTCGTTTTCCCCTGTCGCCACAGGGGAAAACGCGCTAACCCTCGCGCTGCCGCGCTCCGGAATCCCCTCAATAGTAGTATTATCAAGCATTAAATACCTTTTAGAAACGATGCAAGCTCTGATAGTTTAATCTTTTCTTCTTTGTCGCGAAGACGGACGGAAACGATTCCCTCTTCGGCGTCTTTAGGGCCGACGATGAGAAGTGCTGGTATTTTCATCTCGGTAGCACGACGTATCTTCTTGCTAAGAGAATCCGCAGATTCGTCAATCGTATAGCGAAGTTCATTGTATTTCAAGGGTTCGTCTAAAACGATCTTGTCGAGAGATTCGGTAATTTTAGAAACGTAGTCTGACACAGAATTGTTGACTGTGATAATACGTACTTGTTCAGGTGCGCACCAGAACGGGAACCAACCGCCGGTATGTTCAATAAATACAGACAAAAAACGTTCGATAGAACCAAGCGTAGCATGGTGAATCATAACGGGACGTTCTTTTTCGCCTTTTTCGTTGGTGAATTCAAGCCCGAAACGCTCTGGCATGACGAAGTCTAACTGGATAGTAGCTAATTGGTGTTCACGACCGATAGCATCTTCAGCCATGAAATCAATCTTGGGTCCATAGAAAGCAGCTTCGCCTTCTTGTTCGAAATAGTCTAGTTTGTTATCGATGGCGGCCTGCTTTATTTGATTTTGGGCCATTTCCCAAAGCTTTTTATCGCCAAGATATTTGTCTTCGTCAGAACGATAAGACAATCTTGCGCGGAGTTTCTGCATACCAACAGTAGAATATAGCTCTTTGACGATACTGACTAAACGTTTGACTTCGTCTTTGATTTGATTCTTGCGACAGAAGACGTGAGAATCATCTTGAGTAAGAGCACGAACACGAGAAAGCCCGCCTAATTCACCAGTTTTTTCATCGCGATAGTCTGTGGTTGCTTCCATGTAGCGAACTGGCATTTCGCGATAAGTACGAGGACGAGAAGCGAATATCTGAGTATGATGTGGGCAATTCATGGGTTTCATGGCGAAATCGTCACCATTGACCTGAGAATGTACCATAAATAATTCGTCACCAAATTTGGCAAAATGACCAGAAGTCTTATAGAGGTCAGTCTTAGTGATGTGCGGGGTAAAGACTTTTTTGAATCCTTCCCTGCCGCGTAAGCTAAGCGAGTAGTTTGCCATCAGTTCGCGTAGTTCAGTGCCACGAGGAGTAAACATTGGTAAGCCAGCGCCAACCAAATCTGAAAAACAAAACAAGTCTAATTCTTTGCCTAGTTTGCGATGGTCACGTTTTTTAGCTTCTTCTTGACGCTTCAAATATTCATCTAACTCTTCTTGAGTAGCAAAAGCAACGCCATAAATACGGGTAAGCATTGGGCGTTTTTCATCGCCACGCCAATAGGCACCAGCAACACGAACTAATTTAAACGGACCAGTCTCGGATAGTTTGTTGACATGAGGGCCTTTGCAAAGATCAGTAAAGAGGTCTTCCATATCGTAAAATGAAATCTCCTCGTCTTCGGGAAGTTCTGTGATTAATTCAACTTTGTAATCTTGTTTGTGATCCTTAGCCCATTTTAGAGCCTCGTCTCTCGATGAAACACGTCTAGTCATAGGAAGATTGCGTTTGATAATAGCGCGCATTTTCTTTTCGATCTTTGGTAGGTCTGTATCAGAAACTTTAACCTTACCAAAATCAATGTCATAGTAAAAACCATCATCGATGGCTGGACCGATGCCAAATTTGGCATCAGGATACAACTCTCTTACAGCTGCAGCGAGCACATGGCTAAGAGTATGTCTCATCTCCTCTAAATTATTCATTTTATTTCCCTTTTATTTATATTTATTATACCACAATAATCCGTTGCTGATTACTTGAGTTTTTTCATACCGCCCCTAATCTTTAAAATGCGACAGATTTCTCTAATCATATCATCAAAGCCGTCATGAATTTTAATAGTATTGCCAAAAAGCTTAGTCAATTCAGATTTGATATCATAAAACTGAGAACAGAATAAAAAGATTTCTTGTGAACTGACGGAGCGATCAACTAATCCTTTAAGCGTGTCACTTATCTCAGTAAATGTGAGTTCACCGTCATCTATTTTTTCTGGCCAAGAATCCAATGTCATAGTTTTAGACTTGTGACTCAAATGCAAAATAAAGTTATAGTAACTAATTGTTTTGGTGACAGCTTTGGTAGTGAGAATAATCGTGCTATCCTTAACTGGAGCTTTTGGTTTCCTAAGCCCAAGTCCGATGAATTTTTGATCTTTGAACTTACGTTGGAAATATTTTAAACTAGTCACGGTTAACAAGTGATTGGCAAAGATAATGAGATCAACCTTACCGATATATGGCCTTAGATCTTCCCTAGCAATCCTCCGTGCCTCTTTAGGACTGGTGAGAATTTTGTTGGCATTACGCCAATCAATGACGCGAATAATGCCTATCACGGGTAATTCTTCTTCAATCTTATCGGCAAGAAATTCTCCGCCATAACCACTATCAAAAACTACAACTTTTAACATAATAAAAATCCTTTCTCCTTCCACTTTCGATGATTTTAGCATTTTATTTAATGTCTGGAAGATTGAAACAACGAGTTTTGCAACAAATGTTGCAAAACTTAAAAATTGAATTTAGTTGTATGAGTAAAGTATAAAAAACGGAGGAAGTAAAGGTAGTGCTAAATAAAAATAAACCCTTTGCTAAGGGTTTGCATTATAATTGGTGGGTTGTGAGGGGCTCGAACCCCCGACCTTCTCGGTGTAAACGAGACGCTCTAGCCAACTGAGCTAACAACCCGTATCTGTATTATACCATATTATTGCTATTTTTGGCTAGTGATTGGACCAAGTTGTCTTCTTGCGTTATTGGTCAAATACATAATCTTCCCTACTGTTGAAGGAATCCCATCCATTTTAAAGCCGTCTAATTCCCATTGTTCGATAATGCCTACCACTTCTTTGGCATATATTCTAAACATTTCATTGTTTGTTATTTTGCCTGAAGCAAAAATTCTTGGGCGGAGACAATGAATCATTTTTTCAAGTGTGCTGTGGCTACCGAATTTATACAAGAATTGAGTAATTCTTTTATTAGCAATCATAAAAATCAGCGTTCTTCGGTATATATTATATAGGTCAGTTTTTGTTGGTAGTTTTTGAATAGTTTTTTGGTATCTTTTCAAAATGAATTTCTCATAATCTGGGACAATCTGAGACACAGTTTCGTGGTGACGATAAAGGGTTGAACGTGATATCTTGGCGGCTCTAATAAATCTTTCAGTATTTGAATAATCCTTGATCAAGAAAAAAGCCATAATAATGGCTTCTTCAGTTTTCTTAAATCTTTTGTTCTCTAGTTTCTTTTCTGTGATTCGGTCCACGATTATTAATTATAGCATAGCTAGTTTTTGACAACTTTTTTTGTGACATCAAACTTTTCCATGTATTTCCCTAACATGAGCCGAGTCTGAGCATAGAATGCGGCTAAAGACTGATAGACGATTGAGGTAATCGGCATCAAAATCCACTGAATAATCATTAGGAAATTACGGCCTTTTTTGTATTTTGTGGGACGTTTGGGGAGCATTTTAAGCGAGACTAAGACTGACACAATAATACCAATTGATGCGAATGTTTCCACTATACTGACTATATTTGGAATATTATAAGTTATCATTGAGTGCGCAGATATGTTCATAATCATCGGTACCCAGCCACCAAAGGCGACAATGGGGGCAAGAATCGCTAAAGTAACATGGCCATCTAGTAAGCGCCAAAACTTAGGAAAGAGTTGCCAAAATGGGACGAGACGTTTGCTTTTTGATACAAACAATTTAGAGCCTACGTAAGCAATATCGCTCGCACCATAATACCAACGTCGTACCTGGATAAACTGTGCTTTAACGGTCTTCCAAAAAGTCTCATCAATGACTGCGTCTTGATAAATAGGAATTCGAATTGGTAAGACCGAATAATCGCCATTGAAGAAAAACAAACTACGCCAATATTGATGACCATCTTCGACAATGGTGCGTTTACTCCAAAAATCCATAGCCTTGAGAGCCTGCAAAGGCTGTGAATGCGAAGCGAAGTTACGAAGAAGGTGTGGGCGCATGGTAGTGATAACATTGAAGAAGGAATTTGAGACGGCAATAATACGTGTAGGGGCAGGCGCATCCCAAATATTGTTCATGAATAATGAAACTGGCTGATAGCTGAGGTGCTGGCGATTAGGGTGTGTGATAAATTCATATGTAACTGAGTCCAGATACTTTGGGGCCATGTGGTTGTCACTGTCAAGCGAAGTGACAATAACGTTTTCAATAGGAATATGTTTGGCTTTTACATAATCAGCCAAAGCGAACCCAGCGTACGTTAGATTAGGGCCCTTACCAATTACCTCACCTGGTAAATCAGCTGGATGTTTAACAAGAAGAAAATCTTTAAAAATACCTTTATATTTTGTGCATAATTGCTTAACGGTTTTTTCGATAGTTTCACCACCACGTTCTTCATACGCTAAAACAAAAATGACACGGTTGCTTGGAAAAGTATTTTTAATAATTGCTTCTATTGATGGCTCTAACACTTCTGGTCCTTCATTATATGCTGTCATAATAACGGCATGGTAAATGGAAGATGGCTTAGGATAATCAGATTCAGCGGTTGCCATCATTTTTAGATTTTCAATGTGCTTAGAATAATGATAGCTTTTGTTGCTTTTATTTGAGAGACGTTCATAGGAATCGTGTGGATTTTCAAGATCTTCTAAACGTTTACGCCAATCCACTCGATTAGCACGCTTAATAACTTCATAACCTTGGATGGTACGATAGGCCACACCGATTGCTTTGACTAAGGTACTAGCAATGATAATGAATAAATAAATTGCCCCTAGCACGGGATTTACCAATGAAAGTACAAATAGAAGAATGATGGCACCGTATGAGATGGCGCCAGGTAGAATTTCAAGAAATCTGTAGAGCTTAGTGCGTTTGCCCTGAGGAATTTCAAGGTTTTTACGCATTTTAAGCCTCTCCGAGCAAACGTACTAATACGAGAATAGTGGAAAGAATCAAACCTGTAGTAGTAATGAGGAAGAATTTGGCCATACCACTGCCACGCTTATGGAAAATACGAATAGCAAGGATGTTATGGAGTATGCCATAAATTATGGCAAGAATTGGAAAAGCGATTAAGCCAACCCATGTACCATCGTGATATCCACCAATATCACCATAACCAACTTTAACGACTGACGCACTTGGGTTAAGACTTAAGATAGAAAAGATAAATAACCCAAGCGAAATAAGAAGGTTCAAAATCATAAATAAGAGAAGCCCTCTTTCCGTTTGATAAATTTTGATAAAATCAGTTTTTAGAGTTTTCATGAGCCTTGCCAGTAAGTTTATCTACTAATGTATTGACATTTTGAATGAACATAACATCGCCGATAATGCCAATAACGCCACTTAATATCATCATCCAACCAATTAAGACGACTACTGCACCTTCGAAGAAGGTAATAAAAACGCCGACTACTAACATAGCAAGAGCAAGGATGAGCGAGAGCTTCCAAGCTTCAATGCTTGCAGCATGTAATTTGATTGCAGTATTAACGCGGACTAATGATTCATAAATAATCCAAATGCCGATGACGATTCGAAAAACTCCGGCGATTTCTTCCCCCATTACGAGTGCAGTGACACCAACTAGAGCAGATATGATGCCAAATAAAAGACCGTTATTAAAGAAGTCGTTCTGCCCTTTTACGATAAAATAAGTGATGATTTGATAAATGCCTTTTATGACAAAGAATATACCAACTATATATGCTATCACTTTAATGACTGTGTCTGGAAAAGCAATAAGAAAAATCCCAAGAATAATAGTTACGAGTGACTCAATAATCGCTGCCCAGGCGGACTGTTTGAGATCACCACTCACCCGTTCTACAGGATGTTTAATAATTTCTGCTTTTGCCATAAAAACATAACTCCTTTATTGGTACTATTATAGCACATATATGATATAATAAGGCAAGTACTGATTAAATAAATTGATGCCGATGTAGCTCAGTTGGTAGAGCAGCTCATTCGTAACGAGCAGGTCACAGGTTCGATCCCTGCCATCGGCTCCATTTTTTTGTGGAGAATAAAACATCAAAAATACGGGATCGGACCTCGCTAATGCTCGGTGCGATCCCTGCCATCGGCTCCATTTTTTATAGTGAACAAACTAATTATTTATCAGAACGAGGCTTGCGGTGTTTTTTATTCTTGTCAATGCTTTCACCGGCGGCAGAACGAGCGGAAAGATTAAGGGCGCGCATCAATTTAGAACGGGCGTGAGGGGTAAAAATTTTGTCAAGCCAGTTTTGCTTTGGCGTCTGGTTTTTGGAAGTAAGAATTTCGACAATATCGCCTTGTTCTAGTTTTTTGTTCAAGTTACTCATCTTACCATTTATTTTGACACCGACCACGTGGTCACCAATTTCAGAATGGAGACGATAAGCGAAATCTAGTGGCATCGCGCCAGCAGGAAGATCGATAATGTCACCTTTGGGGGTATAAACAAATATCTTATCGGCAAATAGATTGAGTTTTAATTTTTTAAGATCAACTTTTTTGCCCTCACGAAGTTTGGCGGCAGTCATTTGAAGTTCAGTAATCCAAAGCAAATTAGTTGGTAAATGTTCGATCTTCCCTTTTTTGTAGTTCTCGGTAAGTTTTTGTTCATTATAATAGAAGCTGGCAGCAAGACCGTGCTCAGCATATTCGTGCATTTCGTGAGTACGAATCTGAAATTCCACGACGTGTTTATCTTTTGTGATAACAGTAGTGTGCAGTGATTGATAACCGTTTTGTTTAGGCATCGCGATGTAATCTTTAATACGACCATTCATTGGCATATAAAGTGAATGAATGATACCGAGTGTGAGATAGCAATCAGTGATATCATCAACAATAATACGAAGAGCAGTGAGATCGTAGATCTCATTGATGTTTTGACTGTGTTTAGCGAGTTTTTTGTGAAGCGAATAAACTGACTTCACGCGACCAGAGATTGTGAAGTGTATCTTTTCTTTCTTGAGGGCGTTTGATACTTCATCTTTAATTTTATTTAAAGATTTTTCGGCAGCTTTATTGTATTTTTCAATGAGAGTTTTTAATTCGTCATAACGTTTAGGGTCAACATATTTAAAGGAAAGGTCGGCCATTTCAACACGAAGGAGTCCCATGTTAAGGCGATCAGCTAGTGGCGCAAACACTTCTAGGGATTCCTTGGCAATCTTTTTTTGTTTGTCGGGTGGTAGAGCTGAAAGAGTACGCAGATTATGAAGGCGATCGGCAAGTTTAATAATAAGAACACGGATATCATCGCCGAGTGCAATCATGAGACGGAGAAAATTATCTCTAGTGGACGGTAGATAAGTATCAATATCACGCATACCAGTGCGAGCGGTAGAGAGTTTAGTCACGCCATCAACAAGAAAAGCGACCGATTCTCCAAATTCATGACGAATATCGTCAAGAGTGAGATCGGTATCTTCAACAGTGTCATGCAGTATCCCTGCGATGATAGTGTCTTCATCCATGCCCCATTCTTCGAGAATTTTTTGGACAGCTAAAGGATGCACGATATACGGTTCGCCAGTTTTTCGGGTCTGCCCTTCGTGGGCAGCTTTGGCTACTTCTATCGCATGCTCAACACGTTCGGATTTTTTAGCCGAAGGTTTCATATCTATATTATACAACACTTATAGGGATTAGGCGTCAATGTGGCGCTTGTTTTTACGATGTTTCCTAATTAGGTGAACAATGGTCCAAATAATAGCACCAATCGTAGCAAACACAAGAAGCATAAACCAAATTGGGCAAATAATGACATTTTTTTCGACAGTTGAAACCTTGCCATTATAATAAATGGTTTGGTTAATCTTTACTACGCCTAGGGCAGGGAGATCATTGACTTCACGTTCGGCCACACGGGTGGTGTCTGGCATGATGATTTCGTTGTATTCGCCGTCATTTTCTTCAGTAGGTAGAATGACGCGACCAGTGAAGAAATCGGATACGGAAATAATGAAAGTAGCATCAGCGTGAACGTTACCACTATTGGTGATTTTAGCAGTGAGTTTAACTGGTGTATTTACAACAAAACCTGGAATAGTGTTTTCTTCAACTTCACCTTCGTGCCTAGTTTCACCGGCAACTGTACCGTAAATAATACTAGCCATCTCGAAAACGTTCTGGACAGTGACACCATCTCCACCATTGGCATCATTATTTGAAGTAACGGTGATAGCAGCGTATTGGCCACCTGCAGGAGCATCTTTTGGTACAGTAATTTTGAAATTTACTTTTTTAGATTCATTTGGTTTAACTTTACCAGTGGGTTCCTCGATCTTAATCCACTTGGCAATCATAGTGTGATCGGAATCAGTTATTAGATCAGCTTGGTAATCTTCGCCCGATACACCATAAGGGACGATAGATGCTTTGTATACAAAATCTTCAGTAGCGTCCACTGGGTTAACTACGGTAATTGACCCTTCGTAAGTTTCACCTGGCTTAAGTGAGAATCGTTGGCTCATCGGCAGGATTGTAAACATGTTGCTATCCATTTTTCCTCCACATTTATTAGTTTTATTATATCAGATATTATTCTATTGACAAAATCTCACCCTTGCCTTGTTTTAAATGTAATAAACGTTGATTTTTAGAGCCACGAAATCTAAGGCTTAGGTCACGTTGACTCAAAATGAACGGTCCATCAATAAGAGCATCAAGAGATTTAAGGAAATCCCAAGGTCCTTTACCGTATTCTTTAATGACTTCGTAGGTAAAACCAGAGAAGCTCCAAACATTCCAACCCATTTCTTGACGGCACCAATCAGCAATTTCCTTGCAAGCTTTAGCTTGAACGAATGGTTCCCCACCACAGAATGTAAGACCAGCCTGCCCGCGGAATTGACGTAATTCTTGTTTGACATCATCAATTTTAGCAAGATAACCAGCTTTGTAGTCCCAAGTTTCAGGATTTTGGCAACCTTTACAATGGTTAGGACAACCTTGAGTCCACAAAACTACTCTAAGACCATCGCCGTTTACGATATTATCGTGTTCGAGAGGAGCCGAAAGGCGAATATAGCCTTCCGGTGTCTCAAGTTGCTTAGCGAGTTTTTCTAGTGATATTTTTTTCCAATCAGTCATTATTGTTTCCAATTTAATCTTTTTTTGTGCAGCTGCAGTCTGCGCAATCGCAATTAACACAGTCGCAAACTTTTTCGAACGGAAGATCACCTTCAAGACGACCACAGTGCGGACAACGGTCACCAGTGATGATGCCTGAGAATCCACAGACTGGATCGCGATCAACTGGATGGTTAATAGAACCATAACCGATACCTTCGTCGTGCATCTTGCGAATAACGGACTCAAAGGCGGCAATATTTTGAGATGGATCACCGTCTAATTCGATGTAGGTGATGTGGCCGGCGTTACAGAGATTGTGGTAAGGGGCCTCAATCTCAATTTTTTCAAAAGCACTAATTGGATAATAGACAGGTACGTGGAATGAGTTGGTGTAGAATTCCCTGTCGGTAACGCCTTTGATTTTACCGAATTCTTTGCGATCAATCTTAGTAAAGCGACCAGCGATACCTTCAGCTGGAGTAGCAAGGAGACTGAAATTCAATTTGTGCTTTTTACTATATTCGTCACATTTTTCACGCATGTGAGTGATGATATCGAGGCCAAGATCACGCGCATCTTCATCTTCGCCATGGTGTTTGCCAGTCATCGCAACGAGTGTTTCAGCTAGACCGATGAAGCCAATAGACAAAGTACCATGTTTAATCACGTCTCTTAGAGTATCATTAGGGCCGAGTTTTTCAGAACCAAACCAGTTCCCTTGCCCCATTAAGAATGGGAAGTTACGAACGTGTTGGTTGGCTTGGAAGTCAAAGCGTTCGAGAAGCTCATCGCGGACGAGATCCATTTTTTCGTCGAGTTCTTTGTAGAAGCCTTCCCAGTCAGCTTCTTTACGCTCCTTCAAGCAAATTCCGTGTTTGATGCCGATACGGACGAGATTGACAGTGGTGAATGAGAGATTACCACGACCAGTAACGATGCCATCAGACTCTGGAAAAACTGAAGAGAAGACACGTGTACGGCAGCCCATGGTGGCAATTTCGGTACGATAATCGCCTTTTTTGTAATATTTGAGATTGTATGGAGCATCTATGAAGCAGAAATTCGGGAAAAGACGCTTGGCAGAAACTTCCATGGAACGTTTGAAAATATCGTAGTTAGGATCCTCGGGATTATAATTGATTCCCTCTTTGACTTTCAAAATACTGATCGGGAAAATTGGAGTTTCGCCTTTACCAAGACCGTTTTCAGTGGCTTGAAGTAGATCTAGAGAGACAAGGCGACCGGCTGGAGTAGTGTCGGTGCCAAAGTTAATGGATGTAAATGGCACCTGAGCACCGGCACGGGAATGCATAGTGTTGAGATTATGGACAAAACCTTCCATAGCTTGGAGAGTCTCGCGCTCAGTATCTTCGTTGGAAGCCTCGATAATTTCTTTAGGCCATTTGGCTTTTTTGAGCTTATCATCGTCACCATATTCATAAGTATCCTTGATATCGAGATCAAGTTTTTTGCCAGTAAACTTGTTGTATTTTTTGAGGTTGCGCTTCAAAGCTTTTCTAAAAGATTTATTAACCCCAGGAGCCATAGCATAGTCAAAATTTGGAATAGACTGACCACCGTGTTGCTCATTCTGGTTGGCTTGGAGTAAAATTGCGGCAAGAGCGCCATAAGAACCAATAGAATTCGGGGTACGGAGATGACCGTGACCAGTATTAAAACCACCATTTTCAAAGAGGACAAATGGATCGGACTGACAACAAGTCAAAGTACCAGTAGCGTAGAAATCTAGGTCATGGATATGAATATCACCATTATCATGAGCAGCAGCAATGTCAGGCCGAAGCATCAGAGATTTAGCAAATACTTTGGAACCTTCGGCGCCAAATTGGAGCATTTTGCCCATAGCAGAGTTGCCGTCAACGTTGGCGTTAGAACGCTTAACATCAGAGTCTTCAGAAGCATCAGCATGAGAAATGGTGCGATAAATCATCATGAGATCAGACTTGGCTTCACGTCGACGTGAACGTTCTTGGCGATATTGAATATAGGAACGTGCAGTCTTTTTAAAGCTAGACTCCATCAAAACTTCTTCGACAATATCTTGGATTTGTTCAACGTTGGGGGTGCGAGCAGTGATTTCTTCATCAGCACGCTTGATTACTTTATCGGTCAACGCTTTAGCGCGATCATACTTGAACTCTTCAGTGGCAAGACCAGCCTTAGCGATAGCTTCGGTAATTTTTTCTGGATCAAATTTTACGATTTTGCCGTCTCTTTTGACGATTCTTTTGAACATTAATACCTCCTTCTCGTTCAAATTTTTATGTGTAATACGCTACATTTAGTGTCTATAACCTAGTATACGACACTAAATGTGGAAATGCAAGTGCTTTTTGTGAAATTTTTATTATTTTAAGAATCCATTAATAATACGCGACTCGGCTTCGGCACGAGTAAGACCTAGCGTCATAAGCTTCGTGAGTTGGGTTGAAGCGATTTTGCCAATAGCGGCTTCGTGAATAAGTTCGGCGTCTTTGGTTTTGGCGTCTAATGCTGGGATGGCATGAACTTCGGCTTGGTCCATCAGAATAGCGTCGCATTCGGAATGGCCACGACATTTATTATTTCCTATGATTGTAGCTTTAAAAGTTTGCTTAGAATAATCTTGAGCGATAGAACGTGATACTATGTCAGTGGTAGAATCTGTTCCATTCAACTCTACTTCGTAGATAGATTCGGCAGTTTGGCGACCGTGAGTCATAAGGCGCTCTTTGACAAACAACTTAGCGTAGTTTTCTAAGACGGCAGTGGTCTTTCTAATGGTGCTGTCTACTCCTTTTATCTGTTCTAGCTCGAGAGTGGCTATACTATTCTTACCTAAATTTACTTCGGTGGTTGGATTTAGAATTTTGCCACCTTTACCAGGGCCGAATCCATAATGTTTTTCAATGTACTTAACTTTGGAATTTTTACCAACATAGAAACGATGAATGCCATCGTGAACAGAGTCGCTCGGTCCGCAATTATAAATCCCACAACCTGCAATAATGACGACGTCTGCATTATCACCAATATGAAAATCATTGTAAACTGCCTCTTTAAGACCGGTGGCACTAATGGCAACTGGGATATGAACTTGTTCGTTTTTAGTGCCCGCCTTAATGTAAATATCTAGCCCGCTTTTATCTTTTTTGGGTTTTACATCGATATTGTTAGTGGAGTTTCGGCCAATTGACTTACCGTTGACACGAAAATTGTAAGCACCAGCTGGGATTTCAAAAGTTCCAGCGACTTCGCAAAAAATCTGTTTCTCTTCATCAGTTAATTCCATTTTCATCTCCTGTAAGGTTAAGCAAAGTTTTGGTAAGTACGCCTTGATACTTGATTTTACCGTTTTCTAAAACTACAATCTTGTCGGCAAGTTTTAGAAGTTTTTCTTGGTGTGAAATAACAATGATGGTTTTGCCTGCTTTTTTAAGTCCTTGAAAAATTTTGACAAGATTATCAAAACTCCATAGATCAATACCGGCCTCGGGCTCGTCAAAAATAATCAGTTTAGCGTCTCTTGCTAATATGGAGGCGATTTCAATGCGTTTCAACTCGCCACCGGAAAATTTGTCGTTGATTTCACGAGAAAGATAATCTTCAGCTTTTAGACCAACTGCTTTTAAATGCTTTGCGGCGGTTTCTGGTGATATTAATTCCCCACTAGCGATACATAATAAATCATAAACACGAATTCCTTTGAATATAACTGGCTGTTGAAAAGAGTAAGCAATACCCAATCTGGCTCGCTTAGTAATATTGAGATTAGTGATATCTTCTTTTTCTAATAGTATTTGACCTTCGGTGGGAGTTTTGATGCCCATAATTAAATTCGCTAGAGTGGATTTACCACTGCCGTTAGGACCAGTGATGGCAACGAATTCCCCGGCTTTAAACTTCAGTGAAATATGGTCTAGGATTTTTTCCCTAGACCCACCTTTAATCTGATAGCTGATTTTTTGTAACTCTAACATCTTATATTATTATAACACCCCTTGATATTATTTGGAGTGGCTTGAATTGTAGGCGAGGTAGTAACCGCTCGCTACTAGGACAGCCCCGCCAACAATGTTGCCGAGAGTTACGGGTAGAAGATTATCTAGAAGAAAGTTCGCTATGGTGGGAGCGGGGAGATTATTAATAGCGCCGGTAATTATGCCTGCTGGGATATAAAACATGTTGGCGATAGAGTGTTCGAAACCACAAAGAACAAAGAGCATGATTGGCAAAAAAACGGCAGTAATTTTGCCTTGGACTGTTTTAGCGGCAGTGGCCATCCAAACAGCGATGCAAACTAGAAAATTACACATAATACCCTTTAGAAAAGCCTCAAAAAAACCTAGATTGACCTTAGCGGTCGCAGTAGCGATTACTGTGTCTGGAATGCTATCAAAAGTACCACTGACAGCCGCTATACTAGCCACAAATAGTGCACCGAGAAAGTTGCCAAAAAAGACTAATATCCAATTTTTGAGTAGCTGGTGAAACTTAATCTTACGATCGAACAATGCCATTACCATTAGATTATTACCCGTAAAGAGTTCGCTGCCAGCGACTACGACCATAGCGAGACCAGCGGTAAAAATACAGGCGCCGGCAATTTTACCGCCATAAATATTACCGAAGGTAGCACCAACGCCAGCTAAGGCAATAAACATTCCAGCGAAAAAGCCAAGTAGAATCATTTTCCACCAAGGTAATTTAGCTTTGGCGATGCCAGTTTTGATAGTAGCAGCTGTGATTTCAGTAGATGTTAGCATTCTCCTCCTTTAGAGATTTTAGTAGCGCTAGGGCTCGTTTAGCCATTTCTGGATCACGTGGATTCATATAGAAATGATTAATGAGGCAACCATGCGATTCTAATACTTTTTGTTCGCTTTCAAATAAATTATCGTCTAGCCAGAGGAAGGGCTTAGTGAAATCAATCCCTTCCGTTTTGAGAACTGAAAAATCTGACGGCTGAATCATTGAACTTGCTCGTTCAACCAACTCTTTAGGTAAATCTGAGTCGAGCAGTGCGGCGCGCGTATGGTTATACCCCTGTCGACAATGAGTAGTTAGCCAAAATGTACTATCAGGATAATTTGTAAGAATAAATTCAAGTAAATCCACCACGTCTTCCACAGGTGAAGCAGTTCCTCTTAAAACTCCGTCGATGTCTAAGTATATGTTCATACTGATGTTTATTAATTTGCTTTATTATAGCAAAGTGTGTTGTTAGGGGCAAGGCAAATAAGCTTTGACGGATTTACTTGACATACCGTTATAATTAAGGCTAGAAAGTATTCCTAGAAAACACTTCCTGGGTTAGTATTCATATCAAAAAAGTGTATAAAAAAGATAATGTCCTCTGGTTGAATTTCAGGAATAGTCTTATCTGAGAGATACTGTATTTTTACATCAATATACTTTTTAACCATATTCATCCTCTTAATTTAAGTTTATTTAATCTTTATTTTTTGAATTGCTTCCTCGTAAGTTTTTACCTTCAGTTTTTGTGGTTTTGAACCCTTATTTTTTTCGATAATCCCGTTATCCGCAAGCCAAAACCCAAGAGCGGCACAATGTCCATAACCCTCCTTTAAAATTGGAGCAATTTTAGCTAAAGAGAATTCGCCATCTTTTATGGTTGTTCCAATGGCTTTTTGAACTTCTGGCATATCGATGGTAAAATCTTCTGGCCAATATGGTTTGTCGTAACAATATGCTACCCAACTATGAAACCAGCGTTCTTGAAACTCTACCAGTGCAGATATTTGGTCTGCTGTATATGTTTTTGGGGCTATTACGAGTTTTTCTTCTACGTCGTCTTCGCGATAGATGACGGCGATAAGTCTTCCTTCATATTCTTCTACAGGCTCAAATACGCCAAGAAGATAAGCATCAAGTTCTTCGCCATCTCCACCCATAACGCCAGGGACAAAGCCGTAATTTATAGGATAGATAAAACCATGCTTAGGATGTTTACTGCCCATAGGGCGGTCAATTTTGATTTTAATCTTTTCCCCTAAATGTTCCTCTGGTTTCATGATATTGCCTAGTTCTTATTATATCCAAACTCCCGTGTTCTCAAAACCTTTTTCCAATACAATTCGCGAGTAACGACATCTTCTTCTGGAGTATCTTTATCAAAAGTTTCAAGAAGCGAATACTGAAAATTCTCTTCTATGTATTTTTTGCCGCCATTTTCACGAATAATTCTCTTAAACTCTTTATTGGGGTACCCTACGTCATTGTCTTTTTGACTGGCATCGCTAATCTCATGAATATCGCCGTTACTTTCAATATACGTGTTCCAACGTCCGTATATCCCATTTTGGCCATAAGCAGCTCCTACATATTGTTTGCCATTCTTGATGTCAGTAATTACGTATACACCCTTTTTTGCCTTGAACTTTTTTGCCCAATCTGGAGCTTTTAGTTTATGCTCTAATTCTTTATATGATAATCTAACTAAATCATACCCAGGAAATGCCTCACTAGCAGGAATACTTAAGATTTCTGCAACACTTATTTTCTTGATAATTTCTGGGTTAGTGCGCACTGGGTTATTTCCTTGCTTATCTTCGTATGATACAACTAGTCTACCAATATATGGCATATATTCTATCAAATCTTCCTTAGCAACAACTGATTTATCGTCACTTACTACTCTAAAGGCGGCCATAAGTAAATGCGTGTGTTTGCCATGCGGATAAGGGATGAAGCTAAAAGCAATATCTCCAGCAAATAGACGTTGCTTGCCGTCACCGCGAAGCGTCATCATGTCTTCAAAAAACTTTGATTCTCCATTGATATAAGCCTCGAAAAAATCTTCATTACTTTTAAAATAGCGAGGCGTATCGCCAAGTAGTTTGCGAGTTTCTGCTGCCGGTTGTCTCTCTGGAATATAATCCCAATGATTATGGAAAACCATTCTTATGGTGTCATTTTCGAATTTGTCCAAATTTAACATATCCCAGAAACTGATTTTCGTTTTCTTTTCAAAAACAAACTTTACGAAATTATTAAATTCATTTTCTAGGGGTAATTTTTCCATAAAACACTTTTTTGGTGGGGATTACAGGGCTCGAACCTGTGACCTTACGAATGTGAATCGTACGCTCTAGCCAGCTGAGCTAAATCCCCATATATCTGTTTTCTGGACGGGTCCTCCTCCGTAGCTGTCACCCGCCCTTGAATAACAATATATGGTATAATTATACCATGGATTTAGCTAAGTTTGAAGAGGAGTTAAAGAATATTGAAGGGTTCTTAGCTCGGCCTGATGCGTATGCAGATGCAGAGTTTGCAGCGAAGAGCAAACGCGCAACACTTTTGCGCGAAATTTTGGATTTGAATAAAAATATTGAACAAATGAAGAATAATTTAGAGGAAGCCAATTCCCTGTTAAGCGACCCTGAGCTAGGTGAAATCGCAAAAGAGGACTCAGAAAAGTTAAAAAATGAGCTCAAAGAGGCTGAGTTGAAATTGGAAGAACTTCTAATCCCACGCGATCCTGAGGATGACAAGCCGGCGATTTTTGAAATTAGAGCTGGGGCGGGTGGTGATGAAGCTTCCCTTTTTGCGGCAGAATTATATCGTTTATATATGAAATACGGTGAGCGTCATGGATTGAAATTTGAATTAATCTCAGAAAACCAAAATGAAGCTGGAGGTATGAAAGAAGTTATTTTTAGACTATCTGGTGATAATGCCTATGGACAGCTTAAGTTCGAAGGTGGCGTACATCGTGTGCAACGTGTGCCTGTGACCGAGTCGCAGGGGCGAATTCATACTTCTACTGTAACAGTAGCAGTGTTGCCCGAAGCGTCAGAAAAGGATTTGGAGATAAAACCGGAAGATTTACGAATTGATATTTATCGTTCTGGTGGTCATGGCGGTCAAGGTGTTAATACGACTGATTCTGCAGTACGAATTACACACTTGCCGACTGGTATTGTGGTAGCCATGCAAGATGAGCGTTCACAACAACAGAACCGCGTTAAAGCGATGAATGTGCTCCGAACAAGATTACTTGAACGCAAAAAAGAAGAGGAGCGTAAAAATGCCTCTGAAGCACGTAAATCTTTAATTGGGACTGGTGACAGAAGCGAAAAAATCCGAACATACAATTTCCCACAAGACCGCGTGACCGATCACCGAATTCATTATTCACGCTCTAACATCCCAGCAGTAATGGACGGCGACATTGATGATTTAATTGCAGAACTCATTAAAAATGAAAGAGAGCTCGCTAAATAATTTTGAACAAAATCAGCCTATGTCACAGTATGTTGATTTTTATGGGCGTGTTTTTATAATTAATTCTGACGTGTTAATTCCCCGTCCAGAGACGGAGATGATAATTGATACGATATTAAACTTAGTTGGTAAACCGTATCTTCCCGGCGTAAAACCGAGTAAAGCAAAATTGCCACAAAACTTAACAATTGCGGACATTGGAACGGGGTCGGGATGTATTGCCATTACTCTAAAACTAGAATTACCGAATGCCACTATAATTGCCTCTGATATTTCTGAGAAGGCCCTCAAGGTTGCAGAAAAAAATGCCGACAATTTAGATGCGTCAATAGAATTATTACAGAGTGACTTATTAGAAAAAATTACAGCAAAACCTGACCTTGTGGTAGCGAATTTACCATATGTAGATGAGAGCTGGGAGTGGATTGATAAAAAGGCTTTGTCTAAGGAGCCTGCATTGGCCCTTTATGCAAATAATGGTGGGCTAGAATTAATAAATAAACTGATTGATCAAGTTACAGAAAGAAGTATTAAACATTTAGTGCTAGAAGCAGATCCATGTCAACACGAACAGATTATTAATTTTGCCAAGAAAAAAGGTCTCACATTACGTGAGACCCGCGGATTTGCGCTTTATTTGTCTGAATAACCTTCAAGTGTGACGTTGACGGCGATTTCTTTACCTTCACGAATGACAGTAAGCTGTACGGTATCGCCTGGTTTATATTCGCTAATTAGATTAGCTAAAGAGCCTGCAGAACCGACCGATGTTCCATTGACCTTAGTAACGATGTCTTTATCTTTTAGGCCAGCTTTGGCTGCGGGACTGTCTTTAACGATAGCAGAATAGCTGGATGGGCTATAGAGATATGCACCGCTAGTGACTGGTAGATTGTAGGCTTTAGCGGCTTCGGGGGTAATTTCAGAAGAATAAACACCAAGATAAGCACGTTTAGCCTTGCCTGTTTCAGTGAGTTGGTTTAGCATACCTTTAACGCTGGAAATAGGAATAGCAAAACCCATATTCTCAGCCGTAGTAGAGGTTGCAGTGTTCACACCAATAACTTCACCAGCGGCGTTAACGAGTGGCCCACCGGAATTACCAGAATTAATTGCGGCGTCGGTTTGAATCATATCTGATAATGTTTCAGCGTTACGCCCCGTTCCATCAGAGGCAGTGACTGAGCGACCAGTACCTGAAATGATGCCCGCCGTAACAGTATTCTGATATTCGCCGAGAGCGTTGCCTATTGCGATTACTTGCTGCCCAACATTAATAGTCTTAGAATCACCTAATTTAGCAGCCTCTAAATCGGAGACGTCTTTAATCTTTAAAAAGGCTATATCATTTAGAGGGTCAGTAGTAACTACTTCAACATCCTCGTAGGTAGTGCCGTCATCTAAAATAACGGTGACTTTGTCGGCACCATTAATGACGTGCTTATTGGTCAGAATGTAACCATCAGCAGTCACAATGATTCCAGTACCTGCAGCTGCGGAATCAGTGCTCTGGCCGAAGAAATTTGTAGTTTTAGTGGAAGTAACTATAGAGACAACACTTTTTGATACTTTTTCAGCGACATCAGCAATGGAACCCTCAACAAAGTTAGCGGAATTACCATCAGTGCCGCCATCGAGGAATGTAATTGGAGTACCAGTTTTTTGATAAGCCATAATACCGAAATATAAACCGCAGCCGCCAAGAATTAAGGCGATTGCTGACAATACAATTGCGGCTTTGCTGGTAGTTGTTTTAATTGTTACCTCATCTGCTTTTATCTCTTTTTTGTCTGCTATTTCGTCTGATTCTTTTTTATTTGATGCTTCAACAATTTTGCCCTCTTCTTCTTTCATTTTACTCCTTTTTAGATATTAAATATTGGGTTACTCGTAAACAACACTATGATACCAATCAACACAGCCCCAAAGACAACTGGGCCAAGAATATGTTTGAAACGGAAATCGTCTTGATATTTAATCATGGCTTGACGTGCATAATTATAAACAAAAGCAAAGATAGAAAGAATGACGGCGAGTTGGGGGATACGAATACCGGTATTGCTAAAGGTGTAAATGATATTCCAGGAATGACAGAGCCAAGCTATTTCGGCAAACACTAAACCACAAACTAGAGTGGTGAGAGTAAAATCTTTGTCATTACTTTGAACGAGGACGTGCCGACTAGCTGCGTAGCCAATTAAGAAAGATATTAATACTAACACGATGGAATCGAGATTAGCACACATGATAGTAGCAGCCGAAATGCCTAGAAAAACGGCTATCAAAGATTGTGCTAAAGTAGCTTTTTCTGATGAGAGAGGTTTAATAATGATTAACCAAATTGAGTAAATCGCCATCAAAACAAAATCGACGACTAAGAAAGATGGACCCGCATAGTAAGCTAAAAGTACAACGCTGATTCCTACGATAAGGTCTACCAAGTTAGACTTAAGATTAAGGGTAAGGTAGCGTGCACGTACGGCAAAAATGCGCCACTTAGAGACTAAAACGAGGATTATGCCTAGGATAGGGCTGCTAGATAAAACTGTGATCAAAACTGCGCCTACACCAAGCAGAAGGTTCAAAAAAACGTGAACCATGCTACTGGCGACATTGCGGGATTTTCTCACAAAAACGAAATCTGCCATATACTCTATATTATATCAAATTTTTTAAATGAAGCTGAAAAATGATATAATAGCTTTTATGGAAGCCATGAAGCCGAAATTTTTTCAGAAGCACCCATTGTGCAAAGATTTACTGAGCTTGGCTGGTTTTATTGCCGCGATTATTTTTGGGACGGTTTTTTTGAATACTTTTATCTATCGTTCATATAATGTAGTAGGTGGCAGCATGGAAAACACCTTGCATGGCGAAGATCGTGTCATTGTGAATCGTGCAGCAGTAAGTTGGTCCCACTTTATGGGAGAAGAATACGTGCCAGAACGTGGTCAGATTATTGTATTTTTAAATGAAAATGAGAAAAAAGTGGAAGAATATAAGGCAACTGGAGTGACAAACCCAATGACTTGCTCTGTACCGGATAATGTGAATGACCAATATATTATAAAGAGAGTAATCGCTTTTCCTGGTGAAAGAGTTACCGTCAAGGATGGCGAAATGAAGATTTATCCTGATGCAGAGTCAACTGAGGGTATTGTTTATGATGCTGAGTGGCGAAAATCCGAAACTGACGGGCCGAAAGAATACACTTCTGGTGAAGTAGATATGGTAGTGCCTGAGGGCGAGTTATTCGTATCTGGTGATAACCGCGAGGGGTCTAATTCTTGGGATTCACGTAATGGCCTTGGGACAATTCCCTACTGTCGCATCGTTGGTCCTGTGGTAATGCGTTTATTCCCACTGGATAAAATTAGGACTTTTTAGCTAAGTTTTTTAATCAAAGCTTTTAGGTCAGAGTCGTTTTTGCATTTGAAAGTTAGAGCGCGACCAGTAATTTTGACTGGGGTGTTGTATTTGGCAGCAAGTGAGTTCTCGGCTTTAATGTGTTCAGCGTGTTTAATAGCGGTCGCAGAAGATTTTTTCTTGTTTGTAGCAAAATATCGTTCGACTTTACGAGCAGTCCACCCCTCTGCAACAATTTTTGGTACTATTTTTCTAATAGTAGTTTCGTCGCGGGAAACAAGAGGTCGCATGACGCCTTCAGTTAGTTTCTCTTTGACCATGATTTTTTTAATATCGTCTGGAAGCGTAAGAAGACGCAAGGTGTTGTTAATGGTTTGCTCGGATTTACCAACCTTGGCAGCGATATCTTCGGGGCTGAGATTAAACTGATTACTAAGCTTAGCATAGGCAGTGGCAAGTTCAATAGCGTTCAAATCCTCACGTTGGGCATTTTCGATAATGGAAAGCTCGAGGCGGTTTTGAGAATCAAGAGTACGGATAATGGCAGGAATTTTATCGAGGCCGGCGATTTTGCTAGCACGCCAGCGACGTTCGCCAGCGACGATTTTATATTTACCATCTTCTTTGGTGACTACAATAGGCTGCAAAACACCGTGTTCTTTTATTGATGCAGCGAGTGCATCAAGAGCTTCTTTATCGAACTCACGACGAGGTTGTTCTTCGTCACGGATAATATCGTCGAGTTTTAACTCTTTTAATTTGCTCTCTTTCTTGTCCTCTACGGCGGTAGGGTCAAATTCTTCATCGATAAGCTCAGTAGGAATTAATGACTCAAAACTTCTGCCTAATCCTTTCATTTGGTTCTCTCCTCTACTTCTTTAGCGAACTCTTTGTATGCTTTTGCGCCTTTGCTGAATTTATCATATGCACCAATTGGAACGCCATGGCTTGGGGCTTCGGCTACACGGACGTTACGCGGAATAGTAGTTCTAAAGGTCAACTGTTTAAAGTATTTTTTAATTTCGTTATATACCTGAGCTGAGAGGCTAGTGCGTTTGTCATACATGGTTGCGACAACGCCTAGGAGTCTGAGATTAGGATTGGCTTGCTTCATGACAAGCTTCATGGACTCCAGCAATTGAGCCACGCCTTCTAGAGCATAGAATTCGGTCTGAACTGGTAATAATAAGAAATTACTAGCAATCATGCCATTAACAGTTAGTAAACTCAATGATGGCGGAGAATCGATAATGATGTAGTCATAGTTCGCCTCGATGGTACGGATCGCATCTCTTAGGCGAACAAATTTACGTTGCATACTGGTAATCTCAACTTCAGCATTGGCAAGTTCTGGGGTAGCAGGAGCTAGATCAAAATGCTTATACCTGGTAGGACGAATAGCATTAGCTAGTGGTGCGGTGCCGAGTAAGACTTCGGTCATAGTGAGACCAAGCGCCTTGGCATCGGTTTTCTCAATACCGAGACCACTAGTAGCATTGCCTTGTGGATCAAAATCAATTAGCAGTGTTCTACGCTTATCCTTGGCGAGATAATAAGCAAGGTTAACGGCGGTAGTAGTCTTTCCTACACCACCCTTTTGATTTGTTACACAGATTACCTTCGCCATAATGCTTATATTATAACATAAAAAATAAACCCTTGCGGGTTTATTTTTAACCAATTTTGGTGATTTCAATCTCAGTGTACTTCTGGCGATGACCAGTTTCTTTGTGAACGCGTTTTTTAGCTTTGTAGCGAATAACGCGGATTTTGTCACCCTTTACTTCGGGCGTTTTGACTTTGGCTGAAACTTTTACGCCCTTTACTGTAGGAGTGCCGACTTTAGTTTTGTCGCCATCAATAACGAGTAAAGCGTCAAGTTCGAGCTCTTTAGTGCCTGCCGGGAGGAGGTCCACCCGTAGGGTCTCTTTCTCGGCGACGAGATATTGCTTCCCGCCAACCAAAATGACTGCTTTTTTCATATTATTCCTTTATTTATCTGTATTATTGTATCATATTTCTTTGATTTTGTGAAGTAGAAATAGATAGAGGGCTGAGAGAATAGCTCCATCATGCAGGGTGCCAACTTCTGGACCGATGAAATTACCCGCCCAAGATAGTGGCATAGATTCAATTTCAGTGAGAAGTTGATTGTAGTCCCCAGCTTTTTCGGGAGAATTAATCAATGTTTGATAAGCATCTTTTAGTCGAGCGAAAATATTGCCTGCATCATAAAGATATCGATTGGGATATTTATCAAATACAGCTTGATACTGTTCCAGTATATCTGGTGTGCCATCTAAAATCTGATGATAGCTTTCTTGAATGGAAGCAGGAAGATATTTAAGACGGTTTTCTATATACTTCGGAACCGTAATTGAAGGTGGAAGATTTTGATTATCACCAATTTCTTCCATCCAATCTAGTACTAGCATTGGGATATCAATATGGGTAACTGGTATAAAATTAGGCCAGCCAGCTGCAATATTAGTTTCTAATAAGTATAGTTTTCCTGTTCCCTCTTCTCTTAGAATGTCAATGCCAGCATATTCTAGTTTTGAAATGGCGGCAGCGTGAGTAGCAATTTCGGCAAGCTGAGCTAAGGTGACAGGATCTTCTTCGGGGTGTTTTTCGATGCCAGCACTCCAAGAGATAAAGTCTCCTGGATTTTCTGTATTCCCTTTTTTTCGCATTGTACCAATGGCCACACCGCCCATCACAAATACACGATAGTCGCATTCTGGTTTAACATATTGCTCAATCAGTAAATTTTTAAAATCTGAGATGTCGTCTAACTCTGAATCAGAGTTAACTAACGTAATGTTTTTCCCAGCCGTGCCACGACGATCTTTAAGAACAATTGGATAATGGACCCTTTCACCTTCTATATATGAGATGATGTTGCCTTTGTTTTTTGCTTCAAAAGTAGGTAGGGCATATTCCTTGATAAATGGATCCATCATAAATAAACCTTGTTGGAAATGCTTATCAGATGTAGAAATGCGTCTGCCAGCAACATCCGCGTTAATGCATACCTTGTGATTAGTTTTTAACCAATACATGACACGTTCGGCTTCGTGATAATTATTCTTTGACAGTTCACGAAAGATAACATAATCTAAGGGAATATCATCCAGATCAAAACGAGCTAGTTTATCAGAGTTGATGCCTAGCAATTGACAAAAACTCCAGCCTTTTTTCTTGGCAGCGTTCTTAAACCCTTCGACCATGGGGGCGTTTTCCTCGCGCCCCTCCATGACTGTCAAAGTACGATGTTGATATTTATAATTATCCATTAGCTATATTCTCTTAGTCAATGCTTAAGTCTTCTAGAGCTTCTTCTACTTCAGGTTCACTAACTGGAGCTTTTTCAACTGGGGTGACAGTTTCGGGTTTAGGTTCTGGTGCTGGTTTTACGGGTGCATACTCTTCAGCGTGTGCGCCACCTTTATTCCCGCCGTAATCGTTTTCTGGTGCAGATGGTTTTACTGGTTCAGCCTCAACTGAAGGCTCATTTTGAACAACCTGTGGTTCGGTGCCCTGATAATCATCTGAGGATGGCTGTTCAGTTAAATCTTGTTCATCTACACCTGGATTAACATAATTATTGAGTTCTTCTGTACCGACATCTTCTTCAATTTTATCGTTAATATCGTTATCGATTCGGATGAGGTTTTCTTCATCCTTGGGATTAATATCAGTGCCTTCTTCGCCAGTACCTTCGTCACCAGTTCCTTCATTGCCAGTACCCTCCTGTCCAGTGCCTTCATCGCCGGTGTCTTCAT
This sequence comes from Candidatus Saccharimonadota bacterium, assembly GCA_017406565.1. Taxonomy (GTDB): domain Bacteria; phylum Patescibacteriota; class Saccharimonadia; order Saccharimonadales; family Saccharimonadaceae; genus Nanosyncoccus. The sequence goes on along the minus strand of JAFQYG010000006.1, from coordinate 87,753 downwards.
GCCCGGTGCCTTCTTCACCGGTACCTTCGTCACCAGTTCCTTCATGCCCGGTACCCTCCTGTCCAGTGCCTTCATCGCCGGTGTCTTCATGCCCGGTGCCTTCTTCGCCAGTACCTTCGTCACCAGTTCCTTCATTGCCAGTACCCTCCTGTCCAGTGCCTTCATCGCCGGTAGACTCTTCTATAAAGACACCGTTGCTGGTTTTTTGAATACAGTTTAAACGATCGGAAATATACTCAAGTTTGTATCCTTCAGGTAAGTGCCATAACTTACGTGCTATTTCTTTATCATAGATAGAGTTACCATCTTTGTCGGTAAAGACAATGCCGACACCATCGGTCTGGCGATCGCCAACATTACCGAGACGTTGCAAAATATTATTAGTGTCTTTATCTAATACGCCCCATGTAGTATATTGGTACTGTTCTTGGGTATAATCGATAAATCTAATGTTACCACCTTCAATTTTTTCATAGAACATTTCGTAGGTATCGTTCACGAAATTGTCATAGGCTTCAGGATCACGGCTTAGAATGTCTGAAGCAATATTAATTTCATCTTGAGTGTCAATAAGTTCATTTACGCCGTCGCCGTTTAGATCCATTTCGAAACCACCCATCATGGTGCGAGTTGTGACAAGAGCTTCTGGTGAATTACCCATAGTTTTTAGATATTCTTCTATGACTGACCCTTCTGATATTTCACCACTGTTAATTTTGTCTAGGAAGATCCGATCAACTTCGCCAGAACTTAAGCCGTTGCCTTCTTCGCCGACCATGGCTCGTATTACCGATTCACCGCTGTTAAAGACACCATCTTTTTCACCGAAGTAGCTATCGACTGCGTCACTGTAACCGCCGTGATGTTCATAGTGCTGGACTTCAATTGCTTCACCACTTGAAGTAGTTAAACCAGTTACTTCGCCATTAGATTCATAGCCAATTGGTTCACCAGTTCCCTTTAATGATTCTATGCCGTTTAGCGCTTCCATACGAGCAGTAGCGGTAATGTTTTCAGGAACAGTCATTTCATAATCTTGACCATTAACATTGAGCGTATATTCATAGGTATTGTATGTAGCGTCGGGGTTATCGATGGTGATACTGCCAACATCTGGACGCCCATCGCCTATGGTAGAATAAACGTCAAAGTGACCATTAGTTGTTTCGCGTGCAATCTCTGCATAACCACCTTGGAAATTCTCGCCATCGAAAAGACTGGCAGCTGGTGAACCAGCGGGTATTTCAACCGTGCCATCTGGACCAACATCAAGAGTAATGGCGGTATCGATATTGCCATTTCCTGGCGTTAAGACTACCTTCATGTCATCTAGACTGACATTGGAATTAGCGGATGGTGCAACTTGCATAATGATATTGCCGTCACCATCCATATGGGTATCACTAAAGAATATTTGGTCGTGGCCATTAGCATCAGTAATCCAGCTACGACTAGTTATTTCGGTAAGATTATTGGCTTCTTTATTTGCAGGATTAAAGAATTCGCTGAGACTAACTTCTTGTTTAGCATTTTCGAAGGTATGAGGTGTGATTTCTTCTTTGAGATCAATACCGGCGTTTTCTAACATTTCTTTAGATTCTTCAGTAAGTGCGCCAGTATCATCGAAATCTATACCTGGATTTTCGCCTTCACCAATCAATGTTTCATTGCCGAGCTGTACGGAATAACCCCCATCAGCATCTTCAACTAACTCAATATTGCTATCTTTAAGATTGTCGGTATTGGCGTTCTCAATACCTAAGGCACCTAAAACTCCACCCTCTGGCATTAGCGATGATATATGGTGGAATGCAGCACCAGCACCATAGCCAATGATGGCTCCGGTTGTGGCATCTACCAATGCAGAACGGATGATGAATCTTGTACGAAGCTTATTAGCTTTTACATAGTCTTCATCAAGTTTGTCTGTCTTATCTTGAATTAGTTTACTTAGCTCAGATGTTTCATCTGCTAATAATTCGTCTACTTTATGTGGGTCTTCACCGTATAATTGTTTTTCGACTTCAGATAGTTTTTGTTCGAGCGCGGCACGGTTATCGTTATATTTGATAAGATCTACATGCTTTTCGCTAGAAAATTTCCCACGCGCTAAAATATCGGCATAAGCTTCTAATAGCTTTGATCTATTTTCGTCATTTTCGGGGTCATAATTCTCTAATAATTGGTTTAAGTTTTCAACTAAAACACTGGCATCCTTACGATCACGCAGTTTTTCAATTTCGGCTAAATATTTTTCTTCACCAGTAGCGCTCTTCTTAAGACTATTAATTTTTGAAAAAATAGTGCCGATTTGTCTAGCTTTTTTAGTTTCTGACGATTCTCCTGCTTCCTGATCTGACGATTCGGCCTCTGCTTCCGTAGGGCTAGTTGCAGCTTTTATTTCGGCATCAGCTAATTTAACTTTGGCTTTTTCAGCACCGCGAATGGCACCCGTCACTGCACCTACGGCAGCACCAACAGCGCCAGCACCGCCTGCCGTGCTTAGGGCACTTCGAAGATTTTTTCTTGCTTCACGACCAGAAATAGCATACAGAATACCGCCTGCTAGACCAGCTTTATCGACAGCGTTAACAACACCTTCTACTTTCTTATCAGTATAGATTCCTTCTTTCATCGATGCTTTATAAAGTGTGAGGTGCTGATTAATATAGTTTTCTACTTGACCTGCTTGAATGTTTGGATCATCAACTAATTTTTCAAGATTGTCTCTTTGTTCATAAATAGTTTTGAGAGAAATCGATTCTTGACCTTGGAAAGAGTTTTTGAGTTTCTCATCAAAAGCCTTGATAAGTTCTTCTTTAGATTGATTGCCGCTTGTAAGACCAGCGTAATATTCATTGAGGACCTGCTTAACTACGGTTTGAGATTCTTCGTCCATCTTCTCAACTTTTTCATTTTGATCTAGACGAGAATTGACGCGCTCAATTTGATTATCACTACTGTAGCCTGCATTTTCAAGGGCTTTCCAAGCACGATCAGCGACAGCTTCTGTTCCTCCATTTAATAAATCACTTTTCGATTTGTCTAATTCAAGAGCATTAAAAGCGGATGACAAATCGCCGGATTCTTTTACGGCAGTACGAGCCTCGTTACGATATTTTGCGGCGAGGCCTGCTCTGACAAAGCTGCCTACGATAGGAAATTTAGTTATAACTGGGTGATTCTTTGAAGTTTCTTTCAGTTTAAGATCAATCGCTTCACGTACCACATTATCGCGATCTTCTTTGGTTAGTTCAGCTGCAATCAAAGCAGTACGACCACGTTGTCCCATTTTTTCAGAAATATAATCAATCTGTTCTTTTGAGGGATCGCCTTGTGAATTAAGAAATTCGTCTACGATTGGTTCTTCCGAAGGATTTTCTTCAGCTTGTTGTTCCTGAGCAGCTTCTACCCCAAGCTGTTTTGCCTCTGTGGCTTGATTAAGCTGTAGCCACTCTTCAGCAGAATTCGCATTTGCTTCTGAATTCGATTTTATTTCTTCACTCATAGGCTATGCCTCGGTTTGTTGATTTGGTGTATTATTCAAATAAAGTTCAGCAAAACGTTGCATCGTAGCACCAGTGATGTTGGTGACATCAAGATTTGCTTCGGAAACAGTATCCGCAATGATTTCTGGGTTAAGTTCCCCTTTTTCAGAAGCTAGCTTTGTTAATTCTTCTAGTTTATCATCAGGAAGTTCAGCTACAATGGAACGATCAATTTCGGTGAGAAGTTGGTTTTTGAGTTTTTCGTGAAGGTCCTGTTTGATTTCTTCGGTAGGGATATCGAGACCTTTTTTATCTATTAAGCCATCAATGAATAAATCGATGACTTCGTCATCGCTTAGTTTCTCGCTACTAGTAGCATCATTTTGTTCCATATAGTAGTAACCTCCTTTTTTCCCCAGTCCCAAGAAGGGACTGGGGATTTTGATGTTTTAATCTTCTTTGGCTTTAGTGCCAGACACTTCTTTTTCTTTGCCGGAGACATTGCCTTCAACAGTCTTCAAAGTCTTTTGTGTTCTGTAGAGATAATAACCACCGCCACCGATACCAATAATAATTACGATTGCCATAATTATTTCTACTGGGCCAGTATTAGGAAGTTCTTGACATCCTTCCATCTCTGGATTGGTCTTACAGTTTTTCTCTTGACATTCTGGGAGACCTGGGTTGCTTTCACAATCGTCAAGTGGCTCGTCTGGCTCTTCACAGTCAGTCTTCTTGACTGTAATCGTAGTAGTATCTTCTTTGGTTTCACCACTGCTTTTATCGCTGTCATAAGTCAAAGTTGCTTTGTTGGTTAATTCGGTTCCTTTACAATCAAAATCTGTGCCCGCTTTGACTTTATAAGTAATATAGACCGTATTGCCCGTGCCGATTGTACCTAAGTTGTAGCCAGTCTCGAAGATATTGTCTGACAATGATTCAGGGTTAGTTGATTCATTGGCAGTAAGTTGTACGCTACCAGGCACAAGTGTTAAACCTGCTGGTAAGACATCTTTGATTGTCGCATTGGTCAAAGCAATATCGCCGGTGTTACGAATCGCAAGCCTATAAGTGGCTTCCTCACCTGGAGCAAGATTGACGCTTTCGCCAAATTTTAGTCCATCTTTGGAAACAGTTTTGTCGATAGAGCCGCCTAATTCTTCAGCTTGAAGGACATAAGTCACTACACCATGATATTCTTCACAGCCTGGGATTATACCGTTGAGTGAATTGAGACCTACGAGCGCACCTTCTTCAGTGAATAGTGAGGAAGGCATGGTAGAACCACTAGCTTTCCAGTCACTATAAATCTTGGCAGAACCAGCGACATAATGCATAAAGACTTTTTCAGTTTTGGTGGTCATATATGCTTCATCCCAAACTGAACCCGGGTTGCTATTGTCTGCTGTGATAGTAGCTGAAATTTTACCTTTTTCACTTGGCGTTAAAACCGTAGAAAAGGCGGAAGCCATGCGTGTTCTGATAGCTACGCCAGAATGGTTGTGAGCCGAATCGTTAAAGGTTGATGATGCATTGTTGTGGAAGTAAACGTACACTAGATACTGTCTACCTGGTACCACTTCTAATTCATTCTTGAGATCAGTAACTTCAGCGTTGATTTCACCCACTCTTACGAAATCACGCTCATCGCCAATAGTTGGGTTATTAGTGATGGAATTGAAAGTCGGATAAGTAGCTGGTTTTTCCATCGTGAAAGTAGTACGCTCAGGTCCCCACGCAGAGGCACTGGCGAAAGTGGCTAAGCTGAGCCCTGCGGTAGCAAGAACGCTCAGTGCTTTTAGTTTAGTTTGATATTTTTTCATGGTCTCCTTTCTCCTACCATTTAATTGATACCTAAGTCATTAAGGGCATCGTCGACTGCTTGATCACTGGTCGGTGCGTCTTTAACCTTGGTTTCTGAAGCGTCAGCTTTTTTCTGGGCTTCATTATTCTCTTTAACTGGGGCGTATTCGTTAGAGTGTGCACCGCCTTTATTCTCACTATAATTGTTCTCGTCTTTTTTGACGTCGACTTTTTCAGCTGGTTTGGAGTCATTATTCTGGACAACCTGTGGTTCGGTGCCTTTATACTCATCGCCTGAAGGTTTGTCGGTTTTTTGGTCTTCAGTTACGCCAGGGTTAGGATTATGCTTAATATCTTTGGTATCAACATCATTTTCGATTTCTGTATCGATTTTGTTATCGATACGCTTGGTGTTCTCGACGTCTTTTTCCTTAGTGCCTTCATCACCTGTGCCTTCGGAACCAGTACCCTCATTGCCTGTACCTTCAGAACCAGTGCCTTCAGAACCAGTAGGGGCTGGTGGAACTGGGGTTGGTTCTGGGGTTGGTTCATCAGTAGGAATTACGGTAATTTTGGTAATGGTGCCGTCCGGTTTAGTGATTTCTATTTCGAATACTGGGTTGTTACAATCTTCTTTAACAATCGTTCTGACAATACTGCCATCTTCAAGCTTGGTCTCGCGTACCAATACTTCGACTCCAGTTAAATCAGATTCAACAGCAATACTGTGTCTATCACCACCTTCGTCTAGCACGCCATGGTTTTCATACAATCCTTGGCCAGTTTCCGTATGATACTCAGAGTTTTCATATGATTTTTGTAGGAACTTTTGAAGATTTTCTTTTTCTTCATCAGTCATGGATTCGATTTTGTCTTCTGCTTCATTGATGGACAGACCTTCGAAACCTGGTGCTCCGAGAGCAACGGCATCAAAGGCTGCTGGATACTTCATAGAATATGCCATATACTCGCTGACCGCACCACGTTGTTCTGGAGTAGCAGTAGCTGGATCGATTCCCAATTCTTCTAGAACGAGGTTTGGATTACCTACGGCATTTTGAGATACTTTACCGTCTGATTCATAACAACCTAGGTTGCCGTCTTGTTCAAAAGAGCCATCAATCATTCTATCTAGTTTGTCATAACCGGTTAGACTTTCGAAATCATTTTCTATTTGTTGTTCTGCGCGAACTTGATTATCGGTAGGCTCAGCTGATGACTGTTGCGTGTTGGCGGCAAAATAGCCAATGGTCCCACCAGCTAGCAATGAAGTAGCCACTATTGCAGCCATAGCTTTTTTACTAAGGAAACCCTTGGCACTTGAATTGTTTTTGGTTTTCTCAACAGTAGCATTTACCTCTTCTGGACTAATTGTGGCTTCTGGAGCTTGAGGCGTCTCTAAAACTTGAGGGGTTTCTGGAGCTTGTTGAGCCTGTTCCCTTGCTGCAGCCTTATTCGCTTCGTTAGCCATCTGTTCGATATATGCAATGAGGTCAGTATCAGATAAATTGTTTGGATCAACATTCATCAAATCTTTCAATGACATTGACGCAAAGTCATTTTGACTAGTCTCGCCTTGCACTGCGGCAGCCTGATTGACCATTTCGCCTCGTTGTTGATTGGTCGCGTTTTCGTTGAGAGTTTCAGGCGATGATTCGGGATTCGAAAAACCTAATGTTTCTGAATTAAACATTTTGACCTCCTGCTAAAAATTCTTCACCGAATGAATTCATAGTGTCGGTGATTGTCTGCTCAACGTCGAGACCGATTTTGTCGAAAAAGGCTTGATAGTCGCTTTCTTCAGCATCGGTACGGTCAAGTAGTTGATTAAATTCTGTATTTTGATCTTCAGTGAGATTACCAAAAATCGCTAAGCCAATCTTATCATCAAGTGATTTGATTGATTCTTCCCTGAGGCTATTGAGCTCCTCAGGACTGTTGACTGGCAAAGCTCTTCTATTGATAAGTTCATCAACAAACTTGCCCAGTGTTTCTCGATCTATGAGATAGTTGTCCATAGCTTTTTTCTTAAATTATTTTATTGTTAGACCTTTCTGATTTTTAGTTTAACATAAGCTGATTGGCTGGTCAACTCTTTTATGTTTATTTTGCAGAACTTGCAGAGCTAATGAACGAAAATTCAGTAATTTAAAAAACCGAACACTATGTTCGGTTTTTTAATTGTAATCTATGGTTAGAGTATACTTGTTAGCAAGATTGCTAACTCATAAACTGTTTGAAAGTTGTTAATGTTTAATGGGCTATATCTTACATTGGACATCCTTTCTATTAAAGTTGATATTCTGGCACTCATTTATTAATGAACTCCTCTCTGGAAAACTGTACTTTATGAACGGTTTAAGCCGACAATTTTTCTTGGATTTTATCCCAATCTACCATATTCCTAATCGCTAATTTGATTGGTGATTTTTTGATTCTAGCGATGGTGGTTTTTTCAACTTCGCTTGGGGAGACGTATGTTCCCTCTTCTTCATATGCTACGTAATCTATGTCATCTCTCCATTCAGAATCAATTACTTTGTTTGGTAGATTGATAGTGGCTTGTTCGTCCATTTTTGTTTTCCTTTTTTTGTTTTATATTGTTTTTATTTTTGTTTGTTAGAATTTTTATTTTATTTTCTAACTTGTTTTAAGTGTAGCATACTTTGTTAATTTTGTCAATAGTGTTTATGCTAAAAAATGATACTTTTGTCAAATTTACAGAGGCAAAAATTCAAAAATAATCCTTATGTAATTTTTACATGGGTGACTATAACGCTATATTTTTTCTAATGAAATAGTGATGTTTTCACTGCCTAATTTTGTGGTTTCATTATGAGTGCAGCCATCATCATTGGTTATTTCTTTGGTGCCAGTTTCGGTTTTAATGAGTTCCTCGTATCCTTTTGGTAAATCACATGATAAGAATAGCTTTATTTGGTCATCTACGCTTAATTTAGCATGCTTACGGGCAGCTTGAACAGCTCGGATGATTTCGCGGGCTCTTCCCTCTTCGAGAAGTTCTGGAGTTAGAGTTTTATCTAGCGAAAGCTTTTTCCCGTTTACTACTGATTTGACATTTACCTCTTCTAAGATGATCTTTTCGTAGAAGTTATCAAGTTTGTCGCCGTCGTAAGTAAGTTTGGAAAGAGGCTGACGAATCTTAATCTGATCTTCTGTTTCAGATTTTTGCATTCTAAGAGCGAGAGAGTCAGTAATGATTTGACGAGTACGAGACATGTTTTCTAAGACTTCAGTATCGATAATGTCAACTTCTGGCCAACCCAGCAGATGAACCGAATCGGTGTTGCCAGTCATTTTTTGGTATAGCTCTTCAGCCAGGAATGGTGTAAACGGTGCAAGTAATTTAGATAAGTACAGAAGTACATAATAAAGGGTTTCGAAGGCTTGTTTTTTGTCGTTTTCGTTATCATTTTTGCTGAAACGGCGGCGAGAACGGCGAACAAACCAGTTGCTCATATCGTCAATAAATGGCAGGACGCCTTCTAGAGCCTTGGGGAGGTTGTATTCCTCCATACCTGTTGTGATTTCATCGCGTAGTTGATAAAGGCGAGAGGTGATCCATATATCTAATGGGTTTGGCGAGAATACATCTTTCTCGGAACGCTCCCTCGCTCCCGTTGTCACGGGGCTCGGTCGCTCCGTAATCGCCCCGTCGGCGATTATGCTCCTCGAAAGAGTATTCTTCGCCAAATCTTCAGAATCGATACCCTCGACTTCAGCGTAGGTTGTGAAGAAGTCGTAGACGTTCCAAATCATGGCAAGTTTGCGATTGACGTCAGAGACATCTTTGTCTAGGAGAGCGAAGTCTTCACCAGAAAGGACTGGTGAGCTAAGTAACAAGAAACGGAGAGCATCAGCAGAGTATTGGTCCATTAATTCATTTGGGTCGGTATAGTTGCCTAAGGATTTACTCATTTTGCGGCCGTCATTCCCTGCTAAAGTACCAGTGGTGATCACATTCTTATATGCATTTTTGGCGCCTTTTTTGGCTTTGTCGCCAAAAGCACCGATACTAGCTAGAGCAGTGTTGACGGTGTGAACATAATAGAACCAGGCACGAACTTGACCGACGTATTCTACGATGAAGTCAGCTGGATAATTGGCTTCAAATTTCTCTTTGTTTTCGAACGGATAATGGAGCTGGGCAAAAGGCATAGAGCCAGATTCAAACCAACAATCTAATACCTTTTCTATACGGGTAAAATGCTCCCCATCGATATCAAATTCAATCTCGTCTACCCATGGACGATGATAGTCTTCGAGTTCCTTACCGGATAGTTCTTTTAGCTCCTGATAAGAACCAACTACTTTAACGGAGCCTTTGTCGCCTTTCCAGACCGGCATAGCGGTAGCCCAAAAACGGTCACGTGATAGATTCCAATCAGGGGCAGCTTCGATGTTTTTGGCAAAACGACCGTGTTTCAAGTAGGATGGGAACCAATTGATGTTTTCGTTTTCATCTAGCATCATCTGCTTTTGGCCTTCTACATCAAAGAACCAAGATGGGAAGGCGCGATACATAATACGCTCTTTGGAACGAGGGTTAAATGGATACTCGTGTTGAATATATTCAATTTTATAAATAATCCCTTCGGCTTCTAGGCATTTTGCTATAAATTTGTTGGCTGTCCATATTTGGATGCCGTGTTCATCGGTATCACGAACACCAAGCTTGTGTAGTTCTTCGGCCATTTCTGGTAGATAATAACCGTTTTCATCTAAACAATCGACAAAATCGAGTTCGTATTTATCCATCAAAGTATAATCGTCTTCACCGTAAGCAGGAGCACAGTGGACGATGCCAGTACCATCTTCGGCGGAAACGAAATCGCCCGCAACGACAGTATAGGTGTCTCTACGAAGAACTGTGCCTTTGTCGCCACGTAATCCCAAATCATAAAGTCCATCAGCAACTCTAATAATAGGCTTATAATGCTTACCAACTAAGGTTTTGCCCTTGAAGGCTTTTTCGGGCTTTTGACCATCAAAGAGAGTTTTACCACGCTCCAAGGCAACAATATACTTTTCACCATCTACATTATAAATACCATAATCAAGTTTTGGATTAACTGCGAGACACATATTGCCTGGTAAAGTCCAAGGTGTAGTAGTCCAAGCTAGTAGATAAGCATTCTCTGATTCGCTGCCCTTGAGTTTAAATTTAACATAAGCGCTAGGGTCGGTAACGGTCTGATAGGCATCGTTGTCCATTGTGACTTCGGCTTTGGATACTGGAGTAGCGAATTTAGTATCATACATTAAAACTTTGCGACCCTCGTAGATTTTGCCAGCCTCATAGAGCTGTTTAAAAGCCCACCAGACAGATTCCATAAAATCTTTGTTCATAGTGCGATAGCAATTATCAAAATCTACCCAGCGGCCAACACGATCAATCGTAGAACGCCAAGTCTCAGAATTCGCGACCATAGACTCACGGGCTTTGATAATGTAATCTTCAAGTGACCATTTAGTGCCAATATCGCGACGGTCGGTAATGCCAAGCTGCTTTTCTACGAAGTTCTCTGCTGGCAAACCATGGCAGTCCCAACCCCAACGACGTTCAACGCGGTAACCATTCATAGTCCAAAAACGTGGAACGGCATCTTTGACAATAGAGCTAAGAAGAGTGCCGTGGTGTGGATTACCAGTAATAAACGGAGGTCCATCATAAAAAACATATGACTTATCCATCGGTCTCTCTTCTACCGATTTTTCAAAAGTATGATTTTTCTTCCACCAATCAGTGATGGCTTTTTCGTATTCTACGGCTTTTCGCCGCTCTCCAGCTCTATATTTCATAGAGTATATTATATCACTTCTTAGAATGGACGTCGAGTTGAGGATACGGGATATTTACTTTATGTTGCTCTAGGGTTGTGACGATGGTGCGTAGAGATTGACGACGAACGCCGAGCTTTAAAGTCGGATCGCAACTAACATAAACTAAATAATTAAGAGCTGAGTCGCCGATACTGGTGAAACCGTAAAGATTGACGTCTTTGACGTTAGCTTGCTTTTTGATTTTAGCAACGGCTTCTTTCAGAATTTTTTCTGACTTCTCGATTGTTAATTCATAGGGCATTGGTACAGTAAGATAAACATCGCCAGAAACAACTTCGACTTGATTGATGTTACGATTAGCTATTGATACCATGTTCCCTGTCATAATATCTTGCATTTTGGTGGTACGAAGACTAATAGAAAGAACCTTTCCAGTGTTATCGCCGAATTTAATAATATCGCCGATTTCGTAATAACCGTCAGTAACAATATCAAACCCTCGGAAAATATCTTTAAGAGCGTCTTGGAGAGCAAAACCGATAATAATAGAAGCAATACCAACACCAGCTAGCATGGAGGTGACATCAATGCCGTAGATTTGAAGAACTATGAGAACCGTGATAATAGCGAGAGCGTAGCCGATAATGCTTTTTAACATCCGAATAAATGTTTTATTCTTTTTTTGAGACATTATTCTGACATTGGCTTTTTCTTTACGCGCTAAAAAACGCGAGATAGCAAAATAGCTTAATCCACTAAAAAGTACAACAATGAATGACCAAACACCCCTTTGTACCCAAACATTTTCAATAATATTTTTAACTGTATCCATTAGCTCATTATATCATATAGAAGGTTACATCGTCTAAGAGTGGTAAATTACGCCCTCGCCAAACGGCACGAATGGAGCCATCGTGGTCGATAGCGATAATGGTAGGATATTCAACAATATCGTAGGCCTCACAAAAGCCAGGATTTCTATCTGGGTCCATAGTCTCTATTTCGCGACCAGTTTGACGACGTAAATCTTCAATCCATTCATTAACGGACCTAGTATAATCTTGATTATCTTTATAAACACATACCACCCTCATAGATTATTTCTTCCTTTTTTGCTCTTTTAAAATATTTTCAAAGTCTTCTAGCGTTTTAAATTCGCGGAAGACAGATGCGAAACGAACATAAGCAACTTCATTTACTTCGGCTAGGACATCAAGGACGGCCTCGCCGATTTGTTTGCTGGTAATTTCATCTGTGCCATAACTATATAAAATATCTGAAGCTTTATTGACAACTTCTTCAACTTCGAGTTCAGAATTGAAGAACTTACCGACACTACGACGAACCGCAAGTAATAGCTTGTCACGATCGTAGATTTCTTTGTTGCCACTGCGTTTTTTAACTGTAAGAGGTGGCATCTCAATACGTTCATAAGTAGTAAAGCGGTGACCGTCGCTAGATTCGCGACGGCGGCGAATCATGGTACCATCTACCGTTTCGCGGCTTTCTAGAACTTTGCTATCTCCGATTCTGAAATTTCGCTCCATCCGCGCCCTCTCTTATTTGCGTTTTTTACCTTTCAAGCGGTCTCTTAGGGATGGTGGAACATCAAGTTCGTCATCATTAGTAGGAGTAGGTTCTGGAGTGGGCTCTTGTTTGATAGTGTCCCACATATTTGACTTATTCTCTACAGCGAAATCCTTAGCTTCTACAGCGGGTTTTTCGTCTTTAAAACTACTAGTGGTCTCAGCAACTGGTTCTGGTTCTGGTTCGTTGTAGTAGTCTGAATCAAAACCAGTAGCAACTACAGTAACAATAAGCTCATCTTCAAGTTCTGGGCGGATAGAAGCACCAAAGATAATATTGGCATCGGGTGAAACTGCACCAGTAATAACTTCGGCGGCCTCTTGGACTTCACTCATGGACATATCATAACCACCTGCTACTGAGAATAGTACGCCACGAGCACCTTCAATCTTGACTTCGATAAGAGGTGATTCAACAGCTTGCTGGGCGGCAATAACGGCGCGGTTTTCCCCGCTAGCGCGACCAATACCCATCAATGCAGAACCGGCGTTTTTCATAATGGCTTTAACGTCGGCAAAGTCGAGATTAATAAGCGAGTGTTCGGTAATTAATTCAGAGATGCCCTGAACACCTTGACGAAGAACATCATCTGCAATTTTGAAAGTTTCAAGTAACGGGGTGCGCGGATCGATAGTTTGTAAAAGTCGATCGTTCGGAATAGTGATGAGCGCATCAACTTGACGAGCGAGTTTATCAATGGCGACATCAGCATTAGCACGACGACGAGCACCTTCAAAGGTAAATGGCTTAGTAGCAACACCAACAGTGAGAATATCTTTCTTGCGGGCTTCTTCAGCGACAATAGGTCCAGCACCGGAACCGGTGCCACCACCAGCACCAAGTGTAATAAAAACCATATCAGCTCCATCTAGTGCTTTATCAATGGCTTCTCTGCCCTCTTCGGCAGCTTCGCGGCCTTTTTCAGGATCGCCACCGGCGCCTAAGCCTTTACCGATATGAACTTTAACATCTGCTGGGGAGTGATGCAAGGCTTGTGCATCGGTGTTGATTGCGACAAATTCAACGCCAGAAAGACCCACTTCTTTCATGCGCTCTACTGCAGAACCACCGGCACCACCTACACCTACGACTTTAATACTTGCTTTACTTTCCACCTCTGTTGGTTTAACTTCTGGCATAACTACCTCACTTTAATTTAAGATAAGTATACACCTAAAATGCGCTAAAATCAAGGGTTGAGCGAGAATAGAAATTGAATAATGCCTTGTTATTAAAACTTTGAAAAGAGTTTCTTAAGGAAGCCACCGGAATTTGACTTGGCAGATTTAGATTTCTTAGATTTTTTAATGGTGGATGCTTGGTATTGAGAATCTTCGGCAGCAATGAGTGCGAGGCCAATAGCAGTAGCAAATTCGGGTTTCTCAACAGCTTTGGACACCCCATCGAGATCTTGAGGTACACCGATAGTGACAGCGGCCTCGAGGCACTTTTTAGCAAAAATCTCAATATCGCGCATTTTAGCACCACCACCAGTCAGAATGATACCCTCTGGTAGGCGCTGATCGTAATGAGCAGCTTTTAGTTTTTTACGAATTTCGTCAAATATCTCTTCGAGGCGTGCCATGACAACGTCTTCGACTTCTTTACGCTCAAAAGTGCGTTCACCATGCTTCCCTACTTTGATAGCGGGAGATTTGTCAGTGTGGAAACTACCAGTAATGAAACGTGTTTTAATCTCTTCGGCAAGGTCAGGAGCGATGGCGAGCACAATAGCTAAATCATTGGTAATATTATTTGAACCAATTGGAACAACGCCGACATACTGTAAGTCACCCTCTTCATAAATAGCTACGCTAGTGGTAGCAGCACCAAGGTCAATGACGGCTACGCCATTTTCTTTTTGGCGATCAGTGAGAACAGCTTTAGCGGCCGCAACTACACTTGGAATCAACCTAAGTGCTTCGACGTCAGCGTTCATAGTAGCACGCTTTAAGTTTTCACAGTTTGGAGTGAGCGCAGAGATGACGTTTGCACGCATCTCAAGCCTAGCACCAGCCATGCCAAGTGGATCTTTGATGCCAGCTTGACCATCAAGTGCATATTCTAAAGGAATTACGTCTAGAACATCGCGATTTGCTGGAATACGACCAGAAACCGCTACGTCCTCGACACGATTTAAGTCTTCGCCGTTTATTTCGTGTTCGGCGTTACCGACGGCAATCATGCCTTCGGTATGAGTAGAAATCACAGTAGACCCATTAATGGATACATAAGCACTACGTACATCATAACCACCCATACGCTCGGCATCACCAAGCATCTTATCGATAGCGCCGGCTGGACCTGCGAGATTGGCTGGAATGCCTTTACGCATACCAGCGGATTTGCCTTCATTATATCCGACGATGGCGATTTTACCTTCACTATTAATGCTTGCGATGACAGCACGAACGTTCTCGGTGCCGACATCAAGACCTGTAACAAAGTGGTTATTGTTATCCATGGTTTAATTATACCATACTTGTCTAAATTAAAACTAACCTTCGTCCGATACTTATGGTTTTAGTCGGGTAACGTTAGTATTTCATAGCCATCATGAGTGACTAGAACAGTATGTTCGCAGTGGCAGCCGATGCTGCCATCTTTCATTTTGACAGTCCAGTTGTCATCTTTATCGACGTAGTTTGCTGGTTTACCAAGACAAGACATAGGTTCAATGCAAATCGTATCACCTTCAACAAGTTTGTATCCGTGTCCTTTTTTGCCATAATTAGGGACTTCGGGGGCTTCATGCATAGTTTTACCAATACCATGTCCTATATAATTTTCGATAACTCCAAGGTGGCCTTTTCTTAAAACTTTTTCAACGGCATGACCAATGTCGCCGATGTGTGCGCCTGGTTTAACTTGAGCAATCCCCTCCCACATAGAAGATTCGGTAACCTGAATCATTTTTTTGACAGCAGGGCTGCCTTTATCACCGACAATCATGGTAAAAGCTGAGTCCGTAAAATAGCCTTTATAATAAATATCGAGATCAAAGGATACTTTGTCACCTTCCTCTAGTGGTTCATCCTTGGGAGCGCCGTGGACTAATTCATCATTGACAGATATACAGATAGCGCCCGGAAATTCATCATCAAGCATATCATAAGCAACTTTACCACCACGTTTGACGATTTCTTGGCGAACCCAGGAGTCGATTTCTTTACCGGTCATACCAGGTTTGACATGTTCTCTCAAATCTTGAAAGAGTTTACCGTGAATTTTACCACATTCGCGCATGGCAGAGATTTTTTTATCAACTTCTTCCCTAGTGGTGGTTTCAATATTAATAAGCCCGTTACTCGCCATAGCTTTTCTCGATTTCTCCACCGTTAACATCTTGAGATTGTTCGGTTGCATCTGGGTTGAGCCTTTCGACTGTTTCGACCAAACGTGCAGTAACTTCTTCGATTTTACCAACGCCATCAACGCGTTCAATTGGGATGTTTTGAGCTTCTAACAGAGGTAGAATTGAATAAATATTTTGTTCAAAAACTTCAAAACGACGGTCAATGCTGGCTTTTTCTTTATCGTCGTCACGCCCACGAAGAGCTAAACGTTCATAGAGTTCTTCTTTGGGAACTTCAAGAATAATGGCGCCATCAATTTTATCAGCCATAGTATTCATGATATATTCGGCTTGGGCTTTGTCGCGTGGATAACCATCTAAGATAACATCAAATCCTTCATCTTCAGCTTTTTGGATTTGTTTATCCATTAGTTTAATTACATCTTCATCGGGGATTAGACCACCATTGTTAATTATTTCTTCGTAACCACCATGTTCGCGAATAGCTTCACCAACTGATAACCAACGCCAACCGAAAATCTCGGATAGTGCTTTGCCTTGAGTCCCCTTGCCTGAGCCAGCCAGGCCAAATAATATAATCATAGTTCTCCTTTGATATTATTATATCACTAAAAAATCCCCCGAAGGGGATATTTTATTTGAGTCCTAGTTTGATGCGCTCGGTCTTTTCAGCCTTGCGAGCCTCGCGAATGATGGCTTTGAGACGTCTCTCGCGTTTAGACATTGGTTTGGAAAAACGCATTTGAGATTTCTTTAATGGCATCATACCACTCTGAAGGACTTTGCGATTAAAACGACGAATAATATTCTCGTTAGCCTCGCCTTGATCTTTTCTTGTAACTTTTATAGCCATATTAAGGTGTATTATATCACAGATTAGTGAGATTATCAAGACACAAAAAAAATGGCGGAACCGACGAGACTCGAACTCGCGACCTCTGCCGTGACAGGGCAGCGCTCTAACCAACTGAGCTACGATTCCACTTCTTGTGATTATATCGCAAATTGGATAGAAAAGCAAGACTTACATGCCTGGGATTTTGAAAGCACTTGGGTCGGCAGCTTGAGGAGCGTAGATTTGATCTTGCATAGCAGGTTGAGGACCAAGTGGTGTAGGTGCTGGAGCTTGTACCGGAGCAGCTGGTTGGATTGGCTGAATAGGTGGTATACCCATATTAGGACCGGGAGCTGCGACATTTGCCATATTTATTGGAGGAGTCGGTGGTGGTGGCAGAATTTGATCGCCAGGCATTGGCATATAATTCATCTCTGGTACACCATTTATCTCTGGTGCATTAGGTACTGCCGGAGTACTGGCAGCAGCTGGGTTGGTAACAACGGGAGCAGCATTATTTGCTGCTTCTAGAGCGGCTTCTAACATTTGACCATATTTATTACCTTCAGGACCACCAATAGCAGATAAATCAGTAGTTGGTTCAATTACCTTTTCCCCGCTAACATGGCTGACTGCTTCAGGCCCTTCTGGCTCAGGCTCTACCCCCTCTAGAGAAGGAGCAGGTTCAGTCAAAAACTGAGAAACGGCAGGGTTGGGGCTTGTCGGTATTGTAGATGTCGGAGCAGGTGCTGGCCCTGGCACTGGCGGTGGCACAGGGACTGGTGCTGGAACTGGTTCTGGTTCAGGTGCCGGAGCTGGGACCGGAGCAGGTGCCGGAGCTGGGACCGGAGCAGGTGCTGGCCCTGGCACTGGCGGTGGCACAGGGACTGGTGCTGGAACAGCTTCTGGTGCTGGCGCGGCAGGTTCTGGAACTGGTTCTGGTTCAGGTGCCGGAGCTGGTGTTGGCCCTGGCACTGGCGGTGGCACAGGGACTGGTGCTGGAACAGCTTCTGGTGCTGGCGCGGCAGGTTCTGGAACTGGTTCTGGTTCAGGTGCCGGAGCTGGTGTTGGCTCTGGAACTGGAATAGGCGCTGGTTCTGGTTCAGACAATTTAATTGGTGGTAAATCATCTGTTATGTCTTCTGGTGTCTTTAATAATGGTTCTTCAATTGATGCTTCTGATGTGGTAGGACTTTGTTTTTCTCCGTCACCTTCGATTGACAAAGAGGCGTTGTTATCATCAGGTGTTACTTCGGCAGCTGCTTCAACTAAACCTGCCTCAGCAGCTTTGAGATCATCTAATAGACTACTTTCTTTCTCTGTAATAGAGTCGTCAACTTCTTTAGATTCGTCAACTGGAGCTTCGTCGTCATGTTGAATATCAAGTTTAGTTGGGTCGTAATTTTTTTCTATGGCTTCTTCACCAAGGCCGTAGGAATTTCCTAAGTTGACTGAGCCCATTTCGTTGTCGACATCAGGAGTAATGTTTTTAGATACAAGTTGTTGGTTGGCTCCAGATTCCATGAGTTTAGATGCAAGTTTCATGGTGTGTGGAGTAGTAGTAGCATTGGAGAAGCGGTTAGTAGCGGCAACTATACCGGTGAGGAAGGCGGTGGCCTCCTCTTTTTCAACCTTAGCGTCACTTATTCTATAAAGCAACGACGCAATCATTTCAGAAACTGAGCTAGCGGATTTGTCGCTCCACTCGATTTCGCCGAATTTACCTGGTTTACCAGTAGTAATATTAATGATTACGGCGTCGTGCATAATGCGCCCGTGTTCGCGCAGAGCCGAATCCAAATCAATACCATTGGCAACATCGAGCGCTAAAACTAGATCTACGTTGTAATCACCATATGAGAAATTCAAATCTTCTTCAGAAATACGAGTTCCGTATGGAGTGATATAAATCTTGACAAAATCACCATCAAGCTTGTAGCGAAGGTGGTCTGCCTTTTCTTTGTTCAATGCAATGACAAAATCCTGAAGAGTGTCTGCTGTTGATTCGAAAGTTTCTTCTGGCTTCAAAAATTCTAGTGCGTTTGGAGTGGAACCAGAATAAATAGCTGTAGCACGTTTGCCAAGCTTACCGAGGAAAAGCGAAAGACCGATGGCGGCTGCCATCTCGTCAACAGATGGATCGCTTGATAAAGCAATAAGGACATTTTTAGCAGCGGCAATTTTGCTGGCAACTTCTACTTGGAGAGAGCCGTTATCAAGAGCAGGTTCAGGTGCTGGTTCGGCATTATCTGAAGGGACAGTAGGAGTAACTACTGCGTCACTGACAGGTGGCTCAGAAGCAGGTTCAGTCTTTGTTGGCTCAGCCGACGGTGACGGCTGACTATCAGAATCTGCAGGTGTATCCACAACTGCAGAAGCCACCGTAGGATCTACAGGTGGTATTGATGGAGTCATTTGTGTGTTATCGTCTGGCATTATTACCTTTCTTTCTTAATATTACCATAAGCTCGAAAAACGTGCAAGAGACTTCACCCTTTACTTTTTTAGGGGAATGAGGTATAATGAATAAAAGTCATTAATTTTTAATTCATATAGGAAGATAGATGCCGATTATTAAATCTGCCAAAAAGGCTGCTCGTCAAGCGGAAAAGCGCACCGAGCACAATCAACAAATCAAGAAAGATATCAAAGCTGCTTTGAAGGCTTTTCGCAAGAACCCTTCGTCAGAAACTTTGGCAAAAGCTCAATCTGAATATGATAAGGCCGTCAAAAAGGATTTGATGAAGAAAAATACTGCCGCTCGTCGTAAAGCTAAATTACATGCGATGGCTAAGGCCGCTGAAGTCAAGCTAGCGAAAAAGACTGCTAAACAGCCTGCTACAGCGAAGAAACCCGTAGCAAAAAAGACTGAATCAAAAGCCAAGGCGACAAAGAAGTAGTCTTTAAATCTAGATCGAGTCTGGAGAGTTCTTCTAGAACTCTCTTTTCTTTGGTTCCTTGATGTGATTTATAATCTTTCAGAGCCTGGCTGATTATTAAGCCACAAAATCTAATCGGATCTTCGTGATGTTTGATTCTATCCAATTTCTCGACGGCTTGTTTGCCATCAGTTTTGGCAATACGATAGATATCGAAAACAAGGTTGATGTTAGGATCTTTTGGCAAGGTAAACTCTTTAATTTCGACTTGATTCTTAATTGTTTTGTAGGCTGCGGAGCGTTTGTCGAGCTTTAACTCTAAAATAATGACATTATGGGGCGTATCCAAATATTCTGGAAGTTTTTCAAAAACTAGTTTGTTTTCGCTGAGGTCACGAATGAGAATATTTCTTTTTTCGGCAAAAAGAGAGGCGCCTTGAAAAATACTAGGCAGGTCATTTGGGGATAAGTCTGCGCCTTCAATTATTTCGTAATCTTTGCCGAGTGCTGTATTTATTTCTTGATTGGCGCGCATGCGATTTTCGCCAGTAAAAATTTTGATCATTTCTGGCACCTCGGACAAATGTGAGTACCTCGGCCGGTTACTCTTATTTTAATAATTTCAGTGCCACAAAATGGACAAGGTTGCCCTTCCCTACGGAAAACTTGAGCAAATAATTCAAGATAATCCCCTTTAGTACCGTCAGCTTTAACATAGGTTGCCATGGTAGAACCACCAGAAGCGATTGACTTATCCATCACATCACGAGCGACTTGGAGTAATTCTTTGGCTTCTTTTTTAGATATATCACCAGATTTGCGTTCGGGATGAATATGCGAAGCAAATAGTGCTTCATCAGCATAAATATTGCCAAGTCCACAAATAATTGTTTGGTCGAGAATAGTGGCTTTAATACAAGATTTGGGGTGTTTTTGAAGTTTTTGGTAAAACTCTTCCGGAGTCATATCCCAGGGTTCTTTAGCAAGTTTTTTAATAAAAGAATCGTTCAAGACTTCTGAGGTTGGGACAACTTTGATAAAACCAAATTTACGTTGATCATTAAAATAAAGTGTGCCCTCATTAAATTCCAAAATTACCCTAGTCTGTTTGTTGGGGAGTTTGGCAGTAAAATTATCGCTGGGATGTCCGGCGGCATAACGATCTTTACCATCATATATTAATTGTCCAGTCATTCTTAAATGAATGATTAAAGACTTGCCATCATCTAAATCAATAATTAAGGCCTTGCCAAAACGGCGAATATCGATAACTGTGCCAGTAGTAGGAGAACCAATAAAAGATTTCTGACAAAGGATTTGAGTATTCTTAAGTTTTTGTTTAATGATAAATTTACTTAGCCCACGACGAATAGTTTCGACTTCAGGTAATTCAGGCATGATTCCCCCTCACGTAGTCATTCGTAAAACTTTCGACCATATCTTCTAATAAATTATCTAATCTTTTTTTGTTGTAAAAGATGTATTTTTTGTCTTTATACTCATCGACAAAGCGTCTTTCAGTTAGAATTCTTTCGACTTCTTCAATATCTTCTGGTTCAATTTCGGCTGTATTGATTTGATTTGCTTTTTCGGCGAGTATTTTATAATCCTCTGGCTTAAGATTTAAATGGTGGTAAAAACAAGTGTCATAAATAAAAAAATCGTTGTGTTTGATTTTGCGTTTTGCGTTGTGGTCTAAGCCTTCTCCTAATTTGTGACGCTTGATGGTGCGATAAAAATCATAATTAAAAAACCCATCGGTATAAAGGTGAAAAAGATAACCTAAATAAATTGGATTTCTGGCTAAAATTTCAGTACGATTTTCGGCATAAAAGTTAAGTGAGCTTTTCTGATCGTAAGCGTAGTGAGTCTCTTCATGGACTTTTTTGACTCTAACTTTGTTAGCATAGCCGTTATTAATATCAGGAAGGATACAGCCTAGTAAAAACTCTTTCCGCTTTTGGCCGGAAAATTTGAGTTTTTTAGCAAGGCGATTGCCCGCCTCTAAATGAATATTCCATCCTGGCATAATTACTCTTTATTCTACCATAAAATGACGAAATTGTGGAAAAACGCTATATTTAGCGTGAAAAAGGTCTTGACAGACACTATATGTGGGGTATAATGTTTTATAGGTAATGCTTATAACAAAAGGTGGGCGCGGAAAGGAAGCCCAAAAGAAAGGAAAAACATGAAGAAAATTATCTATAGAAACCCGAATGAAATTGAAAACTTTGACCTTAAAAGATTCGTGAAATCAATTTCACAATATGCAAAAGTGTCGGAAAAAGAAGTGAAAGAAGCTTTGGCAGAATTTGACCAATATGAAAATATGCATGTTTCCTGCTTAGTAGAAGCAGGCATGAAATTAATTGGTGAAAAAGCTGGCGAAAAAGCAATGAAGGAATATTTTGATGAACATTCAGAATGGTTTGAAGAGGGCAAATTTGAAAGACTGCGCCGAATTACTGGTTACTTAGTAGGGACTTTGGATCGCTGGAATGATGCTAAAAAAGCAGAGGAAAAAGCGCGCGTCAAACACTGTGTTAATTCTTCGATTGATGACGCAGAACGCTTGGTGGCGTTAGAGACTCAAGCAATGGAACATAACATTGCTTATGCAACACGATAAATAAAGAATAAATTGGGGAGATTATAATTCTCCCCAATTTTGTCCTGTAGTAACATCTACGGCTAATTTGATAGGGAGTTCGGGGGCAACGGACTCCATTTCTTGTTTAAGGATTGCTGTGACTTGTGCTTTTTGAGAAAAGTTACATTCAACGATTAAAGAGTCGTGGACTTGCATGATGAGATTGGCGTTATCTGGCAATTTGGAGGCAACTTTAATCATAGCGCGTTTCATGAGATCTGCTTCGGTACCTTGAATTGGCATGTTTTCGGCAGCGCGTTTGGCGGCTTCACGAATAACAAAGTTAGGAGATTTGACATCGGGTGTAGGGCGTCGACGACCATAATAGGTCTCAACGAAGCCCACTTCCTTGGCCTGTCTTAAAATATCATCAAGTTTTTGTTTGATTGGTGCTCGAAGATTAAAATAATTGTCAATAAATGCTTTGGCTTCTCCGATTGGCATTTTGGCGGCATCGGATAAACCTTTGACACTCATGCCATATAAAATACCAAAATTGATAACTTTAGCGGCGCGACGCTGCTCCTTAGTGACTTCATCCATGGGGACATTGAAAGCTTCGGAAGCTGTCTTGGTATGAATGTCTACGTTATTGTTGAAATCATCAATGAGAGCTTGGTCACCTGAAAGAACAGCGGCAAGGCGAAGTTCGAACTGAGAATAATCAGCAGAAACTAACACTTTGCCCTGGTCAGCAATAAAACCGGTGCGAATACGTTTGCCAGCATCAGTACGGACAGGGATATTTTGCAAATTCGGGTCCTTGGAACTAAGTCGTCCGGTTGCAGTAACGTTTTGGGTAAAAGTGGTATGAATACGACCGGATGGGTCAGCTAAATTTGGGATAGGGATGATGTAGGTATTGAGAAGTTTAGCCGCCTCACGATATTCGATGATTTTGGAAATAATTGGATGGAAATCTTTTAGTTTATCGAGTTCTTTGGCGCCAGTAGAATAACCGCGAGTGGTCTTTTTGATACCTTTGGTGGGGAGTTGAAGCTTTGTAAACAGCACTTCTGACAATTGTATAGGTGAATTAACATTAAAATTAGTGCCGGCGAGTTCGCAGATTTCTTTTTCAAGTTTTTGAACTTCGGCGGTGAATTCTAATTGTAATTTTTTGAAATAATCGCGGTCTATTAACATGCCTTCTTCTTCCATCTGATAAAGGATGGGGATAAGAGGTAAGTCAAAATCGGTATATATATTATATAGTCTGGGATACTGCTCGAATTCTTTTAGCTGATTTTGATATTCTTCTTCGGGAACTGAGAGGTGAGGTTCTTCCCTTGCAAGAGGATTTAATAAGAATGCGGCTTGGCCGAGGTCCCAAAACTTTGCGCCCGATAAAATCTTTTCTGCGATGTCTTTGTTATTATGCATTAAAGATTTGATGTTCCAATCAATAATTGTATCTTTTGAAAAACTCGAATAATCGTTTCTCGGCTCGCTCGCTATTTCGCTCCCGTCGTCGCGTACGACCTCGAAATGATTATTTCGAGTTTCTTTAGAAGTACTATTTTTTAATTCGCCGGAACTATATTTTCGAATTAGAGAATTGAAGGCGAGTTTTTTGAGAGCGGCAATGATTTGGTCTGGATCAAAATTAAAATCGATAAGTTCACTAAGTTTGACTGGTGCGTCGAACATGATTTTGGCGAGTTCTTTTGACATATAGGCTGATTCTTTGCCAGTTTCTAGTTTTGTTTTGGTCGAGCCAGAGATTTTGTCTATATTATTATAAATACCATCTAGATTATCATAGTCATTGAGGAGTTTGGCAGCGGTTTTTTCACCGATACCTGGAACACCTGGTATATTGTCAGACGAATCGCCCTTCAAAGCTTTCAGATCCAAAAACTGAGATTTTTTAATGTTATATTTTTCTTCTAGCTCTTTGACGTCAATCTGTTCAATATTAGTGAAACCTTTGAGGATACGCCACATATGGGTGTTATCATCGACAATTTGGAGCATATCGAGGTCAGAGGAAATAATGAAAGTTTCATAATTCCCTGCCTCGTCGGCCTGTTGCGAAAGTGTACCAATAATATCGTCAGCTTCATAATCATCAATCTCGACGAAATTCCAGCCAAGGTCTTTTATGAGCTCTTTTAAGAGTGGGATTTGAGCGTAAAAGTCTTCGCCTGGCTTAACTCTACCAGCTTTATAATCAGGATAGATAACACGACGCTTAGAAGTAGAACTTTTGGAGTCCCACGCAACTACGACTTTGGTGGGTTTTAGTTTCCTGACAATTTCCATAGAAATGGCAGCAAAACCATAAATACCTCCTGTAGGAGTGCCATCGGCCAAACTGAGGGCGCCCATAGCATAATACCCTCGGTAAAAAACCGATTTTCCGTCAATTAGTACTAAGCGATTCATAACGTGGTCCTCCCAATATTACGGCTAAAAATCAATCTCCTTTAGGATTTTGTCGGTTGCTTGATGAACGTCTTCGATGGTGCCGTTATTTAAGATATAGTAATCTGCTGCGGCGATAGGGCCGCCTTTTTCAAGATTTTCAATTTCGCTACGATCACGTTCGCGAATGGCTTTGCCATCAAAGGCACGCTCAGGACGTTTAGCGACACGTTCATAGCGAAGTTTTTTGTCAACAACTATAGCAATAAAGGTGAGGCAGGTGGGAAATTCGTGTTTTAGAATCTTGTATTCAGTCCAGGAATAAACTCCATCAAGAATGATACGTTTTTGACCAGCTTTAATGAGGTCTTTGGTTTCAGCGATAGCTTGATTAACTACCCAATCTTTACCTTCTTTTTCACGGATTTCTTCACGGAACTTTTTTTCGGATTCACCATCTTCGGTGCGAACGATGCCGCGTTTTTCCATTTCTTTGTAAATCATGCCACCAAAGTAAACTTTAGGGTAACCTTTGCTGGTTAGGTGGTCTACTACTACTGATTTGCCGGAGCCACTCATGCCGACGACTGCTAGAATTTTTACATTATCCATGGTATGATTATAACATATGAATAAGTTTTTTACTCCGGCGGATCCGCTGGATAAAATCATTTCTGATACGCTTTCTGACAAAAAGATTTTGGAGTCGAAACATATTTTGACGGGGTGGACTAATATCGTGATAGAAGTGACGACTGACAAAGGTGCTTATTTTTTCCGATTTCCACGTAATCCATTTTGGTCCAAGATGATTGTGAAGGATGCAGCGGTGTGTAATTTTGTCGATGGGAAGACGAGTTATTATACTCCTCAAATGAAACTCTGTTATGATGAAAAGGGTCGACCTTTCTCAGTGCACGAAAAGATTGAAGGTTATACGCTGGGCGATAGAATTTATCATTTATCCCATACTGCGTTGACTGGTGCAGCATATGATGTCGCAAAACTCGTTAAAGAGCTTTCAGGGATTGATTTACGCGAAGCACCAGCGAAGGTAAAATACCCTCTATCTAAGTTTTTGAAAGAATTAGATTACGAACATTATGATAAGCATATCGATGAGGACCATGAATATATTAAAGAGACAGAAACAAAACAATTTGTACACGGTGATTTGAATCTCGGAAATATTCTGCTGGATGAAAATGATAAGGTGATTGGGGTAATTGATTTTTGTTTTGCAGGCACTGGTAACCCAAATATGGATGTCGCGAGAATTGTTTCTCGCCCAGCACCGAAAGAATTTGAAAAAACTTTCTTAAGCCAGTTTGATAATATTGAAGAAATCTCACGCATGAAAAAAGCGTGGCAAGATATTGACAATGGGTATGCTGAACATATTCGGACGAACTTTCCGGAGATAAATTTGAACCAGCTATAGCTAATCAGAAACTGAAACTACACAACGGATGGGGAGTCCAGTATATCGAGGTGTTCCGTTAGACCCATAGGATGAGTCTCGACAATTACCACCACCGAAACGACATTCAGCACTTTTCATCATAAACGAATTCGCATAGCTCGAAGTCCAATAATAGCCACGCGACCCTTCATCTACCATGTAATCAGTCGGATTTGATGTAATGCCAGGGCTATAGGATCCTCCAAGAGTTGACGTTATGGATTGAGCGTCAACATCGGTAAATTGATACAAACTTGGTAAATTCCAATTAATTGGGCACACATCAAAAGATGAACTGTTATAGTTACCGTTAGTATAACAATACGTGCCAACGGTTGCTGCACAGTAATTATAATAAATACCATAAGAATTGTTTTCAGAAATATGGATAAAGGGATCCAGGAGATTATTAGTAGGTTCCCAATCATTAGGACTGGACACTATTGTAGACGTCCAACCATCAACACCACTAGGATTACCTCCATGGTAATAATTATAAATGGCGTTATCGGAAGCGTTAGTGTTGGATGAGGACATGTTAGATGCGGTAGAAGAATCAAGTGGATTTAGTCTGAGGTTATCGCGTAACCAACAGTTTCCATCGGAGAACTTGCCAATACTATAAATATTATTGTCACGTATGTCTATCACCGTGGTGGTCTCATCAATTGAAACCTCAGAGCACATCGAAACATTAAGGTCTTGTATTTTATAATACCCGTTGACTTTAGATTTATTGGCTGAAGCATAAATTTGGTCAAAAGTAACTGGTACATAGGAAGAAAGATTAATTGTAGACCTCTTTAGTTGTCCATAGTTTTCCTGAATATAGCGGAGAAGAGCAATCTCTGCACTTTCTGCATCCCAACAATATCCCCACTGATCGCAACCAGCAGCTTTGTCTTTGAATTCTCTTTCATCGGTTCCAGCAATAGTTTCGCAAACGTCTTCCTGTAGCTCATCATCCCAATAACAAGATTCATATTCATACGGTATTTCGGCAGTCCATTTGCCATGCCATTCGGTAGTCTCAGTATAAGCACTGGAAATGGAAGTAATGAAGCAATCGTCGCTTGGGAATTCTTCGTAAGTAGCACCGGGCTGTTCAGTATTGTAGATTGGATAAACTTTAACATATATGCCATAATTGAAATCTTCCTCTGCGCTATTCTGACTATTGAAAAGGGCTGTTATGGTATCGCCGTCAAAGACAAAAGTTTTTTCATTATTATCATTTTCATCGAGTATTTGATAGCTATCTGGTTCGGATTCTCCATCCCAATTTCCTTCTATTATGGCTCCCATTGCGTTAGAAAACCCATATCTTATAACAACTTTAAGCCTGTCGGCTCCGCTAATAGTAACTGGTTGCAAGATGGATTCGTCTGAATCATATGACCCACTCGATTGCCCGCCAGGATTAATATTGGAAGTCATAACTTCTTGATATGTGCTGCCTACATAACCAGGGTCACCTGGTCTACAAATATTGGCATATTTTACGGTATTAGTAGTAGTCCCATCTGGGAAAGTTAAGCCATTCCCGTCAAAAACTACAGTAACTGCGTTTTTCAAGGCATCACTGTCAGCATAATTGGGGTGAATTAATGTATATTTGACTTTCCCAGTATAGGTGCCGGCGGGTTGAGTAGTGGAAACATAGATTTGATATGTAGAAGTAAGAGTTGAGCCTATAGCAGCGGTGCCTACGTCGGTAGCCGCAGTACGTTTAGCTACTAGTTCATAATCATCTGGGATAACGTGATATTGATTATAATTATTCATAATTGAGATTGGATAAGTCGGTTCTGGAGAAGTCTGAGTAGACAATCTCATAGCCCATTGCGAATTGCCACTTGTACCGGTACCAGTTTGAATATCATAATCACTGTCTAATGCAGAGTTTGTCATAACGGTTTTACCATCTGTATCATCTGTGTAACCTATAGCATAGATAGCAAAACCTTCGTTGTCATTACAGAGAGCCTTGAGCGTGGTAGTGCCCACATCGGAAGCATAATTACCATTCATAAGTGAAGTGGTGTGAGAATCCATACCAGTACCAGCGAGACTACAGGAGATTGGAACGTTGACGTTAATCTCATCTACGAGTTCGTCTGCAGAAGTGGTGGACGAGGTAAGAATAAAACCAAAGAAGATGCTCAAAAACAAAAGATAAATTGCGGGCATATATGGTCTTTTTATGCTCATGGTTTAATTATACTATTTTTCTGATCTTAATCAAGGTTTCTCAAATATTCAATTTTAGCGTTGCGACGAGCATCGTCGTCTTTTTTGGGCAATTCTTCCTTTTTCGAATAATCATTAAACGTGTTAAGACATTCTTTTATAGGGCCATCATAAACTGGTGGTTTGTCGTACACGCTCCAAATAATAATATGGATGTCGGGGGCATTGTCCGCGTAGAATTTAAGAGCATGAGAAGTAGCGCGAATAAATTCTTCCTCAGTGGCTTTGGAGTGACGCCAGGCACGGCCTTGGAGAAATATTTCTGTAACAGTAGGCGATACGGCTATCATGAGAATAGTCATTTGGTACTTCCCTGTTTTTAGCATTTTGAGCAAAATACCCTCCATCTCTGGGTCCAAAAGTGTGACGTCTAATACGATGTCGTAGCCACCTTTAATTAATTCTGAAAGAGTTAGGAATAGCATAATAGTAGCGAATTCGTCGGTCATTTTACGAAGGTTTTCGTCGCCATAAAAATCTTTGATTTCTTGATAATGCGGATGGTATTCGACAAAACGACGGGCAGCCATTAGAATTGGCTCAAAATTGTTTTTCCCGCAATACGCTTCTACGGCAGGAAGAATTTGAGTAGTTTTACCAGAGCCAGACACACCAGCTATGCGAATGAGGTGGCGATTTTTGGTTGCGGCGAGGGTAAACTCTTCTACAACTTTTTTTAGAATTGCGGGGTATTCGGCTAGTCCAACTTGCCATTCTGGCTTAACATTGGATGGCCAGTGTGCTTTCATATATTTGATGATTTGTTCTAGTTCTCGATTACTTTCAGACATTTACTTCCTTTTTTGATTTCAATAGTTTTAATATTTTTGAAGGTATGATATTCGCCTTCAGCTTGGACTGCAACAGTTGCTGGATTGGTAAATTCTAAAATATCGCCATTAGTCTCAGAACCTGGAATGCGATGAAAAATGCTTTTTACCATAAGGTTAAGGAGGCGCCAAAAATTGGTTAAACGATCTGTTTCACTGCGGAAAACCTTTGGCTTTTTATAGTCTTCCCCTCCCCTCATGACACGCGCCATAGAACGTCCATTAATAGCAGCATAATCTGAAGTTTTTTTATGCTGCAAATTGCCATTTAATTTGAATTCGGGCAAGAATACTTTTTTGTGGCGGTTCTTAAAATACCAATTAGCCAAACTAGTATATGAACTGATTTTGCGTCCAAAATTCGTTTTAAGTTTTTTGCGAACTTTAGGGGTATCATATAAACTAACTGCTTCGGCTGTCATGCCGATAGTGACATAGCAAGTAGCGTAACGGAATAACTTGCCATCAACAATAATCTCCAAAGGATATAATTTACGTGAGGTTTTTTGTTTTAAGATTTGCTCAATTGAATTAGTCTGAAGAGTACGAGACAAATCATTAAAATTGCCATATGGAAGTACAGCTAAAGAAACATCTTTGTCAGATTTTAAAATACTGTTGGCGGCAATTTGAGCTGTAGCATCGCCGCCAGCAGCAATGACAAGGTCATCATTTTTAAGGATTTTGGATAATTTAGTAGCATTTTGGTCAACATCAGTGGGTTCGACTTCATATTTTCCAATCATGTAACCTTTAAGTTTGTGAACTGTATCAATGACATCAGCCTTTACTTCTGCGTACTGTGATGAACGTGGATTGTAAATTAAAATTATTCGTTGCATAAAAATCCTTAATTATTAAATCCTGGCAAAAGCCATTTTAGTAATGCGTAAACTGCAGCATAAGTAATCAAGCCAATAACAATTTCGTAGATACGTTGTTTAGCGAGACGAGTTTTGTTTTCGTTGTCACCAGCAGTAAGGTAAGTGATGCCAGAAACTACAACGCCTATAACTGCAATGATTGCGATTCCTATGGTGAGAATATCTAAAACAAAATTGAGGATATAGATTACTCCAGATCCTTTTTGGTTGTCTTTGAGGCAGTGTTCCCCTTCTGTCCCGATAACTATGTTTTCACCAGAATCTAAAAATGAGACTGGAACGGAACCATCTGGACATTTAGCAGAAACAGGGCAAACGAGAAACAATAAACTTAAGCAAACCGTTGCTATTGTTGTAATGATTGCCTTCATGATAAACTACCTCAAATATTCGTGAAGCTTTTTGGTGTCTTTGTTTTTGCGGAGCTTAGATAAAGCTTTAGCCTCAATTTGGCGAATACGTTCACGTGTGACGTCAAACTCGGCACCGACTTCTTCTAGGGTATGCGGGCGACCTCCACCAATACCAAATCTCAAACGAATAATTTTTTGTTCACGATCAGTAAGAGTAGCAATAATTTCAGAAAGTTGCTCTTTAAGGATTTGGTTAGCAGCGGAATCTTCGGGGCTATCGCGTTCTTCGTCTTCAACAAAGTCGCCAAGTACAGAATCTTCGTCATCACCTTCGCGTCCGATAGAAGCATCAAGTGAAGCAATGTCTTGTTTAATACGCATGACATAGTCAATTTTTTCAGGTTCCATATCGAGTGCTTTGGCAATTTCTTCATTAGTAGGCTCTCGGTTGAGCTCTGCGGTAAGTTTACGAGTAGTCCTTAAGACCTTGTTGATAGTTTCGACCATGTGAACTGGGATACGAATAGTACGAGCCTGATCGGCGATAGCACGAGTGATTGCTTGGCGAACCCACCAGGTAGCATAGGTAGAAAACTTGAAGCCCTTATCAGGATCAAATTTT
This sequence comes from Candidatus Saccharimonadota bacterium, assembly GCA_017406565.1. Taxonomy (GTDB): domain Bacteria; phylum Patescibacteriota; class Saccharimonadia; order Saccharimonadales; family Saccharimonadaceae; genus Nanosyncoccus. The sequence goes on along the minus strand of JAFQYG010000006.1, from coordinate 56,619 downwards.
TCAACAGCGCGGAGTAACCCAGTATTCCCTTCTTGAATTAAATCTAGAAAATCTAGTCCACGACCACCATAACGTTTAGCGATAGAGACAACTAGACGCATGTTAGATTCAACCATTTTATCTTTGGCTTTTTTGTCTCCTTTAACAATGCGTTGAGCAAGATCAGCTTCTTCTTCGGGAGTTAATAGAGGAATTTTGCCGATTTCACGTAGGTACAATCTAACAGAATCGTCAGCAAAAGAATCGACATTTTCTGCCGTGATAGCAAGTTCTTCATCAGATAATTCTTCTTCTTGCTCGAGATCACCAGTTTCTGGTTCATCAATCTCTAAAGTTAAATCTTTTGCATTCAAAATATCGTCTTTTTTCGAGCTCATTATTATAGAGTATAACTCAAGTCTTGATATAAATCAATACACTTCTTAGATTACTCTGCACTCATGTAGTTGTTAATTTCTGACAGAATTTTGTTATATTCTTCATCTTCTTCATTAAAATTTGATAGTTGTTCGGTGAGGGAGGCAATTTTATATTTTTTAAATTCATCGTTATAATGTCTTAATAGTTCAGTAGCTTCTTGTTCAAGGTTGACGTCAGAGGCAATTTCATGCTCGCGATTAAAAATTAATTCAAGTTCAGCAAGTTTAGTCTCATCGTCTGGTATATCAATTGGAATGATGGGTTTGGTAATTCCCCCATAAATTTTGATAGCAAGAAGAGAGTTTTCGAGTTGTTCGAGTTTGTTGACCTCAATGGAAGTTTTAGGTTTTTTGAGATATTTTGGAGAAGCCTCAGAGAGCTTTCGTTTAAGCCGTTCGCCTTTTTCACGTAATATTTCGACACTAACATCGAGTTTTCTTGCAATTTTTTCTTCGTAACTGGCTTTTTCGACTTCGTCTTTAACGTAACTTATTAGTTTTAGAGCAATATCGGAGTATTTGCGTTTGCCTGGCGAGGTGCGAAGATTGAGATTCTCTTCATATTTTTGAAGAAGCCAGTCAACGGCAGGCACGCTATTTTGGACGGCTTGTTGCCAAAGTTTGGGGTCTTTCTGAATTAATTCATCGGGGTCTTTAGCACCATGATAATCTGATATTACGGTAAGATCAATTCCGAGATCTCCTGCCATCATGATGGCACGTTCTGCGGCTTTAACACCGGCTTCATCTCCATCGTAAGCCAGTCGGATATCACTAGTTAGCTTAGATAGGGCCTTTAGATGTTGATCAGTCATAGCAGTGCCAGAAGTTGCAACTGCTTCTTTGACGCCGGCTTGGTGGCTTGAAATAACATCCATATTTCCTTCTACTATTACGACGAAGCCATTGCGACGGATAGCTTCCTTAGCTTCGTGAAGTCCAAAAATGAATTTTGATTTATTGAATAGAATTGTTTCAGGGGTATTGAGATATTTCGGTTCGCCTTGGCCAATAATTCGAGCCGTAAAGCCAATAACATTGCCTGTAGTGTCAATAAATGGGACGGTCATACGATCACGAAACATATCAGTTTTAAAACGATTGAGGAGGCCAGCGGCATCGAGCTCTTCTTCGGTGAAACCACGCTTTTTGAGGACAGTAATGAGCGCTTTGCCTGAAGAAGGAGCGTACCCTATTTTAAACTCGGCTACAGTAGCACGATTAAGATTTCGTTTATAAAAAACATACTCACAGACAGCTTTGTTGCGAACGAGACATGCTTGGTAGTATTTGGTGGCAAGAGCGAGTGCTTCTTTGGCGCGTGCTTTTTGTTTAGACACCTTAGAATCACCACCGCGATATTTTGACAAGTCAACGCCAGCTTGATGCGCCAGTTTTTCCATGGCTTCCTTAAAACCAATCCCTTCAACTTCCATCACGAAAGTGAAAATATCTCCACCTTTATTAGCGGAAAAATCATGCCAGATGCCTTTTTCGGGTGAGACCATAAAAGAGGGAGTCTTATCAACACCCCAAGGAGAATGACCTTTCAAATTGCGACCAGCACGTTTTAGCTCAACATATTGTCCGACTACGTCCTCCACCGCGAGACGAGATTTGATTTCCTCTTTCGCGTCATTCATGCTATAATTATAGCATATGGACGGGCAAGAATATCTTAATCAGATTTCGGCTAGTAATCAGCCGGTAGAGCAATCTAAACTTAGTAAAATTTTAACTTCTAAATATTTTTTAATTGGCGTAGGGGCAGTAGTGGCCCTAATTATTGTAATAATAATTGGGGGGATGATTTCTAGTGGTAAAGGTGACGCAAAAAAAGATTGTATATCCCTTTATCTTCATATCAATAATACGAGCGAGTTAATCAATGAATACCAGGATTCAATTAAATCATCCGAGCTTAGAGCGAGTAGTTCTTCGTTAAATACTGTATTGCAGGATGCAAGTAAAAAAATGGCAGAATACTTAACTGTAAAGTATAAATTTAAAGATAAAGATGCCAATAAGAAAACTGTAGAAAAACTAACCTTAGAGAAGGATGCCTTAAACGAAGAGTTATTCGATGCAAAGATTAATGGAATTTTAGATCGTGTTTATGCGCATAAGATGGCTTATGAAATGCAATTATTTGTAGCTGAATCAAGCCAAATAAAGAAAGAAGCTAAAGATGAGTCTCTTCAAGGCATACTCGATACATTTGATTCTAGTCTGGAAAATTTATATAGTAAATTTAATGATTTTTCAGAAGGACAATAACATAAGGAAGGAGTTATTATGGCAAAGTCCGAAGAAGCTAATAAGCTAAAAGAAAAAAATAGCTTGAAGGAAGAATTCATCGAGTTTATCAATCGCGGTTCGATGATTGATCTTGCAGTAGGTGTGGCAGTAGGTGGTGCTTTTACAGCGATTGTTAATTCCCTTGTTAACGATATTGTGATGCCGATTGTAGGCTTGCTTCTCGGTGGTGTGGATTTCACGCATTTGGCGATCCGCATCCCAAATTTCTTTGGGACAGGCGATGAAGCAGTAATTGCCTACGGCAATTTTCTCCAAAATGTCGTGCAATTCTTAGTAATTGCATGGGTAATCTTCTTGGTGATTAAGGCGATGAATCGGATGAATCGCAGGCGTGATGCGAGAAAAGCCGCTAAAGCCGAAAAGAAAGCCTAAAGTTATAGTCATTTAATTTTTGGTTAAATCGTAACTTAGCCTAATTAAGTCCTCGAGTTCTTCGGGGCTTAATTGGTTTGTGAGAACAATCTCGATGCCGCCGCGGCCAAAATAACGAGATTCCATGACCGATTCATAATCTTCTTGCAAGACTTGGCTAAGTCTTTCATCGCAACGGACTTCGATGGTATTTTTATTCTCTACGAGAAAGGCTTTGTCGCCTTTTAAAAAGATTGTACGATCTTTATCTCGTTTAGTGATGTATTCGTCTATGCCGTTTATTTTAGAAAGGTCAAATACCATTTCAGCTCCTCAATTGAGCCGTTGATATCATCTAAGGCTCGGTGGTTATCTTGTTTAGTAAATCTTTTATTCAAAGCATTTTCAAAGTATATTTTCCAAGCAGAGACATCTAGCATACGATAATGTAGACGCTTATTTAACTCGGGCATTTCGCGTTCGATGAATTTACGATCTTGGTGGATAGAATTACCAGCAAGATAGATTTCTTTACTAAAGTTTTCATCAACAAAATCTAGTAGTTCCCTTTCAACTACTTCAATTGGTTTGCCGTTATGATTTTGTGATTTCAAAGCGTCACGTGAGGAGCTATTCTTTTCCCAGAAATCTCCAACCATACGTTTGTCCATTAACTCTTCGTCAACTTTTACAATAGCTTCGAAGCGGGCAATTTCGTTCAATTCCATATCGGTAGCAATAGCGGCGACTTCACAAATTTTGTCCTTGGTCGGGTCAAGGCCAGTCATTTCTAAATCAACCCAAAACAATTTGGCTTTTTTCATGTTATATATTATAGCATAAATCTAGTAGGACTCTTCGTAAGCTGCTTGGTCGTCTGCCCAGAGATTTGGTTGGTATACAGCTCCAGTAAACCAAATAGTGCCATTGTTGGCGTCACGGATAAGGAAAAGGAATGGGTGGTCGATGTTAATTATTACTGGCTGTGGAACCTCGTCTTCTATAGCACTGGTTTCTTTCATTGCAAATACTGTGATAGCAGCTGCCTTAATGCCCTCTTCGGAAAAATCGATATTAGCATTATGTACAGCTTGACCTACATAAAGCCCTTCAGAGGCCATGTTAGAAAAATCTGCAGAGTTCTCATTGAACGCTGAGTTGATGCCGAGCTTTTGTAGATCTTCTTTAAAATTGAGGGAGTAGTCAAATTTGAATTTAGGAATATTAATGACAACACCGTCTTTTGGTTCGCTAGTAGGGGTCATATTATTAATTACGTTATCAATTTTAGTTTGATCAAGATTGGCAATAACCTCATCGATGTTACCAGACGGCATAATCGCGACAAAATCTAAATTAGTGTCTGGAGATGTTGAATCAAGTGGCAGCGAAACTGCCGTATTTGAATCATCAATGAAGTATTTAATATCTTCTTCATCGGTTTCAATGTGCATAGTGGTTGCTTCAACTTCCGAATCGTCCTTTAGATAAAAATTTTTGCCAAATGTATTATCGGTGTCGAATTGATGCTTCCAGTCCATTTGGATTGCAAGAGCATTGGCAAGTACCATTTTTAAATCTGGGTTAACTTCAATGCCGATACTATCAATGAGGCTGAAGGTTTTTTGCTTGACCCAATTGTCCATATTGTCAGTGTTTGCAAAACTGTCGTAGAATATTTCCCCGCTGTGATTGTTTTGGACGTTTTCGGTATATGTAGACAACACTTTCTCTTTAAAATTATCACGAATAAAAACTGCATTGGCAAGAGAGAGTTTATCTTGAATATCCTGATATTTTGGTATTTCTTCGTTGCCTAATACGTTTTCAATTTCAGTCTTCGTCTTGCCATTGGCGCCAGCGTTGAGGAGTGCGAGACCGTTCTTGATAGAAAGTGGGCTGTAAATAATATTAGAGTCAGATGTTTCTAGTTTGAGAAAACTATAATCTAAACCATTTGCTTGAGACACAGGACTAGGGCAATTGCATTCTGGACAAACAGAAGGTTTCTCAGTCATTTTAATAATGCCGTAGATACCTACTGCGCCAACAATTAAACCAGCAATGGCACCGATAGCACCAGCAGCGGCTGGGCGGACACGCCCATTGGTTTTAGTTTTAGGTGTAGTTGATAGGGTTGTACTATTAATTGAAATATCGTTATCCATATGCTTATTATAGCATATGAGATTTACATGGATTCTGGGACTTTGATACCGAGGATGTTAAGACCGTGAGTCATTATCTTGAGGTATACTTCGACCAGTTTGATACGCTCTTTTTCCTGCGGTGAGCCAATGACAGGGCAAGCTTCATAGAAACGCGAGAAGCATTGGGCGAGTTCATATAAATAATTTGCAACTTTATGGGGGGCCATTTCGGTCACTGCCTCGTCTAGTATTCCCCTATATTCTAGCATCTTCTTTTCCAAGGATCTTTCTGCATTTGTAACAATGCTTCTTCGGAACGCTCCCTCAGGCCCGTCGTTACGGGCTTCGGTCGCTCCGTAATCGCCCCGTCGGCGATTATGCTCCTCAGAAGCATTGCTTACAGATGCCAAAATCTTCTTGGCTCTGACGCATGCGTAGAGGAGGTAGGGGCCGGAGTTGCCGGTCATTTTGACGGATTCTTTAGGATCGAAGACAATGTCGCCGCCCATTTTATACTTTAAGAATGCATATTTCGTGGCAGCGAGAGAGACAGCCTCATCGGTAGAATTATACTCGGATTGCAAAGCAGTTTTGACCATATCAATAACGTCGACGGCTTTTAAGAAATTGCCTTTTCTTGAAGACATTTTGACGCCACCTGGTAATTTAACCAAGCCATGGGTAAGATGAGAAGTCTTTTCGACTAGTTCGGGGGCATACTGCTCAACTGATTTTAAAACTACCTTCATATAATCCAGTTGCTCAGAACCGGTAATAACAACAGATTTGTCGAAATGATAATCTTGCCATTTAGTGAAGATTAAACCGACGTCCTTAGCCTCATAGGTCGGGACTCCTTCCTTATTTATGAAAACACGGGTGTGGAGGCCATGTTTTTCACCATCAAAAACAACGGCACCATTACTATTTTTGTAAACACCTTTTTCGAGTTGCTCTTTAACTGTTTTTAGACCAAGGCCGGCGACAGTTGATTCAGGATAGTATTTATCAAATTTAACACCGATGGAATCATAAAAATGATTGAAATAATCGTAGGATAATTCCCTACCTTTCCAATAAAGTTTAGCTAAATCTGTATCGTGAAGATCTTCTGCATTTATTCTGTAGATTTCTTTATTGAGCTTTGTGATTTCTTGATGAGCGTTTTCGTCGTCATCGTAAGCAGCGGTGCCTTCGACATAACACTTGGCAATATCTTCGATACCAAGGTTTTCAAATGGTTTTTGTTGTAGAATATACATAGTCTTAGCTACATGTAAGCCAACATCACCACCAAAGTTTGCTCTGATGACTTTGGCACCGGCGTATTCAAATAATCTGGCGATAGAATCACCGACGATACTGGTGTAGAGATGACCAACGTGAAGAACTTTGAAAGGATTAGGGTCGCTGAATTCGCAGATAACAGTTTTGTTTGCAAACCCATCGGATTTAATTTTTGTATCGAAATCATCTGCCAACTCGTCAATTTTCCCTTTTAATAAATCGTCTGATAAAACAAAGTTTAGAAATCCTGGAGGAGTAATACTCACAATAGTGCTTTTTCGGAACGCTCCCTCGCTCCCTCGCCTAAGAGGCTCAGTCGCTTCGTATTTGGCACGTTGCCAAATATGCTCCTCAAAAGCACTATTTGTGAGCGCATCAGCAATCTGCATAGGATTTTGGTGGAGTTCTTTGGCGAGTTTTAGAGGAGCGTTTGATGAATAGTCGGCATCGATATTGTCCGGAGAAACAGTAATGTCGGGTTCAAAATCAAGATTATATAGTTTTCGAATAACTTTTTTAAGCTCATTTTTTAAGTCCTGCATAAAAATATTATACCATAATCTACAGGGATATGTTATAATCAGGGGAGCGCGGGTATCGTATAACGGCTATTATGTATCCTTCCCAAGGATGAGACGAGGGTCCGACTCCCTCTACCCGCACCATTTTTTATGCTGACAGCAGGAATGTCTTTACGATGAAAAATATTACCACAATGAGGACTGCGCTTAACCCTGTCCAAAATGATAGAGTAAGTTTTTTCTTTTGATGAATTCTCCAATATAATTCCATGCCGGTTACTACCATACCAAGTATCGTTGCGATACCTAAACATATAGAGCTAAGCCCGCTAGGTAAACCTGAAATAATAATGTCTCCAAAACCAGTGTTAGCTTTGCTACCAAAATAACCTATTATACCTAAAAAGACACCGCTAAGTGCAAGAATTAAGGCACGATTCCCCATCCGTTCAGAATCAGCAGACACTACATCAGAATCCTTCGACCAGCCTTTGACTTTTGTGGATTTTGGGTCCAAAAAAGCTAAATTTGCTTTACTAGGTTTTTCATCTTCTAATGCTTGGATTGCTTTTTGGCGTTCTGCTTCAATTTGTTTAGATTCTAAAGCCCACTTTTCAGTATCAGTATCTGCCATACTTTTACTATAGCATAAAATTTTTATGGTGCAGGTTGGGTTTCTTCAGTAGAATTGGAGCTAGTAATTGTAATATATTCGGAGATTTTGCCCTCATTCTGGAGAGCCTCGAAACGTTTTTCGAACTCAGTGAACGGAACCTTAATGGAGACAAAATTAACTTCGGTATCAGTTTTTTTGATAAGTTTGACAAAATAATATCCGTCGCCGTTCATGGAAACAAATCTACCGCTAGAGGCATCTGGATTTAGTTTCATTGCTTCGGTGGCACGACCACCATCAATGTTCTTGCTATCGACAAGACCGCCGGTCTCTTCGTATATGATTTTATCACCAAGAATTTCAGCGACATTGACATAGTCGTTGTTGTTTTCTTTGAGTAGTTTTTCTACTTGCTCAGCAATTTTGTTGGCGTTTTTATCGATAGCGATTTCTACTTTGGACCGCACTAAACTTAGATAGAGCATACGTTCGTATTCAGATTTATCAAGACCGAAATTGTCTTTAATAATCTTAAGAAAGCCCTCTTCGCTACGATCGACTCCTCCAACTTTGAGATGACGGTCGAATTCGGTAGCTACTTCTTCGTCGGATACTTCAATGCCTTGCTCTTTAGCAAGTTTGGTAGCATAGGTATATTTTTCGGCTTCGGTGAGAGCTAGGCGCTTATATTCAGCACGAAGATCTTCGATAGAACCTTCATCGAGCTGGCTACCGGATTGGCGTTCAATTGAAGTGATGCTACTACGATAGAACATAAGATAATCGGAGAATTTGGCGTCTTCTCCATCGACTTTAGCAACAGGAGTAGGAAGAATCTCAGTCACGCGGAATAATAAATCATTAGTCATATTAAGTCGATAAAGCGCTACCCACCCACCAATAATTAACATAGCAAAAATAACAATCGCAATAAGAATAGTGTTTATCACAACACGGTGCTTGGTCCACTGAAGGGGATATTTAAATTTACGCCCCTTAGCCAGAACCTCTTCGCGACGTTCTTCGACTTTTTCTTGTTCGGTTAGATTAGTTGATTTTTTCTTTAATAATGCCATATATATCCTTTTGGTGACCCGGGTGCGAGTCGAACGCACAACCTTCTCCTTAGGACGGAGCTGCTCTATCCATTGAGCTACCAGGCCATCTGCAACAATTATAACATAATTAAAAATCCTGTGTTATAATGGTATTATGCATAAGGTTAAACATGTGATTCTTATTACCTTATTCTTACTGGTAACAGCCGGAATGGGGTTAAGCGTTTATTATTCGATAGATGGAGATAGGGAGGCTGATTACGTTGTAGAAACTAATGTACCTTTTACCCCTTTTGAATACTACAAAAACCGCGAAATTGTGGGCGTAGATGTCGATATCGTCAATCGTGTAGCAGAAAAGATGGATAAAACTATTCAGATTAAGAATGTTGAATTTGATGTAATTATTGACAATGTGGAAGCTGGTAAAATTGCTGATGCGGGCGCAGCTGGGTTGACTATTACGCCTGCACGTGAAGAAAAGGTGAATTTCACTATCCCCTATTATACTTCTGTCCAATATGTAATTTTTAGCCGTGAAATGCCACCATCACTAAGAGATGACCATGTGGTATGGGAAGCTCTGGCTGGGGCAAAGCTTGGGTCGCAAATTGGTAGTACCGGATTCTTATTTGTAGAGGATGAAATTGAAAATGGCATATTAAAAGGTACCGGTACTCCACCGGTTAAAGGTATCGACTCGCATCAATTAGCAGCGGACGCAATCTCTTCGCATATTATTGACTATGCAGTTGCGGATGAATTAGTGGCAAAATTCATCGTTGATAAGAATCCTGGACTTGACGCTTTGCCTTTGTATTATTCTGGACCAACTCGTGAAGAGGATTATCCAGTGGAGGAGTCCTATGCAATTGCGGTCAATAAAGACCGAGGTGAATTACTTGACGCATTTAATGAAGTACTTGAAGAAATGTTAGTTAAAGATGAAAATGGGCAAAGCGAGATTGATAGATTAGTAATTAAACACATGGGGTTAGAATAATGGGTGGATTTTTTAACAAAGTAATTGAATTATTCAGTACACAAGACTATCTTGAGTCGATGTTGCATGGGTTTTGGTTAACGATTCAAATTTCTTATTTTGCGATTTTGATTGGTATTCTCCTTGGCACGATTATTGCTCTAATTGATACGGCTAAGCCGTCTAAGTGGATGATTATACCGAAATCTATCTGCAAAATATATACTACGATTATTCGTGGTACGCCGATGGCATTGCAATTATTTATTATGTTCTTTATTATCTTTGCAATTAAAGGTTTTCCAAGTATTATTACTGCAATCATTGCTTTCGGATTAAACTCGGCAGCTTACACCGCAGAAGTGATTCGTGGCGGTATTTTGTCGGTAGATATTGGACAAACAGAAGCTGGGATGGCACTGGGGTTATCTAGGCGAACTATTTTCTTCAAGATTGTAGCGCCGCAAGCGATTAAAAACATCATACCTGCACTCGGCAATGAGATTATTACTGTGATCAAGGAAACAGCCATTGTTAGCATGGTAGGTATGTATGACCTTAATATGGCGGCCAAAGATATTGGCTCTGGTCAAAATATGGCAAGTTATATCGTGCCAATGTTTGTGGCAGCGCTATTCTACCTTGTGACGATTTACTTGATTACGTTTATTGTGAAACAGATTGAAAAAGGTCTACGTAAGAGTGATCTAAGGGCGGAGGAATAGTAATGGAAGATAAGAATAATACCGATTTAAAAATTAAGAACTTACGCAAATCATTTGGCAAAAACAAAGTGTTAAATGGAATTAATTTTGAATTAACAGAGGGTGAGAGAGTGGTAATTTTGGGGCCTTCTGGCTCAGGAAAGTCTACGTTCCTACGCTGTATTAACTGGATGGAAGAGCCAACGAGCGGCGAAATATACTTTGATGGGGTATTAGTTACAGAAAAAAATATTCGCAAAATGCGCCGAAACCTAGGTATGGTGTTTCAACATTTTAACTTGATTAATAATCTGACCGTGATGGAAAATCTGACTTTAGCGCCAGTAAAATTAAAGGTGATGAAACGCGACGCAGCGGAGAAGCGTGCAAAGGAGCTATTAAAGCATATTGGTCTACCCAATAAAGCAGATGCTTACCCTGCTTCCCTGTCGGGTGGGCAGAAACAGCGGATTGCAATTATTAGGGCGATGATGCTTTCTCCAGAGGTACTTTTGTTTGATGAGCCAACATCAGCGCTTGATCCAGAATCAATTGGAGAGGTGCTTTCACTAATTCGAGAGTTGGCTGACCGTGGTATGACGATTATGATTGTGACCCATGAGATGAGTTTTGCTAAAGAGATAGCTACTAGGATAGTGTTTATAGATAAAGGTAAGATTATCGAAGAAGGTACCCCTGAAGAATTCTTTGGTCACCCCAAGACGCCAAGAGTGAAGGAGTTTTTGAATAAAGTACTATAGACCTTGACATTTTAGAGTAAGTGTGATATAATTAAGGTAATAGTGTTTTACTAGTACCTTAATAGGAGGGGTGTTATGAAAAAAAGATTCTTAGCCATACTGATGGTGGCGATTTTATTGATTGTCATGCCGATGAGTGTTTTTGCGGCAAGCAATCCCTACAAAGACGTAAAGAAGAGCACCGTGGGCAAAGATGCTTACAACGCAATTGTTTACGTTAAAGCCCATGGAGGCTATAAGGACGTTATTTCTGGGAGTAAGTTTTACCCTAAAAAGAACATCACTCGCAGAGAGTTTCTGACAATGCTTGGTAACTTCTACGGTGATAAAAAAATCCCAGTGACAATGGCAGATATCCGCAAAGGCAATAAAAAAATCACCGCAAAGTGGGCTTGTGCCAAGATGTGCGAAGTCGCTGAATACGGCTTTGGAATGTCTATCACTTGGGAAGGTAATAACAAAGTACTGACGCGAGCGCTTGCATCGCAGTATTTAAAAGTATTCGCTAGTTTCGACAGTGCGTTTAAGCCAAGAAAATAGCAAGCTATATCATATCCCTTCAAAAAGACCGAACACAGTTCGGTCTTTTTCATAGACTAAATTATCGAGTATATTTTTCGTTTAGATCGCTGTAGTCGTATAATTCGTTAGCATTAAACCAGAGGTCAATCTCTTTTTTGGCTTCTTCGATAGAGCCTGAGGCGTGGACTAGATTTGGCACGCCGGTTCCTTTTGCGTCGGAGTAACCAAAGCTCATATGCGAATAGTCTCCACGAATGGTGCCCATTTCAGCGGATTTTGGTTCGGTTGGGCCGACAATCTTGCGGACTAGGGGCTGTGCTTCAACGCCTTCTAGAACCATGGCAATAACTGGGCCAGTCATCATATATTCTACGTTGTAGCGATAGGCTTGTTCACCACGGCGAGTAATCATTTGACCGATATCTTCATAATGCTGGCGATAAAGCTTTTCTTCTGGCATAACCATTTTCATACCAACAATCTTAAGACCGACGCGTTCGAAACGCTGAATTACCTCACCAATGATTCCCCGCTGGACGGTATCGGGTTTTAATACCACTAAAGTACGTTGAATATAATCTTTTTCTTTTGACATATATACTCCTTTACTAATATTAGTATTATATCATAATTACTTAAAACTCTGTTTTTCTCAACGTTGAAACTTGCGCCGCATAAAAAATACAACAGGTCAGGCGAATTCGCTCCGAAATTTCAGTTTCCTCGCTCATTCGTGACTGTTGTATTTTTTATCGGGCAGTTTCAAGATGTTTCGAAAAATAGAGTTTTAAGTTTGCTATAATAATGGTATGGATATATATGATCTGATTAACGATTTTTTGGAGCATCTTGAGATTGAAGCAGGGCGGAGTAAAAAGACGATTGATAATTATAGATTATATCTAGAGAGATTTGTGGAGATTGCACAAGAGATACTAAATAAAGACGAAATTAAGACTACGGACATTACGAAAGAACTGTTGAGAAAATATCGTTTGAGGTTGAATAGATACGGCTCAGACAATGGTGAAGCAGATTTGAAGGTGATTACTCAGGCTTATCATCTAATTGCGCTACGGGGATTTTTGAAGTACTTAGCTAGGCGAGATATAAAATCACTGGACCCTTCTTTAGTGGATTTGCCTAAAGTGGTACGCAAACAGGTGACTTTTTTACACTTTGATGAAGTCGAAGATATGTTAGAACAAATTGATACTTCGACAGAATCTGGTCTGAGAGATAGAGCGATTATCGAATTATTGTATTCAGGTGGTCTACGGGTATCAGAACTTGTGGGGCTAAATCGTGATTCGATTAATCTGGAACGACGTGAATTTATGGTGAGAGGTAAAGGCAGCAAAGATAGGCCAATTTTTATTAGCCAATCAGCAGCAGATAGGGTGCGTGATTATTTAGATGCGAGGAGTGATTCTTTGCCAGCGTTGTTTTTAAATAATTCACGTAATTTGCAGGCGGTTGATACATCTGGGGATTACCGACGAATAACGGCCAGAAGTGTAGAAAGGATTGTTGAAAAATACGCAAGGTTAGCTGGAATTACTAAACATGTATCACCACATACTTTGAGACACTCTTTTGCAACGGATCTTTTAATGAATGGGGCGGATATCCGAGCAGTGCAATCAATGCTGGGCCATGCGGATATTTCAACTACGCAAATCTATACACACGTGACAGACGCTCATCTTAAAGAGATTCATGAGAAATTCCATAGTGAGACTAAGTAATTAATGCTCTGGGCATAATCTATTGAATGTTCTATCAACCTCAGTGCTATTATAATTATAACTCTCGACGAAGAAATCACTAGTGCGCGTATTGCACCATGTGACCTTACCGTTACGGTTAGCGAAGACTAACCAAGCAGTACCGGTGCCGGAAGCATCATCTGATCTATAAGTACCCACTAGCTCACCATTACGTTTAACTTCAACGGTGGCACCAGTGACATTGCAGCTATAGGTTGATGAATAGTACCAACCATTATTATCGCGATAGCATCGTACATAGTAATAATAGTTTTTACCACCAAGAGTATTCAGGATAAAGGTTTCTGGGCCATAGCCAGTGGTGTCATCGTAGTCTAACGATGCGATGGTAGTATTATCAATATCGCTACCAATCTTATTACTATAGTAGGCGTGGAAGACAGTGTTGTTAGATTTTTGGCCGCGAACGTGAGAGTCTAGGTCGGTAGGATGAGCACCCCAAGTTAGCTTTACTTCATAGTTTTCGTTCCATTTGCTCCAGGTGGCCTTGAGGATGATGGGTTTGGATGGATCGTTATTGGTTAATCTTGGAAGCTCTGCATTATCAAGGATACCGCCAGCAGGAATAACTGTACCGCCGATACAACGACCTTGTTGATCAACTGTACCTTCTAAACACCAGCCATTGAACCTGCCGCCCATTTTGCGGGGATCGGGTGGATATGAAGCCAAATCAACGTTTAGCACATCGCAATCTTTTGCCCAGTCATGATTGTCCCCATCAAGATAACAGATTGTAGTAGTTGGTTCAGTTTGGTGATACTCGCGAATCTTGTCGGAGCTACCCCCAGTTAAATCATACATGATTGTATACCGAGTATGATTAAACATAGCGTTTAAATCAAAGACTCTGTGTGTTTTCTCTGGATTGGTAAGAGTACCTTTATATACAGTCCCTTCACACACAGCTTCATCATGTTCTGAATCATATGACAATGTACCATCACACCACCCTGTAAAAGTCCAGCCCTCTCGAGTAGGTGTGGGTAATTCTTCCTTGCGAATGTTATTACGATCACGAATTTTGCCGTTGTCGCCAAAGGCTGGGTCATAGCCATCATATTTGACGTCAAAGAAACCACCAGCAAATACTGCGTCAGGATCGTGGAGACGAATTACAGTAGAGATAGTAGATGGATCATCGGTGCGAGACCCATACCAACAAGTACGAATATAAAAATCAAAGTAAGCAGGTTTCTTAACGGTCTGTTCTTCATCGATGACATCAACAATGCTTGTTGTACTAGGGTCTACTACAGGCACTACATAGATGCCTTCGGCATAAAGGATATTACTTGGGAAAGTGCTATCAGCTAGTATAGCGTTATTGTCGTTTTCTCCAGTAAGTTTGTTGCCGAAAACAAGACGAGGATGAGTGGAGGCAGTAGTAAAGCTACTTTCATTATCTGTAGTCGTGAAGAGTACTAAATTTTTATCAAAAGTAGTTTTACCGATATTAGAAGATAGCTTATTAAACTCGCGCGGGTTAATCACAAAGGCACTTTTAAAAACTTCAGAATCCTTATCGTAGAGTTCAGAACAAGAGGAGGGGGTGTATTGTAAGACAGCTGCCAATTTGTCTTCGTTGTCGGAAAGTACGATTGATCTTTTTGTAATATCACGCCAAAGCTTCACATATGGATGATCTTGGTTGTCTTTGTTTGCGCTGTAGGTCGAGTGTATGAAGCGAATTGCATCGGCCTGAGTGTCGATCTCTTCCCTAGCTTGCGTAGTTTCCAATGCAAGTTGAGCGCTGGAAGAACCACCACTCATGACGGATGCTACAGCAATAGCAATCATGGAAAAGATGCCAATCGCTAGAGTTACTTCGACTAGTGTGTCACCTTTTTTTACCATAAGCTTATTATATCACAAATGATAAGAAAAATTCAGAAAAAACATAAGTAATTATAAAAGCAGCAACTAAAAAGGGGCCAAAGTGTACTTTTTTGGTTTTTTTAGTCTTAGTGAAAGGATACATAACGATAGTAGCTAGGAAATTTGAAAGGAAGAGTGTAATTAGTGCTAGCCAAGGATCAAATAACGCAATGCCGATAGCAGTACCAAGTAGCCAATCACCATCACCGACCCATTTCCCTTTTGAAAACATATATATAGCAAGATATAAACCGCCCAAGACAAGTACTGCAAAAATTGGCCGATAAATTAGTTCGGCTGAGAAAGGATGCATTGAGAGAATTTTGGCTTCTTTAACTACCAAAATCATGACAGATGCGACGATAGATAAGAGAAGGGCTGGTGTGGGTAGCTCGCCATATGCACCGTCATAGATGGCTAAAAAGATAAGAATTATGGAAAAAACCATAACAGTGCCAAATATTGCCCATTCAAAGGCATTTGCAGTTGTGACATCAATTGTAAAGTTAAGTAAAAGAAATGCTAAAGCTGTTAGTATTTCGGAGGCAATCTCAAGAATACCGATTTTGTGGTGGCATTTACGGCATTTGCCATGTAGAATAAGCCAAGAAACAATTGGAATATTGTCATACCATTTGAGTTGGTATTTGCAGTGTGGACAAACTGACCGGTGTCCGAGTGGACGCTTGTGGGTTTGGCGGTATTTAATACGGCGAGCCAAACAACATAAAAATGAGCCAAAACAAGCGCCAAGAATAAACATAAACATAAGAAAAATAATTTGCATATTTATATTTTAACATGGAGACTTGATTTTTGTTTAAAATAATCTATAATTAGCATAAGGATTTTATGAAAAAGGGCGAATTACAGACAAAAGAAGGATTTACGCTGGTAGAGGCTATACTAGTGTTGGGTATTGCTGGAATGATATTTTTGATGATGATGATTGCTTTGCCTACACTGCAAAAGCAAGAGCGTGATACGGAAAGACGTGAAGATATCGCCTGGTTGGCTGACGCAATTAAAAAGTATCAGACTAACAATCGCGGTGCACTACCTGGATTAGCAAATAGCTATGAAGAAATTGATGGTAGTTCTAAAATAATTGACGTGGTGTGGGATGAGGAAGCATTGAGTAGTGCGAAAGTAGATGAGTGGGGCGGATTTTATCGCGATCACTTAAAAGAAGGGTTTAAGGATCCGAATGGTGAAAATTATAAATTGAAGATCGTGAAATGTAATGGTTCTATTACGAATGCAGCGTGCAACGAACCTGCAAAGAGCCTTGCAGAAGGTGCAAATGGGCAAACGTTCCCTAATGATTTCATCCTATACCTCTTTATCCAAGCTAAGTGTGCAGGAAATGATAAGGCAGGTGTGGTAGCGAGTTCAAATTCACGAAAAATGGCGATTCTCTATAAAATGGAAGGTGGCGGCGTTTATTGCGCTGATTTGTAAAAAGTATCCTTTATAAAAGTCAATTAAAACCATTGAAATAAAAATATAAACCGGAATTGTCTTCCGGTTTATATTAAATCTAATTTGGTAGATTAGTTGTTGCCGCAGTAAACGCCTGCTCCTTCGAGCTTCATTAATACTGCAAGCTTACGGCTACCTTCAATATAGACTGGTTTCTCACCTTCGCATTTAGCATTCTTTACGATATAGATAATGCCCATTTCTGTCTCAGAAGCCGCACCGTTTGGACAATCGGCGCCCTTCGTACATGCCTGTACAGCTTGCTTAAGTTTGTAAGTGTTACCTGTGGATGGATCTTCAAACTTATCACCACCAGCTTTCATATAGTTTGTGATGAAGCTCTTGTCTGTACCAGATTCTGCAACATTCCAGTTAGCCACAGCATCGCCAGGAACTGTGCCACCATTGTTGGCTT
The DNA here is from genome assembly GCA_017406565.1 of Candidatus Saccharimonadota bacterium. Lineage (GTDB taxonomy): Bacteria > Patescibacteriota > Saccharimonadia > Saccharimonadales > Saccharimonadaceae > Nanosyncoccus. Next base: position 39,364 of record JAFQYG010000006.1, on the reverse strand, counting down.
GGTATTGGTTAAGCTGAGAGAGGAAGCGCGCCATATCATCACGACGCTGAGTATCACGCTGAGAGCGCTGAAGTGCTGGAAGCGCGATAAAGACCATCAAGAAGATAAGACCAGCGATAGCGAGCACGAGCACGACTTCGATGATGGTAAAACCTTTTTTAGAGTTAGTATTTTGTTTGACCATATAATAATCCTTTCTAGATTTATTCTTATGCTTATTATAACTTATTGTAATGAAAAATCAAGACTTTTTTTAGGCGACACTACCAACAAGTGAGTAGATTGGAAGTAGGGTACCGCCGATAACCACACCAATGAGGCCGGCCATAATTACCATAAGAATAGGTTCAATCATAGTGGAAATGTTGTTGATTTGTTCATCTAGCTCAGTTTCATAAACTTGAGCGGCTTTACCGAGCATTTCGTCAATTTTACCAGATTCCTCACCAATGGATGCCATTTGCGGAACGAGAGGCAACATATAATCGCGATCTTTCAAAGATTCGGAAAGAGGTTTACCACCTTTAATTATATCGAGGGCTTTGGAATATTCTTCTTCTACAACGACATTACTTGTAGAGCCAATTGCAATACTGACGGAGTCTAGCATCGGTACGCCAGTAGCTAACATCATCTCGGCAGTGCGAGCGAAGCGCGAAACATAGAGCTTACGGAAGAGCCCACCAAAGAGTGGAACATGAATTTTAAAATTATCAGCAACTTTACGTCCACTTGGCGTCTTTTTAACAAAATAGAACGCAGCACCAAACAGCATACCTACTACAATTAGTACTGCCCACCAGAATTGGCCGAAGAAATCGGACACTGCTACAAGTATTTTAGTCAGATCAGGTAATGGCTTGCCCATATCTTCGTATAAGCCTTTGACTTGGGGTACCACCATAATCATCATGAAAGCGAGCACAGCAATAATAACTACAAGAATAATAGCAGGGTAGACGAGGGCACCTTTAATCTTACTCATCATAGCGGCATCTTTTTCCTCTTGGTCGGCGAGACGCCTTAATGCAAGATCCAGAGTACCAGAAGTTTCGCCAGCCTTAATAAGGGCGAGATAAACACCATTAAAAACATCGGGATACTTAGCGAAGGAGTCATAAAGAGTATGGCCAGATTCTACGTTGCCCAGAATAGATTCAATAATCGTCTTCATGGCTTTGCCTTGAGTTTGTTCAGCAACCGTGCGAAGCGAAGTAGCTAATGGCAAACCGGCACCAATCAAGGTAGCCATCTGCCTAGTAAAGGTAATACGATCCTTAGAAGTAACATGATCTTTATCACCGAATATGCCTTTCCCTTCTTCAGTGACAGATTGAGGGACGAAGCCTTGTTCAACTAAGAGCTTACCAGCGGCTTGTTCGGTGTCAGCCTGGATGGTGCCTTTAACCATTTTACCGGTTGCTTTTTCCTTAGCTTTGTAGTTGTAACTTCTCATTTTAACCTCTTACCAATCTATTTAGTTCAGTGATATCAACTGCAAATTCACGTGCATCATCATAAGTAATTACACCAGTTTGAACAAGTTTAGCAAGAGTACGGTCCATGGTCTGCATACCTTTATCGGCACCGGTTTGAATTGCGTTGTCAATCTGGTGTGTTTTGCCGTCACGAATTAAGGCACGAATAGCGGGATCGGCTATCATAATCTCGGCAGCGACTACGCGACCGCCGCCGATGGCAGGGACTAAACGTTGGGCGCAAATTGCCATTAGAATATTAGACAGCTGAGTACGAACTTGGGCCTGCTGGTGCGACGGGAAGACGTCAACCATACGATCGATGGACTGAGCAGCAGAGTTAGTGTGCAAAGTAGCGAAAACGAGGTGCCCAGTTTCGGCAATGGTGATAGCGGATTGGATAGTTTCGAGATCACGCATCTCACCGATAAGAACAACATCTGGGTCTTCACGCAAGGCTGAACGAAGTGCAGCGGAAAAGCTAAAGGTATCATAGTGTACTTCACGTTGTGCTACGACTGAACGATGCGACTTGTGAGTAAATTCGATTGGGTCCTCAATAGTGATAATGTGGACTGCTTTTTCGCGATTGATTTTATCTAGTAACGCAGCAAGAGTAGTAGATTTACCAGAACCAGTTGGGCCAGTGATAAGGACTAAACCACGAGGGAAATTAGCGAATGACTCAACTACGCTTGGCATACCAAGATCGTTAACGCTTTTAATCTGATTTGGAATGAGACGAAAAGCAGCTGCTAATTTGCCACGTTCATGGAAGGCATTAACGCGAAAACGTGCTATATCACCGTAAGCAAATGAATAGTCAAACTCTTTATCTTTCAAAAGAATTTGCTGCTGTTCTTCATCAAGAGTAGTGAATACAAGATTTTTGACATCTTCTTCTTTAAGTGCGCTAGTTCCGGCTACAGGCATGAGTGCACCATCAACTCTGAGAATCGGTGGAATACCATATTGAAGATGTAAATCAGAAGCATTACGACGGACACATTCTTCGAGTAATGATTCTATTTTGATTGTTTTGTTTGCTTGCCCACTTTCCATGTTTTGATTATACCACATGCTTTATGATAAGTCACTAGCTACGCGGTTTACCTCCTCTATTGATGTTATACCTGATAATACTTTCAAAATACCGTCCTGGCGCATGGTGACAGTTCCCTTTTCTCTAGCAAGTTTCATAATTTCATTGGCAGTAGAATGATTGATAACCATTTTTTGGATGTCATCATCTACAACGATAGTTTCGTAGAGACCAGCACGTCCTTTATAGCCACCTGGTGTTTCTTTGGTACTGATACCTTTGGCTAACATATAATGATCTTCATTTTTGACTGGAAGTCCAGGATAACCTAAATCTTCACTAACTTTGGCGACTGATTCTTTGTCTTGTGGTAATAGACTACCTATGATACTGTTGATGCCTTTAGTTTCAATTTCGGATGATTTATACATTTCGCGTTTTTCAGTAATACGACGAACCAAGCGCTGGCCAATAACGACGTTCAGAGTCGATGCGAGGAGGAATGGCTCGATACCCATATCGAGAAGACGAGGCAAGATACCAGCAGCAGAGTTGGTGTGCAAAGTACTAAAGACAAGGTGACCAGTAAGAGCAGCCTGGACTGCTAGACCGGCAGTTTCAGAGTCACGAATCTCACCTACCATTACTACGTCAGGGTCTTGACGCAAGATAGATCTCAAACCACTGGCGAATGTTAGACCGGCGTCAACATTTACCTGTGTCTGGTTGATACCATCCATTTTATACTCGACTGGGTCTTCTAGAGTAACGATATTGATTTCTTCAGATTTAATCTTTTGAATTAATGCATAGAGAGTAGTAGATTTACCAGAACCGGTAGGACCAGAAGTCAAAATCATACCATTTGGTTTTTTAATCCCTTCTAAAACATCACGTAAAGCACGGCCGGTCATACCCATTTTTTCGATTTCCATGGAGACACCAGTTTTATCAAGAAGACGAATAACAACTTGTTCCCCCCAAGTAACGGGAGCAATAGCGATACGCAAATCGATCTCTTGTCCATCAACTAATACTGTAAACTGGCCGTCCTGAGGAATACGGTGCTCATCGATTTTGAGGTTAGAAAGAATCTTAATACGCGAAACAAGAGCTGGCGCAACGGTTTTGGGAAGTTCCATAATCCTACGCAGCACACCATCGATACGGCAACGGATAATCAGAGAATTTTCAAGCGGCTCGATATGAATATCAGATGCTTTGGTCTTGGCGGCATAGCTTAGAATAGTGGTAAGAGCTTTTGATATTGGAGAATCTTGGACGATAGTCTTGATATTCGGATTGGCTTGTTGCTCAGCAGCAATCTCTTCGTTGGTTTCTTCAACGGCTTCCTTGACACTAGAAAAATCGCCATGATATTGTTCTAGCACTTCATTGATGCCACGCTCGGATGACATCCAAACTCGAATTGGCTGGTTGATAAGATTTGATATATAATCGGTAGACTGAACGTTGGTGACGTCGACCATAGCGACATTTAGCAGACCATCTTTTTCGCCTAAAGCTACAGCGTGGACGCGAGCTGATGCTTCACGAGGTATTTTAGTCAAGATATCTTGATCGATAGAAATATTTTTTAACTCAACGTAAGGAACGCCAATAATTGCGGCAGTTGCACGTGCCACCATATCGTCAGATATAAGCTTTTGAGCTCGAAGCTCGGCAAGAACTTGTTTACCAGCAGCATCGGCTTGGGCTTTAATATTTGTAACTAAATTAGCATCAGCAAGACCTTCCGACAAAAGGAGATTGACGATTCTTTCTTCTGCTTCTCTTGTGAGCAACGCCATTATTCATCCTTTCGGCTAGGCGATCTATTTCTGGAGTTTGACCCATTATCATCATTATCTTGAGAATTGGAATTAGAGTTAGAATTGGAGTTAGAGTTAGAATCGGAGTCAGAGTTGGGATTTTCTTCATCTGACGAGTCTGAAGGCGTAATATTATTAATAATATCTTGGTCGATGTCTTCTTCGTCATTATCAATGCACTGCCCATTAGCGTCATATTCTTTACAACTGCCTACGTATACTTCAACGGTGGGGTTGAGCGCACGATAATTAAAGACACTTGGATCTGGAGTAGCAATGTCTGCTTTGACTTCTGTTTCAATAGTTTTGACGGTATAATCGCCAGTTGTGAATGACCCAACTAAAATATTACTTATAAAATAAGCGACAATTACACCTACGACAGCAATACCGATTGACGAAGCTAAATCTGTTTTCATTACTTCTCCTCCTTTTCAATCTTAAAGACTTTGCTACCTTCTGTGATAGTAGATTCATCCATAAAATATGCTGTGGCTTGTGCATTGATTTCGAGAGTGTTATCACTACTCCACTCAATAACGGCGTTTTCCATATTAAACTCACGGATAGAGCTCTCCATATTGCTGAGTATTTTTGTAGTTATATCTGTACCACCTTGTATACTCAACTTAACTGACATAGCATTAACTCCGGCAATATCACTAGTAGAGGGCATCTCGCCGCTCGGGCTGATTGATTCTGGTTCCCAACCGGAAGTTATAAATAATTTGTTCAAGCTAGCTAGTAATGCTTCTTCATTTTGGTAAGCAGGCAATGCATCTGGGATAATGCGAAGTGCCGAACAACTACGAATACGTTGGCTGGCAGCGAGACGTTTTTCGGTATCGGTGGCTTCATTATAATCTTTTATAAGGTCTTTGTAAGTGTAGTTTTTATGGGTATCTGGGTCGACACAACTACTGTTGCTTTCTTTCGGTACAGAGTCTAATGCTTGATTTGAAGCTAAATCGTTGAGGATTTTCGAACGTAGACTTTCTGGGATTTTTGAAATATCAATGTTGTCTGGATTGCATTTCGTCAGTTCATCACCTGTATAGGTTGAGCCCTTTGGTTTTTCACAGACACCTATGTTTTTGATTACTTCTGAATACTTAACAATTTGCTGCTCTTGCTCCATTATGATTTCGGTATTGAAGGAGATCTGCTTAATAAAATATGATACAAGTGAAATTGCTACACCCAGAAACAGGGAGGCGATTAGTACTGCTAAGAGGGTATACTGCTGTGCTTCTGAGATTTTGGCGCGTTTTCCGATTGCGATTTCTTTAGTAGCGGCCATGCTTAGTTTCCTCCATTAGTTTGATTGTTAGTGTCGTTATTGTCGCCACCACTATTCACAGTTGATTGGCAAGAAGTATCGTCTTTGTCACAATCATCGGCGCGTTGGCTAAACATATCCTGAATTTGGACAAAGGAGTCGGTTACGTTGACACGACTATTTGGCGGGAGAGCCATCATGTGATGATTATTGAACTTGTAAAACTCTGGATTTACAAATATAACTGCGTTGAAACGTAAAACTAACTCTTCATTGGCATCGCGACCATTAGACGATTCAATAATCCTAATGCCATTATCTGCATTTTCACCTGGGATAATGAGACTACATGTGTTTACGCTATCCCATTTTGGTTTATCACGGTCATTAGAATCATCACCTGTATAGGTAATACATTGGCTACTGAAGTGTGGTACACCCTGAATAACGCCATCTAGTGTAATATTGGTTTTGTCACCGCTCTTATACCATTCTGTATAATTGGGAGTACGCCATACTTTGATAACTTTCTTGCCTTCAAACTCTGAAAGAGCATCGGAATAATCGCTTTCTTTGAAATCATCTGAAGGTTTGCAACCTTCTTCTTCGTATGTCCAGTAAGCGTAGTAATTAGCTTTTCCTTCATGTAACATTGCGCCATCAGAGCCTTTTTCAATCATACAATAAGATGGAATAACATTACCGTCTTTGTCAACATAATCTCCATAATCGTAGTGCATATATTGCATACTCTTTTTGAAAGAGTCCAATACATTATAGTCAATATATGGTTCTTTACCAGCATTTGCTTGAGCATCGAGTGTAAGAGTGTTTTGTTCTTCCGATAAATCAATGTTTAATTGTGAAATTTTAATGGTATCTGCACCAGTAGGTAAAATAGCAGAAAGAAGGCTAAAAGTACGAGTGAAAACGCGTTTATTAGATGTTAGCGTGTCGACGTTCCCAATTTGATCTTTTATGGTAAGGGTTTGATTTAGTTCTTTATAGGAAGTTAGCTTACTAGATAAATTCTCAATTTCTTTGTTTTTGCCATCTCTAGCTAATTGTTGGCCGCCCATAATAAGACCAAAAATAACAGTAATGCCAACACTGGCAGCTGCAACTACGATACTGATGAACATAATATAATTCCTGATTTTTAAGGCCTTAATCATTTCATCTTTAACTTCTGGGACTAAGTTGATTTCACGTGCCATTAGTCATTGCTCCTTTCTGATAGGCCAATCGCAACTGCGAATTCGCTTGCCACGCTCATTAGAGCGCGTTGTTGATCTTCGGTAGTGCGAACGAATTGCCATGGATTACCTTTCATAGCTGATACGCGTGTTTTAGCTTCGATGTATTCAGAAAAGAGTGGTATCATACTGGCGTAACCAGATAAGACGATGCCACCAACTTTACCATTAATATACTTTGTCTGGAAGAAGCGAACGGATTTAGTAAGTTCTGAAGCGAAATTATCAAGGTGAGTACCAAGAATTTTGAAGACTTGACCTTCTACTTGGTTCTGATCAAGACCAAACTTAAGAATAAATTGACGAGCTTGATCTTCGCGAACACTAAGACCGTTGGCGATAGCTTTGACGAGAACGCCGAAACCACCTGGGACTGCACGTACTAAGCGAGGTTGATTTCTAAACATAATAACAATATCAGTAGAGTTTTCACCAAAATCGACGGCCATGGTAGCGTCAATTGCACCTGGCATATTAAGCGAACGGGCCATTGCGAGAGGTTCTGGTTCCATAGCGACAATATTGAGACCGGTTTTTTCGACCATTTCCATGGTGGATTCTGCATAATCTTTTGCGACCGAGCTGACTAATACTTCAGTTTTAGCTGGGTCGTTAGGGCTAGGGCCTAAAATAACATAGTCGGCCTTGGCATCGCTCATTGCCATAGGCACGTATTTGTCTAGTTCGTATTTGAAAGTTTTTCTGAGTTCTTTTTCGGGCAAAGTTTCTGTCTCGACGATTGAAGTGAAGGTTTTAGTCGCTGGAATACCAATAGCGATATTTTTGGTCCGAATGCCTGCCTGGTCGACGGCGCCCATGATTGCCTCACCAAGACGTTTTTTGCCGAGATCGGACGAATCGGCAGTTAGTTTTTGATCGATTGGGACATATGCGAATTTTTGCAAATTCCAGCCATGCTGGGAATTACCAGAAAGCTGTACGATACGCATCGAATTTGTCCCGATATCTAGCGAGAAGAAGTCGCCCACGCCATGCAATAAGTTCATACTAACTATTATAAACGTAAACTTTTTAAAATGCAAGTGGTAAAATTTATTTTTTTACGGAATTAAAAATAGCACTTTCAGAGATGGATTCGTTCTGCTTTCGGTTAGCTGCCTGAAGATTCTTATAAGTGCTATTTTATGCCTGTGGTTTACTTTGCTATTATTTTTTGCGTTCGCGGTAAGCGTAGGTCTCGGTATCGACAGAGACAATGTCGCCTTGTTTGATGAACGCAGGGACTTTAATAACAACGCCGGTCTCTAAAGTCGCGTCTTTCATGACCGAACTAGTGGTGTCGCCTTTGACAACGGATTCAGTGTAGGTGACTTCTAACCAAAGATTCTTGGGAAGCTGTAAGTTGATAGGAGTACCGTTATAGAATTGGATATCCATTTCATCACCATCTTTCATAAAATCTTTGGCGTCGCCAACCATGTCAGCACCTAACTCGTACTGTTCGAAAGATTCTGGATCCATAAAGTAGAATTTTTCATCATCTTTATACAAGTATTGCACGCGCTTGTTGGTGACTTCGGCGGGTTCGATTTTTTCTTGTCCTTTAAAAGTCTTAGGTAAAAGTGCACCTGTAATAAGGTTTTTCACTTTGACGTTGACAATGGAACCACCGCGGCCCATAACTTTTTGTGAGTACTCTACCACCTTATACGGTTGACCGTCTAAAGTGATGAGAGTATTTTTCTTTAGATCTGTTGGTCCGTACATATTATTCCTCGATTATGGTTTATTTGGTTACGAATGGCAAGAGAGCCAAGTGGCGTGCACGCTTGATAGCGACAGCTAATTGGCGCTGTTGTTTAGCGGATAGACCAGTCTTGGCGATTGGTTCAATCCGGCCGTAACTATCGATGTAACGACCAAGAGTCTTAACATCACGATAATCGAAGTATAAATTGGGATCACTTTTGATTCTTTTCATTATATTCTCCTTCGTTTGATTGATTGCTATTAGAATGGAACGTCACTTAAGTCAATCTCTTCTTCAGGGACGTCGTCTGGAATATCATTGCCTGTGTCTTGCATACTAGAGCTGCCACCACCGAAACTGCTAGAACTACCGCCGTCGCCGCGTGGAGCGCCGACAAAATTGAAATCTTCGACCACAATTTCGACACGAGAGCGTTTTTTGCCATCGGTTTTGTCTTCCCAGCTGCGCTGATCGAGACGACCTGAGACAAGTACGCCAGAACCTTTTTTGGCGTATTGGCTAATCATCTCACCGAGACGACCCCAAGCGGAACAATCGATATAAGAAACATCTTCTTTTTGTTCGCCACTGGAATCTTTGTAAACACGATTTACTGCAACGGAAAAACCACATACTGTCGAACCGTTAGCGGTAGTGCGAAGTTCGGGGTCACGAGTAAGATTACCAGTGATAATTGCCTTGGAAAAACCACGCATAAATTATTCCTCCTCTTTTGATTCTTCTTTGACTTCTTCTTTTGCTTCTTTCTCGGAAGCTGCACGACGAGCGGCAAATTTGGCACGACGAGCGTCGGTCTTAACGAGCAAATAGCGCAAGACTTCGTCGTTGATGTTCATAGTGCTACTGATTTTGGCAGGGGCTTCGGCTGGAAGCTCTACATCTGCAAAATAGTAGATGGCGAACTCTTGGTTATTAATAGAGTAAGCGAGGCGTTTCTTGCCGTCGTTTTCCTCTTTTGTTATTTTGCCACCGTTCGATTCGATGAGTTTCTTCACCTTGTCGATGGCTGGGTCTAGATTCATCTCTAAATCAGGATGAAACAAGACTGTAAGTTCGTAGTCTTTCATGTGAACTCCTTTGGTTAAAGCAGGGGCTGTTCTCCGTTTCTCCGGGTTGACACGCCTGCTGAGCTAATATTAGTCTATATTATAACAAATCACAGAGGAAAATGCAAGGGGTCAGCTGTAGCCTAGAACGAGCTATTCTCTGATTCGGTGGTGACTGAAGCGTTGTTATGATTAATCCAGGCGTAACCGTCGTGATCCTTTTCTAATCTACGGGCTTCACGGTCACTAATAAATGATTCACTTTCTAGAATATCGACAGGGACGCCATACCATCCACCGTTGGGGTCTTTATCGCCTGGATAATAGAGAATTGTGCTACCCTCGGGAACGTCAATTCTAATTTCATCATTTGTGTTGGTATAGATATTGGAAGGGTCTTCGGAATTGGGTATTTCGGGATTGCTACGAACATTACCATAGAAGACGATTTCTTCGGCATTTTCCATTTCGATAATATTCTGCTTCGTTCGATCGGTTTCTAAAATATCCTTTTGGCTGGTGGCAACAATCCCTCCTACTAAAGCAGTGGCTGTAATAGCAAAGGCGAGAAGCCCTGCGGCAACACGGTTGGCATGTTTTTTGGCCTCGACGTTGTTCTTTAGTTGTTCATTGCGTTTCCTAGCGCGAAGAATTTGTTTGATTTCTTCATCACTTAGTTCGCTTTTAGGAGCTTCCTCAGAGTTTTGTTGATGCTGGTAAAAATTCTCTTTGGGGAGAATATCCCATTGATTAGCGTCATTTTCGCTGGAAGAGTTGTCGCTTAATTCAGGATTATTGTTCATTTTCTTTCTCCTTCAAAACTGTGGCGCGGGCGATTTTAGCTGCGTCTATGTTATACTTAGCAAGCAAATCTTGGAAACCTTCCTCACTAGGGTTTTTTAGCCAAGCTTGATAATCGTCCTCGGCGGACTCAGGCAGGGCGGCAATGAGTGCTTCAGTTAGTTGGTCAGTAATTTCGGGTGTGATTTCCATTTTGGAATTCCTTTCTTATTATTGTTGTGCTAGCTGGTCAAATTCTTCCATACTGGTAATGAGAACTTCGCGAGGTTTATTGCCATTTTGAGGACCAATAACGCCAATTTCTTCGAGCCAGATAGCGAGACCAGCAACGAAACCGTGACCTTTGCCAAGCCAGGTTTGTAAGGATGCTGTACTGAATTTACCTTGTTTCAAGGTGATTTCGATAGCTTTTCTGACGATAGGATCATTGGGGTCATAACGACGACCTAGATCACTGATACTACCGCCTTCGGAAAGGCCTTTGATTGCGACTGGCTGAGCAACAACTTCATCATTGTATTCAGGTGGACGTTGCTCACGAAGATAATCAGTGACTTTGGATATATCTGGGTCAGAGGCCCAAGCGCCCTGGATACGACGAGGTTTGCCCATCATTTCGGTAGTGAGAAGCAGCATATCGCCTTTACCGAGAAGTTTTTCAGCACCACCCTGATCGAGCATAATACGCGAATCCATTTGGGAACCGACTGCGAAAGCGATACGGCCTGGGATGTTGGCTTTGATAAGGCCAGTGATGACTTTGACCTCTGGACGCTGAGTTGCGAGAACTAGATGAATACCAGCAGCACGACCTTTTTGGGCAATACGTACGATTAACATTTCAAGGTCTTTGCCTGCCATCATCATGAGGTCGGCCATCTCATCAATCACGATAACAATGTACGGCATTTTGCTGGCTTTTTGCTCTTCGTCTTTGCTGGCTTGGCTAGCAATCTTAGTATTGTAATCGGCGATGTTTTTGACTTTTTCTTCGGCCATCAGGGTGTAGCGGCGTTCCATTTCGCCAACTGACCATTTCATAGCTGAGAGAGCTTTGTCGGTTTGAGTGATGATTGGAGTAAGAAGGTGAGGAATGTCCTGGTATTGGGCCATTTCAACCTGCTTTGGATCGACAATAATGAGTTTCATGTCAGATGGAGCGTTGCGATATAACAGTGATGTAATTAATGTGTTGGTCATCACAGATTTACCAGAACCAGTAGTACCCGCAATGAGAAGGTGAGGCATTTTGGCTAAATTAGCGATAACTGAATGACCAGAAATGTCCTTCCCTACTGCAAAAGCGAGTGGGTCAGTGCATTTTTTCCATTCAGATGATTCTAAGACGCCACGAAGACGTACGTCAGCAGAACGGGCGTTAGGAATTTCAACACCAACAGAACGAGTACCTGGGATAGGAGCTTCGATACGAATTTTATCAACAGCAAGGTTGAGAGCTAGTTCTTTGTCGCGAGCAAGAATTTTACTCAGGTTGACGCCTGCTGGTGGTTTCATAGTGTATTGAGTGACGCGTGGGCCAACGTTGGCACCTTCCATTTCGACGTCGATACCAAATTCGGCAAGTGTAGACTTAATAATGTAGGCGTTTTGTTGGATATTGCCAGCGTCAGCAGGTGATTGTTTTTTCTCAAGTAAATCGATAGATGGCATTTTCCAATCAGGATCAGAAAAGGCGACAAGCGCAGTGGGTTCTTTAGCTGGTTCAGGCGCTTTAGCAGCAGAAGGTCTATTAACGCCTTTGCGTAGGATACCGGATGGCTCGGTCGACTCTACATTATTAACACCAGAGTTGACTTTGATTTCTAGCTGACCAAGTTTTTTCTTCTTAGGAGTGTCGTCTTCATCTTGGATAGATTTATCACGTTTGGTGAGATTTTTGGTGCCTTTAAAGAAAGTAATGGGTGAAAGTTGTAAAATAAATAGTGCGGTAATAAAAATTAGAACAAAGTAAATAAAAATTACTACGCCCTGATTAAGAAAATTGAGCATGATAGAATTTAGCCAATCGCCGACAATTCCCCCATGTTTAAAAATGGCAGCAATTCCTGAAAGCCAGAAGATCATTAAAATTGAAGCGATATAAACAGGTATTGCGACACGATTGTCTTCGGAACGAAAGATTTTGACGGCGAGATACACAAGAAGAGCTGGCATAAAATAAGTGGCAAAGCCGAGACCTTTTAAGATGAATTGATGAACTTCATTTAGAATTGTGCCACCCTGACCAAACCAAGTGATAACAAAGAAAAGTGCTAAAGCAATCATTACTACAGCGCTGACTTGACGCCAAAAACCACCCGGAAGCTCGTGTTCGGCAGGTGCTTCCTTAGTACGGGACTTGGTGCTCCGTTTTTTGGTGTTTTTTGTTGATTTGCGCTTTTTAGTAGGCATATTTATATTATAGCACACTTTTCGAAAAAGCACAAGAGGTATAGGCATTTGCAAAGAAGCCTTGGAAAATATAGTGAAAAATGAGTTGTATTAGATAGGATGAATAATAATTTTAATTCTATATTTACCGTTTTTGCCGTAGGTTTTGTTGGTAATTTTCTTCTTATTCATAATACCTTTTTTGGTAGTTCCCGTCCCTACGGAATAATAGTAATATTTGCCGTTTTCTTTCCCTTTATATATAAGAGTATGAAGATAATCTGGTCCGATAATATCACCAGGGACAAGTTTACCTTTTTTAACAAGATTAGCAACATTATCATTGACTTTAGTTATTTTAAGCTTGCTATTGTTGGTGACAGCGGATTTGCCACTGCCCTTGATAACGCCTTTTTGCAAATAGAAGGTTTTGCCTGATTTGAGGAGGCCGGCTGATTGCATTGCCCATGAAACATATTTAGCGCAGTCGACATGTTTATCTTTTTTGAGGGCTTTGGCGTAAGTAGATTGATTCTTCTTACTGTAAACAAATTTGTTGGCTTCAAGTTTGCCAGCGAGTTCCTCCGCGGCGGTCATTAATCTACGACCAGCAGCGGAAGTGCCATTTTTTGCATCTTCGGCAGCTTGTTTAGCAGCTTCGGTTTTTTCTTTGGTAGACTGAGCATTAGGTTTTTTACCAGAGCTGGAATTAGAATCAGAGCTAGAATTAGGGCGCCAACCAGCTACAGCGTTGGATGTTTCGGAAGCTTTTTCGCAAGTCTTATCTGAGTTGAAATTGCCTCCTGGTAAAAGAAAGCCGAGGGCAAAATACAATACAGCATAGGCGGCTAAACCTATGACTATCTCGTAAATCCTACGTTTGGCTTTAAGGGTTCTCTGTTGATCACCTTTTGCATTGAGATAAACAATGCCTGAGATTGCAATGCCAATAGTAGCAGCTATGGCAATGCCATAGGTGAGAATGTCGATAATGGTATTTAAAACCATGTAGACGCCGCAACCTTCATTGTCGTCTTGGAGAGGGCCGAAGAAATTGGTGTCTACAGAACCGTCATAAGACGAGGTAGCGGTTTCGTGTTGTTTAGTTTCATCACGAACCTCTATATTGCTGTCGTCATAAAAATTATCTGGGTTGGAAGTTGGGTCGATATAAGTGCCGCCGCCACCATCACCGGCAGCGCCAGGTTGGATCCAGTTGTCAAAGACAGATTTATCAACTTTATAATAAGTGACAGTTTGGGCACTTTGATACATTGCAACCCATACTATTCCCGTATCGCCATCGACCATTACGTCTTCAACTTCGCCACTAACTGGAATATTCCATGATTTGGTCGGATTGCCATTGCGAGAACTAAATAACCAAATGTAGCAACTCCCCGAATATATTCCGTAACCACGAAGATAATACTTGCCATATTTTGTCCAGCCTTGACGTTGCCCCTGATCGTCGCCACTCTTACTCAACCCACTACTGCTAAGTACAGAGCCACAATTACTATCGCTAGTTTTTTTCATCGTGGATAAGTCGATACAAACCATGCCTTTCGCTTGTTTTAGAGTTGCTTGAACATAATTGGTGCCCCAAACATGGTACATTGATGATGGTTTACCGCTATCGAAAGACGCTGATGTTTTACAGTTTTTGCCACTTGGACGATCACAGCGAGTTACTGTGAAACTGGAGCCTCTGTTCCAGTTAGTAAAAACATAGTACTGCCTGGTGAGAGTCGCGCCCTGAACTACTGGATTTGAATAACCTTTGATACTGAAGGTTTTATCTTTAGACATAGAAGCAGCATAGGTAGTTGAAGTGAAGAAGATTGATAATAATATAGACAATGCAGTAAGCGTAAATATTTTTTTTCTAGAAGAAGAGAAACATCTACAAACATGCATGAGCTTTTTCATGTTTTTATAATATCAGTGTTCGTCTTGATTTGCAAATGTGACGGTTCCTCAGCTTATCGGTTATTCTTGACTTTTTTACTTTTCTGTGGTATAATTATAATAAGTTGGTTATGCTTAACCGACTCGCAGATTAAGAATGTTTACAGTAGTGAACTCTTAGCGTATTTTGCGGTTCAATCTGACTATTCTCTGAGTAGCTAGATTGAACCGCGGAATAACCCGTGGCGAAAATCTCATGCCGGCGGGCGGTAAACGCAAGGAGAAAGCTATGAAAAACTTAAAGAAAAACAGTATCTGTGTCACAAGAGACACCGTGGCTTGTTGGCCACAGTATGGTAACAGAGAAGAGATCGTCGACATGAGCGATATCAGATCGAAGTTCAATGGTGCGTATAGCATGAATAACTCAACGATTTGTTTCGTCGTAGATGATGAGGTTTTCGTAACGCCATACACACGCGAAGCTATGGACACAATCCTGGCAGCTGGGCTCAAACGCGAATACTTTTATGTCCCTTTTAGCAACTGGGACTATCCGAAGTATGATAAAGCGAGATGGGATCACCTTTGTGAGCTTGCTCTTGAATCATATTATTTTGATTACGAGAGAGATTGCGCCGAATGGTGTGATGAGCACAATATAGGTGAGCTAAGTGCGGAAACTATGGAGCGTTGCTTCAAAATTCCGCGTACTGGTGTGCCAGTGAGGCATCTGCGGTTTGAAAACATTTACCGCCCTCTCTGCAGTGAATCCTGTATGGACAGTACTGTAGTGGATAAGTTGGGACATTTCTGCTCCAACAATGGTAAGGTAGTGTTTATCTACCACGATGGACATACTTATGTCACTAAGGGATACAAAATTCTTGAGGAGCTGAGAGAAGCTGGTTATCGAGAAGCCGGTCTGTTTGTTCCATTCAGTAATGGAGAACAAATTACTGACCCTAAACTGGCAGCTCAGTGGGATAGAATTACTAAGAAGTAAACATTCAAACTAAACCCTCGACTTTAGCATATTCATGCAAAGAGTCGAGGGCTCTTTTTTGTGCTAGAGATTGTTTTGTCTAATCCTTAGAAGTGTTTAATGTCTTTAGAGCATCATACCAGTGCGAATAAAGCTCTACGACTAATGGTAATTCTGAGTCGCCATAATTCTCTTCTACAAAGTGCAGAATTGGTTCTTTGAGCTCTGGACGCACAAATAGATAATTTCCATAGCCAGTGTATAGACCGACCCAGTCTTTGTTTAGGCCTTCTATATCTCCAAACATCAATTGGAGAGTTTTTAAGAACGGAATTACTCTTTCTAGTTCTGATTTTTCTATCTCTCCGAAATGCGTATAATATAGCTTTAGATTTTTATCGACGAATTCTATTGCACCTGGGTCACCCATTGCGCCAGCATCAGCAATTGTAATTGCGATAAGGTTGTCTGGGGTAAGCTTTTTGATTGATTGTTTCGTCAGTTTGATTCTTTCCATTGCTCTCCTTGTCTTGGCATTTAAGTGGTTTCGGCGTCGCTTGTTGCTATAATTATCTATTATTTTGTAAAAAAGATAAAGGGGTTTGTGATGAAGACCGGCAGGATATTTATCCATTCCGGTCGCAAAATAAAAAAATACCGAGCAAGCTCGCTATTTTTTCATTTTGGCTGGACCGGCAGGATTCGAACCTGCGAATGCTGGGACCAAAACCCAGTGCCTTACCGCTTGGCGACGGTCCAGTGTGCGTATATTGTACCATAAAAATGGTATAATTGGAATATGATTAAAATTATTGCAGGTGGAAAGAAAAATAGTGCATGGTATGGTGAAGCTTGTGCCGAATATGAAAAACGATTGCGGAAGCCTTATTCTGTTGAATGGCAATTTATGGAAGAAGATAAGCTGCTAAAGTATTTAGCAAAATGGCCTTTTTCAGGGCAGGATTTTGTAATCTGTTGCGATGAACGAGGCAAAAATATATCATCAGATGAATATTCTGCGTTACTTTCACAAGCCTTTGTACAAAGTAAAAATATCATCATTCTGATCGGCGGAGCATATGGGTTTGATGATTCTATAAGAGAGAAAGCAGATTTTGTATGGAGTTTTTCGAAATTAGTTTTCCCGCATGCTCTGGCTAGAGTAGTAGTAACGGAGCAAATTTATCGCGCGGCACAAATTGAGGCTGGGAGCGGGTACCATCATTAACGTTTGCTTGTGCGATATTTAGGGTGTTTTTTGTTGGACAACAGATGTATTGGCTGCGTTTGAGCAAGTTTTGTCGGTGTTAAATTGGCCACCTGGCAAGAGAAAATTTAGTACAGCATAAAGTGCAGCATAGGCAGCTAGGCCTATGACGATTTCGGAAATACGGCGTTTGGCTTTGACGGTCTGTTCTACGTTGTCTTTTGCAGTGAGATAGATAATGCCCGCAACGGTGATAGCGATGACACTAAGTATAGCGACACCGTAAGTTAAAACCTCTACGATGAGATTTATGATTGTAAAGACGCCACAGCCGGTGCCATCTTCTTTTACGGTACCAAAGAAATTGGTCTCTACGGTGCCGTCATAGTTGGACTGGACAGGAGTGTGGGTGGCGGTGGATTCGTCAGAGCTAGAAGTAGAATTGCCAGCAGAACGTGTGTTGGAAGTGGAATCAATAGAATTGGAGTTTGGATTTGAGGATGAGGCTGTCGAAGGAGAGTTGTTTTTACATTTTACCGGATTACTAGTTCCCTTTTTCCCAGTGTATTTTGAAAAAACGGATGAATCAATCTTGTACCAAAGGGAGTGGCGTTTTCCGTTAATCTTTTTAGCATAGTTAATATACACTTCACCGGTTTTACCATCTATAGAGATGTTTTCCGGCTCGGCTTTAACTACTTTATTGGGAATCTTATATGTTGCCACTCTACTACCAGAACTATTCCATACGCCAATTCTACCGCCCATGAAACCTGCAACTTTAAATACATAATTATTCATGGTAGCAGTATTTCCCTGACCTGTGCCCTGATATATTAAACTACGACTAGGGGGAGTTGGGCAACTAGAGGCTTTTTGTAGCTTGGAACCATTTAATTTATAACAACCTTTTTGTTTGCCCATTCCAATAAGAGTGATGTAATTTGTCCCCCATTTGTTGTAAAGCCCGCTTAAATAAACCGAACCGATTTTAACTTTACTAGTAGTCTTGCAAGTGTTCCGATCAACCACTTTAATGGTGCCTGGACCGCCATGTAGCCCTTTCGTATCTGGGAAGACATAATAATTCTGAGTAATAGTGCCACCTGCGTTAGCTTTATTGTCTAGGGTGAAATCAGAGATTAGTTCAATCTGATTTTTATTGATAGTAGTGTCGGCATAGACAGAAGCACCAAAAATAAGAGGGAGCGCAAACAAAATGAGCAGAAAAATAATTGACCGACATTTCATGTTCATATTTTAACATATTTTTGGTGAAAATGAAACTGTTTTATTCATTGAGTGATATATTTTCTCTGTTAGTATTATTTAGTTTCTGGGTTTGTGGTATAATTATCTTATGTTAATACTTGGGATAGAAACAAGTTGCGATGAAACAGCCGCAGCGGTAGTGCGAGATGGCGTTGAGATTTTGTCGAATGTCGTTGTGTCACAGATTGATATTTTTGCGGAATACGGTGGAGTAATACCTGAAGTAGCGGCTAGGAGTCATCTTGAGGTAATGCTGCCAGTAATTGATAAAGCATTGGCTGATGCTAACTGTACTTGGGATGATATTGATGCAATTGCAGTGACACATGCGCCTGGATTGCTTGGTTCCCTTCTGATTGGAACGTTAACTGCGCGAACGCTTGCGATATTACATGATAAACCGCTCTATGCGGTGCATCATTTGAAATCACATGTGTATGCGAATTGGTTGTTCAATGATAATCAGAATAGTATTCCTGATTTTCCCCTGTTCCCACTACTAGCATTAGTAGTTTCAGGTGGGCATACACAGATTCTGTATATGCGTGGGCATAATCAATTTGAGATTGTAGGGACGACACGAGATGATGCGGTGGGAGAGTGTTTTGATAAGGTGGCGAAGATTCTGGGTCTTCCCTATCCTGGTGGGCCATCAATTGCAAAAGCGGCGCTAGAAGGTGATGCCAACAAATATCGTCTGCCGCATCCAAAAATTGAAGGGTTGGATTTCTCGTTTTCAGGGTTGAAAACAGCAGTTCTTCGAGCAGTGCAGAAAGAATTAGGACTACCAATTTCCCATCCTTCGCATGATCTTAAGAACCATTTAAACCCAGAGCAAGTTGCAGATTTTGCAGCATCGTTTCAAAAAACAGCGGTGGATATTTTGGTAGAAAAATTACAGTTAGCACTCGAAAAATATCCCGATATACAATCTGTGGTAGTAGCGGGCGGAGTTTCGGCGAATAAAGTGCTTCGCGAGGCCTTACCTGAAGCGTATTTCCCCGCTCCTGCTCTCTCTGGCGATAATGGAGCGATGGTAGCGGCAGCTTGTTATTTTGAAATTCAATCTGGCGCAGAGCCAGTAAACCCTTATTCGCTCAATATTTACCCAAGAATATCGATTGAAAAATAGTGTTATATGAAAAACCAGCCCTTGGGGCTGGTGGAAGGTATGGTTACTTAAACCAAGCGGTGCTAAAGAATGACATTCTTTTTGGAGTTTCTTCTTCTGGCTGTGGCTGCCTGACTAGTTTTAGTCTTTCTTCGAAGGCGTCTCTCGCTGCCTGGAACTCCATTTCAGCATTCTGGAGCTTTGCATACTTTTCATGCTTGATGCTTTTAGAGTTGCTGAATTGCTCTTCGGCACTAACTAAAGCGCGTTTGGCTTTTTCAAAACGCTCTCTAGCTGTATCGAACCCATAGCGATCTTGAGGTGGAGCTAATTCCATGGCTTCTTTTTTGGCGGCACGAATCTTGTTGATGGCCTCTTTGACTTCGGCATTCAACCTGTTTCTTTCGAGCCTGTGGGAACGTGCCTCCTGTGACAATTGATCTGCTTTTTCTTTGTCACCTGAGAGATAGGCTCGTTCGGCTTGATCATAAAGATTATTCATTAAATAGTGCTCTTCGTCGGATTTTGCCCTGAGCGGGGCTATCTCTTCATTGATAGCAGCACGTTTTTCATGATAAGCCTGCCAGATTCTGGTGCGTTCTGGGTGCTCCTCTTTTAAGAGCTCGAACTCTTTGTTGAGGATTTCCCTTGCCTCATTGACTTCGTCACGAGCGTCTTGCATTTTTCTGTAGTCTTTGCTCGTCTGTCTCTTCTGCTCTTCATACTCTTCACGTTGCTTTTTTCTTGCTTCCCATTTTTCTTGTTTTTCCAATGCTAAAACATCCAAAATACGGTCTCTCATCTTAAAACCAACCTTTCTATTAATGTGCAAGCCTAATATAGGCACGGATGATATTGTTATAGCATATTTTGTGTGATTTTGCAAGAGTGGGAATAAAAGTCTCCGCTAGATATGGGGGGATTCGAAAATGTGGTTGCTGAGTTTTTGCATGATGCGCCTAATGATTCCAAAAATTAGAATAGAAATAGCAATGGAAATAACAGTGAGGACGATAGTTCTTGGTGCTATGTAAACAAAATCAAAGAGATTGTGGAAGAATGGGATTAAGAAGGCGCCTACCATGATGCCGATAATTGTGGCGAGAAGCCCCGCACGGAGAGAATTTAGCGGCTTAGAAATCCAGTAGATTAACATTAAATCAATACTAAACGTGACAAAGATTGCAACGGTAGGGAGTTCATGCTGCGGGAATACGTCAAAGTGAGCAAGGCAAGAAAGAGTAAGCATGGCGATAGAAATAGTCAGGCCAATAGGGACGGAGTATTCAAGGATGTTTTTTGCGAAGCGGTTTTTAATTCGTTCGGTGTTATGTTCCAAAGCGAGGATAAGACCTGGATAACCGATGCAGGCAAAATTGAGAAGAGTCATTTCGATGGGTGATTCGAAGGGGGCTTTGAAGGGAATGAAGATGAAAAGGATTGCAAGAATACTAGCGTAGACAGTTTTAGCGAGGAAAAGCGCAGTGGAACGTTCGAGATTATTGATGGATTGACGACCTTCATCGATAATAGATGGAACTGATTCAAAACCAGAATTTAGGAGGACTAGTTTGGATGCGCGACGAGCGGCATCAGAACCTTCGCCGATGGCGATAGAGACATCGGATTCTTTCATGGCTAATATGTCGTTAACTCCATCGCCGGTCATAGCGACCGTGCTTCCCTGTTTTTTGAAAGCTTTGATAAGATTTTTCTTTTCGGACGGTTTGACGCGAGTAAAAATTGTATATTCTTTGACTAATTTATTGTAATCTGGGGTTTTGAGTGTTGACATATCAATTGCTTTTTCGGTATTTTTGACGCCGGTTTGCTCGGCGATTGTTTGGACGGTTTTTAGGTTATCGCCAGAGATGATTTTGATATCGATGTTGTTTTTGTAAAAATAATTGATGATATTTTTGGCGTCTTTTCTAAGCTCGTCCTCTAATAGCGCAAAACCTAGGAGCTTAACGTCTTGAAAAAAGCGAGAATACCCATCGTTCTCGGAACGCTCCCTCGCTCCCGTCGTCACGGGGCTCGGTCGCTCCGTAATCGCCCCGTCGGCGATTATGCTCCTCGAACGAGGGTATTCTTCGCTTTTTGACAGCTTGACTACTGAGATAACACGATAATTGGAAGATTGAGATTTGGAAAGCTTTAGTAGTTCCTCATCGTCCGTGATAAATTCGAGGGCACCCATGAGATAAGTGGCTTTGTTGGTGATTACGCCAGAGTATTTACGATCGGATGAGAATGGGATGGAATCGATAATTTGCTCTGTAGGCTCAAATTTGGCACTTTTTAGTAGTTTTTGCTTTAAAGCGGTACTGGTGGCGTTATTTGCCGTATCGGTGCTTAAAATAAGCTTTAGCGCGTTCTCAAGGGCATTTTTGGAATGGGGTTCTATCGGAATAAGGTCTTTGACGACCATTTTACCTGTAGTTAGGGTACCAGTTTTGTCCAATGCGATAGTGTCTACACGAGCGAGAGTTTCGACGGAATAGAGGTCTTGGACCAGAACTTGTTTTTGACTAAGGCGGATTGTCGCAAGCGCAAGCACTGAACTGGTAAGGAGGATGAGGCCTTCTGGAATCATATTGATAAGAGAAGCAACAGTGCTGGTGACGGCTAGTTCCGTAGTGATATCTGGTAATCTGAGCCTAGCAAGAAATAGAAGAACGCCTATAGGGATAAGGGAGTAGCTGATGTATTTGACGATATTATTCATCAGAGTGAATAATTGCGAATCAGCTGTTTTGATGACATGAGCAGATTGTTCGATTTTGCTGAGTTGACTCTTTTCGCCGACTGCTGTGGCTGTAGCTTTACATGTGCCAGATACGATGAAAGAACCAGAGATGAGTTTGTCGCCTTGATGTTTTTCGATATTGTCTTGTTCACCGGTGATGAATGATTCGTTTACTTCGACTTGCCCTGATACAATCTCGCTATCTACTAGAATTTGGTCGCCAAGAGAAAAGATGAGAAGATCTCCTTCGACGATTTGGTTTTGATCGATTTGAATGGTTTTGCCTTCTCTGATGACGGTAGGACGCTGCTCGGCAATAAGGCGCATTTTATCAACTGTTCTTTTGGCACGAACTTCGTTGACGATGCTAATAAGTGTATTTGCGATAGCGATGATAATAAAAAGGAGGTTCTTATATGAACCAACCATTAGAATCATACCTGCTAGGATAAGATTAACGAAATTAAAAACTGTAAGAGAATTTCTAAGAATGATTTTTAAAACAGTGTTCTGATTTTTCCGGGAAGTTTGGTTGACTTTACCTTGTTTAATTCTTTCGTTAACTTGTTTCTCTGTTAGTCCAGTTAGTCCCATGGAATAATTGTAGCACAGACAGTAGGATAAATACGATATAACAGTTATTGATAGGTACCGGCATAATGAACGTGGGTGCCCGTACCTTCGATTGAACAAGAAACAGGAACTGTTATATTTGTTTCATCTGTCGTACCTGTTTTGTCTAGGGCTGAGACAAATGAAAATAAAAAGGCAGCAAATTTTGCTGCAAAAACTAGTAAACTAGTTGTACTAAGATACGGGCATTTTACGCTCATACCGCTATTTTACTATTATTTAGGATAATGAGTCAAGCAATTTACTAATTATATTGTAATTTTTACAACATTTTAGATTTCGATGAGTTCGTATTTCGTGGAGCCGAGACCGAGAGATTCGGCATATGGGAGAATAGCGCGACCTTCGCGAGAGTCAATGCGTTCTTTCAATTCGGTGGCACCTGGATCTGTGGAAGCCCAAATCATATCAATAAAAGCCTGGTCATTAGCGACTGGATCCAGAGAGGCAACAATGCCTAGATCTGACATTACTGGGTCGCCTTGATTTTTATCGCAGTCACAGTCGACAGACAAGGCATTCATTACGGTGATGTAGGCGATAGGTTTTCCCTGTTCTTTGAGGTAATCGGCTACTGCAGTAGCGGCTTCAGCCATAGACTCAATAAAATCAATCTGTTCGTGTTTAGACAACCAGCAGAGTTTGGGACTGGTAGTTTTACCACAGGAGTGAATATAGGCTTTACCTTTACGCGATGCTATGCCAATAGATTGGTTTTTGAGATTTGCGCCAAAACCGCCCATGGCGTGTCCTTTACCGTGTGCTAGATTTAAGATAGAATCGTATTCGGCAAAATGGTTACCGATGAGGTCGAATTCGAGGTGTTTGCCGTTTTTGACTGGAATTTTGAAATCGCCGTCTTCATCCATAATGTCGACTTCGGCGAATTTTGTAAAACCATGGTTAAAGGCCACTTGATAATGCTCTTTGGTGGTGGTACGCTTGCCTGGATAAGCAGTGTTGCATTCTATGATGGTGCCGTTTATCTTTTTCACTAGTGGGCCAATTAATTCGGCTTTGAGATAGCCTTTAGCGCCAGCTTCACCAGTGCTGACTTTTACGCCGATTCTACCTTTTAAATTTGCGCCTAGGGCTTCATAAATCTTAATGAGACTTTCTGGGGTGATTTGTTTAGTGTAATAAACTTTGCTGGGCATTTTGGCTCCTTTAATGATGTTTAATTTTACTTAATAATTGATGCAGATAATAAAAAGGTTGATTAATTGGCAGTTCGTGTGCACCAAGTAGCTCGATAACGCGACCCGTTTCTGTGCTTGTGAAACCTTTTTTAAAATCGTAAATACCATAATCTTTGGATGATTTATCTGGTAGGCCTTGGATACCATAGAAATTGTAGCGTTTGAAGCCATTCTTGAGGGCATATTTGATCATGTGCCATTGGATTAGGTACTGGGCGTTGTAGTCTTTCATGTATTTTTCATCGGAGCCGGAGAAGAGATATATTACTTCGTCGCCGTAGGTGATGAACATAGCTACTGATAGGGGTATCAAAGATACCTCTTTCTCGGAACGCTCCCTCGCTCCCGTCGTCACGGGGCTCGGTCGCTCCGTAATCGCCCCGTCGGCGATTATGCTCCTCGAAAGAGCATCTTCTGATACCCCTGCCATAATAAACTTTACTTCACCGCGGGGGTGAAAGAGATCGTACATTTTTTCGTAATAACTAAGTGGTTTGTCAGTGAAGTTGCGGCGGGCGGAAGTTGACTCGGTGATTTGTTTGAAGATATTGAGCTCTTCCCTCTTTAGCTCGCGAATTTTCACGCCCATTTTTTCGGCTTTTCTGATGTGGTTTCTAGTATTTCGCTTCATATCCGCAAAGATTTTGTCAGCCGTTTGATCTTTTAGTTCTAGAGCGAAGGAATATTTTGGTTCATCTGATTGTGCAAGAGGTGTAAAACCTAGTTTGCGGAGGTTTTGACTAGCTTTTTCGCGGTTAAACCCTTTTTCTTTTGGTTCACCGTCGCGGTCTCGTTCAATTTTTTCGTAGTATGGTTCGATATGGAGAATATAGCCATTATGCGATTTGGCGTAGTTTTTGAGGTTTTTGAAGAAAAATGTGGTCAGCGATTCATCCTCATAATCTATCAGAGGTCCACCTGGAACGTAATAGATAGATTTACCAAGAAAAGTGGGTTTGGCAACTACTAACGATGCAGCTTTGATCTTACCGTTTTCTTCTACACCGAAATAGTACGGCGTCCAGCCATTCTCTGCTCTTAAATTAGCGATTTCTGGTGTTTGGTAAAACGATTTATCGGGATACTTACTGGCAAATTTGCGAAATTGTTCTGGCTCTAGGGTGATAAAATTCATTTGTTTTTCCTTATAAATCGATTAATTTTGCGAAAAATTTGGTAGAGGTGGTATTTGAAGGGGCTAAGGATAATGTCATACGTGCCAGCGTGTTTTACTTCTGTGCCGCTAAATGTCTTTTTGAAGGCGGTGAAGCCTTTCCAGGGGTGGTCATCTGGAGCGTTGTCTGGTGCAATACCCCAAAAATCGAATTTTTTGAGGTGTTTAGCGTGTGCATCTAGAATTAACTGGATTGTCAATATTCCGGTAGCGTGCAATTTGCGACCAGTATCAGATTGGGCACCCTGGAGATTATAGCGAGTGGTTTTGTCGTCAAAAACTAAACCTGCAGCGACAATTTCCTTGTTTTTCTGGCCTTCTGGTTGGTAGTGCATTAGATATAAGGTGGAAAATGGTTGTTTCAGTTCTGTTTTTAAGTAATTTTCTGAAAAGGTACTAATCCCCTTTTTGTCGGCTAGGTCTTGCTGGAGTTTTAAGAGAAGTTTAATATCTTCCGGGTTGTTGGATTGTTCTATTGTGATTCCTTTTTTGTTTGCGGATTTGTAGTAACGTAGCAATCTAGAAGGGAGTTTGGATTTTAGAACATCATCGTTCCCTGTTAAATCTAAAATCCAGGTTTCCTTAGGGTTTAAATCTGTAGATTTTTTAGCATTATTTGGAAGTACCTCTGCGTATTCTTCTAAGAAGGGTTCAACTCTTACAAAAATTACAGAATGGTCGTTAGCTAGTTCCTTTAAAGAATCAATCGCCTGCGCGAAAGAAGTAATATCCTTAGCGATTGGGCCGTACGGACAATATAGGTATTTCCCTGTTGGGGTCGATTTAACAATAGCTAAATATTGATAATCATTTTCTTTAACAAAAATAGCTTCTTCACCGAGATCTTCTTGAAGTTTATGCCAATATTCACTCTGGGTTATCGGAATTTCCATAAAAATATTATAACACACATATAAACACGTGCTTTTTCTTGACAACATAAGCATTATATTTTATGCTTATGCAAAATTTCCGGCTTAAGGATAATTCCCTGTCGGTTTATGATATTACCTCTGTTTTAGCATTATTGGTTGGCCGTCTGTTTTGCGTGCTCGGATGCTAAAACTACTCCCAACTACGCTCTCGCTGTAGTTGTCATTTTCATTTTAGCTTAGGCGTTTTGCTTTGTCAAGTCGGGATGCCAAGGGCTTTGGTTGCTAGGAATACGATGTTTTAGTTTTATTTTTCTTATGCTTTGGTGGAAAAATAGTGAGGAATTGTGGCGAAAAACTTGTGCTTAGAATGGGGAATTGCAAAATCTTTCGGTTCCAGTATGCTACAATTTATGTAAACTAATCAACGAGGAAATTATGCAAAGTCAAAGTAACTCTAAACAAAGCTCACAGGTAATAAGCCCTGGGCAAACACCCAAGCGTAAAATGAGTCGAAAAATCAAAATACTTACAACTATTTGCGTGATTATTGGCCTACTTCTTGGTTATTTAGTTTTTGCATTTATTGCTTCCAGAATGGCTGCGGATGATTGTGCATGTCTTGCGGAATGTGACGGCGTTTTCCCGTTTACGCCCGTTGAGGGCTCCTGTAGTAGAGGAGGTGGCGGCGTTCTTAAGCCTGTAATTTATCTTTACCCCAAAGAAGATACCTCTGTTTCCGTGAAACTAAAAAACCCTGATCTAATCGCTGTTAGTTATCCTAGATACGTTGATGGTTGGGAAGTATTGGCTCATCCTGATGGTACCTTAACTGATTTAAATTCGGGTAAGGAACTATATAGTTTGTATTGGGAAGGGAAAGATGGTAACTATGAAATGGCTGATGAAGGGTTTGTAGTGGAAGGGAATAGAGCTGCTGAATTCTTGGAAGAAAAACTAGCGATTTTGGGGCTAAACGCAAGAGAATCAGAAGAGTTTATTATCTATTGGTTGCCACAATTGCAAAACAACAAATACAACTACATTAGGTTTGCCTCGATGGATGAGATTAATGGCTACATGCCTTTAGATGTGGACCCACAGCCAGATACGATTATTCGTGTGTTAATGTTATACAAGCCTCTTGAAAAGCCTATTGACGTAAATGAACAACAACTTAATCCTACGCCAAGTAGAGATGGTTTTACTTTGATAGAATGGGGCGGTAGTAAGCTAGAGTAAGAGAGATAATATGGCTTTTATCAGAAAATACAAAACTACTTCCGGCGCGACGGGCGTACAAGTCTGTTATAAGGATGGTGGCAAAGTTGTAAAAACTATCCATGTGGGGTCGGCCTCATCTGAACAGAAACTGATGCGTTTGATGCGCGAAGCGCAGGGAATCATCAATTCTAAAGATAAGCCGCTTTTTAACCTCGATAAATACAATAAAAAATGAAAAAGCCGCCCCAGAGGCGGCTTTGTAATCAGTTGTCAACTCGTTTTCCATTTATCAACGAAATTTTTAGTTAGATTGTAATACGAGTCTGGGTCGGAGAACTGGCGTTTATACTCATCTAATGGCAACGGCACACGGGCGTTGGCCCGAGAGGTTAGACGGAGTTTGTCTATTGATTCGCCTCTTTCGACTTTCATTGAAGCCTGGGCATCTAGCTCAAGTAGCATTGAATCTGGTAATTCAATCGGCGTCGGGTTTTTTAAACCGAGTTCTTCTCCTTGATAGAGACAGATGCCGTCAGCTTCTGAAGAAAACAACAGCTCAAGTGCTTCTGCTGGATCAACTCCTCTAGAAGGGAAGCGCATTGAATCGTGCGATTCAAAATCCAACATGAAGCCTGAATCATTCGAGGTAGATTTGATGATGAGTTCGAATGTTTGTTTGCCCTCTTTGAAAGCGTCTTTGACTGCCATATTTAAGATGTAGCTAATCGGAGTGTCATTGTAATAATGCTCGGTCAATCCACCGTATGTTGGGTCAAGACATTCCATGATGATGAAGTAATCCCTCTCATCTTGAAATAATGTCTTGATAATACTTTTGGCTCGATCTCCAAAAAGTATTCCCGAGATATCCATCTCTGGCCATTCTAGATTTTTGTTGAGAGCTTGAGGAAAGTCAAGGCGAAACCCATCGACATTATGATTCTGTCCCCAGAATCTGATGATTTTTTGGAATTCTTTAACCAAATCGTTGTTGATACGATTTCGCCAAGGAAACCAGTTCAAATCAGCTTGATTCTTATGGAACATGTGTAAGTAGCATTTTTGCTGGTCTGGGTCGTATTCCCATGCGTTGTCGCTGTCGTCAAATAGGTTTTTCCATTTAGGAAGCGACTCTTTTTCAGCCCAGCAATAATACTCTGGGTGTCTTTTGAACCACGGGTGTTCGGTAGAAGTATGGTTTAATACTAAATCCATTAAAACACCTATACCGTGGCTGTGAGCAACTTTTACGAAGTAATCAAAATCTGCCATGGTGCCGAAGCGGGAATCAATCTCCATATATTCGGCGACATCGTAGCCATGGTCGCATCTTGGGGAAGGATAGATGGGGCTTATCCAAACATAATCCGCTCCAAGAAAATTGATGACTTCGAGGTGCTCAGTCATAGCCCTAAGGCCACCTTGTTTTTCCCAAGCAATTGGGTACAACTGATACACAAGTGTTTTTGCCATAGAAGTCACCTCACTTTCTAAAAACGGCAAAAATTATAAGATACTAGGTGTCTTTTAATTATACCACTAAATACTAAAAATGTCAAAATAGGTAACGGTTAAATAATCTCTAATTCGGCTTTAAGTCTAGAGATAAGAGCTTCTTTTTCTTTGATTTGGTCGGTGGTTTCCTTGACTAGGTGAGCGGGGGCCCGTTCAACGTAATTTGGGTTGCTCATACGGAGGTTGAGATTGTCTAGTTCGCGGCCGACAGCTAGAATTCGCTCGGTAAGATTGTCTTTGTACTCCTTTACGACGTTTTCTGGAACGTCAAGGTATAGCTCGTGATTGGCAAGAGCTAATCTTAAGCCACGAGGAACACCATCTAGGCTATTGATAGCTGGTACCTTGGTAAGAGTGCGGATAATTAACTGATTATCTTTGATGAGGCTGTCATTATCAAATAATAGGCTATATTTTTTGGCGTTATTGGTGCCTGGAAGGGCCTGTAAGGTGGTTCTGACTTCAGACACGATAATTCTTATGTTTTCAAATTGTTCGGCTGAAATAGGGTCAAATTCAAGCCTGGCGGGCCATTTGGCGGTAGCAACAAAGCCATCGGTCCAGGATAAATTCTGCCAGATTGCTTCGGTGACGAACGGTGCAAAGGGGTGAAGAGCGATAAGGATGGTTTCTAAAGTGGTTTTTAGAAGTGGGACATTTTGGTAAATCTTTTGTGATTCGAGGAACCAGTCAGCGTATTTGTCCCAGATGGTCTGATAGAGTGTCTCAACTGCTTCGGCGAAACGGTAATTTGACATGGCTTGCTCGACTTGTTCTAGACAATCGTTGAGCTCGCGACAGATCCAATCTTCACCCATATTGAAAGTGTCATAAGAGTTTGAGGCGCCTCTTTCTTGGGGCGCGTCCACGACCCCTGTCGCCACAGGGGTCGTGGCGCTACTCCTCGCCTTGCCAGGCTCCGGATCCCCTTCGAAAGAGGAGCCTTCAAACTCTTTTGCCTTATCATCTACAATTGATTGGATTAGACGGGAAATGTTCCAGAGTTTGTTACAGAGGTTGCGGCCGGAAATGACAGAATTTTCGCTAAAGGCTTGGTTCATGCCAGCTGAACGGCCACGGAGGATACCGAGGCGGAAGGCGTCAGAACCAAAACGAGTCACTAAGTCCATAGGATTGATGACGTTGCCTTTAGATTTACTCATTTTTTGACCATGCTCATCGAGGACAAGACCATGGAGATACACTTCTTTAAATGGAACTTCACCGGTAACATAGAGGCCCATCATAATCATACGGGCAACCCAAGCAAAGAGGATGTCAGCACCAGTTTCCATGACATTTAGTGGGTAATACGGGTTGATATTACCTTCGTCCCAGTTGGTGCAGACGATAGGCCAATGGCTACTAGAGAACCAAGTGTCAAAAGTGTCTTCATCACGTTGATATTTGACGCCGGCTTTTTCGATTACTTTTAGATGCGTGCGACGATCAAAAATCCAATCTGGTTCGTCAGTGGCAGTGTCGTCAATTTTTCTGAACATCGGGATAGCAATGCCCCAAGGAATTTGACGAGAAATGTTCCAATCTTTCAGACCTTTAAGATAGTTGATGAGAACTTTTTGTTTGTTCTCAGGATGAAATTTGATTTTGCCAAATTCAAGATGTTCAATGGCGGTATTTGCGAGACGTTCAACATCGATAAACCATTGTTCTTTGAGCATAGGTTCCAAAACTGTGCCACATTTATAACAATGGGCGACAGAGTGGGTGATTTTCTTTTCGCCGACTAGGTAGCCTTGGTCTTTGAGGTCTTTGAGAACTTTTTTGCGACATTCTGCGGTAGTAAGACCAAGATAAGGCTCAGGTACATTAATCATAGTACCATCCTCGGCAATAACTTGAATACGCTCTAAATTATGACGCTCGCCAACTTCGAAATCGTCGAAATCATGAGCTGGAGTGATTTTGACTGCGCCAGTACCATATTCTGGGTCAGCATGCTCATCAGTAATAATCGGGATTTCACGGTCAGTAAGAGGGAGGTGAACTGTGGTGCCAACTCTATCTTTATAACGCTCATCTTCTGGATTAACCGCTACTGCGGTATCACCGAAAAGTGTTTCGGGACGAGTGGTAGAAACAATGATGTCGTCGTAGGCAATATCCCAAAGTGTGCCAGATTCATCTTTGTGCTCAACTTCAATATCTGCGAAGGCTGTGCGATGTTTAGGGCAGTAATTGACGAGTTTTTCGCCTCGGTAAATCATCCCGTCTTTCCACATTTTCTCAAAAGTTGTATAAACACGATCTACTACGTTTTCATCAAGAGTAAAGGTCAGGTCATCCCAAGCACATGAAGCACCAAGGGCACGGAGCTGAAGCTCCATATTGCCGCGTTGCTCGGCGACAAAGTCCCAAACACGTGTGTAGAGTTCGTCGCGACCGAATTCAAAACGGCTGTGGCCGTGTTTTTCAAGATTTTTTTCGTAGACTACCCAAGTTTCGAAACCGGCATGATCGGCGCCTGGAATATACCAAGTAGAATCGCCTCTTAAACGATGGTAGCGGGTGAGGGAATCCTCGAGAGCGATAGTCAAGCCGTGGCCGATGTGGAGATTGCCATTGGCGTTAGGAGGGGGCATGACGATGGAGTATGTATCTTTGGCGCCATCACGATCGTCGATGCCATCACCGTCATCATCTACGGGCTTAGTTGTAAGTTTGGGATCAAAAATGTCTGAAGCCTCCCAAGCAGCATAAATATCTGATTCAAATTCCCCCGGTTCGTAACTTTTTGCAAATGTCATAAATTGATTATATCACAGAAAACTATTCGTGATATTCGAGCTTGGCACGGATTTCTTCGAATTCTTCTGAGGTAAGTTTTAGGGTTTTGCCATGTTCCCATGTTTCGTCATATGGGAGCAAGTGAACATGAGCGTGAGGGACATCAGTGCCGATAACTTTCCAGAGAGTACGAGTACCAAGAACTTTTTCCATGTTGACACTGAGTTTTTTGACTGTATCCATTAAAGCGCGATAATCTTCGTCTGGTAATTCATAAATTTTGTCGACTTCGTTTTTGGGAACTACTAGAGTGTGGCCTTTGGTCTCGGGATTGATATCGAGAAAAGCAAAGGTTTTTTCGTCTTCGTAGATTTTGTAGCAGGGGATTTCACCGTTTATGATTTTGGTAAACACGCTTGGCATTTTTCTTTTTTCCTTTCCTATAAGCTAGATAATAAATTTCGCTAAAGATGAATGCAAATATAATCCCACCGATAACATCCCAAAGTGAATGCAATTCAGCCATAATACGGCCGGTACAAGTTAAAGAGATGAAAATTACGATAATAAATTCGAGAGCAATTTGGATAGCAGTGGATTTGATGTATTTTGGGATGATGATGGTAATCATGAAGTAAATTGTGGTAACAACCATGACATGAGTGGAAGGGAAGGACGATTCACCGGAACCGTTTGGACGGGTGGCGACTGGGAAGAAAATGAAAATAAAATATACAATGGTCATTAAAAGTAATGGCAGTGGCATCCAAAGAATTTCGGGATCGACTTTTTTGAGAGATTTGCGCGTAACCCACTGATACAAACCTAGAACTGCAAAGAAGCCCACAGTAATTAAAGCTGATATTAAAATAATATTAGTAATTGTTTCCCACTGCATAATATTTTTATTATACTACAAAAAGCGTAAATACAATAAAAATAAGGCCTTTGGTCATGTTTTTATTTTTGGTACGCCCGACAGGATATTTATCCTTTTTTTAGTCTCTCAAAATCAAAATAAGACTCCTTTGGAGTCTTCTTCTGATTTTGGTACGCCCGACAGGATTCGAACCTACGACCTTTTGCTCCGCAAGCAAACGCTCTATCCAGCTGAGCTACGGGCGCATATGTGGATGTGTTGATTTTATTCGCGACATCCACCTAGAAATTAAATGAGCATCACCTAGAAGGTGACACAATTATTATAACATATTTTTTAGCAAAGTGGTAAAAATCCCTCTTTTATGATAGAATAATCTACGGAAGCGTGGCCGAGTGGTTGAAGGCGCACGACTCGAAATCGTGTGGGCGGGTGACCGTCTCGGAGGTTCGAATCCTCTCGCTTCCGCCACGACTTTAGATCCTCATTTTACGCATTTAGGGTTGGTCGTCTAGATGATACGTAGAGGATCCCTCAAAAGATATAAGTCGTAGTTACTAGTGCGACTTTTTTGTTATAATAGAGTTAAATGGAAGGTCAAGAAAAGAAAGTTGAGATTTATAAAGGCTTAACTGGCGAAGTAGTTTTTAATGTTGATGTAGAAGATGAAACTTTATGGGCGACACAAGCACAGATTTCGCAGTTATTTGGTGTAGACAGGACGGTGGTGGGACGCCATATCCGTAATATTCTTAACTCGGGAGAACTTGATGAGTCGCTGGTATGTGCAAAAAATGCACATACCACCCAACATGGAGCTATGTCTGGTAAGACACAGGTACATGAAGTAAAAGTATATAACCTGGATATGATCATATCGGTAGGGTATCGAGTAAATTCGAAAAAAGCGACAAATTTTAGGATTTGGGCGACCTCGGTGCTCCGACGTTTTGTGACAGATGGCGTGGCAGTGAACGAAAAACGTTTGGCCGTGCTAAAAGAAAGAAACGAGGTAAAAAAGCTACATGATGTTGAAGATATGATGGCGTTAGTGCGAAGATTAACCACGCGAAATGAACTAGATGCCGGGGAAGCAAATGGGGTTTTGGAGGTGATTTCGAAATACGCAGGTAGTTTTAAGACGCTTGAAGAATATGATGATGGACATATTGATTTGTCATTTATGAGTAAAAAACGCCGCGTGAAGGAATTAACTGTGGAGATGTGCATAGAGGCGGTAGAGCAGTTACGCACTAATGTCGGCGGGTCTGATTTGTTTGGTAAAGAACGGAGCGGAAGTTTTGAAGGGAGCCTTGCGGCAATTTTTCAAAGTTTCGAGGGAAAAGAACTATACCCAAGTACACAAGAAAAGGCTGCCAATTTGCTTTATTTCGTAATTAAAGACCATCCTTTTTACGATGGGAATAAGAGAATCGGGGCGCTATTGTTTATTTTATTCTTAACTTTAAATGATTGTCACCTGACTGACAGAGGGGAAACAAAGATTTCTGATCGAGCTTTGACGGCAATTGCTCTACTAATTGCTGAAAGTGAACCAAAGGAAAAAGGTCTGATTGTAAGCCTGGTCTGTAAGTTATTAGAGTAGTTGTGGTATAATAGAGGTATTATGGGAAAGAGCGAAGAATCTAAAGCTAAAAACAAAAAAGGTGGATTAAAATCAAGTAGACAAAAACTAAAAGCAAAAGTATTGAAGTCCTATTATGGCAACCCTATGCGCGATATGAAGTTGGTGGCAATAACTGGCACAACGGGGAAGGTGGTAGTTGCGCATTATGTGCACGAAATTCTAAAATCTGCTGGTGAGCAAGTGGCAGTACTGGCTTCTGACCAACCTTTTAAGATGGGGATGTTGCATAAGTTTTTGTCAGATGCGTGGAAAGCAGGGGCTGATTATGTAGTAGTAACAGTGCCAGCAGAAGGTTTGCGGGATAACACTTTCTATGGGCTACCAGTGCATGTAGCTGCAATGACCAATTTTGTAACAGCGGGGTTACATGATATGGACCCAGAAGAATACCTAGAGAATGAAAAGACATTGTTTGATATGAAGCCAGAAATTGTAGTGTTAAACCACGATGACACAAATTATGATACTTTTTCTGAATTTAAGGGTGTAAAGAAGACTATTACATTCGGGCTATCAAGTTCGGACGTTAAAGTATTAAATTCCAAATTATATGCAAAGGGAACAGAAGCAACCGTGTCAGTAAAGTCTGAAATAACAACACTAGCTACTTTTGTACCTGGTGAAATTGCAGTATCTTACATGGCTTGTGCAGCAGCGATTGCGGATGGCTTAGGAATCTCTTTAGAACACATTGTCAATGGTATTGCTGAATATCAGCCTGAATAAATTATTTCTTGTTTTTAAGTAAAGATTTTACAACTTTGATATCTTCGAAATCATGAGGTCCGTCAGCGCGTAGGATGGTTTTTTCGTGGCCTTTGCCAAGAACGAGAACGAGATCACCTTTTTTAGCTTTATCGAGAGCTAATTTGATGGCTTTTTTGCGATCTGGTTCGGTAAAGAGGTCTTTGCCTAAAGTTTTGCCAGCTTTGACGGCACCATCAACGAAACCCTGCATAATTTTATCTAGAGGCTCGTCGCGTGAATCATCTTCGGTAATAATAACAATATCGGAATGCTTTGCAAGAAGTTCGCCACGAATAGGTCTAGTGGATGGGTCACGACGCCCGGCGCCTCCATGAACAGAAATAATACGACCTTTATGATTTTTAACCGAGTTAAACACTTTTTCAATAGCATCGGGAGCGTGAGCATAGTCGACAATGACAGTGAAAGGTTGGCCTTCGTCAATGACATTCATACGACCTTCAACACTAGCTAAGGTTTTAATGCCTTTTTCGATAACTGATTTTTCTAATCCAAGTTTTTCTCCAGCAATTACGGCAGCAAGTGAGTTCATGACGTTAAATTCACCTGGAATTTTCGTTTCTATATTCATATCATGGTATGAATATTTTACACCAGAAACGAGAAGTTTGATATTTTTAGGGCGATTTTCACCATGTTTTATACCATATGTGGTATATTCTCGAGAGATTTTCTCATAATACTCAGTGGCGGGATCATCTGCGTTTAGTATACTATATTTAGCTTTTTTAAATAATTTGCCTTTGGCGTTACGATAGCCTTCAAGAGTTTTATGATAATCGAGATGCTCATGAGTAAGATTAGTAAAAATGGCAATTTCTATAGGGATACCAAGAGTACGGTATTCTGCGAGTGCATGTGAAGTGACTTCTAGCACAAGGAATTCTGCACCTGAATCAGCGATGTCTTTAATACGTTTATTAAGAGTTAGGGCATCAACTGTTGTCATATGCCCAAGTTCTGGTTGTAGTTTTTCTACTCCGTAAGCAACTGTAGTCATTATGCCAGTTTTATAACCAGCGGTTTTTAGCATATTCCAAAGCATGAAACAAGTAGTGGTCTTACCATTGGTGCCGGTGACAGCAATGACGCGAAGTTTGCGCCCTGGAAAACCATTTTTGGTACTAGCTACAACTGCTTGCATGTAATGATACGGCAGTACTGCCTGATTGTAAAAGGGGAGTTTTTCGAGTAGTTTTTTCATAGTTTGATTATACCATTAACGATAGTGCTTGAGGGAATCGATAGGGTTCTTAGTGGCGGCTTTGAGAGCCGGATAGATACCAAAAACAATTCCGATGAATAACGTAGTAAGGAAAGTAACGGCAATGATTTCCCAGCTGATATATGGAGCGAAAGGTGTAATAACAGAAAGTAAGAATGCAAGAAGATAACCTAGAACTAAACCGAATATTCCACCGAGGAGACAGAGGATTAATGCTTCGAAGAGGAATTGCATGAGGATATTACGAGAGGATGCGCCGACTGCTTTTCTAATACCAATTTCGTGAGTGCGTTCAGCAACTGACACCAGCATAATATTCATCACCCCAATACCACCAACAATGAGAGAGATAGCGGCTACAAGTGCTAGCATGCCTGAGACAACAGTAAATAGGTTGCTGGCAGGATGAGTTATCTCATCGCCATAAGCAACAGAGAAGTTTTTGTCGCCAAGTTTTTGATCAACAAGTGCGTTTGTGATATTGGTGGAGATAGATTCTAGACTATCTGTGTTGGCAGCTTTAACATTGATTTGCTGAATTTGAGTAGAACCAGTAATTTTGTCGAGTGATTTGATATCCATAATGAGGGAATTATCAAAATCAACATTGTCAAAATTGATTGAACGTTCAACTTCATCTAAAACACCGACTATCATGAATTTTTCGCCCATAATGGTGACAGTTTTGCCAACAGTGCTATTGATAGTGTTGAATAAGGAAAGGGAAAGCGTATGCCCTAAGACTACAGAGTTTTCTTCGTTGCCGTCAGTAAGAAATGCACCATATTTAAGAGCAAGTGGCTCAATTTTGATAAAATCTCGGTTAGTACCGAGGATAGGCACGGACTCAAAATTATTTTTTTCGGAGTTTACAGTATTGGTAGAAATTGCAATTGGAGCTACCGCGGCGACGTTTTCGACTTTTTTGATTGCGTCAACATCTGCGATGGCTAGATTTGATTTTTGGAAGGAGTTGGCGGAAGTGAGTTCTTCAACGATGTTTGTAAGATTATCTTTAGTGGAGCTAGGGCGAACTACAATGAGATCTGCACCAATTTCTTTAGTCTGGCTTTTGACGAGATTTGAAATACTCCCCATCAAAGAAAGAATGAGGATGATGCTCGCTACACCGATAGCAATACCAAGGCAGGTGAGGAAAGAACGGGTACGATTTTCTTTGATGGCGGTTTTGGCCAATTTGTAATGAGTTTTAAGTAACAAAGACATTATTTTTTCCTCCGAGACTTTTTGCTGTGTTTTTTCGATTTTTCGTCAGTTTTATCTTTTGGTTCGTCATCGTCTTTTTTGGTGGTAGAGATTTCTACGAATTCTGGCTCGGCTGGTTTCTTCTTTTTCTTGATTTTGACGCTGATAGGTTGAGGGAGATTTGCATCTGCCACGGTCTTTACATCAGTGTCGATTTGACCGTCGAGCATATTAATAACGCGAGTGGCATAAACAGTAAGGGAGGGGTTGTGTGTCACCATAATAATGGTGTTGCCTTCTTCATGAATAGCTTTCAATTCTTCCATAACGATATGGGAAGCACGGGAATCAAGGTTACCGGTAGGTTCGTCAGCTAAGATAATCTCTGGGTCACCGACGATAGCGCGAGCAATGGCGACACGTTGTTGCTGACCGCCAGAAAGCTGATAGGGAAGATAATACTCGCGTTCATTGAGGTGAAATCTCTTCAAAGCATTGGAGGCAGATTTTAATTGAGCAGTTTTGGAATATCCAGTGTAAACAAGGGGCAAAGCGACATTTTCAATAACTGGTAAATCTTCGATAAGATTGAAATTCTGGAAAACGAAACCAATTTTTTTGGCACGGAGCTTGGCTTGACGTCTGGCTGATATGCTGGCGACATTTTCGCCGTTTAAGATATATTTACCACGACTAGCACGGTCTAATAGACCAATAATATTGAGTAAGGTGGTTTTACCGCAACCACTAGGTCCCATAATCATAATAAATTCGCCACGTTTAATGGTGAGATCGAAATCTTTCAAGGCGAAAGATTCGGTATCGCCATAACCGTAGCGTTTGGTTAAACCTTGCAGTTCGATGATGATATTTTCGCTCACGTGTTTCTCCATGTGTTATGGCGGAAAGGACAGGATTCGAACCTGCGAAAGAGTTGCCCCTTTACACGCTTTCCAAGCGTGCGCCTTAAACCACTCGGCCACCTTTCCGCGTTTTAATGATTTTAGCATAGAAAAAGTGAAAAATGAAGGGGGAAATTATGAAATTTGGTGTGGGTTATGCAAACAATTTAAGATGTAATCCGCTAGGAACCTATCATACACCTAATAGTATAACCGAGGCGCTTATCTATGCCATAGGTACCTGGATAAATCTGGGAGCTACTCAGGTACAGGCGGTAGCTACCGTAGTTATTGTTGCTCACAGTAGATGACCAATAGTAGCCGAATTTCCCTCTATTATCTGCTACTGAACCATAGAAGTAGCCGGAGTAAAGGAAGTTGTTCGGATATGATCGTAATAAATTAGAAGCATTAATACCTTCTGGATCTCCTAAGTATGCTGGAAAAGCAAAACTAGAATAGTTTGCTGGCTGAGCACCAGTTAGCGCAACACCAAGGGCTAGATATTCGTTGTTTGTAGTGTTTTGGTTGTTTCCACCTTTAGGTAAGCGCCATCCTGTAGGACAAATAGATGTAGTTTCTATTGACTGGTTGTCAGTATTGTAGTGAGTAGTATCAGCTACGGCCGCATGCCAGGTGTAGTAGTTGCCGTAAGAGTAAGTGTTTACGTTGGTATTAGCAGTATTGTTGGCTCTATTTACTGTATTAAAGTTGTTGTAGCGAGGGAATCTATAGCCTTGGTAGTCGCCCAAGATAGTGGCATCAGTAGAGCCATCTATAGAGTAGAGGGAGTTAGCGATAGTGGAATTACTGAAGTTATCAGATTCTGGGTCGGCTAGACCAATGAAGCTGGAGTTATAGCCTTGAGCTAGTGAACCACTTGTGTTTTGTTGGGCGGTGTTTTCTAGGCGTAAGTTTTCTATCATCCAGCATTTATCATCGGCGAGCTTAGCTACAGCATAAACATCATTATCCCTAGTATCTTTTAGAGCAGTAACTTCACCTTGACTGAGGTTGGAACAACCAGTCCAGTTTTGTAGGTTGCCAGCGGATTTGATCCAAATAGCATAGAGGGAATAGCCGTTGGTATTAACATCACTTGGGGCATTAATGGTCTGTTGCGGACCATAACGTAAGCCGTTGTAGGTAGTGGAATCAGCCCAACCAGCAAAGCCATAACCTTCACGGCTGAAGTTGGAAGCCCAAAGTTGTACGCCATTGGTTAGTTCGGAGCTACTAGGTGTTTGCTGTCCCATCTCACCAACTACAGGAGTTAGT
>JAFQYG010000005.1 GCA_017406565.1 Candidatus Saccharimonadota bacterium | reverse complement strand
CTAGTGCAATTACTTTGCGCATTAGACGACATAGACGATTCGCCAGAGCGCGAGTCCAACAAAGAGAAAGGAGTGTGCGACGACGGAGTAGTTGTCGTGTTCTAAAACTATGAATAGAGCGCTAATCAATGCGAGTAGCGGTATAATCCAGAAGCCATTACGCTATGTACTCTACGTACGTAAATCTTCCGAAGATGCCGAGGCTCAAGCTAAATCATTACCAGACCAAATCGCAGATTGTAAAGAATATGCGAATAATCATGGTTTGCTTCTAGTTGGCGAACCAATCCAGGAATCTAAGTCGGCGAAGAAATCCGGCAACCGCCCACTTTTCTCGCAGATGCTAAAAGATATCGAGAAAGGCAAATACGATGCCATTCTCGCCTGGCACCCAGACCGTTTATCACGCAACTCGCTCGAAGCCGGAATGGTGGTTGATATGGTCGATAACGGAGTCATCAAAGACTTACGTTTTCCGACCTTTGAATTTCATAACGATTCAAGCGGCAAGCTGACGCTAAACATGCTCTTTGCGCTTTCAAAGCAATACTCAGAGCATCTATCCGAAAGTGTACAGCGCGGTGTCGATTCCAACCTCGAACAAGGTAAGTCCGGCGGTATGCCAAAGTGGGGATATATTAGAGACGACGTATCCGGTTATTACAAGCCAGACAAGAACTTCAAGATGATCCAGAAAGGCTGGCAAATGATCCTAAACGGCGCATCACAAATGGAAGTTTACCGCTACTGGAAAATGAATAATGTGGAGCGCTCTACAAAATTATCACGCCGAAACAAGCACGTCAGAAGCTACGGCGTCTGCGAAAGCACTGCAAACCGCATCTTCCACGATCCGTTCTATTACGGAATCTTGGAACAAGGCCGCAACTATGTAGACTTACGCGTCGTAACACCAAACTTCAAACCAATGGTAACCGAAGAAGAGTTCGACCAGGTTCAGAAGATGTTTAGAAAAGACCGTGGCTCGATTCAATCTTCCTGCTACGAGAATCAAAAAGCCACGCATGGCAAATACTTCTTGCCGTTCCGCCATCTTATCAAATGCTCGGTATGCGGCCACTATATGATTCCGGCCAGGAACCGCGGACATTCCGGCACGTATTATCTCAACTATCGTTGCCATAACAAAGCTTGTACGCGTCCAAATAACAACGTGCGCATGCATGTCATCATGGACCAACTCTACGAAGAGTTTGGCCGTATCAGCCAGAAATATGACTTTACAAGCTTTGTCGACGACATGAGCGAATACGCGAACAAGAAGATGCAAGAAGCAACCGTTGAGAAACACGAGCTACTTGGCCAGAAAACACAGAAACAAAAGAAGATTGACGACCTTGCGGAAAAGTACGCAGAGCTCGACAAAGAGTCGCCAAAAGCTGTCAAAGACAAGCTCAAAAAAGACATGGCGGATTTACAAAATGATATCATAAATATCGACGAAAGAATCAAGCAAATTGAAGCCAAAATCAAGAATCCTGAAAAATTGCGCATGACCATCGAAAAGTTTTCGAACTCGCTAAATTCGCTAATTAACAGGTTAGAAAAAGGAGATCTCGTCGAAAAGGACATTTTGGTCAGAAATATGGTTTCGAACCTCGAAATTGATGCACAAAAAAGGGTGATTTTTTAGATTAAATCACCATTTAATTTGCGTCTAGAACCTGAGTTTTCCACAGGTTCCCCTGTTGGTGAGCCGGGTGGGACTCGAACCCACGACACCAAGCTTAAGAGGCTCGTGCTCTAACCAGCTGAGCTACCGGCCCGCTCACTCTGACAATTATATCATAAAACTCTATCTTTTACAATACGAGTCTACGTTAGATATTTCCACCCCATCGCCCGCCAAAAATCCGTCGCATCCGGCCAATCAAATATTTTTGATGCCAAAATATTATACACTTCATCCACCATCACTATCGCAAACAACGAAATCGCCAAAGTGAGAAACGCTCTTTTAGACATCCTCTTAGCCAAATACACAAAAAACGGCACCACCATATATATCAAAAACACCGCCGAAACTCCAAAAAACAACACACTCCTAAGGCACACAAACCCACCAATATTTCCAAAATTCAAAATCTCAGTATTATAATCCCAGTACCTCGTACCATTCCCTATTGTATATACCAACCACCCCGCCACAAACTCAACAATTCCACTCACCAAAGTCGACAACAAAAACACCAGCCACGGATTTTTCCTAAACTTCATACAAAGTAGAATTATCAATACCGCCCCAATCGCATAAATATTAATCCATGGCAAAAAGTTCCCTCCCTGCATATAGAATTCACCTGTTCCACCATCAAAGAAATAAAAAATCATTTCATACACCCAACCAAAAAATCCCGCGAACACCACTACCAAAAACATAATTCCAAGTTTTTGATAAGCTTCAAGTTTGATCTTCCCTGCCATATAATCACGAAAAACTGACTTCAATGATTTTTTATTTCCACTCATGTTTTAATTTTACACTACTTTCGTGACTTCGCCCACTCCGGCGGTTCCATATCAAACAAAATTTTTGGCGTATGACGATTCACCGTTTCTGTATCAACATCATAATAATGCTGATAAGTTGTACCCACCGATCCATACTTTGCTTTTTCACGCGAAAGTTCAAGTTTCTTAGCTGTTTCCCATACCGTTTCTTCATCCGGTCCTTCAATCTCCACAAAAGTCGGAATCCATGGCCAAGTATCAATACATATTTCAGCTTCGCCAAGCGTCCAAACCTCACGATAAGTTTCCTGCTCCGCCTTCGCTTTCAGCCCGCAAGCTTTCAAAAACATAATTCCATTATCAAAATCATCAATCTCAACATTCACTTCCTTCACACCAAGAATAGATCCTTCGTCTTCAACGTTTTTATAAGTCATCACAATTTTGTCACCACCTTCATCACGCACTCGTGCATAACGATTTTCGTCTATATCAAACACCACCCGCCGCATCATCACTTCCGGTTTTACTAACTTTGCCCCAACCTCTTTTAGTTTCGCGCGGATTGCCTCTTTATCAATATCCAAAAACTGCGCTTCAATTTCATTGTTCATATAATATATAGTACCACAATCAAATCTTAATTATATTGGATGGTTTCCGATACTTCAGCCAATGTTGCAATCTACTCGGAATCATCGTCCGTATTTTGTTATCCATCAGCACTTCTTCTTTAATTCTCCTTGCCACCCTTAGCGCCAAAGTCGCATTTTTGCGCGGACTTCTCCCATAGTCTAATATATTAAACCCGCCAAACTCATTACTTCGCACACCATCTGCAAACTTAAAAGAATATTCATATCCATCCAACACTGCATTTGGTTCCAATCTCTCAGGAATTTCAAAAATCTCCGGATACTCATCAATGATTTTAATAATCTTTTTTATATCTTTTTGTGAAATCGTATGCAAGTATTCTTTCCCATAAAACACAGTAATCGCATTATCCTTCGCATCATCCGTAACTCTCACAAAAGAAATATGTGACTCCTCATTCGCACATCCCCACGCCGGCGAAACTTTATATTCGAAAATAATCATAAATCATTTTACCTTAAAATCTTATTACTCCTCCAACACTCTCTTTGCTAGTTCATATTTTGCTTTACGCGTCTCATTCAACCCACTCGCCCGCTTCGGGTCGGTGTTATTCGCAAGATCCGCTAGTTTCACCTGCTTCGCCAAAGGATTTTCCTTCACCCGCCGAAGATATGATTCGTATTCCTCATCCTCCGGCTTCGTCAAAAGTTGCACCGCCTCCACAATGTGTTTCGGAATTCCCTTTTCCAGCAAATACTCCGCCGTCACATTCGTATCCTCAATCGTATCATGCAAAACCGCAATGGTTTTGAGCTCGAGCGTATCCAGAAGCCCCGCCACCGCCAACGGATGCAAAATATACGCCACCCCATTCTTGTCCACCTGCCCCTTATGCGCCTTCACGGCAATCTCAAGCGCTGTTTCGAAAACTGAGTTCATATCTTCCTCCTATCATTATGCCAATAGTTTTTTGCATTTTCTTCACTTATATCTCTTTAATTATATCATTAGGAACAAAAAATTATCCCGCACATACGCAATGCGAGGTTTA
Source organism: Candidatus Saccharimonadota bacterium (assembly GCA_017406565.1). Classification (GTDB taxonomy): domain Bacteria; phylum Patescibacteriota; class Saccharimonadia; order Saccharimonadales; family Saccharimonadaceae; genus Nanosyncoccus. The sequence goes on along the minus strand of JAFQYG010000005.1, from coordinate 65,446 downwards.
TCATCGATATTTTTAGTTATACATGGCAATTTATCACAGTTAATAATTTGTATACATAATAATTGAGTTGTTTTTTCCGTTAACTATCTATGTTACAATAAAATCATGGAGGAGGTAAAAGAAGCTGTTATCAAATTCACCAAAGATCGAGATTGGGACCAATTCCATTCCCCAGCTAACCTCGCAAAATCTATTGTTATAGAATCCGGTGAATTGTTAGAATGCTTCCAATGGGATGAAAATTTTGACAAGCAAAAAGTTTGTGAAGAGCTAGCGGATGTCGTAAACTACGCAATACTACTTGCAGACAAACTAAATGTCAGACTAGAAGATATTGTTATGGCGAAACTAGAGGAGAATTCGAGAAAGTATCCCATAGACAAATCTAAAGGTAATAGCAAAAAATACACGGAGCTCCAAAATGAACAACAACGAAACCCATTGGATCAAACCAAAAATCTCAGAAGAACTTGAATTCACAAAAACAACTGGCAATGAAATAGCAATCATGAAATATGGCAAAGAATGGCCAATCGTCTACATGATTTTTAATGATAAAGAAATGTATGTCGGCGAAACAGTTGATGCAGGCACGCGCATGTTGCAACACTACGCAAACCCCAAAAGAAAACAACTAAAAAAAGTTAGATTTATCTACAGTAACGGATTCAATAAATCTTCCATTTTAGATTTGGAATCTTATCTTATTTCACATTTTTCTGCTGACGGAAAGTTTATTTTACAAAATGATAATGCCGGACAACAAAAGCACAACTATTGGCAACAGGAAGACTACAGAGCAGAATTTGCAGGAATCTGGAAATCTCTACAGAATCTAAAATTAGCCAAGCATTCCTTAACAAAAATCGAAAACGATAATTTGTTTAAATTCTCTCCTTATAAAAACCTAACAGATGACCAATTCTTAATTGCAAACCATATTTTAAACCAATTAAGCATCGATATAAAGAATAATAAAGAAAGCACATTTATAGTCAACGGTGGCCCGGGCACTGGCAAAACGGTATTAGCTATTTATTTAATGAAGTTATTATCGACAAGAACTATCGACGAAACAGGACTCGACGACAAAAGTCTAGTTAAGGCAACCAAGAATATCCAACAAGCTTCTCCACGTCTAAAAATTGGCATTGTTGTTTCAATGTCTAATTTAAGAAACACCCTGAAACGAGTCTTTAAGCATTTCGACAATTTAGGCAGCAAGGTAGTTCTAGGGCCAGGTGATGTCGCGAACTACAACGGACAATTTGATATCCTAATCGTCGATGAAGCACATAGGCTAAAAGCTCCCAGAAATGTCGGCGCAGAAATAGGTAGCATTCAGAAAAACAACGTCAAGCTCGGTATAGATAAAAAACAAGGGACGCAACTTGATTGGGTAATCAAAAAAAGTAAACACCAAATTTTCTTCTACGATGAGTATCAGTCTATCAAGAGAGCCGACGTTGATGCAAAACAGTTTCACGAATTAGAAAAACAGGGAGCTCACATGCTTCAATTAGACGCACAAATCAGATGTGGTAAAGGAGGTCAAAGATACGTCAATTACATACGCTCTATTTTTAGCGATAATCCGCCCGAAAGATTTGAATCTTTTGAAAGCAAGAACGAAAGTCAAAACTATGATTTCAAAATATTCGATAACGTCCATAAAATGACCGAAGCAATCCGCAAAATGAATAATCAAGATGGAGTTGGACTATGTAGGAATGTTGCCGGCTACGCGTGGGAATGGAAAACCAAAGGCGAAATCAATCCACAAAATTTGCAAGAAACAAAAGCATGCATTGATAATGACGACTACGATATAGACATAGACGGGCATAAATATATATGGAATGTCCGTTATGACAATTGGGTCAATTCACCAAATTCCCCAAATGAAATTGGCTGTATTCACACCATACAAGGCTTCGACTTAAATTACGCCGGTGTGATTATTGGAAATGAATTGAAATATGACAGAGAAAAGAACCAGTTATATATCGACAAAAAGCAATACTTCGACAAAAACGGCAAAAACAAAACCAGCGATGAGGATTTGAAACGCTATATTCTTAATATATATTACATAATGTGCACTCGTGGAATCAATGGCACATACATTTATGCTTGCGATGAAGGACTTAGGAGCTATTTAAAAGAATACATTAAAACTAATCAGTAAAAACTTGCGGCTTCATTTCACTCTTTAATTCAATATTTTGTCACTATTGGATGAATCAGCTATCGACTTCTCGGAATTCTACAATTTTTTCTTTCACATATGCAACGCGTCCACCAGACGGGCGAACATCATTAGTAAACAGAAGAGCTTCATTTTGTCCAGCCACTACAACTCGACGCCATCTCTTATCGCTTTTAATACGATTTGTTTTATACCGAATTTCAATTTGCTTAGCATAATGCTCTTTTATAAATTGTTGTAATTCCTTCTGAAACGAAAATCCTTTAAAACTAATAGTTTCCTCTTCCTTCTTCTTATCCTTATCATTACCTCTAGCATTTATCACAAAAAACCTACTTAAATAATTCTTGAGAGTAAAACTTTCATCAAACAACCCATCAATATCTTTATCAACTAAATCCTTAATCGTGCTAACTCCATACCTCTTTAATTCGTTTACAATTCCAGACGGAAACCCTAACTCTTGGACAGAATCTCCTAGTCTCACATTTGTCATCAGCATTTACACCATCCCCTCAATTATTTCATCCGCTTCTTCACGTGTTACAACAGCGTCAAATCCACCAATTAGTGCTAGCATATCTCCCACTTCATCATGGCCACCTACATAATTTAGCGATGAATCCTCAAAACGTCGAAATTGATAAACCGCTTCATTTACATGCCCCTTATTAAAAACCCCAATCTCGCACATTAGTTCAAAATCACGCACCGTAATCCCAGTCACTCTTGTAAATAACTCCGGTTCAAGCTGCGTAATTACATCCTTCAAAGTCTCCTCACGATATTCAGTCAAATACATAAATACCGGTACACGCGTGAGAAACTTCAATAATTTTTCACGCAACTTTTTCTTAAATCCATCATTCTCCTTCTTCTCTTTCTTTTCCCGCGGCGTCAGCTCTTTTCCTTCCTTCTTCGTTTGGTTTATTGCTTTCTCACGTGCAATCACTTTCGTCATATCTTGTCTCAAATTACGAAAATCTTCAATCTTTTCTAGCGCCGCCATCAACTCAGCATTATTAAGCACTTTTTCGAGCACCACATTTGACACGTCCACTAGTCTCGCTGACTGCCACCTTCTCGCAAGCATCGTCGAGCCAATTCCAAACGTTGAAATGTCCAGCACTGACTTTGCGTCTAGCGATTGCATCACGTATCCGTCATAACTTAAGATGGGCAAGAAATGCAAAAACTCCTGAATCTGCTCTTCTGGTTTTCTTTTGTCACCTACGCCAAGTCCAGACACATAATCTGATATTAGTTTAATCGCTCTCGTAGGTGCAAAATCAAACACATAGCATGTCTCTTTAAAGATTTCCTTTTCGCCCGCTTCGTTTGCATAAGACCACGGCGATTGTGCTCGAAACCCTGCTTGGAAATAAGTCTCCGGCGCCGTAATGTTACGTAGGAAAAATACTCCAGTCCAAGGCCTTACCGTTACACCAGTCGTTAGCTTCTGGCACGATAATGTAATCGTCTTTGTTGAAAATGGATCATCAGATATTGCTTCCATCACTGGTGCAAGCGCCGCCTCACCCATCCCAGCTTCATTCCCTGCCGCGCAAACAATCTTATACTGTCTAAAGAAATTGTCTCGCTCTAGAAGTCTCTTCATCGCTTTACAGCTAGGTACGTTTGGCAGTAACCAAAAAGTATGATTTAGTACAGACAATAATCTCGCATCCTCATACGGAATTGGCGGTCTCTTCACTACAAACCCTTCCTCAACGTTTTGCTCTAAATTTGCTCCGTGTAAGATCGATAGAAATGCCTGCACATCATTTTCGCGATCAAATACATATTCATCTTGTTCATTCTTCTTTGCCGCAAAGAAAGTATTCAAATCAAATTCATTAAACTCTCCCTGCATCGCCACCTCTCGTAACTTTTCTGGCATCTTATATGTCATCATTACGATTTGTGGTAACTCCGCATACGGATTATCCTTGCGCCCCACGTATTCCTCTTTCTTTCTCTGCTCGTCTGCATAAGTCCAGTTCGAAATCTGATCCTCTGCAAATTCCCCATCTGCAATCGCTCGAAATGGCGTTCCCGACAAATACACATAGTGTTTCACATCAAGTGGCATCGTTGCCTCAATCTCGCCCTCCTCATCACCCTCTTTTGGCATCACCGTCTCATTGTCATCTTTTGCTTGTCCCAGCTCTTTCGCCGCATCACGCCACGCTCCGAAATGATATTCATCCACGAACATCGCATCCCACGATTGCTCATACATCTTGATAAACTTTTCTTTTACCGTCTTACCCTTATCTCTCCCCAAAATATCTTGATAACTTGCAAACCACACAATCGGTTGCGTCTGGTCAATCTTATCCCAATCATAATCCCCGCCCTTAATAAATTGCCAACCTTCAAAATCAATATGCTCTTCCAAATCATCACGCCACTGCTTCGCCGTCGCTGGTTTATAAGTTAGCACTAAAATCCGCTTCCAGTTCATCTTCTTAGCGAGTTCATATGCTGTAAAAGTTTTTCCGAACCGCATCTTTGCATTCCATAGATAATGCGGCGCTTTATCGTTCTTTGGATTCGCATCGTAGGTTCTAAAATACGATTCCGTCTCACGGATAAATCTCTTTTGCTCTTCACGGAGTGCATAATCTTTCGTCCGAGCTTTCTGAACTGCGCGACCATGCTTCACTGTCAGGAATGCTTGCTTAACTGTCGCAACATCAGTTTCGAACCATTCTGTAGTTGAACCATCCTGATTCTTGAGTCGCTTCACGCCTAAATCTTCCAATACATGATGCACATCGTAATCACGGAACAAATGCCCATCAACAGTAACCGCATAATCCACAAATTCAATATGATATTGCGGGTTCGGCGTATTCACCAGTCCTTGTTGAATCCGAATATTTACATCGTCTTTTGTTGTATCGCCTACTTTTATCCCAATCTGCCCATTCGCCGTATAGGCATAAATCTGCCTCGGCTTGGCTTGATAATTCAAAATGTCACTCATTTTTAATCTCCTCTATTATTTCGCTTGGCGGTATTTGTTCCAATCTATCTATTAAAAAATACAAGTCATCAGTTTGGCCTTTTATTAAGTATTCTTTTTTCACATACGGATTATTCGTACTTAACACTTCATTATAATTACTGTATAAAACGTCAATATCTATATCCTGTGGCCACTCTTTTTGAAAGATTGGATTATTGCGTAAATACGGTATCTCATTCAAAGTCTTTTTTCTTAATATCTCTCTCAATGTATTACCATGTGCAATTTTATTTCGAAATTGTTCAAGATTCTGAATTGTTTTTAAAAAGAACAGCAACTCTTTCTTCCAATTGCTATCCTTATATCTTTTTGTTATTTCCGTCAAGAGAATCCGTTTCTGTTCAAAGCTTAGTTTTGCGCTATCGTTGATAGCATGAGACAACTCAACATCGTCACCAATAAATGCAGCTAATAATTCAGACATTATTTTATCTATTTCAGAGTGGCTTATTATTACGTCGGCTATTTTTTCGTAGTCATTCAGGTTTCTCTCCCTATCTCTATTTACTAATGCCATTATTCCATCTCCTTAATCATTTTTTCAATAAAGCTAATCTCTTCTTCTGACAAATCGTATCTTTTGTACAGTTCCTCATCCGTCCATTTATGGTCCATTGGCAAATCCGGTACAAACGAAAAACAAGCTTTACTCATATTCTGCGTAGGAGTCCGTAGCATTATCATAAACCTCACAAATTTCGTTTTCATATAATCTACAAAATACTCAGCATCTGCATTAGATCGAAAAGGGCCAACAACTAGAAACGTTTCTGTGCAAACGCTAGGCTTGTCAGCAACAAAGACTGTTCCGATTATATTGTTCGGATAGACGCCGTTCACGCTACCTGCTTTTGCTAATAAAACCTTATCTACATCTATTAAATTCGTCGATTGCTGAACCAAAGTCCTCAGAATATATCCAGTTTTTTTGTTCATCATATACAGTTTAACCTTATCTGGGTTATTAATCTGATCATACTTCGAATAATTACTGCCAAAACCAAAAGGTCTCCTTGAAGAAACTTTTTTATCTAAAGTTTCTTCTCCCATTTTTTGGACTTTTCTCAAAATCGACGTTCCATCATTCCATCTAATTAGAATATCCCATTCATTAAGTTTTCTTTTTGCGAGAGATGAAAAATCTTCTCCATAAACATTCGTAATCTCGCAATCTCCACTATAGTCTCTATCCCAAATAAAATAATTAACACCACCTTTTATCTCAACCCCAGGGAAACAATCATTAGCATTTGGGTAATCAACTATCTTCTTAATATGCTTGTCATTCAGCATTTCATCCCGGAAGCTATCTAACCCCTTCCCTCCAGCAAACCAACGCGAAGGCACAATAAAAGCAATATACCTAGCGTGCAACCGTTTTGCTTGCTGTATAAAGAGATGATAAATAGGCATCGCTGACGAGCCAACCCCACCACCATCCCCGAGTTGATACGGCGGATTCCCCACAATCACATCAAACTTCATAGTTTTTAATGTCTCCTCTCTTAAATGGATAAATTGATATGCATGGTTTTCTAACTCCCCCATTCCATCACGACTACCGAGTACCTTCTCGTTTTGCGATAGTCCACAAAACGTACATTTCCCCATCTTGAAATGATGCTCCATCGGCACGAAGATGATATTACCTTCATTATCGTTGAACTTCACTACCGACTTATCACTCATCGCATTTTTCGCATAATATACGCTTCGCCGACTCATTAGTGCTGTTAGTCTCGTAATCGGCATTCCATATAGCATTTTCTTGAAGATATGTTCGCGCCTCTCTGCTTCGTCAGGAATCGTATCCTTTAACCCCACCATTAGGCGAACTGCAATTTGTCTTAAGAACACACCCGTTTTACAAGCCGGGTCCAACCACTTTAAATTCGGATTACTCCATACTTCTTCGGGTAATAAATCCAACACTTTATCCGCCAATTCTGGTGGCGTAAATACCTCATCCGAACTGAGATTGGCTATACAATCCAGAATATCCGGATTTCGCCTATCCTTATAATAGTGTGAAAGGTTTAATAGGTTCTTGCTAATGTTCGTTGGCATTTCTTCCTCCTATTTTTAAATAATGCGTTGGCCTTATTCGCTTTTTTGACGAATTAATTCCTAGCTCTAAATCAATCAAGCGATACTCATTTCGTACAAAATAATAATCACGCGGCACCGTATATTCCACAAAATAAATCTTTTCTTTCCCATTTAACATGTCTCCCAACTGAATATTAGTACGCAGTATTTCTTTTACAGCATCAAAAAACTCCGGCCTACGATTTTTCGTCGGTACTCTTTCTTTATAAAACTTCTCAATTATTGATTCGAGCCGTTCATGACACTCTTTGATATTATCCGGCATAATGTCCACGCCGTACATCGTAGATAACGCCGTTAGTATCGCAAACTCTGTATCGTCTTGATTCTTTTTCTTAATTGCCTTTTTAATATCTGCGAGTCGTCGCTCAAGTATCACTACCAAAAAATTGCCATTCCCGCAAGCTGGCTCCAAGATTCTCTGATCCTTATAATTTCGATGCGCATCCGCCGTCAAGTCCAAGATATTATTTATTTCGCGAAGCTCCGTAAAAACCTCCCCGCGATTTCTCACGCGGTCGCGCGACTTGATACCTTTCCTAACAGAAAGACCCTTCCGTGAAGAAGAGTCTTCTGCTGTCCTTTTATTCTTTTGGGGCATTGCAGAAAACTTCTTTCTGCAATACGACAACTACTAGGGCCCAATTCATTTACTGCAAAAAAAATGGAACCCCCATACGGTTTGCAATACACCAACATTAGCTTCCATAAAGGGGCCAAAATTGGGCCGATGAGGGTCCCACTTTCCCTTTTATAGAAACCAAGGTTAGCGTATTGCCAAACTGTTAATGTTGATGTATTGCCCCTTAATTATACCACAAAAAGAAATAGCGATAATCCAATAATAATCGCGACTAAAGAGCAAGGTATTAAAAATAAAGTATTATATAATAAATATAAACTGCTATTGAAAGGAATCAACCTATGGAAAACCAAATAGATGAACCTCAAAAAGAGTTTTACGAATGCCTTGAGAGAGGAGAAGAAATAGAGTTTACCTACAATAATAAAAACTATACAATTCAGCCAAAGAATAATAAATATGAAATATGGCTTGAAAATCAAGGAAAAATTCTTTCTTTAGAATCACCAAAAGAAGCACTAAACAATAAATTCTTAAATGGAGAGTCTTTTTTAGAAGCAGAAGCAAAAAAAGAACTGTCCAATATTATACTGTTTTAGTTATACCAGAAAAGAATTCCCCTTCTAACCCTCATTAATATTATTCGTCGTTTATTATATTTAAGTGCTCGTTCATATTCCTCTGGCATTTTGTCATTTTTGAGCGAATTACATGATTTATGCGCCAATTGGCAATTACCTATAGTGTGCTTCCCTCCTTTTGATCTCGGCACAATATGATCTACTGTAAGCTCATCAAAACTCCGAATCTTTTTTCCGCAAATTGCACACCTTTTGCCATTTTCCCAAAGAAGTCTCATCTTAATACTATTATTATTTGATGACATTTTACCTCCTATTTTGTTTTTTATAACTCCGTTTTTAATCGCCCTCTAGTTACCCATAGAATTATTCCATCACCATACCACGCGCCACCGAAAACTACAACCCCCCACCCAAGTCTACACTAATCTCGCCATTTAGCCCCCAATCCCCCTATACTCTATGCTATAATTACCCCATAAAGGAGCTATCAAATGAAACAAATCAAACCAATTATCTGGGGTGTAGCCATTATTGCGCTAGGCCTAATTTTCGGTCTCAACGCATTCGGGCTTTTCAACTTTAACATCTTCTTCGACGGCTGGTGGACCTTGTTCATCATCGTACCAAGTGTCATTAGCCTCTTCACCGAAAAAGACAAATTAGCCAGTCTCGGCTTCATCTCCGCTGGCGTCATCCTTCTGCTTGCTGCACAAGATGTCTTTTCTTATGGCGTCGCCTGGAAAGTCATCCTCGCCGTCTTCTTAGTTGTCGCCGGCCTTACCATCATTATTAGATCAACCTTCCACAACAAAAACGACCAAGAAGTCGAGAAAAAAGTAAAAGAAGCCGAAAAAGACGGCAAAACCATGGATTCCCAAATGGCCATCTTTTCTGGTAGCGATCGCGTCTACAAAGACGAAACCTTCCAAGGCTCCAATCTCGTCGCCATTTTTGGCGGTGCTAAATTAAATCTCAAAAACGCTAAATTCGACAAAGATACCGTCATCAAAGCCTTCACTCTCTTCGGCGGTATCGATATTATCGTTCCAGACGATGTCAAAGTCAAACTAAAATCTGGCTTCATTTTTGGTGGTTTTTCCGATGACCGCAAAAACGCCACCGAAAAAGGCAAATACACCATCTATATTGATGCAGCCGGCGGCTTCGGTGGCGTCACCATCACAGACAAACCAGAAAAGTAGTTGACATTACTGATTAGCATTAATATAATGATGGCAGGAGGATCTAGAATCCTACCATGGTTAGAGAGCTGTTACTGTTCGTCTACGACGACAGTAACTTTTTTTGTTTTCGGTTTAAGCTTGAATCTAAAGTAAAACTCTATCTCCATAGCAACCTCCTTTTTGTTTTTATTTACAAATCGGGGGCATCCACCGAGGCCTTCTAGAATACCAACGTATAAATCCCCCCATCCAGGAGCGAACCCGTAAAACACGAGTTCGCCCACTACGAGGGGAATCTACATTGCTCGCAAACAAAACTTCTCCAACCCGCCACATTATAGACACACTCCAACAATAATCACAACCCCCACCCCATCATTCTCTATCTTTGTTCTTTATACCATTTCGCAAAATCGTGAATCGCCGACCCGAAAAACGCGTTTTTTCTCATCGGATCTTCGTCACCAATCTCAGCCAACGTCTTCGTTTCGCCATCCGGGATAAAGAAGAAATCGTGCCATCGGCCATCGTTGCCACGTGCTTCTTTAGCAATTGTACCCATCGTCTCACCACTAAATATTACTGGTTCTTTTCCGGGTTCGCAGTAGGCAAAACAATGTTCCAAACGTGCCTTACGATTCTTTTCGTTCTTCAACATCGTCAAAAATTTTTTATACCCAATCTGCTTGTCAAAATATGCATTATACGGACCAGGTAATCCACCTAAAGCATCGATATATAAACCTGTATCCGATTTTAGACATGGCTTCCCGATTTTATTTGCTGCATATTGAGCAGAAAAACCAGCCACTTCTCCACATGTTTTAGCCTGAATTTCATATATCTCAAAATCTGGATCAATTATTTCTAAATCAAATCCATATTTATCGCGTAGCACCATTTCTGCTTCACGCACCTTAAATTTATTGGTTGTCAAATAAACAATCTTTTTCATCTTTTTCTCCAAATTAGTTATAAGTTTAATTTTTTATAAAGTCTTTTTCGATTTTGTCGCCCAACCCCGCTTCATCCGCCAACTTCACAAATTCATCCACCGTCGCAAGTTCCGGATACCCAGATTCACTAGTCCGATAGTGCATCGGAATTATGTATTTCGGATTCGTAGCCTCACAAATCTTCATTGCCATCTCCGCATCAATCGTATAATACCCACCCACCGGAATTAGTAGATAGTCTGCACTCGCAATCGCAGCTAGCTGCTCTTCATCCGGAAAATGTCCCAAATCACCTAAATGTACTAGTTTCTCCCCCGCTTCATTTGTTATCACAAATATCGTATTTGGTCCACGAAGCGCTCCCTTCTGATCATCATGAAAGCTCGCTACTTCTTTTATTTCAAACTCACATTCACCAGGCACCAATTCTACACATTCACGCCCACTGTGGTCCGCATGTTCATGCGTGCAAATCACTTTCACCGCCGACGTGCGTAAATCCACCAACCCTGGCACCGACCCATCCTTATATGGATCAATCACTAATTGATCATCTAATCTAAAACACGCATGTCCCAAATATTCAATCTTCATTATTTTCCTTTCATATATTACATTATAATGAATCTTTCGCTTTTTTAATTAACTTACTCACATATTTACTTTTTAAAGCCTTGTATGTTTTTCTATCATACCCAGCTTCTTTAGCAAAAACTGACTTCATTTCAAAATATTTTTTCGCCTCCTCAGGATTCGCACGTAGAAAATCGCGCAACCGAATCATATTCATACATTCTTCCGACTCATTCACTACGATATGCACATGATAGTCGCCTTCACCAGTTTCCCGATCCGTCCCATCATCATTTGCGCGTAGCGCCATAAAGATTCTTTCCGGATGCGTGTCGTGCCCTTCACGATATCCCGCCGACGTTAACAAATCTCGCACCGGTACCATGTCTTCAGTTGTTTTCACTCCCACTAATATGTCTACGATATTCTTCCCACCAATTCCAACCGCCGAACTCCCCACGTGTTCAATCACTACATCATCACCTAATACCTTACGTAATCTTTCTTCTTCAGCTTCAAAACGCTCCTTTAATTCTTTATGATATCCTTTAATACTCACGCTCATTTTTATTTACCTTAATAAATCGTTTCTCCCATTTTTTTATATTCATCGAACAATTCTAAACATAATTCCCTGTCTTTCTCTTCCAATAATCCTTCCGGCAAATTCGCTCTTTCTCCCATCAATTTATCAAACTTCTCATCCCGGAATCCAATCTTTGCATTATCTTCAAGTGTGCACCCATAATACACTTTATCAATATTTGCCCACATCACCGCCGCGAGACACATCGGACAAGGTTCACCAGTTGTATAAATTTCACATCCAGTTAAATCGTAAGTTTCAAGTTTTTGTTCTGCTTTTCTAATTGCATCTATTTCGCCATGGCATGTTGAATCATTATTTTTTAATACACAGTTATGTCCTGTTGCAATCACTTCACTATCTTTCACAATCACCGCGCCAAACGGCCCGCCATCACCAGCCGTAATTCCAGCTTTCGCTTCCTCAATCGCCATCTCCATAAACTCTTTCCGATACATATACCTCACTCCTTTTTTTAATTATACAATAATTATTTTCGCATTCTTTTAAGCATTTCTTTCGTTTCTGCATCCACTCGATACGAATCACAAATTTTTGAGATTGTCTTATTAAACGTCCATTTTGGTAAATTAGAATCTATCAAATATGCCGTCGTTGCCGTAGGATATTTAATAAAACATTCCGACAACAACCACGCAATCGCCATCCGTATATAATACTCTTCGCGCGAAGCCAGTCGTTCTACCTGTTCAAAAATCATCTCCAAGTATTCCGCTTTCACATAATAACATTTTAAAAGTACTAGTCCCACTCTCGTCGTATATTCTCGCGAACCCTTCAATAATTTTTCAATTTTTAATTTTAAAAATTCATCCTCATGTAATTTTAAACTTTTGCGCAGTCCCGAGCAAAACGTATCACACGAACACCAATCATCAATGTACTTTACTTGTGAGTCAAACACCAAAACCATTTCACCATACGGCAACCTGCAAACCAAAAATCCTCTCGCTAGTACTTCTTCTAATGTCACTGGCTTATTCTTCAAAAACTCATCAATTTTCTCACGTGGTACCATCGCAGCTAGCTTTCTAACTACCGGCGCTTTCACTCCCAAAATCTTTCTTTTAGTTGGGATTATTTTTTCATTAAATTCCCGGTTCTTTTCAGTCGCTTCACGCGTCAACGCTTCGCAAAGTTCTTTATAATTATTTATTTGCTTCGGTACTGCCATCCCCAACTCTCATACAAATTCATTGCCGTCGGCAAATCCATACTTTTTAAAATTAAATTTACCACATCATCTACCATCACTGCCGAGAATAATGAAATCGTCATAATCAAAAACGCTCGCTTTGACATCGTGCGCGCCACATGGATACACCACGGCAACGCCCAATATATTAATGCTACCGCCGCAAGTCCAAACGCTATCACACTCACCGGACACACGAATCCATTAATACTACCAAATCCCCACCACGAATTCAAATAGTTCCAATACCTCGCTCCATCAAAGATGCTATATACCAACCATCCAGCCAATCCTTCCAACACTCCACATACCACTGCCGATACTAAAAACACCAACCAAGGGTTTTTTCGCAAACGATACGTCGTGCCAATTATTAAGACCGCTCCATACGCATAAATATTTATCCACGGCGAAAGATTACCGCCTTTAATATATAGTCCTTGAAATCCACCAGACACTTCTTGTAAACAAAACTCCCATAACCAACCCGCAAATCCACTCAGCACAATCACCAAAAGCAATACACCAATTTTTTGATATCGTTCTAACTTAATTTTCTTATCCAAAAACTCGCGTCGGCTCTCCCAAAACGTTTTTCGTTCACTCATAGCTAAATTATAGCACGACTATTTTGCGTACTCTACTGCACGCGTTTCACGAATCACATTTACCTTGATAATACCAGGATAGCTCATCGTTGCTTCAATTTTATTTGCAATATCGCGTGCCAACTTAAGTGCTGACAAATCATCAATCTGCTTTGGTTCTACAATCACACGTATTTCACGACCTGCCGAAATCGCATAAGCCTTGTCAATGCCTTGGAATGAAGTTGCAATATTTTCAAGATCACGCATTCTTTCTGCAAAGTTCTCTGCTGAGATGTTGCGTGCTCCAGGACGCGCTGCACTCATCGCATCACAAATCTTCACAATAATTGCTTCTGGTGTAGTTGGTTCAATATCATCATGGTGTGCTGCAATCGCATGTACGACTGTATCACTCATACCATATTTCTTAGCTAATTCTGCACCAATATCCGCATGCTTACCTTCAATTTTGTGCGTCACTGCCTTACCCATATCATGTAAAAGTGCTGCAGTTTTTGCAATTCGCTTATCCGCACCAATTTCTTCTGCAATCATACCTGCCACATGCGCCATTTCAATTGAATGTAGCAATACGTTTTGTCCGTAAGATGTTCTAAATTTCAATTCACCAAGTAAGTGCAATATTTCTCGTGGGATACCTACTACCCCAACTTCGCGTGCTGCATCCTCACCAGCTCGCACTACTTCTTTTTCAATTTCACGTTCTGCTTTTGCTACAGAATCTTCAATCGAAGCTGGATTAATACGCCCATCTTTCATCAAACGTTCCAAAGCATACCTTGCTACTTGACGACGAATTGGATCAAACGAAGAAAGCACTACCATACCAGGTGTATCATCAACTAAAATATCCACACCAGTCGCTCGTTGCAAAGCCTGAATATTGCGCCCCTCCTTACCAATAATTCGTCCTTTCATATCATCATCAGGCAACTTCAAAGCTGTAATTGTACGGTCAGCTGTTACTTCCGACGACATTCTCTCCATTGCGGTAAGAAGCATCGCTTGCGCAGCTTCGTCTACACCATGTTTGATTTCCTTTTGTTCTTTAACTACCAAACCCACCAAATCTTGCTTGATATCATTTTCAGTCATTTTCATTAATTTTTCACGTGCTTCCGCTTTAGACAGCCCTGCAATTTTTTCTAATTTTTCATGCTGTTTTGTACGAATATCACGTACTTCGTTTTTTAATTCATCCAATTCTTTTTCTTCACGTACTAATTTTTCAGTTTTCTTTTCCAACTGGTCTAACTTAGTATCAAGTGCAGTCTCTCGTTCTGCCAAACGGTTCTCTGTACGCTTCCATTCACGACGACGTTCGTTTTCTTCCTGTTGATTCTTTTCAGTAACTTTAGCAGCTTCTTTTTTAGCTGACAAAACAATGTCTGACGCTTCACGCTTAGCTTTACGTACCAAATCATCAGCCTTGTCTTTGCCACCCTTTTCATTTTTCTTATTGTATGCAAAAATCCCGCCCGCACCAGCAGCAACACCTGCCGCTGCGGCAATAATTGGGATAACAATTTCCATAGAGTCCCTTTCTAATTGTTTTTGCTAGTATTTTTCTCTATACTAGCGGGTTAACAAATAACATCAAATTTAAATTTCCACCCTCATTATACCACAAAAAGGCCCATTTTGAAACTCCTAGTGCTTGCATTTTCATAATTTAAGATATACACTAAAAGTGAATAATTATGGATTTACAGTGGGTGAACTAAAAGAAATGTTACTCAGAAATGGGGTACTTTATCGCGCTCCAGATGGGTCTACTTCCTATATTGAAGGAAGCCTAATTTCTGATTCCCTCGTCGTTCGCAATTCTGACGGCTGGGTCACCCACCGAATCGAACGCGCCGCCAACGGCGTCGATCTTGTCGTCCGCAACACTTCAACTGGTCTTGTCGAACTGCGTATTTCAGCTTAACCCCAAAATCCGCGTTTCTTAGATTTTTTGAATTCTTCCAATAATTCTTTCTGCTTACGTGACAGATTTTTTGGTGTTTCCACAATTATTGTCACAATGTGTGGGCCTCTATCACCATCCGTTCTAAACGGCACACCATGTCCCGACAACTTAAATGGAGTTCCGGATTGCGTACCAGCTGGTATCTTCATCGTAATCTTACCATCCACTGTTTCAACATCAATTTCACATCCAAGCGCCGCATCTACCATACTGATTTTTTCTTCTGATAATATAATTGCGCCTTCCCGCGTCAAATGCTTGTGTGGTTTTACGCGAATTTTTACATACAAATCACCGCGTTCCGTCGCACCTTCTGGTGCCGGTCCACCTTTACCATGTAATCTAATTGACATTCCATCATCAATCCCGGCCGGAATTTTTACTTTCAAATCCTTACCCTCTACTGACACAGATTTTGTTGTGCCAAAAACCGCTTCTTCAAAAGTCAAATTTACTGTCGTCTGATAATCAGCTCCTTTGCGTGGCCTTCTTGGACCACCAAACCCAAAAATACTTCCCAAAATATCATCAAATCCACCACCGCCAAAATCAAAGTTAAATGTTTGCCCATTGAAATTGAAATTCCCACCTTGTCCGAATGGATTAGCGCCACCAGCAAATGGATTTCCACCAGCCCCACCTACACCAGCATGTCCAAATTGATCATAACGTGCGCGTTTTTGTTTATCAGACAATACATCATGCGCTTCATTAATTTCCTTAAATTTCGCTTCAGCTTCCTTATCACCAGGATTTTTATCCGGATGATATTTAATCGCCAATTTACGATAAGCCTTCTTAATCTCATCATCAGAAGCGTTCTTAGATACGCCTAAAACTTCATAATAATCACGTTTTGCCATAATATATATTATATATCACTAGCACTCAAAACGCAAGAGTGCTAATTATCTACCTTATAATAATTTTTTGTAGATATACTGTTTATGCTATAATAATTATGTAAACTAAGTAAATAAGAGCAGCCACATAAGAAAGTAGTTCTCGTGATTAAAACATTAAATCTTAAAACCCTAATCAGTCTCATATTATTAAGTCTTTTTGGGACTATTTTGATATCTTCTAATACTTCCGCCACCAATTACACCCTCACCCTCACCTCCTCAGGCTCACAAAACATCAATGTCACAGCAGATGCAGATACAGCCATCAGTGCAGATAGTATTAATGTAGCAACTACTTGTAGGTATGGTTATAACTTTACTATTAATACATCAGTTAATAATAATAATCTCTATCTCAATGGTAATTCAGCTAATAACCAATCAGACACTTACTTCACACCAGTTAATGGTATAGCTAGTCTAAAGAACAATCCTAACTCATGGGGATATTATTATAATAACGCTAATCCTACTACCACTCCAACGGCTGACGACATCTTTAGCCCAGTACCTACACTAAATAACCCTGCTACAATTAAAACACCATTAGCTTCCCCTAGCAGTACAAATATTAATGATAGCTTTAATATATACTATGGTGTATCATCATCCAGTTCTATACCCGTAGGTAACTATAAAATGATCCCCGACGCCAATAATTCTAATAATAATGGCACTATTATTTATACTGCTACGATTGCGGATGCGTGTATGCGATATAATGTCCACTTCAGTCCTGCTAGTTACTTTGAAGGCAATCTAATCACTGGTACCGGTACTATGAATGACCAAACCATCTATGAAGGAGTTTCCACACAATTAACAGCTAATGGTTTCACCGCTCCATCTGGCTACTATTTTGTTGGTTGGAATACGGCTCAAGATGGCAGTGGGATAACCTACACCGACCAACAATCCGTCACCGATTTAACTACGGTCGGAAATACTATTACACTTTATGCCATGTGGAATGATTGTCCTAATGGGAACATTTGCTATTTTGCCAATGTATCTAACCCTAATAATGTAGAAGGCGAAATGGGCAACCAGGAAATTCTGGAAACTGATACTTCCGCTAGACTCTATGCACCAAATTACAAACGTGATGGTTATGGCTTCATTTCTTGGAATACTAAACCTGATGGCACCGGGGCCAATTATGGGCCACAACAAACTATAGAATTCGCTGCTGGGCAATATAGTACTAGCAGACTTAAACTCTACGCTAAATGGCTAGCTCCTGCTGGTAATATGCAAAACTGGTCTGGCTGCAGCAGTATGAGTATTGGTAGTGTCACTGCACTTAGAGATACTAGAGACAATAATGTTTATGCCGTGGCTAAATTAGCTGATAGTAAATGTTGGATGATGGAAAACTTAAGGCTAGATGACTCTGCCACGCTTTCATCTTCAAATACCAATAACCCGTCACTTCCGCTCACGAATGTCTATGATACAGGTGTAACTTCTAATCATCTTTCACCAAATTCATCAATAGCTTATAATGCAACTACCGCTCCAGAAGGATGGTGTAATACTGGTTCTTTAGTTTGTGATGACCAATCGCGTATTAGGACTGACAATACAACCTTATTCGTTAATAACACAGCATCTAACTACGATCCAGCTGGAGATGTATATAGTTATGGTAATTATTACAATTGGTATTCTGCTACTGCAGGAAACGGTGTCCATAGTATTCAAACTGAAAATACAAATGTAGGTGGCGATATCTGTCCAAAAGGTTGGCATCTACCAACAAACGGAGATACTAGTAACATACCAAACAGTGAGTCTGCCCAATTACATATTACTCTAGGTGGCAACGGCGATAAATCAGATTCTGACACTAATCCCACTGGAATAGTAATGTCAAACACATACCGTTCGTATCCTATTAATACTGTTCTTTCTGGTATCGGAACACTTCCGATCCGTAGTCGTAATAGCTGGGGTGAATATTGGTCACCCACTGCATATAGTAACGTATACAATGCCTATATATCTGATATTGGCATTTCAGAAGTCAATGTCGCTAACGTTATTACTGGTAAATACAGCGGAAGAACAGTACGTTGCATTTCAGGAACATAAAATTAACATTTATTGTCTCACGACAAACAAAAACCAGATTAACAGTCTCCAAACCAATTCAACAGCTTATTGTTACCCCGCCGCCTTCTGCGCTGGATTCGTTGTGATCAAACCTTCTTCAGTCTCTGACGCAATAATTTGAATATGCACGTGGTTTTGCCCCGCAAAGAATAGTCCCTGCCCCACCGGGAAGTTCGATAACCTACGCTTCTCTTCTTCAGTCAATTTAAACACGTCTGATAACACATCTACTGCCGATACTGATTGCTTTAACAATAACTGCATTGACGAGTTACCCACAATCGCACGTCCCATTTTCGAACCCATGAAATCTTCCACATCCTGCGAAATTGTCGTAAGACCTAGATAATACTTACGTGCTCGCTTAGCTAGTGAGAACATAAAGTTTGCCGAATCCTCATGCTGCATCAATTGCCATGCCTCATCCACAATTAGCAAACGTTTCTTCTGCGATGCTCTAACAATATTCCAAATATGTGACAACACAATATACATTGCCACTGGACGAAGTTCTTCTTCCAAATCACGAATATTAAACACTACCATCTGGTTGTTAATATCAATATTTGATTGTTGTGAGAAAATCCCCGCAAATGTACCTGTCGTATATTTACGTAGTCTCTGCGCCAAAGCCGGCCCAGAACCTTCCATATGCAAAAGCGTATCATACAAATTCATAATTGTCGGCGGCGTCGATTGATGCGTCAATGGATCTGAAGTAATCCCTGCTCGCGCATAAGTGTCTATAAGAGCCTGATCGAGATCCGCTTCTTCAGCTGCAGTTAATGCTGGCACCATTTGCCCACCCGAAGCCATTTGATTCCCCCCTAGCATCGTTCTAAACAAACCATGCAAAGTCACCAAATTAGCTCTCAAAGCATCATTCGCATCTTCTGCATCTACTACTTTCGGTAAATCAAACGGATTAATCCTCACATCTGAATTAAGAGACAATCTAATATAAGCCCCGCCTACCGCATCACATAATTTCTGATACTCATTTTCAGGGTCAATAATTAAAATCTCTGCCCCCACCATCATCGATCTCAAAGCTTCTAATTTCACTGTAAATGATTTACCAGCACCAGATTTTGCAAATACCACCATATTGGCATTCTCCAGTGAGAATCTATCGAAAATCACCAAACCATTATTATGCATATTGATGCCATACAAAATCCCTTTGTCTTGTGTCAAATCTGCCGAGGTGAATGGGAATGATGTTGAAATCGCACCCGTATTCATATTACGACGAATCTGTAATTGATCCATGCATTGTGGCGTAATCGAATTCAACCCTTGCTCTTGTTGCGAATTTGCAACCTTTGAAAACACCATCTGCTGACCAAAAATCGTTTCAATCTTCTGCTGTACAAATTTCATTTCATCCAAAGAATCTGCCCAAAGCGTCACATATAGGCCAAATCGGAAGAATCTTTCCTCACCTACCTGCAACTGATCACGCAACTCTTCTGCATCGTTGATTGCTGCTTCAAGTTCTGGATCACGAATCTTACCCTTTTCAGCATTAAGATTCATCGATGCTTCAAGTTGCGTCACTTTCGTTTTCAAGTTTTTCATTACTACTGCCGACTCCACTGGATAAATATACATCGACACATCTAATACTTCATCAATATTAATAATTGGCGACAACCACCCAGTATACAAAGTCCTTGGATATCCATAAACATACATCGTTCGCCCGTACTTATTCCCTAACCTAAAATAATCAGAATGAATTTCAATCGCTGAAGGCGAAATCAAATCACGTAAAGTATTCGTACCTTGCTCAAACGCGTGCTGAATTTCTGCGGCTTCCATCGCTTCATTTTGCGCCGCAATCTCTGCTGCTGTCAATTGACGTTTCTTAGCCATTACGCCTCTCCTCCCTGCTTATCACCTTTTTTAACATACATCGTCGCTAATTTTGAAAAGTCCACCAAAGGTTCTCTAACTGCCGTATCTGGGTTATTAAAGTTATAATAAAGCTCAGCCAGTTCCTTAGTGTTAAGACGTACTGAATGAATTCCAATCTGGAACAGTCCAGCCATTACTGAATCAACCCTGTTTGTCAATTCAGTCAAAGCTTTGTCATAAGTTGCTCTATCAATCCTTGTTACATCAGAAGTTTTTGTACGTGAAAAAGATCTGAAAAAGTTTTTTGTCTGCTGCAATTCTTTTTCCATATCCGGCGAAGAATAGTAAGGAATAATGATAAAGAAAGACTTGTCCATAATATTTGCTTCTTGCGACAAAACATCAATAAAGTTAATGTAATCGTCCATCAATACACCAAGCAACATATTATCATTGTTACGTCGAATCTCTGACAATCTCTCAATGTAAGGCCCAATATCTACTCTTTGGCTTCGAATCAATATCTGTGTCGTAAACTTCAACGAGTTTAAGAAATTACGATACGAATATTCTACGCCCTCTCTCTCCGTTTCGCTCATCAAATCAAAATTAATTGACTTACAAGCCACCACGGCTCTAAACGATCCGTCTTTCATAATCACCACGTTATCGCGCAACTCTGATATTAACAAAGTCGCTTGCGTAGATGAAGGCGCTTCTTTATTTGGAGAAACCGGCGCAGCCTGTTGTGCTGCCATTGCCGCCGAGCCAATCCCTGCAGCATTTTGATTTCCCATCTGCTGTACTGGTGCTTGCCCAGGCATTTGTTGCATCGGCATCTGTTGCGCTGGCATCTGCCCAGGCATCATCATTTGCGGCGCAGCACCCTGTGGCACCGGTTGTTGACCAGGCATAATCACTTGTGGTGCGTTAGGATTCATTTGCTGTGGATTCATACTTTAATGTAGCGATATAAAAACTTCGCCCTCTTCCTTTCCATTAATACGGTTAGCTTCTTTCGCGATGGTCGCTATAGAAAAATCAGGATTATTTGCTAATTCTATTATACTAGCTTTTAACGAACTTTTTTCAGGTTTTTCACTTGATTCTTTTCTAACCTGATTAGACTTTTCCACAGGCTCAGTTTGTATTGGAGCACCCGGTGTTACTACTACTGATGACCCAAAATCTGGTTTTGCCCCTACTGTACTCGTCGATGACAACGAAGTCTTCACTTCAGCCCTTACCGCCGGAGCTTGCTCCGGTTCTTCCTTATCACTACGTTTTTTGATAGTACCAGTTATATCCTCACTTTGTGCAATCGCCTCACGCATTTCCCTCATCACTTCTTCATGCCTTTTGTTCTCGTCTTGAGCAATAGTGGTCTCAAGGTTTGCAAAATGAGAAGTCTCAAACATATCGCTCATCGAATTCGCTTCTTTAACTATTTCCTCGCTCACCTGGTTATTACCACCAACATTCTTAATTGCTTGACCCTCAGTATCCACAATGTCAGCCAAAAACGACAATCTATGTGTAGCTTCTTCACCAGTGATATCACGCGTACGCGATTGTTCAACAATCTTCGGAGCGGTTATCTGAATAGTTGATTCCTTCTGCCCAGGTGTCCAAACCCTCTTACGCGGCTTAAGATAATACGACACAATCGCTGCTAAGTATGTTTCCATCGGTTGATCTTTCTTGAGCGGCAATGCCAACACTAGAAAGAAAAACGCCGGTATTATAGGTATAATTGCAAGTAATGGGAACAGCGAAAACAGAGCTACTGCTATCGCAATCAAAATACCAGCTATCAAAAGATAAACGCACTGCCGAAAACTAAACGGCCCGAGTAATTTATCATCCGCCTCAACATCCTGAGGCACCTTATATTGTGCCATACAATTATTATAACATAATTATATTGATAAGCATAAACAAAAACTGCCAAGCAAATCTTGGCAGTTTGAGTTTTTAGCATTCTAATAATTATCCAGATTATTCAAAATATCCATCAAAAACTCTTTCAATACATGACTATCTGCATATGGGTCATCTTTATGGAATCTGCTATATTCATGAGCTATATAACTATTCTTACCCAAATTCTCCGTAATAAATTTCAAAGATGCATCATAAAATGTCTCGACATCTTCTTCCTTCATATCATGCCAAAGATCATCAATATATGAAGTGAAGCTCGCCCTATCTGCTTCAGTATATATCCTTCCACTAGAAACATCATCAATATCCGAATCCCCTTCTGACGGTTTTTTAGAAGGTTTTTTTAATTTCTTTAATTCGGCTTGCGTTTTCTCACGATCCGCATTTAATTTCATATTGATGATTGCTTCATTATCCAAATCAAGCCAATCACGTAGCCAGTCTTTCGCGCTGTTACCACCACCAGAACGACGAGTCCTATAAATCTGATTAAGCTTACCTTTAGAATCCAAAATCTGTCTAAACTGAGCACCCACCATCTTATTCCTCAAAGCTTTCATATCTTTCTCACGTCGACTATTCGCCTCTTCAGCAGGCAAATCACTATACCTCGTCTGAATTTCAGCACGCTCTTTCATCAACTCATTGCGTTCTGAAATTGCATCTTCATCCCAATCGCTTGTATCAGCTTCTTCATAAGCCTTATATAAGTGATTTGAAAGCGAAGCATAGTAATCCGAGCGTAACCCAAAAATCTGTACTGGAGTTTGGTTCTCGATATACTGAATTGTTTTCTTCCTGAAGTATTGCTCCGCATCCTTGCTGCCTGCCAAGTCGCCTCCTTCATCCCATCTTGCTTTACCGTTCTCATCATAGCCCGTCAAGAAGCTTACTGCATTTTTTAATTGCTCACTACCAGACAAATATTTCAAGCTGGCCGAAATAAACGCAGGGCCAATCGCCGTTTCAATTTCTTCACGACGCTTCAAATATTTGTTAATATCAACTACGCCATTCTCATCACTATATGCATTCATCAACATATCATCTAAGTTTTTGTAAGCAGTCCTCTCGACATTATCAAGCGATGTACCTTCAATCAAAGTCTTTAGAGGTCTCTTCGATTTTCCAAGTCGATGCGTTCGTATTGGCGCACCGGTGCTATCTTTTTCCCAATCATCCTCTATCCAGTCATCATACTCACCAGTAATATACTCACTAAGTGACAGTCTCTTATTTTTACGCATTTTTTCTGGATGATCTGCATTTTCATTATAAATTTTTGCAGTTTCAAGATTAATATATTTACCATATCTCCTTAGGAACGGGTCATTATCTTTGACTTCAAACATCAAGAAACTCGCCAAAGATTGCGCTGCATGTGAACCCAATTCGATCCCGTCTCTACTATTCAGTACATTTTCTATCTGCATTCTCATCAAATCTGTATCACCACGTTGATTCAACACTCTCAAGCCAGATACAATCGCATCAATATCTACACTCGCATTTGCACGTTTCGTAATTTCATTCAAACGATTGACCACATCTTGTGTCGGAGGCGCCATTTCAAAGTATTTTTGCATTTTAGTATCAAACATCTTCTTCTGTGTATCATAAGCATGCGCCGATGTTGCAACTGCATATTGTACATCGATTTCGCTCCCCTCCATAATTTGATGCATCGCATTATACCTAGCCATCTCTGAAGTCTGCGACAAATTATTTGGGTCGAAGTGGAATTTATACCCTTCTCTAGGCACCATTACTCCATTTTCCATCTTAAACCCATTTACACTATCCATATGTGCATTCATCGCACCTTCCATCCTACCATGGAACCCTCTTGCATTTTCATATTCAATTTTTTCACCACGCGCCTGCTCAACTTTCAATAAATCAGAAGCAGACACGACTCTTGCATCTAATTTATCTAACCGAGCTCTTTGTACAGTTCCCTTTGCAGCTAGATAACCAAGGCCTTTATTCATCGTATTCTTATCACGCTCAATCACACGTTGATATTCAAGATTCTGTGCAATTCTACCATAGGCCCTCTCTCCTCGCTTCGTTGGCGCACCCGTCGCTCCACGACCTTGCCAGTTCCTTTGCGCTCGCGCCGCCAAAGCACGATTTCTCGCTAATGCCACACTCTCACTCATATCTTCTTCTCTACCAATTCGACGATTATTAATAAATTGCATCAATCTCAATGATGGTGTTCTCGTACTCTTATCAGAAGCTAACATATTCGATTTAGTTGTCTGTCGATGCGAATCCGCCCAACCACGGTTTGTCGCAAGTGGACCAGCTGCCAACCCACGCATCTTCGAATTAATATCACCAAGGAACGTACCAGACATCTTCATGAGCGACCACGAGAAGAACAATGGGAAAACCTGCACTGCTGTACCAAGTAGTAAGCCCCATCCGCTCTTCGCACTCATAATAATTGCAAAGCCAGCCAAACTTGACGCACCAAATAGCAATGAGAACATCGGGTAAAATACTAACATTCTAGACAATAAATCTTTCCATTTCTTAAACCACTTCTCAGTATTCGGTAAAATATTTGCTACCATAGCCAGTGGCGAAATCATAATCAAAAGCACCACCACCGCATGGCGTAATGCAATCGTAAGCAGACCCGTCACCGCAGCTACCAAAGCCCCCAATGCCGTCGGAATTAACATCCATATTGCGCCAGCCTCAAAAGCAATCGCTGTTCCCGCAAGCGCCAAAGCTCCCCCACCTGCAATCGCACTGTACATTTCAGTATAAGACGATGCGCCTGCTTCCATTGAACTCGCTGCCAACGTCGTTTCCTGAATAGATGTGAACAGCCCTCTCAAACTGTTACCAATAATGTTCGACGCATCAACTGCTAGTAGACAAATCACAAAACTGAGGTTAACCATAACCGCTGCCACAATCAACTTCGGCAAAGATCTCTTAATCCCGTAATTAGAAATACCTATCCCTGTTATTTGCGAATAAATCACAATCAAAAGAAAGATAATAAATACGATATTCGTAAATCCACGACAATACTTCCAAATCTCATATACCGGTGTACCGTCCTCTGTAGGAATTGGATTAATCACCAAGAAATCACTAATTAAGTTATATAGAAAATCCACACCCTTTGCGATCGCCCCTGTTGCGGGACAAACTAACCAACCTAGTGCGCCCAGGCTATCTTTACAAGTATCATTTTTCCCATTGCCGGTACCTACAGCAGCTGAAGTATTATTTGTAGTACTATCATTGGTGTTTTCATCAGAATCAGAATTCTCATTATTGTCTATTTCTTGTTCATCAGAATTGTCATCACCCTCGTTATTACTAGTTTCTGTCAAAACAGTATCATCATTACTTGAAACAGCATAGGCTTCACCAGCTTGTAAAACCGTACTACCTACCCCTGTAAAAATACCTATGAACACCAAAAATCCAGCCAAAAGCGCCCTTAACCTTTCAAATTTTGAGGATTTTTTACCACTCATAGTTATTCTTCGCCTCCCTATTATGACCTTTCAAGATAGGCCTTCTTTTAAGGCGTACGACAATTATAGCACGCATAAGCACTTTTGTCAAGAGGTAAACCCCTTTTTTTATCTGTTAGTCAAATCTATGTCATAACCACAACCACTTTTCAAAAACTAGACATTTTCTACTTTTATGCTAAGATAAAAGTATGATTAAGAAAACTATTGTAGCGATTGCTTTATTTCTAACCACTTTATCTACCGTCGCATTATACTCTAGCCAATCAGCTTCTGCAGCTAGTTATATTGGAGAATGCCGCACCAATTTCCTCGGTCTTACCTCATGGGACTGTGGTGTCGATATCCACGATGCAGATTCCATCAAATCCGGCGTTTGGACTATCGCTGCCAATGTCCTGACTGACATTACTATTATCGCTGCTTATCTTGTATTAGGTTATGTCATTTATGGTGGATATCTTTACATGATGTCCAGCGGCGAACCAGGCAAAATCGCCGCCGGTAAAAAAACCCTCGTCCATGCATTTATTGGCCTAGCTATTGTAATGTTGGCCCATATCATAGTCAACTCAATTCGCATCGCCCTCGGTGCAGATTTCAGTGCCGATTGCGCTAGAACCGAATGCGTCAACAGCGCAAGCGAAATGATCTCCAGTGGCATTCAATGGGTTATCGCAATAGCCGGCATCGTTTGTGTTGTTTTTGTCCTTTATGGCGGCGTGGGCTACATGACTTCAGCAGGGGACCCCAATAAGCTCCAAAAAGCCAAACAGTCCATTATCTATGCTGTAATTGGCCTCATAATAGTTGCACTCGCCGAAGTAATTACTGCCTTCGTATCTGGTATTATTTCTGACGCTGCTACTACCATCCCAAACACCACCTACGCAAACAATAAAGAAATAATCATATCAAAGGAGATCCATGATTAAAAAATCTATTAAAATAGTACCTCTTATCATCGCAGGCGTCTTGGGAAGTTGTCTGTTTACTTCTTTACCAACTCACGCTACTAACAGTATTTGTGACAATGGAAATGTTTCCGACGAGGTTAGAGCAGCTGCCGGTTGTCCTAACCAGTCAACAGGTACTCTCGATAATGCTCTTTCCACCATCCTAAAAGGGATTATCCTTGTTCTAGGCATCGTTGCCGTAATCTTTATTGTCATCGGTGGCGTCAATTACATGACCTCATCTGGCGATTCGAACAAAGTCAAAAAAGCCAAGGACACAATTCTCTATGCTGTGATTGGCCTAATTATCTGCGCGCTCTCATTTGCTATCGTCCAATTTGTCATTGATGATCTTCTCTCAAATAAAGCAGAAAAAGACGATGAAGAAGAAGCTTACCATACCACCCTTGTCCAAAATGATATTGCATTTTTTAAAGAATAGTTATAAAATAATACTAAATTAATCATAAAGGATAAAAAATGAAAGAACTAATCACAACTCTTGGCAGCAACGCAGGCAGCAACACAATAGGAGTCCCAGTAGACCCTGTTGATCCAGGCGCAAGTTTATGGACAAATGTCAGCACAATCATCAAATCCGTCATCGGCATACTTGGTCTCGTCTGTGTTATCGTCATTATTATTGGTGGTGTCAACTACATGACTTCATCTGGTGATGCCGGTAAAGTCAAAAAAGCTAAAGACACTATCCTCTACGGTGTAGTTGGCCTCGTTATCTGTGTGTTAGCCTTTGCGATTGTCCAATTCGTCCTTGATACCATTCTAGGTGATGCCTAATTATAACATCTACAAATATCTCCCATCCGGGAGATATTTTTTATGTCAACAAAAATCTCCCTACAACTAGGGAGATCTTAGATTTACTGAATCGCAATCTTCTTTGGAGCTTCAGTTTTCTCCTTCTCAAACATAATGGTAAGCACACCATCTTTGAGCTCTGCCTTCACACTGTTCTCGTCCTCGCGTACTTGAACAGGAAGCGCAATCGTACGTGAAAACTCACCCCAATAGCACTCTTGAATGTGCCACCTAGTAGTCTGCTCATCTTCACCACCAGACAATACACCGGAAATAGTCAAAATATTGTCAGAAATACTGACATCGAGATCAGATTTCGAGATGCCAGCGGTGCGAGCTTTTACTACTAACTTGTCGGCGGTTTCATAGACATCTACTGCTAACTGTCCAGGAAACTCGTCCGTATCCACCCATTCATCTTCGACCGGTTCGCCTTCTTCTTGCGGAACATCCTCTACGACTGGTTCCTCAGCCTCAACAGGTGCGGTGACATCCATATCTTCACCTAGGAACGCAGCGGCGAGATCATCCTCCATCAGCAAATCGTCACTGTTTGTACGAGCCATATTTCCTCCACTTATATTGTTATGCTTTATTATATACCATCTTCGTAGTAAAATCAAGAAAATCATGCCAAATAGTGTAAAAAATACAACATTTCCAAAGCTTTTAGACCTCCTTGCTCCTCACTACTGTAGAGGTTGTGAACGTTTAGGGGAGGTGCTTTGTAATCGTTGTAAAAATAACATCATCGCTAGCCAACTTCAAATTTGCCCAAATTGTAAAGCCAAAGCCAAAAACCATCGTTGCCAAAAATGTCATACTTTGCCACCCATTTATCTCGTTGGAGAGCGTTCTTCTCTCATAGGCAACCTCGTCCATGATTATAAGTATCATTCCACTCGCGCTCTTGCTAAACCTCTAGCCGAAATTTTAGACAAGATTCTACCTAACACCACCAACCAAGCTGTCATCGTTCCCCTCCCCACTATCGACCGTCACATTCGCGAAAGAGGCCTCGATCACACCTATCTCATCGCTAAGCATCTTGCCAAAATTCGTGGTAAAAACTACCAAACCAGCAAACTTCTTCTCCGTGCCAAAAACACTGTTCAAGTTGGCGCAAACCGCTCCATGCGATTGACCCAAGCCGATTCTGCCTACGTCGTATCTTCAAAAGCAACAATCGATCCATCTACCACTTATATACTTCTTGATGATGTTTGGACCACTGGCGCCTCAATGAAAGCAGCCGTCAAAAAGCTCCGGCAAGCCGGAGCTAAAGACATCATAATTGCAATTCTAGCCCTCAGTCGATTGGATTAAAAGCGAAGTTTGTTCTTCTTGTTTCTCGTCTTCTGAGCTTGGCAACGCAGAAATGACAAAGTTTACAATAGCATATGATAAGAATGCGATGATCAAACCAATAATTGCATAAAGAATCGTATTTTTCGCATCTGTTACCTTTTTAGAGTCACCACCAGAAATTACATACTTAATACCACCGATAATCAACATAATCACCGCAATAATACCTACAATATAAAGAATCGTATTAGTAACCTGCTTGAAAGCACCTTTATCACCAAATAAATCCGCTGGGCAGCCATCGCAACGTGCAGCTTCAGCTCCTTCACGCAAAGTTATTGCAGACACCTCTGGTACTACTAAAAATGTCAAAAAACCAGCGATTAATAATATTGGTAAAATAATTTTAGCTATTCTTTTCATATCCATATTATACCATATACAAACAAAAAAAGAAACAATGTTTCAAATTGGCGGAGGGTGAGGGATTTGAACCCTCGCTCCAGGTAGCCCCGGACTAACTCGTTAGCAATGAGTCCCCTTCAACCACTTGGGTAACCCTCCATGCACTCATTTTATCATATTTTCACTTTTTTGCGAAGTGTGTTATAATCTACTTATGGTAACACAAAGCGGTATTTCTTGGCAAGCCGAAGAATACATCACCCGCGAGCACAACGTAGGATGGTATTTTGGATTATTTGGGATTGGTTTAGCCTTATCAGCTTTAGCTTTTTTCCTTAAATCGTGGACTTTTCTTGCCCTCATCGTCGTTAGCATTATTGCTATCCTGATTTCCATTTCCCGCCCTCCCCGTAAAATCCAATACACCCTTGAAGAAGACGGCCTCAAAGAAGGCGAAAAACTCCACAAATTTGAAGATTTCAAAGCTTTCGGCATTCTCAAAGAAGATTCGCATTTTTCCGCTGTTCTTATCCCCAAAAAGCGTTTCGGCCTTAGCGTCAAAATATACTTCCCTGGTGATAGTGGCGAAGCAATCGTTGACGCTCTTGGCGCCAGACTCCCTATGGAAGAAGTAAAGCTTGATTTTCTCGATAAAATCGTAAACTTCTTGCGTATTTAAATAAACTATGATAATATTAACATAAGTATTTAACAACAGAAGGTGGGCAAAAATGGACCAAACTCAAACAACTAATCCGGCAGACTCAACTACAGCAAGCGTAGATAATGATCTGCAAAAAGCAATCGATGATATTGCAAACACAACCAGCGTCGATCCAGTTTTTTCTGATCCGGTCGCCGCTCCATCATCAGTTCCTGAAGGTGATACTGGCGAACTAGGTGAACCAGTTGGACCATTCCCAGAACCAAAAATTGAAACTCCTGCACCTGAACCTGAGCCAATCGCTCCAATCGAGCCAGTCGAAGTACCTGATTTAACAGAAGCAGAACCTGCGCCTCAAAACACCGGCGAGATTAAAAAGGCTGCTCTTCGTGATTTAGCACCACTTCTTGGCAAAGTCAACATGGACGCTCCTGAAAGGTTCAACATTTACCGTGACATTTTCGAAGAACTCAAAGACTACACTGTTTTGCAACCAGCTTATGAAGCTGCTCGCGAAATCCCTGACGAAACTGCCCGCGCCAATGCGCTTCTCTACCTTGTCCAATCCATTGACAAGATGTAAATAGTTCCCCCACCTCACATTTATTTGAAATAACCCCACCAGGGGTTATTTCATTATCTATAAAATTAGGCCGAGGACAATCTCGGCCTAATTTTTTTAGAAGTCTCTTCTAATTTAGTACATTCCGCCCATATCTGGTGCGGCTGGTTTTTCTTCTGGGATCTCACAAATTAGAGCACCCATCGTAATTGCTGTCGCCGCAATCGAAGTTGCATTCTTGACTGCTTCTTTTGTCACCTTAGCTGGGTCAATCACCCCCTTCTTCTTAAGATCGACCAATCCGTCCTCAGGCTTCATTACGTTAATACCAAATCCAGCCTTTGCAGATTCAACTTCAGCTAGCAATGCTTGTGCATTTAGACCAGCATTTTCCATAATATGCACAAATGGGGCCTTCAACGCTTCACGTACAATTCTAGCCCCCGCATCCTGCGTATCCAGCTTGTTAGCCATATTTACTAACGTTACACCACCACCAGTCACAATACCTTCTGCTAATGCTGCTTTAGTTGCCGCTACTGCATCATCAACACGATATTTCTTTTCTTCAATCGCTGTCTCTGAGGCACCACCAACCTTAATTACTGCCACTTTACCAGAAAGTGCTGCTGCCCGCTTTTCAAACTCTTCACGCTCATAATCGGATCTTGCATTCCCAGCAAGAGCGTTAATCAAATCAATTCGTTCTCGTACTGCTTTAGTACTACCAGCCCCCTTAATAATAGTAGTCTCATCCTTAGTGGCAATCACCTTTGCGGCTGAGCCAAGCACTTCAAGCCCCACCTCTTCAAGTTTCAAACCTTTATCACTAGATACCACTGTTGCATCAGTCAAAATAGCGATATCTTCCATGATTTCCTTACGCCTATCACCAAACGACGGAGCTTTTAACACTAATGAATTAAATACACCTTTAAGTTTATTTAATACTAATAGACTCAACGCTTCCCCTTCAACCTCTTCTGCAATAATCACCATATCTTTCTTACCAGTTTGTGCAACTTTTTCTAAGAGCGGGAGAATATCCGAAGCAGCCGATATTTTTCTATCAGTTACCAGTATTAATGGTTTTTCGAACACTGCTTCTTGGCGATTAACGTCCGTCACAAAGAAAGGTGATGAATACCCTTTATCATACGAAAAACCTTCCACGATATCGGATTCCATCTCCAGTCCTTGACCAGCTTCTACAGTCACTACGCCATCCTTACCAATCTTCGAAATCACATCAGCAATTAATTTACCAATCTCCGCATCACCCGCCGAAATTGTTGCAACTTCAGCTACCTTCGATGAGTCGCCTTCAATCTTCTCTGCCGACTTCTCAATCTCAGCTACAATCTTCGCTCCAGCTTTCTCGATACCACTTCTCAGTTCCATCGGATTTACACCAGCTGCAATTAATTTATTCGCTTCACTAAGAATATTATAAGTAAGCACAGTTACAGTTGTAGTACCATCACCTGCAACCTTATTTAATTTTTGTGCTGCAGTTTTAATCAATTTCGCACCCACAGCTTCGCCCAAAGAATCCTCTTTATTAGGAAGCTCCACTGCTTCTGCCACGGTCACGCCATCGTGAGTAATCACAGGTGCACCATATTCTTTTTCTATAATTACGTTCTGCCCTTTAGGCCCAAACGTCACTTTCACCGCATCATATAATTGTTTCGCACCAGATAAAACTTTATCTCTTGCTTCTGCTTCATAAAAAATCTTCTTTGCCATGTTTTATAATGTCGCTAGGACATCCTCCTCTTTTAAAATAATATAATCTTTATCATCGACCTTTATTTCTGTCGTAGAATATTCTTTATAAACAATCTTATCGCCTTTTTTCACGCTTTTCACTTCTGGACCGACCGACTCCACTACTGCATATGCTGGTTTTTCCTTTGCTTCTCCAAGTAAAATCCCAGACTTAGTCTTTTCTAGCGGTTTTTCCACCACCGCCACTACGCGATCTTTTAATGGTTTTAGTGTCATTTTTGATAACTCCTTTTCTACCTCAATTATAGCACAAAAATTAGCACTGTAAACCCCCGAGTGCTAATTCTTGTTAGGTTAATAACTATTTTATTTTATACTATCAAGCAATTCAGAAGCCTTTTTAATCATATAAGCTGCTTCATTCGTTGGGATCACATAAACTGGCTTTGAATCTTCTTCTGCCACATTCGCGTACCCAGCACTTTTATCAATCTTTATGTCATTTTTGAGTTTAAAGCCCATAAACTCTAACTTTGAAATCACTGCGCTTCGCACCGGAATTGAACGTTCACCAATTGTCGCCGTAAAGACAATTGCATCTACGCCTCCCATTTTTGCTGCAAATTCACCAATTTTTCCTACTACCCCATCAATAAACAAATCAAATGCCGCTGCAGCATCTGCATTATCATCTTCTGCCCCAGCAATGATTTCACGCATATCGTTAGAGCCAGCCATTGCTTGCAAGCCAGATTGCTTGTTCATCAATTTAATTGCTTCTGCAGCGCCTAATTTTTCTCCGAGCAACGCACCAATTGTTGGATCAATCGAGCCAGTTCTCGTCGATGACATCAACCCTTCAAGCGGAGTTTCACCCATCGAAGTATAAGCTGGCTTGCCATCGATCAAAGCAGTAATTGAACACCCCGAACCAAGATGGCAGACAATCATTTTTTTCTCAAGCAACCCCAATTCTGGAATACGGTACATCATATAGCCATACGAAGCACCGTGTGCACCCCATCGTCCAAGATCAAATTCATCAATTACTTCCTTAGGTAAAGCATACAACGTATCCTTCCTCGAATCAGCCGTCAACGCTTCTGAATCACTCATTACCATTACAGGCACATCTGGAAATGTTTCTTTAGCATTCTTAATCCCTCTCTCTGTTCCAGGTACATGTAAAGGATTTGTCACGCGTACTTTTTCTAATTCTTCAAAGGTCTTCTCGTCTACAATATGATTCGCCGAGAAGTATTTCCCTGCTGCCACTACACGTACTAATATGCCATCTAATGGATGAGCTTCATTAATAAATCCTTCCTTCTCAAAAATCGCCTTTGCTTCCTTAAATGCTACATCCAAGGTATCCCATTTTTTATCTACTACCTCTTCCGAACCATCTGCCCTTGTAATGGTGCAGATAAATTTTTTCTTTCCTTTTTCTTCGATCCCCTCAAAGTAAAGCGAACATACTTCGTCTTCTCCTTCATAAAGTGAAAATTTTTCCGAAGATGATCCAGAATTTAAAACCAAGAAAATTTTAGTAATATTTGTTGTTGACATTCTTATTAACTCCTTTCCCTAATTATAACATACAAATTTACAACAAAACCACCTCAAAACGGCTGTACTTTCCCTGTCTCCACTCATCTACTGCCTTTTTCACTCCAGGCAAAGCTGGGTTAGTATAATCATGTACTATCATCACACCATCTTCACTCATCTTCGGCGCCACCAGCTTAATCGAATCCCGAATCGATTCATAAAAATCCCCGTCTAAAAACGCAAACGCAATCTGTCCTGGTAAATCTTCTAACGTTAAATCGCTAAACCATGCCTTCTTAATCACCGGCACCGGCAATCCCGCTTTCAGAAATCTCTGTTTTACTTCCCTTTTTGTCACTAATAATTCTCCCCCCTTAAAATTTATTCCTAGCACCGATTCGTCTGCTTCACTCTTTTCCGGCAACCCTTCAAACGAATCATAAATCCATAATTTTTTCCCAACATTCCTTATGATATCAGCTAGTAGCAACGATGTATCTCCTTTATAACACCCCATTTCTACATAATCACCAGACACACTCAAACATTTTTGTGCCAATTCTAATATCCGCTTTGTCTCTTTTTCTGAGACTTGATCGTTCTTCCAACTCATAAGTATTCTTTAAGGTATTTCCCTGTTGGAGTTTTACCAGATTTCGCTAATTCCTCCGGAGTACCGCAAGCACATACTTCACCACCTTTCAACCCACCTTCTGGCCCCATATCAATAATATAATCCGCCGACTTTATCACATGTAAATTATGCTCAATTACAATCATAGTATTACCACCATCAACTAACCGGTTCAAAATACCAAGTAATCTTTTCACATCATCCGAGTGCAATCCAGTTGTTGGCTCATCTAAAATATACAAAGTCTTACCAGTAGAACGTCGTGATAACTCTGTCGCAAGTTTAATTCTTTGTGCTTCCCCACCCGAAAAAGTCGTCGCCGGTTGTCCAAGTTTAATATAACCAAGCCCCACTTCTTGAATGATTCGAAGTTTCGCAGCAATCGAAGGAATAGCTCCAAAAAATTCTACAGCCTCATCAATTGTCATATCCAGTACCTGCGATATATCTTTACCTTTGTATTTCACTTCTAGCGCTTCTCGATTGTATCGCTTTCCATGACAAGTCGGACACGTTACATACACATCTGGCAAGAAATGCATTTCAATCTTATTTACACCATCACCCTGACAATGTTCGCATCGCCCACCTTTTACATTAAACGAAAATCTCCCCGCTTTGTATCCTCGCACTTCTGCTTCCGGCTGCGATGCGAACAACTCACGGATTGCCGTAAATACTCCAGTATAAGTTGCTGGGTTACTTCGTGGCGTTCTGCCAATTGGTGATTGATCAATTACAATTACCTTATTAATCTTTTCAATTCCCTCAATTTTTTCGTGCGTTCCCGATACCGTTTGGGCTCTATGTAATCTTGCGAGTAGTTCATTCGCCAAAATCGAATTCACTAAAGTAGACTTGCCCGAACCAGATACACCCGACACTACATTTAAAACTCCTAATGGGAAAGCTACATCAATATTCTTCAAATTATTCTCACGCGCACCTCGTACTACGAGTTCATGACCTGCTCGTATCTTGCGACGTTTTTTCGGAGTAGGTATTGTCATTTCCCCTGATAAATATTTACCAGTAATTGAATCTGGATTCTTCATTATCTCCGACGGCGTACCCGCCGCCACTAATCGTCCACCTTTTGCTCCTGCCCCAGGACCAATATCAATAATATAATCCGATTGCAGCATTGTATCCTCATCATGTTCTACTACCAATACTGTATTCTTCAAATCTCTCAAGTGTTTCAAAGTTGCAATTAGTTTATTATTATCTCGCTGATGTAACCCAATCGATGGTTCATCCAATACATACAATACTCCTTGCAACCCTGATCCAATTTGCGTTGCAAGTCTAATTCTCTGTGCTTCCCCACCAGACAACGTGTTTGCTGCACGGCCAAGTTCCAAATATCCCAATCCCACATCTTGCATGAATTTCACACGTTCACGAATTTCCTTCAAAATCGGTCCAGCAATCATCATTTCAGATTCTGAAAAACCTAAATCCTGTGACAGAACCTCCAACGTTGCATCAACATCCAAATTACACATATCCACAATGTTCAAATCATGCACCGTCACAGCCAACACCGCCGGCTTCAACCTAGCACCATGACAAGTTTGGCACTGACGCACTCTCATAAATCTCTCAATATCATGTTTCGTAAAATCTGAAACTTTCGGATCATGATAACGTCTTTCCAACATTGGTATCACACCTTCATAAGTTGTTTCATACACAGTACCATCCGCAAATCTTCCCGAACCACTAATTTTCATCTCATACTTTTCATCACCTGTACCGTATAGTATCTTCTGTCGCACTTCCTCTGACAACTCCCCAATCGGAGTGTATACATTAAATCCATGCTTTAACCCTACTGCCATCAATCTTTTTAACCACCAAGATTCTTGACCGACTCGATTAAACGGTCGAATTCCACCTTCTGCAATAGTCAAATTATTATTAAACACCAGCCCCGGATCAATTTCCATCCGTGTACCAAGCCCCATACAAGTTGGGCAAGCCCCCTCTGGTGCGTTAAAACTAAATAGTCTTGGTGTTAATTCTGGGATTAACTCATCCGGATGATCCGGACAAGCATATCTCTGCGAATACGTATATGATTCTGTTTTATCAGCTGAGATTCTAGACTCACCTACCGACACTGAATTATCAGTTATTCTCAATATTTCAATAATTCCCTGCCCCATTTCAAGTGCCTGTTCTACCGATCCGCTAATTCTAGATTTTAATTCTGGATTCAACACGAATCTGTCTACTACCATTTCAATATTATGTCGCTCATTTTTGTTTAATTCTGGAAATTCATCTAAGGCATAGATTATCCCATCTACCCGTACCCTCGAAAAACCTTTCGCTGAATACTGTTCTGGAATATGCTGGAATTCACCTTTTTTTGCTGCCACAATTGGCGCAAGTAATATACATTTAGCCCCAAGTGGTAGTTTCATCACTTCATTAACAATATCTTCCACCGATCGTCGGCTCACTTCTTTGTGGCAAATCGGGCAATGCGGCACTCCAACTCTTGCAAACAAAAGCCTCAAATAATCATAAACTTCCGTTACTGTCGCCACTGTCGAACGCGGATTTCTCGAAGTAGATTTCTGATCAATCGAAATCGCTGGAGATAACCCAGTGATAGAATCCACATCTGGCTTATCCATTATCCCCAAAAACATCCTTGCATAAGAAGATAACGATTCCACATAGCGCCTCTGCCCCTCCGCATATACTGTGTCAAATGCCAAAGACGATTTACCTGACCCCGACAACCCCGTGATAATCACTAACTTATCCCGTGGAATATCCACATCAAGGTTATTAAGATTATTCTGCCGCGCTCCTCGTACTCTTATCACATTTTCAGCACCAAAAATCTCTCCCTCAATCTGTTCTATCTTCTTATCTTCAGCATCAATCATCGCCATCTCCATTAAAAATAAACGCATATATTATACTACAGAAATCAAGTTTTGTCCATGGTATAATAGACCTATGGAAAAAGGCGAAATGATAAACAATCCTATTATATCTATAGTTGTGCCAGTTTTTAATAGTAAAAAAACACTTCGAGATTGCATTGAATCAATCTTGTCTCAAACATATCATAATCTTGAAATTATTCTTGTAGATGACGGGTCCACTGACAATTCCGAACAACTCGTTGACGATTATGCCAAAAGCGATAAACGCATCAAAGCCATCCACCAAGATAACCAAGGTCTTTCTGGCACACGAAATACAGGAATAAAAAATGCTACCGGAAAATATATCACTTTCGTAGATTCGGACGATCGTATTGAGCCGAATATGATAAAAGGTTTATATGAAGCGCTGACAAATTCACACTCAGATATTGCAGTGTGTTCATTTAAAGAACTCTACCCAAATGGCAAAACAAAAGATTTTAATCATAACTATCCTAAACAAGTTTTCACCACCGAACAAACTCTTATTAATATGCTTCAAGAAAATGGGTTCATGTTATCCAGCACCATGAAACTCTTCCCTACAAATTACTTTAAAAGTATTAAATTCCCAGTGAGCAAACTCCACGAAGACGTCGGCACAACCTACAAACTAATTATGAAAGCCAAAAGAATAGTTTTTGTCCCCGACGAATACTATATCTATATTCATCACGACAATTCTATTATTAACCAAAAATTCGACGATCGTAAATTCGACCTCATCGAACTCACCGACCAAATGTGCGATGATATCGATAGCCGTTACCCAAAACTAAAAAATATCACCAACGAACGACGCATACGAGCTCGGTTTTCTATACTTCGTCAAATTCCATTAAATAATCCAAAAACCGAAAGTCTCATTACTTATCTCAAAGTACATCAAGAATATATTATCAATAATCCAGAAGCTACCAAAACCGATAAATTTGCTATTAAACTCGCTCTATTTAACCCCAAATTATTCCAAATTGCCTACAAATTAAAAACTAAAATTTAGTTCTGATCCAAGATGCTCGCCACTTTAAATAAATCAAACTTAACGTTTTTCTCTGTCCTAAAGTAGGATACTCCCCAACCCACTTTTTTAGGTTGCTAAAACATTTCTTCCAATTTTTCCATTCACCTTGCATTTTCTTTGCTGTGCTTGTCGACGTTCCAGCATAATAAATATACAATGGTTCCAAAACGAACTTAATTGCCCCATCCACATTTTCCAAATAGTCCATCACAAATTTCGTATCCTCACCAAAATCCATCGACTCATCAAACTTCAACTTATTGTTTTTTACGATATTTGTTCTGAATATCTTATTAAACGCCGGATACATCCGCCCATCGTGCAATAAACTTCTCAACATCAAATCTTTATTATTTTCATTCTCACGATAAGGGAAATCATCCAGATATACATCTTCCTTGCTATTATTATCAAGCTTACAATATTTCACACCACACACTGCCGTAGCAATTCCATCATTCATAGCTTTTACCATCTTATCCACGTAGCCATTTTCCACGTCATCATCAGAATCTACAAACAATAAGTATTTTCCCTTTGCTTTTTCAATCCCAAAATTCCGCGCACTAGACGGACCACCGTTCTCCTTACCAAATATTTTTACCCTCTTATCACCAATAGCTTTTAATAAATCCCGAGAATCATCCGTCGAGCCATCATCTACCACAATTATTTCTAAATCATCAAAACTCCCTAAGATCTTTTTAATCAGTTTTTTTGCCGACGCGCCAGTATTGTAAACCGGTATAATCACCGAAACATCAACTCTACTCATAATATTTATTATACATTATACTTCAAACGGTTCTTCTAAGTATTCTATTTTTTCACCTCCATACAATTCATCAAAAAGATCAAATCTCTTATCAACCCACCAGATCAAATAATCCACTGCTTCTTCAAAATTACCCTTATTCCACTTCTCGCCATCCCTTACTGCTGCTTCCCTAATATAGTTCGCTTTATCTTTAATATAATCAACTATCAAATTACGTTTTCCCATCAACGTCTCCTTATATATCTTCTCTACCCTATTATTGAAATCAGGCACGTCCAATAAATAACACATTACTGGCGAAACATATTCTAAACTCCCTTTTTTCTCTTCCAAATTATACCTGCACCCCATTCCCTGCCCCTCAACATAATCATCTCTTTCTCCGAAAGAAAACTTCAATCTAGCCATTTGGGTATCAGGAGAATAAAAATCTTCAGGCCAATCACCCCCCCAATTTTTATTACCAAATGCCGCATCAAAATCCCACCCAGGTCCTGCATATATTTTATCATCCACGCCATCCTTGTACATGTACCAACTCGTTACATAAGCGTCCACATCACCCGTAAATTCACTCAACAAATAGTATTTTGCCCAAGAATCCTCATCAATATAGTTAAATATTTCATCCGTTTTATTATGAATTAGAGCATTCTCAAAATAATTATAGTCACGCATAAAGTCTCTCATTACAGTATTATATTCTTCATTATTTCTATAATCTTTCACAATAAAACAGTCTTTTATCCATGTACTCGTATAATACTCTTCTTCCTCCTGACAATATGGCTTGTCCATCTCGACTAAAATTGCTAATGGAGATCTGATGTCAACAGATTCCTTATTTATTGATACTAACTCAGATAAATAATACAAACCTATATTTTTCCCATTTACGTCTAACTCAACAAAATCACCATTGATATTATTGTTTTTAAAAATTACATTCGCAATATAATGGCCAAGATCATTTCTCAAGAAAGAGTCATCCAAGCTATTTGCAACTAAAGCCCATTTTTTATGCTTGCCAATCTCTAAAAGGTTCACTTTATTAGGAAACTTAATATTATATGACTTCTTATCTGCCAACCAAGAATAATTTCCCCTCCCTTTCATTTCAACATCTTTAAACACCTCTTCTCCGTTACGACTCGACAGCGTAACGGTGTTGCCGCCATATTTTACCCACTTTTCATTATCATTAATCTCTTTTAACGTAACATTATTCAAATCAATATTTATTTTTGGGAAAACATTACAATCTATACATTTTTGTTGGTTGTACATTATAGCGCAAATCACAACAATCGAAATAAGAACCGTTAATACAACGAAAAAAACCTCCCTTCTTCTAGAATAGTTTTTCTTCTTCCTCATACACATATTCTACCATACCGACCCACAACCTCGCATAATCTAACAAAATATGATACTATAGTATGGTAATGAATATACCACGTGTTCTCAACAGAAAAAATCGTATCCTCTTAAAAGAGCTGACCAAAACAGATTTTAAGCTTCGTTATCAAGGTTCTGTTTTAGGATACCTTTGGGCACTACTTCGCCCACTCATGATGTTTGCAATTCTATATATTGTTTTTGCTAAACTACTCAAAATCGGAAACGATATACCTCATTATTCAGTGTATCTCCTTTGCGGTATCACCATGTGGAGTTTTTTTACTGAATGTACCTCTCAGGGTATCCAAGCTATCGTTAATCGAGGAGACTTATTACGAAAAATTAGTTTCCCTAAATACATCGTGGTTGTTTCGGCTACTCTTACGGCGGTGATCAATATGTTAATCAACGTAGTTGTAATTATCATTTTTGCATTCATCAACGGTGTTGATTTTAGCCTATCATGGTTATTAGCAATTCCTGCCATATTTGAATTATATATTCTATCTCTTGGTATAGCTTTCTTATTAGGCTCCATCAACGTTAAATATAGAGATGTAACTTCTATTTGGGACGTTTTAATGCAGGCATTATTCTATGCAGTCCCAATTATTTACCCACTTTCTTTAGTAGCCGAAACTAGCGTCAAAGCAGCTAAAATAATTCTCTTAAACCCTATCGCCCAAGCCATCCAAGATATTCGTTACAATTTCATTACTCATGAAACAATTACCGCATGGAATTATATAACCAGTCCAGTCGTCGTCGTCCCAATTATCCTTACAATTCTAACGCTTATCGCTGGTTCAATGGTTTTTCGTAAAAGATCAAAATTCTTCGCAGAGGAGGTTTAATGAAACGCGAAATTGGTACCCGTACAGAGTTACACAGTGAAGACGAAAACGCAATCGTCGTTAAAAATTTACATAAAAGTTTTCGTTTACCTACTGAACAAGCTTTTGGCCTAAAACAAGCATTTTTCAATCGCCTCAAAGGCATTAAGGGGTACAAAGACCAAAATGTACTCCAAGGCTTAGATTTTACAATCAAAAAAGGAGAATTTGTCGGGATAATCGGCCGCAACGGTTCCGGTAAATCCACTCTCCTCAAAATATTAGCAGGCATTTATTACCCAGAAAAAGGAGAGATCACTGTTAACGGCACTCTAGTCCCATTTATTGAACTAGGAGTAGGTTTTAACCCAGACCTAACTGGCCGTGAAAATGTCTATCTAAACGGTGCCTTACTCGGTTTCTCCAACGAAGAAATGGATGCCATGTACGATGATATTTGGGAATTCGCTGAACTTAGAGATTTTCAAGACCAGAAACTCAAAAACTATTCCTCCGGGATGCAAGTGCGTCTAGCATTCTCCATTGCTATACGTGCCCGCGGTGATATTTTACTTCTAGACGAAGTCCTCGCCGTAGGTGATGCCGCTTTCCAAGAAAAGTGCAACAATTATTTTTCCTCTCTCCACAAGAAAAAACAAACCGTAGTTTTGGTCACTCACTCTATGACCGATGT
The DNA here is from genome assembly GCA_017406565.1 of Candidatus Saccharimonadota bacterium. Taxonomy (GTDB): domain Bacteria; phylum Patescibacteriota; class Saccharimonadia; order Saccharimonadales; family Saccharimonadaceae; genus Nanosyncoccus. The sequence continues at coordinate 23,188 of JAFQYG010000005.1, read as the reverse complement.
GCGCAAATATTGCGATCGTGCCATTCTTATCGAAAATGGTAAAATAATCCAAAATGGCGACCCAAAAACAGTCGCCAAAGCCTACTTAAACCTATTATCGTAACTATCTTGTAATAAATCTTCTAAACATTTTATATATCACTCTACCACCTGAAAGATTCAGTGTATTGTATATCTTTAGCTTCTTTGTTAAATACTTATTATCTTTGTATCTTTCTATATTCTGCCGAAGCCAATGTAGATTTTTTTCATAATATTCCAAACCAATATCCCCCCTTATTGCAGCATCAATATAAGCATATTTAGCTAACATTAAAGAAACCCTAGCCATATCACACAAGTCACCATTATCTACATAATAATTAATTGCTTCTTTAGCTGCTCGTTCACGCATTCTTAATTTGTCTTCCACCGTTTCAGCATTGGTAATGCTCCCTTCCCTATCTTCATAAAAATATAATGCCTTATCTAAATAACTCACTTTTTGCGCTTTAGACATTATCTTATGCGTCGTCAATAAATCTTCATGTTTTTCTCCCTTAGGAAAAGTTATTCTATTATCTGTAAATAGCAACTTTTTATAAAGTTTATTCCAAGCAACAATATCCACATTGTCCTGCCGAATTAAACAATTATAAACTGCCTCGGGACCATTTACGACCCCACCCTCAGGCAAAGATTTATCGTACCCACAAACAACAATATCACTTCCATCATTTTCCATTACATCTACCATTTCATCAATAAAACCTTCCCCAACATAATCATCACTATCCACAAAAGCAATCAATTCTCCACTTGATTTACTAATACCATAGTTTCTAGCATCTGATAACCCACCATTCTTCTTATGAAAAACTTTAGCTCGTTTCTCTTTTTTTGCAAATTCATCACATATTTTCCCAGATTTATCCGTCGATCCATCATCCACAATCACTATTTCTATTTCTTTGTATGTTTGTTTTTTTAGAGATTCCAAACAACGCAATACATAATCTTGAACATTATAAACTGGGACAACTATAGAAACCTTCATCTTCACTTTTTTTCTATGTGTCTTAAATAATTTATTGTATCATTCATCGCGTCTTCAATCGACAATTCCGTATGCCAATCAAGTTCTTGATTAGCTTTATTAGGATTAGCATACATCTCTGCTAAATCACCAGGTCTTCGTTCTACTACTTTATATGGTAACTTCTTTCCGCTCGCCTTTTCAAAAGCTGAAATCATCTCAAATACCGAAGTCCCCTTTCCAGTACCAAGATTATAGATAGACACCCCTGGTCCCATCTTCTTAAGTGCTGCTACATGCCCCTTAGCCAAATCGACAACATGAATATAATCTCGAACTCCAGTTCCATCAATAGTGTCATAGTCATCACCATATACACTAAGTTCTTTTATTTCACCAATAGAAACCTTCATAATAATTGGCATCAGATTATTTGGAATATCGTTTGGGTCTTCACCGAGAAATCCCGAAGAATGCGCTCCGACCGGATTGAAATATCGTAGAATCGTAGCTTCAAACTCACTATCAGACTCCGAAACATCCTTCAACAACTCTTCAATTATATGTTTCGTTTCACCATATGGGTTTGTTATTCCGACACCAGTTTGCATTTCTTCTGTTAATTCAGCCACTCCCTGATTTCCGTAAACAGTAGCCGAAGAGGAAAATACAATTCTTTTTACCCTACTCTTCTCCATGCATTTCAATAAGTTTATTGTGCCACCTACATTATTTTCATAATATTTCAATGGTTTTTCTACCGATTCGCCTACTGCCTTTAGCCCAGCAAAATGCATAACTAAATCAAAATTACCTTCTTCAAATACTTTTTCTACCGCTGGCATATCAAGCAAATCCACCTCGTGAAATTTCGGTTTTATACCAGTTATTTTTTCTATATCATCAAGCACAGTCTTTTTACTATTAAAAAGATTGTCTAGTATTTCAACCTCATATCCATTTTCCAATAGCTCCACAGCTGTATGTGAACCAATGTATCCTGTCCCACCAGTTAGCAATATCTTCATTTTTTACTCCTCTTTTGTATTATTATATAACGGTAATATTTTTTCTTCAAAAATACTTTCAAAACAAAAATTTTTCTCATAATGCTTTCGTGCATTTCTTGCCATTCTTTCTGCTTCTTTTTTATGTGCTAGCATCCAAATTATAGCCTTCGACAATTCATTTTTATTTCGTGCCGGCACCAACAGCCCAGTCTCCCCCCCAACAACAATTTCCGGATTACCATCCACGTCTGAAGCAATTATTTTCTTTTTCATCATTGCCGCATCTAGTAATGATAGAGATAACCCCTCTCGATAGCTAGGTAAAACAAAAATTTCATTTTCTGCTATCGCCTCTAAAGGTTTATTGGTCCTGCCATGAAAAATAATTCTTTTGTCACTTACTACCATTTTTCTATACTTGTCATAATCATTACCATCTCCATAAATGTTCAGTTTCGCATCTGGGTATTCTCTACATACCTCCGAAAATGCTGTTATCAATTCACCAATACCCTTATAATCCACAATTCTTCCAACATAGCAAACACTATCCTTAATTTTCTTCACGCCATTGTACTTATTATAACTATCCCTTACACCGTTTTTTATAGTTATCACATTATTATATTTCCGATGACCTACTATCCTTTCAAAACACTCTCTTTCATAATCACTAATCATTATTATTCTATCAGCCTTTTTTGCACAATATAAAACCCATTTTCCAATCCAATTTTTATATTTCACATTAACATTCGTTAATACCCAACTCCTAAAATCCATATGATCCGTCCACAAAACTTGGATATGTTTTTTCTTTGCCATTTTCGTCGCTGCAACCCAATCATCGCGCGATTGAATATTTACCGTACTAGGCTTATATTCCTCAAAAACTTGCTTATACCATTTTCTTAATTTTAGTATTTTAATACAATAAATCGGAAATAATATGTTCCTCCATCCACTCCAATTCTGCTGATTTATATAGGGCGCACGTATAGCGTCCAAACCATTTTTTCTAGCTTCCCTCAACAGCCCCAATGACGACGTTACTATATACGGCTTAAACCCATGCCCTCTTAACCCCTCTGCTAGCATCAACTGATATGTTTCGCCTCCACCATACTTTTCAGGTGACACATTTCTTACTAAAAAAACCACTTTATTCATATTAAATAATACCTTCTACTATTACTAATATATAAAGTACAAATGATTATTAACTACCCTATATCTCGTTTAATTGTCTCTATAAAATTATCCCAAGTGTGTCTTGTTTTAATAGTCTTCTGTGCTTTTTTCACATATTCCGCTTTCTTATTATGCTCTACTATATTTACTAAAGATTGAATATACTTATCTATATCATTAAGATCAGCCAACTCTCCGCTTACACCATCTTCAATTAAATCAGGCACTCCACCTTCTCTGGTAGCAACAATTGGCAAACCTAACGCTGTTATCTCAAGTAAAATATTTGGTATTCCATCAGTTTGGGCAGTGTATAAATAAACATCGTAATCAGCAATAGGCAAATCCATAATATTACTAAATGACCCTTTATAAGAAATATTTTTGGCATCATCAAAATAATTGCTTCTATAATAAGGTTTTTGTATTCTGCCATAAACATCAATACTATAATTATTCGGTAAATCTTTGGCTATTTTTTTCAAAATATCCGGACGTTTTTGCGGAGCGACCCTACTAGCCCAAAGAATCTTATGGCTATCCCCTTTAGAAGTTTTATTAGCTTGTTTCATCTTAAAATTCACTGGCTGATAATGCACCGATACCTTTTCTGGCTCAAAACCAGTTCTTTCTATAAGATCTTTAGCAATCACTGCATTGTCCGTAAAAATTTTACTAATATATGGTTCAAGCTCTACAAAATAAGAATCAGCAAAGCTTTGGATGCGCTCTTCATCATCAGAATACTCATGCATAAAGAATGAGCAGTTCAACGAGATATCATTAGTTTTAATCAAACTCCTATTATCCAGAGCCCATCGATAATATCGTTCATTTCCTATTATATGGAGCCGTTTCACTTTAGTTTGCACTACAAATTTCGTTACCAAAAAATTCTTTTCCCAATCTTCAAAACCATCCGTTATTGAATCAAAATCTACAAACGTCACATTGGAAGGTATTTTATACGGATGACCTTCTGGCAACTTACCAAAAACAACAACATACCAATCCGGATGTAATTGATACAGAGCATTCAAGTAGTTTTCTAAAACCTTTTCTGTTCCGCCAACATTCATTATAGGAGGCAGAAAAACATAATCAGGATTTCTATCTAATCGATGCGCGATACGACAATATGCCTTACCATAATAATCCAACTCCGAATTATAAATTGGCATACGCGAAATAATTTCTTTATCCGGGTATAACATACCTTCAATTTTATTAATTGCCTTCCATTCCTTTATCAATGATTGCGATAAAGTTTTCATCTTATTATCTGCACGTCGTTGCTCAATTATTTGAGTAATTTTCTTATCCGTTTTTCTAATAATTGGCGTATGCCTCAATACTTTGTGACCAATTTGCAAAAAGCGTAGGCTCCTATTAGCATCAGGAATCCTACTCACAGGTTCTTCAAATTCTTGTTTATACATCTTTTTCATATTCTCTAAACTAAAAGCATCACAATAAGCTATAGTTGTATTCTCTCCGATATGCTTAGAATAAGTTGAACCTTTTCTGACTCTATAAAATAGAATACTATCTGGCACTATATTGTGCTTTATCCCTTTATAACGCGTTTCGCAATTATAATGCCAATCCTCAAAGCCGTAGCAGCCAATCGTCTTTTCATATAAACATTTTTTTGCTACGCTCCTCTTAAGGAATGTCCCGGAACACCATCTGTTCCTGCCAAATAATATTATCAAATCCGTTTCTAAATCAAAAGAATCCTTCATCCGCCACATTCTTGGTTGTTCATCTAGACCAAACGTTATATTATACTCTGGATGCAGTATTATGTCTTCTTGTGATTTTTCCTGAATATTATATGCATCAATTAACCAATTCTCTGAAAACAAATCATCACCATCCATCAAACAAACATATTTTCCTGTCGCCTTAGCAGCAGCATAGTTTCTTGATTGCGAAGGCTCTCCAAAACTATTTCTATAAACTTTAATATTAAATCTCTTGCCTAAATTACTGATATACTTTTCCGTCTTTTCATCACCATTATCTATATGAGCAATTATCTCATAACTTACATTATTTGCATCCAGTCTTTTTAGCATTCTTCCTAACGCCAAAAACGTCTTATAAATCACCATCCCTTCATTATGGAACGTAAAAACAACAGAAATATCAACACTCTTCATTAATAATATAATACACCTTAACCCAACATTAATCAACCTCATCACGCCAATATATTACACACTATTTATCCAAAATAGGTTATAATTCTACCATATGGAAAAAACTCACTTATCTCACCCGGCAGAAAAAAATCCAAAACGCATACTATATTTCGACTACTTAAGAATGATTGCTATGTTCGCAGTTATTATTTTGCATGTTTCTGCTCAAAACCTACGTGCAGTAGATATCGCTTCACCTGCCTGGATCACTTTCAATGTCTACGATAGTCTCACGCGCTGGAGCGTTCCTGTATTCGTCATGATAAGTGGATCACTTTTTTTAAACAAAAAACAACCACTTAAAAAACTATACAAAAAAAATATTCTCAAATTACTAATAATCATCATCCTTTGGACACTCATTTACAATTCTTGGCGAGCCCTCCTATCCAATAATCACTTCACCATAACAGATTTTCTACTCAACCTAGCAACCGAACCATACTATTTATGGTTCTTGTATATGCTTATTGGATTATATATAATCGTCCCAATTCTACAGCAACTTATCAAGAATAAAAAAACGACTCAATATTTCTTAATACTATCGTTCATATTCGCCTTCTGCATCCCCGAATTACTCGAAATAATTTCCTTAAAATCCAATCTAATCGCAGAAGTAATCAATGGTAAAATCGAAATGATGCGTATCTTCATGGTACTCGGATTCACTAGTTATTTTATCTTAGGTTACTATCTTCATAATCACACTATAAAAAGAAAAACGGAAATTCTAATCTACGTCGCTGGAATAACTGGAGCTTTATTTACTATCATCGCTACTACCCTCTCGTCTTATTTTAAAGGTGAGCTAATCACTATTTTCTACGAAAATCTCACTATAAACGTAGCAGCCATGAGTGTCGCAGTATTCGTTTTTTTCAAAAACCATCTCAACCACACCATTTCATCAAAACGATATAAAATCCTTCAGCTTTTCTCGAGATGTAGTCTAGGAGTATATTTAATACACGTCCCAATTCTAGAAACACTGGATTCTATTTTTAAAATAAACTCCTTATCTTTCAACCCACTTTTTTCTATACCAGCGTTAACAATTCTAATTCTCTTCATATCTTATGTCATCTCCATTGCTTTATTTAAACTTCCGTTAATCGGCAAATGGATTGTTTAACCTCCGGTATTTTTTAAAAACCTTTCTTCACTTTACTCCTTACTTCAATGAATCCATGATATAATGAATCTATATATGGCAAAAGAACCACTTACTACCAATAATACTGTCTTCTTTTCCTCTGCCAATGATTCATATATCTTTCAAGCAGCCACCTCTTTATTATCGGTTCGCAGATTCCTACCTAATGCAAACCTATATATTCTCAGCAAACATATATCTAGCAAAAACAAACGATTGCTCAAAAAACATTCGATTAATTATATTGAACTAGACTTAACTTATTTATTCTTTCAAGTTTGGCAATACCCCACTGAATGCTACTATATTTTTGCTGGGCCGGAACTCTTCAAGAAACTTGGTTATAAGTATTCTATATATATGGATGGAGACATTATCTGTCTAAAAAATCCTCTCGAAAATTGTCCACCAATTCATGATATAGGTGGCGTCTGCGCAAACACGTTCAACGAGCTTTTTGGCCCTGATAAAGATAGTCTCATAGAAGAATTTAAAATCCCCCCCGAACTCTTTTCTAAGTATCGATTTAATAGCGGCATCGTTTACATGAATAATACCGTTCTTACAAAACTTAAACTCTTACAAAAAAGCGGAGACCTATACTATAAAGCTTGGAAAAGGTGTTGCCCTCGCAAAGGTGACGATTCTCTCTTTGCCCTCTTTTTACTGGCAAATTATTCCAACCTTTCTCCCGTTACACTAGATGAAGCCTACAATTACATGCCCCACTTCAAAGAATTCGCAATTAAGGATTCAACAGTCTTTTTCCATTTTACACTCGATAAACCGTGGAAACACCACCCATATCATCATGAAGATAAAAGGCAAAACGTTTATAATCGTTATCTTAAAATTTGGCGCCGTAATAGCAGAAAAACAAGTTTCGCAAATTGGTTCAAGACCTTATCAGCCCCAATGTTCATAAAAAATCTTTTTACACAAATCAAAAAGACTCTCCTCCAAACGTCTTTTGTTCTTAAAGGCGTAAGATACCCCATACTCAAAAAAAGGAAAAATATCATCAAGCCAACTATCAAACTATACTGGTGGGAGCCTTCACACATCAATAATTTCGGAGACATAGTATCTCAAGACCTAATATTCAATATATTTGGTTTTAATACTGAATGGGAGCCAATCGAAACCTGCGATTTAATCACTACTGGATCAATTATCGAAATCGCTAAAAATTCTTGGCGCGGAAAAGTAGTTAACTCTTGGGGTAGTGGTTTCATTCGCGAAGATAGCGGTGGAGACGGCGTAGAGCATATTAAGTTTTACGCCGTACGCGGCGAAAAAACCTTAGCTAGAATTGGCTACAATGTCCCCACAGGTGATCCAGGGATTCTAATTAATTCCGCATATTTACTAAGAAAAAAACGCCACAGCAATAAAATCGGTGTTGTTATTCATTACGCCGACATCAAAACTGACATCACGAAAAAATTTTGTGAAGATCCTCGCTTTGAAGTCATCACTCCTCTAGATTCACCTAGAAATGTTGCTCAAAAAATCTCAAAATGTGGCCTCATTCTTTCTTCTTCCCTACACGGCCTAATCTTTGCTGATAGTCTATCTATCCCTAACGCACATATAAAAATATCTGATAATGTCACTGGCGGTACATATAAGTTTATTGATTATTATTCTGGCATAGGAAAAACATACCAACCCGCAGATATCACAAAAGTTTTTAGTAACAAGTATCTAAATCAATTAAAAAACAATTATAAGCCAGTCCCCGAACTTACTAAAAAACAAAAAATACTTATTAAATCTTTCCCTTTTAATTAACCTCTTGCAAAACGTTTGCGGGCACTGCGCATGAAGAATTAATACCAGTATTATATTCAGCCCTGTAAAAAACTATATTATTAACCATAATTTTAGAATTGTACTTTTGGGTATTATTTTTTCGTAAAAACTCGTTACACGTTTTTCCATTTTTTATATTTATCATATATACATCACTCTTTGTTTTCAAATTCCGCGGAAACTGAAAACTCATGAAACCACTCGTCGGAGTATTTTCATTAAAATTATACTCTGTTTCCCTCAACTCCGACGCTTTCACTACGCAATTCGTATTAACTTCATCTTCATTTTGAAAATACACTTCAGCGTTATACCTTATTTTTTTCGTATATCTATTTATAACCTTCTCATTATAATAATGGCAAACCTGTCCATTATCCAAATTAATCGAACTAGTACTATTAATTAGTTCAAGATTTCTCGGATACAAAAATTGTGTGAAAATGCTGTCAGATAAATCAGATGCAGGGATTATATAATTATTCCCATAATCATGATCATGAGTTGTCCGATAAAACACTTTATCTTCAATAATAGTTTTATCCGTAATACTAATAAACGTGTCTTCTTTTGCCTCCAAATCTTGAACTATTTGATATTCTTCACCTTTATACTTATGAGAATTATTTTTTAGTTTCATCAAAGTCGGACCTATCTTTTGATAATACAGCTTAGGCTCAACTCTTGCTTTCAGAATTCCATAATCGCCATCAACAACCAAATAAACTTCCTTATCAATCGTTATTATTTTCTTTATATTCAATACTTCTCCAACAGAATACGCCTTTTTCCCACATTCCACACTCTTATTCTTTAAATTAACAATGCATGTCCATTTCTCTACTTCATAGTCCTTCGCTTTCGGTAAAATAATTGCTTTCGCATCAATTACAATATCAGACAATCTATCCATTAACACGCATCTATTTGTCCCCTCGTCAATTTTCCTCTGCAAACACACCTGCTGCTCACCTCCCCAAAAAACCGTAGTCTTTCTAGTAAAATAATAATTTTCCTCCTGTTCCAACCATACATCTGTAGTAACACGATCATCTGCATTAATAAGTAGAGTCGTCTTGTCCACAGACATTACACGAGGAAGTTGCATATCTTGCCATTCGGCCCTCGATTCAACTATCCCCCCAAACCAATCCTCAAAATACAAATAAAAATTTCTATTCCCATAAGCCCCACAGTAAACTGTGCCATAACCAGCCGCCAAAGCTCCAGCATTCGGCTGATACGGGGTATACCTATATAGCGCCGAAGTGGCTAACGAACGAATATTCACGACCGATCCACCACAAGCAGCATTTGGATTATATTGTACATAGTTATTACCTAACGGATAGTTTGTCCACCCCCCATCCAATACTGTCCTAAACAATGACGCCGCTTTACGAATTTGATTCTTAAAACCATAGTATTGCGCCGAACACGGTGCTGTATCTGGACAACCATAACCAGTCGCCTTACGATAATCACCGTTATTCGGGATTGGATCAGTAATGAGAGAAGTCTCTTTTTGCAATAATACTATCAAAACTTGCGGATTAATTCGATAATCTTGCGCCGCTTGCCAAATAATATGAGCAGCTGTATCTCCCGAACCAATCACCTCACCATCACCAAATCTTTCTTCAGATAAACATACAAAATGTCCGTTTGCCCAGTGCCACGTATACTTCCCACTAGCCGACAACGACTGATAATAATTATAGTTAGTATTAGGACAAGAATTTTTTGAGGTTAGAAATCTTTGAATATCTGCCTCGCTCATCGAATTATAATTACCCATCTGATAATCTGAAATAATATATCCCGGATCAAATCCAGCAGTCGACGCTGCATCGACTTCAGAATTATTCTTAAACCTTTGGGTCAAAAACGAAAACAAAAATACCGCGATAAACACCCCCAATGCTACGTACCAAATTCGTTTACTTCTACGTCGCCTTTGTTTCAACATTAAATATTAGCCTCTCCATGAATCGAACCCGTTCGACCGTTCGACTCTAATTTTATATTTATTTCTACATTTCCTCCCCCAAGTTCACCTACTCCCACATCAAAACCTTCACAAGTTGATGTAGAAGCGCTGCCAATAATACTAGCTATACTGTTATGTATGGTAGCACCCCCACGAGATAAAGTCAACTCACATTTACCGCTATCTAAATATTGGTCAATATTCACTCTAATCATCAACGTCCCATTATTTACCCCCGCATATGTCACCACTCCAGATAGTTCCTGAGCATTATTCGGATCTTCCCCGTCATATTGTTCAACTTTTTGTTTTTCTGGTTCTTCGCTAGTCAAATCAACCTCAGTATTATTCTTACCTTTCTCGATATCCACATCTTCTGTCGTTTCGCTAGTTTCTGGCTCTGTCTTATCCCTGAAATAACTATCCCACACTAAATAGCAAACTACCCCAGCTCCAATCAAAAGAACTAGAATAATCAACCAAGAAATCCATTTTTTACTTCGTTTTCTTCTTTGTGCCATAATAATGACCCTCCTGATATCATTATAATCAACTCATGTTTATTTGTAAACTGTTCCACCCCAAAACTAACCCAAATCTAGTCCCAACACTTCTGCTGCTGATTTTAAGATAATTCCCTCTTCTTCCGAGCAATCTATTAACTTAGCCTTAAATAATTTCACCGTTTCTTCATGTTTATAATCCAACACCTCTAAAGATCGTGCCGCACCTGGTACTTTCTTCAACACCCCCTTAGCAACAAGGTTATCAATATGTTCCGCTACCGCCGAAACCGAAGACAAACCTAATCCTTCTTGTATCTCACGATAGGATGGTGAATACCCTTTTTCCTCTGTAAAATCTTCTAAAAAATTCAAAACCGCTAATTGTTTTTTCGTAATTTTCGTTGCCATTATGCTATAATTATAAACAATGGATAAAAATAAATCAATTGATGGTCTTACTACGCGTCGCGCTAAAATTTCCGCGGCTAATACTAAACCTTCTAAAAAAACTACTACCAAAAAACCTGTCACTCGCACCACTGCCAAAAAATCCACAACGCGTCCATCGTCCACTCGTGCAACTACTATTCGAAAACCGGCTACAAAAAAGCCATCCACCACTACACGAACCACCACCAAAAAACCTGCTACACGTAAGACCACCACTGCTAAGCGTCCAGTCGTTACCACTAAACCAGCTCCACGACCAACCACGCCAACCATATCACAAAAACCCACCCCTCAAAGTTCAGCTGAAGATTTTTTGCAACCCATTCAAGCTTTTGATTTCGACGAACAAACTGGTGAATTAAAAGCGGCAGATCCTTCCGAATTGACCAACCAATCAAAGAAAGCCAAAAAAATGCACAAAAAACCCATTAGCAAAAAGCGCAAAATTATTATTGGAATTATCCTTTTTATTGTTTTACTCCTTATTGGTGGAGTAGTCTGGTTTATCCTTTGGGGTAACGACATTATTGCTAAAATTACCGGTGGCCAAGGTAATATATTTGATTTATTCACTGAAAACTACGTCGAACTTAAAACCGACGAAAACGGTCGTACCAATATTCTTGCCTTTGGTACAAGTGGCTACAATATGGCCGGAGATGAGGGTAACGGCACTCATGACGGTGCCCAACTCACCGATTCTATTATGGTCATCAGCCTTGACCAAAAAACTGGCGATGTTGCTATGCTTTCCTTACCACGCGATCTCAAAGCTTCACCAACCTGCACTGCCACTGGCAAAATCAATGAAATATACTGGTGCAATAATATGGCAGGTGATGATGAAAAATCTGGCGCTGAAGCTCTCTCAGATGAAGTCGGTAATATTCTTGGGCTTGACTTTCACTACTACGCCCATCTCAACTGGGGCTCACTCATCCAAATTGTCGATACATTAGGCGGTATTAATATCACTCTAGATGAAGATATTTCTGACTATGGCTGGACAGGCGCAGTCTTTAAAGCAGGTGAAACTTATACCATTAACGGTGATCAAGCTCTTGGTCTTGCTAGGGCTCGTCACGGTACAGCTAGTGGTGACTTCACTCGCGGTGCTTCGCAGCAAAAGATTCTTATCGGTATCAAAGACAAAGTATTCGAGAAAAAGCTTTCTCTCACCGACATTTTAAGTCTTGCTAGTACATTAGGAGACAATCTTCGCACTAATTTCTCAATTGATGAGATGAAATCCTTAGCACATCTTACTTACGACTTTGATTTCAACAATATTCGCCAAGTATCCCTCATTGAACCAGAAAAGCTTATGACTACAGGCACCATTAACGGCATCTCTTATGTTTTACCCGTTGGTGGCAATGGCAACTTTAGTAGTATTCGTAGCTATGTAGCCAAAATGTTCTCCGGAGATCCAAAGAAATATGAAGATCCAACCATTGTTATTTTAAATGCCGCCGGTGCTTCAGACTCTGCTAATAACGAGAAACTCGAATTAGAAAAAGACGGCTATCCAACCATCTATGTTGACGATGTCCCCGCGAATGGCGAATATGAAGGCGAATATATTATCTATGCCCGCACCGAAGAAAAACCTGGCACTAAAAAACTATTAGAAGAAAAATACCATACCACCGCTAAGAGCCTTGAAGAGCTCCCTGCTAGCATCGACACCACCTGCGACTTCGTAATTATCGTTAATAAAACAGATAGTTAAACTCATAATTTATAAGCATAGAGCAAACCCGAGAAAAAATCGAGGAAACTAGTCGAGACGAGTACGAAACTGAAATTTCGGCGCAGTCCCGATTAGTTGACGAGATTTTTCCCGGCGTGCTGCGAAACGCGAATAAATTATGAGTTAATTATCTATTTTACTAATAATTAATTTTCGCTCTCGTCCTTCCCCTTCTGAATGTGTTTCAATATCCGAATAATCTTGTGCTAACTTATGTACTACCCGCCTGTCGGCAGCATTAAGATTAATCTCCATCGGTTCACCAGTTTTACGTACCTTCGCAATCCACCCCTCAGCTTTATCTGCAATTCGATCAGCTCGCTGTCTTTTATAATTTGCTACATCAACATTCACACGTGTCACTTCGGCTTCTTTAGACACTAATGCCATCGAAACAATATGTTGCAAAGCTCTTAAATTATCCGCATTTCGCCCAATTAAAAGTGAATTTAAGGATGTTGATGGAACTGATAGTTGAATTACTTCGTCATCAATTGTGGAAGTCACTGCAACATTGATTCCAAAAAAACTCAACAAATCCTCCAAATATCGGCTCGCAAACCTTATAGATTCATCTTTATTCATTTATTATCTCCTTTTCTTTTTAGTATCACGGGCGGAGATGCGAGTTATTTTTGTTCCTGTTTTTTTATTTTCGACCACTTCGGCCTCTTTAATCTTTCTAAGTTCTTTTAATACAGCTTTATCAGTGACAGCGTCAATTTCCTGATCTACCTTCTTCAATATTATCCGCTGCTGTGTCACCGTAATTATATTGCTTAAGAAATAGTAGAAAGAAAGCGCACCATTAAGATTAAACATAATTAAGAACATCATAATCGGCATCATCATCGACATTTGACCTGTAGCAACCGACGATACATCCATATCCTCAATTTCTTTACCATCTTTTGCTTCTTGAATTAGCTCACGGAATTTCTTCTTTTTCTCTGATTTACCTGAAGGCATTTGTTGCTTCGTCGCCCAGTACTGCACTACGGAAGCCATTATTGCACATGCCAAAATAAACAAAGCACTCCATGAAAACTTTCCCGACAACACATCACTAGCTTTTACATCTAAATTAATCGTACCAAATAATTGTGGGTGAAAATCGTAAGCAGCTTTTTCTTCAACCGGAATTTTATCATTAGTAAGATCAGCAAGATACACTGCTTGTTTTTCTGAGATTTCATGAATCTCCGATCCTTCATACGCTACAATATTATATGCTCGATTCGATAAGTTATCTTGTGGCAAAGGTGTCGCAATTACACGAATAGCCGAAAAAATCGCAATAAATATTGGCAACTGAATCAGAATCGTCGCCATTGAAGCAAAAGGCTTTACATTATACCTTTTATATAAATCCATTGTCTGTAAAGACTCAAGTTGTTTATTCCCTTTGCAATTCTTTTTAATCTGTGTAAGCTCAGGCTGAAGTTTGCGAATTAATTTAGTCTGATTGAGTTGCCTTTTAGTCAATGGCCACATCACTAGTTTTACTAGAATAGTAAAAACTATAATTGCTAAACCAAAATCGTGTACTAAGTTAAATATTATAAATAGAATATTTACAATCGGACGCACTACTACTACATCAATAAGATTAAACGGGCTACCTGTTATTATGGAGCCCACCACAAAAGCAATAAATATCCCCCAATAAATATATTTTCTCACACTCTTTTTATCCATTCTTTTTATTATAGCACATTTTACTTTCCTCGACTAGCTCCCCCAACAGTTTCTCGAGTTCATCAAAAGGCATCTTCATTATTTTTTTAGAATAAACCACAAAAATATAGTCCATTTTTTCAGGAATTAAATCATAATTAATTCTTATCGCCTCATATACTCTACGGCGTATCCGGTTCCTATCTACCGCTAATTTCGCCGTTTTTTTAGATACCACCACCGCTATTCGTGTAAAACCTCGTGTATTCTCAGCAAAAACCAACGACATTTGTGCCTTACGCACCGTCTTTCCATGCTGATAGACATATTTCACTCCACCACGTGAATGAAACCGATATTTCTTACTTAGCATAATATATATTATATACTAAATAAGTCCCCTTGGGGACTTATTATTAAGCAGTTAAACGAGCACGTCCTTTCAAACGACGTCGTGCTAATACTTTACGACCATTCTTAGTAGCATTTCGCTTCATAAAACCATGCTCAACTTTACGCTGCTTCTTATGCGGCTGATATGTTCTCTTTGGCATAATTTATTATTCCTTAAATTTTTAAAATTATCAAATTCTTATTATAGTATACCTCATTTTTCCACAATTTTCAAGCAGTTTTCCACCGTTTCTTAGGTAAAACCCTCATTTAGTGGAAAACTCACCATCTATACGCATTTTACATATTAAAACATATTTTTTCTTTAAATAACCTGTGGAAAACTCCCCTTTTCATGCTATAATAATCTAAAGAAGGAGGTTATCAAACTAAATGTATGACGTCTGGAAGAACGCCTTAGCTGAAATCGAACAACAACTTTCCCCTGCCAATTTTTCAACTTGGTTCCAAGATACCAATCTTATTTCTAATGAAGATGGAAATATTATTATTGGTGTAAAAAACACTTTCTATGTTAAACAACTCCGTAATCGCTACCTTGATATCATCACCACCGCCCTCAAAAATAATGATATAGATGTTAAAAACATTGAATTTGAAGTCCAAACAAAAGTCAAATCCAAAGTACGTCCCCGCGAAATCACCAAAAACAATCTCACAAATATTGGTAATCATATCAAATCCATCCGTAAATCTACCATAACTCCTCCCCAAAATGGTCTTAACCAAAAATATACTCTTGATAACTTCGTTGTAGGTTCTAATAATAATCTAGCAGTGGCTGCCGCTCGCAATATTATTGAATCGCCTGGTGATCGTTATAATCCTTTTTTCCTTTATGGCGGCCCAGGTCTCGGTAAAACCCACTTAGTTCAAGCGATCGGTAATGAACTCTTAAGAAGAGACCCCTCCCTTAAAGTTTTTTATACTCCAATCTCACACTTCTACTCAGATTTCATCGACGCCATCCAAAATGGCAAAGGTAAAGAATTTAATCGTAAATTCCAAAAACTTGACTGTCTTATTATTGATGATTTTCAATTTATTGTTAATAAGGAAAAATCTCAAGAAGAATTTTTCAATATCTTTAATGACCTCTATCAACTTAATAAACAAATTATTGTGACTTCCGACCGTCTCCCATCCCAAATCAAAACCGTTGATGAACGCCTTGCATCACGCCTAACTTGGGCAGGTGCCTTTGACCTTCAGTTACCTAAATTTGAAGATAAATGTGCTATTTTGAGAGCCAAAGCAGAACTCGAAGATAAAGAAATCGAACCAGAAGCAATTGAATATATCGCTGAAAATGTAAACACTAACATCCGCGACCTTGAAGGTGAATTCAATACTATACTCTTAATGTCTGAGGTTCGTGGTCTCACTCCATTACAGCTCATTGAAAACGGCTCAGTTAGCGTCAATCGTACTTCCAAACTCCGTCCAGCCACTCCTAAACAAATCGTTGAAAAAGTTGCTAAATATTATAATCTCACCACTAAAGAAATGTGTGGTAAATCTCGTGTAGCCCATATTAAGACTGCCCGCCAAGTCGCTATGTATATCCTCCGTAAAGAAACCCCTCTCAGCACTAATAAAATCGCTTCCGAAGTAGGAGTAAAAGATCATTCCACTGTCATGCATGGTATTAGTAAGATAGAAAAGGATTTAAAACTTAATTTCATTCTCCGTGATCAAATCGAAGAAATCAAGGAAAAAATCTATGGCTAATAAATTTATTAAAAATGTGGAAATCCCGTGCAAAACCCATAGTAAAACTTTGTTTATTTTTGGTGAATTATTTTGTGAAAAAAATAATAGTCTTCCATCTTTTGTTGAAAACTCAACTTTTACACGTACTTTTCCCACCTTTTCCACTCATTTTTTCACTAACAAATTACCCCTTATTATAAGTAACCTTTTCCACTATTCCACAAAGCCTACTAATACTATTATTAATAATTTAATAGAAAGGAACTAAAATGAAGATCAAAGTTACACAAGAAAAACTCAGTCGCGCATTAAATAATGTTAGTCGTATAGCTATAGGTAAAGTTACTCTTCCGATACTTAATAATGTATTAATTAGAGTAGATCACAAAAAAGTATCCCTGATCACCACCAACCTAGATATGGCAATGATAGATTTTCTTCCAGTCTCTAGTTCTGAAGATGGAGTTGTTACTATCCCAGCCAAACTTCTTGCTGAATTTGTTTCAAATCTACCTAAAAACGAAACAATTCAAATATCATCTAGAGATACGAAAGTAGAAATTAAAGCTGGTAAGTATTCTTCAGTTATTAATGGTTCAATCGCTGACGATTTCCCGGAGTTACCAGAATTTGAAGAAAAGAAAGCTGTCATATATAAAGTTGGCGTAGAAGAATTTAAAAATAGTATTTCTCAAGTAATCATCGCTAGTTCCAATGATTTGACTCGTCCAGCACTTACCGGTGTTTTCTTTAATACTTATGATGACTGTCTTGCAATTGCTGCTACTGATGGCTATCGCCTGGCTGAAAAAATACTTATCAATAAAGTTGAAAGCGAAGTTAAAGCCATTGTTCCCTCCTCCACTCTCCAAGAAGTTCTTCGCTCTATTAGTGATGATGTAGAAGAAGTTGAGATTTCATTCAATGATGATCTTGTAAGATTTCGCCTTGGTGAAGTTGAAATTATTTCTAAGCTTATCGATACGAGTTACCCCGACTACCAAAAACTTATCCCCAAAAATAACAATATAAAGATTACTTTAAACCGTGAAGAATTAATTCGTATTACTAAACTCGCTGCTCTTTTTGCTCGTTCAGTTGGTGGTTCAATTATTTGTGAGACTAAATCCCCAGACACTTTCTCGGTCAAATCTATCGCAAACGAATACGGCGAAAACGATTCTATTATAGAAACAGAAGTAGATAAAGATGGTCGAGTCAACTTTAATTCACGCTTCATTTTAGATGCTTTAAATTCACTAGATAGTAAAGAGATCGAATTTGAATTCTCGGATCATATTTCTCCAGCTGTCCTTCGTAATAAAAAAGATAAAAAATATACTCATATTGTAATGCCACTTAGTTCATAATGATAATCAAATCTATTAAATTAATTAATTTTCGTAATCACTCAACCTACCAACTAGTTTGTGAGGATGAAACCTCCCTTATTCTAGGTGAAAATGGCTGTGGTAAGACTTCTGTTTTAGAAGCAATCTATATTTTGACTCGTGGGAAAAGCTTCCGTGCCACCGATTCAGAGATTATTAAAAACGGCACTGACTATTACCGAATTGAATTAGAATTTGTGAATGGTGAAAAAAATATCGCAACCTATGACGGAAGCACTAAGACCTTCCATATTCTAGATAAAAAAACTAGACGCCTTCCTAAAAAACAAAAATATCCAGTTGTATTATTTTTACCCTCAGATTTAAATTTAATTACTCATTCTCCTAGTCGCCGCCGCGAATATTTTGACCGTGTTTTTGCGGAATTCAATGATTCTTATTCTGTTAGCTTATCTAAATATCAAAAGGCTCTCAAACAGCGCAATGAGCTCTTAAAAAACGATTTTCTCACCAAAGAAGCTCTCTTTTCTTGGAATCTAGTTCTGGCTAAATATGGTACAGAACTATTTAATTACCGCTATAAATATATTCAGGAAATCAATAAACACCTCACTTCTACCTATCGTTCAATTGCTAAAAATGATGACGAAGTAGAAATTAATTATAAAACAGAGATTAATAATTATAGTGAAGAAAAATATCTCTCACACCTTGAGCAAAATTTCGAAAGGGATTCCTATCTTGGTCACACGACCTTTGGAGTGCATAGGGATGATTTTGTGTTTTATTTTAATCATAAACCAGCTGAAGGTTCTGCTTCTCGTGGTGAATGCCGTTCAATTATCTTAGCCCTCAAATTCATTGAAGCTGACTTAATCTATCAAAAAACCCACCAAAAACCTCTCATATTATTAGATGATGTTTTTTCCGAATTAGATGAAACACGTCGTCGTTGTTTGGTTGATAATTTTAAAAATAATCAAGTAATTATTACTAGCGTCGAGATGCATAATACTTCTTCGTAAACGCTACTACGGGGTTATCTGAACCTTCAAAATACTTAATCTTATCGTAAGCAGTAGAACCATCAGCATATTTTCTTAACGAAGCAGTTGCTCGCGCCAATGACACGTATCTTTGTGCATATTTATATGTCTGCCAATCATCATTGTTGTTAGAATTCACAAATGCTGCCCCAGAAGCAATTCTCTTATCTGATTCAGAAGTGCCGAATAGTAATTTTATCATTTGAACTATATCTGAAATAAACGACACTGAAGAAGAGCCGTTTGATAATGAATCCAGTATTCCACCATCCATTACACCAATTGGGGTTACTCTCTCATTATTATATATAATGAAGTTTGCTAAAGTTGAACCATCATTAATGGTGCGCGTACCACTAGATAATGTAGTATTGGCTTCAATAAATGCCTTAAATCCAGGATCATTAAAAGGATCATCAAGTGTAGTTGTATCAAACGTTACTGTTTCCGAACACTGTGGTGAGCCCACCGCACCAATCGAACCAATTGTTTCACAATAATTTCCAAATGTCGTAAGGTAACTATTTGTAGAATCCGCATAGGCACTAGTCGTAAGCGAACCCAGTGATTTTCCAACATTACCAAATATAGAGGCACTCTTTGCCATAATTGACCCACCCGCTTTATGTAGTGATATAGAAAAATTATAAACAATCGATCCGAGGAAAGTATTCTTCGATGTAACATCAAATGGGCTACGGTTCATTCTATCCACTCTTGCGTCCATTGCTAATACTTCATTATTTAGTCTTGCGTATTCCACTACCGCATCACTATCACCCGATGTTGCCCCACTGGCTTTAGCGAGTAGTTTCCCAGTATTAACCGCTCCTTCAACTAAGAATTCTCCCGCATTCACCCCTTTCAATGTATCGAACGAATTATCTACTAAAGAGCTAGATATGGTAGGTGTTACTAAATCTACTAAAGCAGAAGACGCGAGCTCTATTCCATTACTGATAAATCTACCAATCGAACCCTTCACACCATTTGTAGTTGACGCTATAGTTCCCTCTATCGTCTCCCCACTAGTCGTATTTAATTGATTTTCCATAGTCATCAAAATACGATCTGAAGAATAATTTTTTACTTCCTCAGGATTTACCTTTTCATCTGCGAGAAGTGCATATAAACTAGGTGAATCAAGTGGTGTTCCTTTTGTTTTTATTATCTCACCAGTATTTACATCTACAACTTCAGTTTCAGCTTCGTCATACAAAAAACTCATTGCTTCATTAATCTTTGAATCATTCCCTTCCCCTGCTTTCATTTTACTGATATTCTCCATAAATAAAGAGTAAAACAAAGCTGAACGTTGCTCTTTTGCTGTCGTGTCAGCCACCTTTAAAGCGTCCGCTGTGTTCATTGCTGACTCAGTTGCATTCCCTGCTGGGTTTTTTTGTCTTACAGCTTCTACGAATTCTTTTGCTTTATCGCTTGAATTAGCTGAAGCACCACCCTCTACTAATCCATCCTCATTATCTGCTGAATATACGCTGTTGACACTAATATCACTACCAGATTTCATTTTTTGGTCCATCACTTCTTCAAAATCTGATTCAGCCGTAAAATTATTTCGGTTAGTTCCTATTTTTTGGAATACTTTTTCCGCTTCCTCATCATAATAATATGCTGCGCGCTTATATGTTGCATTATCAATCGCATTGTATAACTCTACATTATTCTTCATTTCGCTAATAAATTGTTCTGGCGTAATAATCTTATCGCCCTGTTTTAAAACTAAACCATCTTCATGATGGTTACCTTCTTTAAACTCACCATTATTCATATATCCTACTAAAACACCGTTCTTCTTTAGTATTTCCGTAGTATTGTCAGGAATATCTCCAGCCGCCAAAGCTTGTTGAAAAACAATCTTTTTACTTTCCACTGCATCTGCATACTGAACATCGGTCTCTTCAATCAATCTTTCCGAAATAGCAGACGGTATTAAAGTGCCAGAGTTAAAAATCACTGCAAAAACTACAACCATCAAAATAATAAAACCAAGCGCAGATATACCTTTAAGATTGCCTACACCTTTAACCTTATTCTTTTTACCAACAACATTAGAAACAATCTGATTATTAGTTAGCGCAGACTTTTCGCTCGCCTGTAAGACCTCTGACCCGCTCATATCTAAATTATAACATATTTCTGGTATAATATAAAATATGATAGAAGTCGACAAAATCATTCCTGGCGGGCAAGCGCTAGGCACTCTTCAAGATGGTAAGAAAATTTTTTTCTGGAATGCACTTCCAAAAGAAACAGTTTCTGAATTTAGTATCACAAAAAACAAATCTCATTACGTTGAAGCTATTGCTACAAAAGTGTTCAACCATTCTCCGTTTCGTGTTCAACCAATGGATGATTGTTTTTTATCGACTTCACCATGGCAAATCATTGATTATAATTACGAGCTACAATTAAAATCAGAACTAATCACCGAAATTTTTAAAGAACATCATATCGATATTCCCTCTCCATTAGTTGTTACTGATGGATGCGACTATTTTTATCGCAACAAAATGGAGTACGCGCTCTATTGGAATAATAATACAGAGAAGATTAGCCTCGCATTTCATGCACGAGGTTCTCACCGTAAAATTCCCATCACGAAATCCTCCCTCGAACGACCCGAAATTTTCGAAAAAGCCCAACAAATTATTGCCGATTTAAACAATCGTCACGAAGAGGCTCGCAAATATCAATCACTCCTACTTCGCTGTAACCAAAAAGGTGAAGTATCGGGCGGCCTCTATGAAAATCATCAACCTCATCCTGAGTTTAGAAATCTCACAGATACTATTCTTGGACGCGAGTATTCCTATTCACCCAATGGTTTTTTCCAAATCAATATTCCAGTTTATGAGCTAGCCCTCACCGAAATCAAAAAACACATTAATACCGACAAAGTATTAGACTTGTATTCCGGCGTCGGTACCATTGGCCTCTCAGTCGCCTCTGACCGCCATCTCACTCTCGTCGAATGTGATAAATACGCTTACCATGAATTATGTGAAAACTGTCAAGAGGGAGTTTTTGAAGGGGGTCCGGAGCCTGGCAAGGCGAGGAGTAGCGCCACGGCCCCTGTGGCGACAGGGGCCGTGGACGCGCCCCGAAAAAACTCCCCTCAAGCAGTTTTCGCGAGGTCAGAAGAAGCATTAGATTATATTGAAGAAGGACAAACGGTCATTCTCGACCCCCCTCGCGCTGGTTGCGACAAAAAACTCATCGAAAAACTCTTATCCGTCTGCCCAGAAATAATCATCTATCTCTCCTGTAATCCAGCCACCCAAGCCCGTGACATCAAATTATTACTACCAGAGTATCAAATTGATACAGTCAAAACTTTCAACTTCTTCCCTCACACTCCTCATATCGAAAACCTAGTAATTCTAAATCGCAAATAGCTAAAACTTGCACCTAGCTATTATAATTGTTATACTTATTTTATAAGTTTTGTTTTTGTAGGATTATAGGAAAATATGAAGTTAATTGCAAAAGCTACCACTTTAATACTTAGCAGTATGATATTCTTGAGTGTTTTGTTTATTTCAGATTCTTCCGCACTGACTTATTCATCCAATGTAGAGGTCGGCTTCACCTTCAATCCTACTATCTCAGTAAATCTATCAGGAGATCTATTAATCAATAATCTCTCCCCAGGTTCAGTCTCAGACTCTAATGTCATTAATGTCAATGTAGCTACCAATGCCTCACAAGGCTATGTTTTGACTGCTACTTCCGGTACAAAGACTACTAATACAGACTTAGTCAATCAAACCAACTCAGCCTATAAGTTCTCCAGTATTGCTACTAATGCTAGTCTATCAAATCTCACTACAGACAATACTTGGGGCTATAGCTATTCAGAAGATAGTGGCACT
>JAFQYG010000004.1 GCA_017406565.1 Candidatus Saccharimonadota bacterium | reverse complement strand
GCCTCTAGATCTAAGTCTAGATTCTGAGTCATCCAGACATCATAGATTGGAGCTGAGGTATTAGAATCTGTACCGGCTTGGTATTTAGCGATAGTGTAAGTCTTACCATCACGTTTATCTTTTAAGGTGTATTGTTGTTCTACCGTCATAGAGTTGATTATATTAGTACGCGTAGCATCAGAAATAAAGGCAAAGTCTTGCATACATTTAATGTCTGTACTAGTATTCGTCCCGATCGTAGTACCATTAGGATTACATGCTACTGGTGCACTGTGGGTAGATGGATGGACTAATGTATAGATCACTTGCCCAGTATAAGAATCTGCGGCTTGGGTTTTGCTGATGTATGCAGCGTAAGTAGTAGTAAGTTCTGCTCCCGTAGCGCCTGTACCTACATCAGTACCAGAGTCTCTGTGAGCTACTTTAGTATATTCATTTGGTACTGCGTGATATGCATTGAAGCTATTATCTAGAGTAATCGCATAAGTAGCATTTGAGTTAGTAGCTAGTTTCATCGCCCAGTTAGATACATCAGGATTACCTGCACTGGTAGCAGTACCAGTATCTATGGTCGCATTACTAGAAGCAGATGTTCCTACTAGCTTATTACTATTGGTTCCTCCTATCTCATTTCCTGTATATCCAGTAGCATAGATAGCAAAGCCATTAGTATCATTACAGAATACTTTCATAGTAGTAGTTCCTATATCTGCCTGATAGGTGCCATTTACTATACTAGCATTGTGACTGTTCATGCCAGTACCAGATAGACTGCATGATACTGGGACGGTGATATTGACGTTATCCACGACGCTTTCGTCAGCGGAGACTTGAACAGACGTTAAAAAACTCCCAGACAGCACGGTCAGTCCCGTGAGTATGAGAGTAGCGATGATCCAGTTTTTATCTTGTTTCATTATTGTCCTACGTAGTATTACCTTTATGGTTATGATTATATCATATTTTTTAAAAAAGCAAGAAAATCTGATCGTTCCATCTTCGTACCAAACAGCAAGTAAGATAATAAAATGAGGGGTGATGTCAAGAGAATACAGAACGCATAAAAGTGACTCTCCCCTGTGCATCTCTAAGGCATAACACTGTTAGAACTGGAGAGTCATTCCAGGACCAAAACACCCCATTTTACAGGGGTGTTTTTGGTATTTCGTTTATTCTGTGATAAGAACAAACTGAATATTATCAGTAGTTTTTAGCGTTCTGTGAAGAAGATTAGAAAAAGAGTACGAAAAAGGTACACAATAGACCAGCGACCGGACAGTCCTATTAGCGCACTTTTCAGTTTGCGTTACAAATCACCTCCATTTTTAAAAGCCGCTTAAAAACTTGTGCAATTATTGTGTTTATGTTATAATATTAACAAGGCAGGGATTGTCGGTAATGTTTTACCGCTTGCTTCATTCCGTAAGTTCCCTTTTAGTCTTCAACTTACGTCTATCACAAACAATCAATCTATTGGAACACATCAGATACTTCTGTATCGTCTGGGGAATCCTTAATCTATCTATTCTGATCAGGCATAATACTTCTTGCAGGTACACTTTCCTATTCATGTTCCTTATGAAAGTTTAATTTAAGTTATCTTACTTAAGTCTGAATCAGCCGGAGACGACTAGGTCAATTCGTCACTGGCCTTTTTTGGTGTGAATACTCTGTCCAACCATGAGACTCTCATCTAGACCTATCATGCAAGGTTTAATCGTGTAAACAAAGCCAAAAACTCCCCAAAACATCCCAGCAACGAGAAAAAGATGGAAGAGACGGGATTTACTACCCCATCGCTATAAATCCCTAGCCATAAGAGACGAGGCCAGCCGGATCAATAAACTAAGCCCATAAGTAATACCAACCTATTAAAAGGAGGACTTTATGAACCCCAAACAAAAAGAACAGATCATCACTATGCGTTCGCATAACTGTTCTTACAACCAAATTGCCAAACTATTAAAAATCCCTAAAAGCACTATTGCTTCCTTTTGCCAAACTCATACTATCACTGTAGTTGATAATGCTAGACCAGATTATCTACTCTGCAAAGAATGTAGCGGACTCTTTATTCCTAAGACAAAGAGGGTGCAGGAGTTCTGTTCTAACAGATGCCGGTTAGCCCACTGGCGAAAAGAAAATACCACTAAAGAAACTAGAGAGGCCTTAAAAAGAGAACTTGCAGAACTAGCAAGTATGCCAGACCAAACCTCTCATTATGACTCTCCAAAAACACTGGACTTTTTGGATGGAGAGAGTGATGAATGGTGTGAGGGAAAAGTCCCTCTCGCTATAGGAAGAAGAAAGCTATAACAAAGTATAAGTGGAGGTAACCATGAACCAAGAAAAATATATCAGTTATATCCCAAGAAGCGACCTCAAACAATTCTCCAAAAAACGTGTAGCAGTTTATTCTAGAGTATCTCGCGAGAGTGAAGAGAAGCATCATTCTATAGAGATGCAGATGGAACACTTAGAGCATTACATAGAAAGCCATCCCGGTTGGGTCTTTGTAGACCATTATGTAGACGAAGGCGTTACTGGCACCAAGCTCAGTCGCCCAGCCTTTAATAGGATGATGGAAGACTGTAGGAGCGGTAAGATAGATATCATTCTGACTAAAACTGTTTCTAGGTTTGGTAGGAATATGGCAGCAGTACTAGATGTGATAAAAGAACTAAGAGAGTTAGATGTCACCGTCATCTTTGATAATGAAAACCTTAATACCGCTAACCCAGACACCAACTTTAGGCTCCAATTCCAAGGCATCCAAGCTGAAATAGAATCTAAGCAGAATAGTGAAAACCAAAAATGGGCAATCAGGAATCGTTTTAAAGCTGGTATCCCTACATCCAACCGGACCTATGGTTACCAAGTCGTAAGTAGCCAGTACATTGTGATTCCCGAGGAGGCTAAAGTAGTAAAACAGATTTATGAAATGTATCTTTCTGGGATGGGGCTGATGGCTATCGCAAAGAAACTAAACCAAGACAATATCACTACCATAAACGGAGTGAAGTGGCGTCCATCCACCTTAAAAGGCGTTCTCACAAACGAAAAGTACACTGGCGATTTACTATTACAAAAAACCTATCGCGACCATTATCTCACAAAAAGAAAAGTCGCTAATCATGGTGAATTACCACAGTACTTAATAGAAGATGAGCATGAAGCCATCATCACTAAAGAAACTTTTGCACTAGCTCAGAAAGAAAGAGAAAGGCGTAAACGAAAAAACGAGCAAGCCAAAGATAAGGCCAAGAATAATAAAGCGTTCATTTCCCATAAAGAAAACCCTTCTACAAAACTTTTCACCCGTCTGATCCGCTGTTCAGAATGTAAGACATATTTTAACTACAAACACATTTCAGGCAATAATCGCAAGCTCTGGGTCTGCCGGAACTTCTTAGAACTAGGCAAGGATGCTTGCCCTAATAAATCCATCCCAGAAAATATTCTCATCTCTATCACTACTAAAATATTAGAAGAACGAGGCCTGATTAAGCAAAGCGATCCCCTCACAAACGAACTGCTCATTCGTCATATCTCTAAGATCATCGCATATAAAGACCAGACTTTAGAATACCACCTAGTGAGTAGCGAGGTAGTAACCATTTCCTGGCAGTTTATCTCACGTAAAGAGTCTTGGACTCCAGAAATGAAAAAGAAAGCTCGCGAGAAAGCCTTAATTCGTCATGCCAAGAAAAGAGCTAACTTAAATGAGGATGATAAAAACGAGCCTAATAAAAGGAGCTTATCATGAATAATAAACCTGAAACTATCACCACTCGTAATGGCAAGACTGTAAAGATCATCCCAGCCACCAAAAGTCTCCACCCAGAGAAAGATGGTGTCACACCAATCTATCAGAAAAAGCGTGTCGCGGCTTATTGCAGAGTAAGTACTAGCCAGGAAGAGCAACAAGGCAGCTATGCTCTTCAAAAATCTTATTTTGAAAAACTCATTGCAAACAATCCAGATTGGGAATTAGTGAAGATCTATGGTGATGAAGGAAAGAGTGGCACTAGCCTAAAAGGTAGAGCCGGTTTCCTAGAAATGATGGATGACGTGAGAGCTGGTAAGATTGACCACATCATCGCCAAAGCCACTTCTAGGTTTGGCAGGAATAATGCTGAGTTTATTAAGATATTAGATGAATTAGAATACTATGGTGTAGAAGTCAATTTTGAATCTGAAGGTATTCTTACATCTGGAACTCAGACTCGCATGATGCTCCAGATGTTAGGAGCCGCCAATGAACACTATTCAAACACCTTATCTAACAACGTACGCTGGAGCAAAGAACGTAATATGAGAGAAGGTAAAGTGAACATCTGTTATGGCAACTTTCTAGGTTATAAAAAAGGAGCTGATGGTGAACCAGAGATAGTGCCTGAAGAAGCTGAAACAGTAAAACTAATCTTCTCACTCTTTCTTAACGGTATGTCTTATACTTCAATTGCTACTCATCTTAATAGTCTTGGTATCGTCACCAAGAAAAACAAACCTTGGATGGGCATGGCAGTTAAAAGAGTTGTCACCAATGAAAAATATACTGGTGATGTACTCTTACAAAAGACCTTCAAAAAGAGCTACTTAGATAAACAATGTCACAAAAATAATGGTGAGAAACCTCAAGTACTAGTAAAAAATAATCATGAACCCATCATAGACCGTGATACTTTTGCAAAAGCCAAAGAGCTGATAGAAGAAAGATCTACTCGCAACAATCGTGGTACAGCAAAAAGCCCATTTGTGGGTAAAGTTATCTGTAATGAGTGTGGTGGGAAATTTGGCCATAAGACTTGGAACTCTAGAGGCAATATCAAATATTCTACCTGGGTCTGCAGAAATAAATATACAGAAGAGACAGCCTATGGTGGCAAAAAATGTAAAACCCCAAATCTTCGCGAAGAATGGCTAGTAAGTGGGTACTTATACGCTATTAATGAATTTCTCGCCGGAAAGGGCGAATATTTGGCTAAATACGAGCGGAAGTTGGCTAGATTAGAACAGAAGTTAGAGCCAAGGAAACTAGAGCAAGCCATCCGTGCTGAAGATCAGAAGATAAAAGAGATAGAAGAAGCTCGGATAGCCTTTGAACGTGAATGGGAATTTACCTATGGTAAAAGCAGTGAATATAGTTTACGCCAGGAAGCCTTTAAAGCTGAAATGATAAAAGCGATGGCAGAAAAGAAGAGATTAGAAGAAGAGCAAAATAACCTACGAGCCAGGAAAGCTGAGCTTGAGAGATTTATTAAAACTATTAAATCTCTGCCAGCTCAGCTCACCAAGTTTGATGCTAAAACTTTTATCCAAACTATTGACTATGTCACAGTAAAACCAACTTTACTAATCTACAACTTCTATGGCGGTGAACATATCAGAGTGTCATTAGAAGATATAAAATAATCACGCTTAACAGCGTTACTAGGTCGGTTCGCCTCCTATCCAGTAGATTATCACCCGGAAAGTATCGCCATTACGACGCCAATTCGGAAACCGAACCATTTATTGTTATAGCATATATGTTTTAAAATATAATAAAAAATTGATATACTATAAGTTAATGAAGTTCTTGCACGGGGCAATATGCTCCTACCGCAGGGGCTTCTTTTTTACCGTCAATACTTCTCCATATTGAAGTAATTGACAATTTTGGCTGAAAAAATCACGCCTCAATTGAAGCGTGATAGCAAATTTACCGCCATGGGACTCTGAAGAAAACGAAAAGAAACGACTACACACCAGCGACACACCGCACCACCCACCCGCTATGCTTGACGCCGTTGCTCGTGCCTGGGTAGACGAACGTGCTGCTGAAGCCTATGCTGTAGGCGTTATTACTACTGCCCCCAGAAGCGGACCAATAGCCCCCGAGGGAAGCACGGTCGCCGACCAACGCACCATGCACGAAGCCGGAATAGACGAAGTTGTTTGGATATGAACGGTATGCTAGAGACATAGTTGCTCCAGTAGGGGTAGTACTAGAATCTGAATATGCACCAGTACCACCTAAGGCGATATCTAGGACGCCAAAGTCACCTGTAGCGTCTTTGCCTGTTGGTAGATGCCAGCCTGCTGGACAAATATCACCTGAGGCAGTGTAGCTAGAATCGTAGGAACCACCATATTTACCATGACCTCCTGTAGCAGAATACCAGTTGTAATAGTTGCCATAGCTGTATACGTTGCTAGATGCACTGTAGCTAGAGGCAGTATTGTTAGTGAAGAGAGTAGTGTTATTGGTAGCTAGCATGGATTGGTTATCACAAGTAGAATAATTATATGCACACCAAGCAGTATCTGGACTAGTAGAAGTAGGATCTGAAGTGGCAGAAAGATGATTAGAAGTGGTGAGAGTACCTTGTTGATTCTTATAGTACCAAGAGTTGTTTAGTGGAGTAGATGGGTTGTGAGTGTTAGTAGAATCTAGGTCTATGTAGTTATTACTGCTGTCTTTGTCTGCAAGTCTTAAGTTTTCTATCATCCAGCATTTGTTATCTGCGAGTTTAGCAATAGCATAGGTATTACCATCTCTTTCGTCTGTAAGAGCAGTAGTAGCGCCTTGTGCTAAGCTAGAACAGCCATCCCAGTTCTGAAGTGAACCAGCAGATTTAATCCAGACTGCATAGAGGGATAGGCCTTTTGTTTGTACATCTGCTGGAGCGGTGATAGTTTGGTTAGGACCATAGAAGTTCCCAGAATAGTCATATTTATCATTCCAACCAGCAAAGCCATAACCTTCTCGTTTGAAGTTAGATGCCCAGAGATCTACTGATGCATTGTTAGTTGCAGACTGACAGCCCATTTCACCAACAGCTGTACTAGCATTAGCAAAGTAATTGATGCATCCGGCAGTAGCTAGTTGAGGTTGAAGTGGCTCTTCACTGGCTGGATGGACTAAAGTGTATTTCACTTGTCCAGTATAAGTTCCAGCAGGTTGAGTTTGATTCATATAAGCTGCATAGGTTGAAGTTAGCTCTGAGCCAGTGGCACTAGTACCTGTATCTGTACCACTATCTCTATGTGCGACTTTAGTATAAGTTGCTGGTACTGAACTATAACTACCAAATCCATTATCTAGAGTTAAGGCATAGGTAGCACTTGTATTAGTGGCTAGTTTCATCGCCCAGTTAGATGTACTACCACTTGTAGCTGTTCCAGTAGCTATATCAGCAGAAGTACCTAGGGTATTATTTGTTAGGACTGTTTTTCCATATTCATCATCAGTAAAACCTATGGCGTAGATAGCAAAGCCATTATTATCATTACAGAATGCCTTAAGTGTAGTAGAGCCAATATCTGCTTGATAAGTACCATTTACTATATTGGCATTATGTGAAGTCATGCCTGTGCCTTCTAGGGAACAAGAGACTGGTACATTGATGTTAACATTGTCTACTACATCGTCAGCAGAGACATTAGTAGATATTAAAAAACTCCCGGTAAACATAGTGAAACCCATGAATACGAGAGTAGCGATAATCCAGTTTTTGTTCTTCGTCATTTATTGTCCTTTGGTAGTATAACCTTTATGCTAATAATTATAGCATTTTTTTAAATAAGCAAGAAAAGATTCTCGACCGTCGTATATTCGTACTCGTTTGATGGCTAATAGATAAAAATTCAAAAGTACCGAGATATAAAGAAACGTACAAAAGCGACTCTCCCCTGTGTCTCTCTAAGGCAAATTATATATAAGTCGGCATTTTGGCCGATTTTTTAATAGTAAACATTTATCAAGCACCTTGATAGTTTAGAGTGCTATTTTGCGTACTCTGTATCATACCATAAACATCGAAACCAATCTCACAGACTGCCACAATAGAAACAACAATTGCAGCAATTCTCTATCCTTTTTTAATTATTCTGTTTACTACTACCCGCAGCTGACGCTTGAATAGTTCCTTACTCCACCAATCATTCTTCCTTTTGATCTAATCCGAATATCCCGATTTCAATTCTTTACTCTCAAAATCATAAGTAAACCAAACACTTCTTCCGTCAGCAGATTTCGCTACGCATTTCAAAGGAGATGATGAAGTAGCTGTCCCAGAATCGCATGATACTATTTCCGCAACATCTTTTGTGTTATCTTTTGCCACAATTTTCCCATCTTTATCCATTAATATAAAGACTCCATTTTGGACATCTGCTGTTAGGTTTCTATCTACTGTTGGCTCTACTTCCGACTCTTCGCTATCCTCATCCCAATCATCATATTCAATTGGCTGTTCCTCAATTTGCGATTCAAGTTCTTCAATCTCAGCGTTTAAATCCTCTATCTTAGTATTCAAATTCTTTATTTCATCATCCTTCGTAGTAATAGAAGATTTGATAGAATTAGCGCTAATCATACCATAAACACCGAACCCAATCCCACAAACTGCCACAACGGAAGCAACTACCGTAGCTATTTTCCAGTTTTTATCATTCT
Source organism: Candidatus Saccharimonadota bacterium (assembly GCA_017406565.1). Taxonomy (GTDB): domain Bacteria; phylum Patescibacteriota; class Saccharimonadia; order Saccharimonadales; family Saccharimonadaceae; genus Nanosyncoccus. The sequence goes on along the minus strand of JAFQYG010000004.1, from coordinate 54,189 downwards.
TCTGTTTGTTTTCTACTACTGGAAACGGAGTGACTTCATTTTGTTCCATAATGATTTCCTTTCAAATATCTTTATACATTCATTATATCATAACCGTTATCAGCATTATATACTTCACCATAAAAAAACGCCCCGAAGGGCGGTTTTTTAACTCCAATGATTATTTCTTCTTAAGAGTAAGGAATCCATTGCGTGGATTCTCGACAACCATACGATCAGCTGGCAAATCACAAGGAGTGCCCTTGCCACCTTTTTCTTCCTTAGTAAAGAAATAAATTGTTTGAGGCTTGCCACCACGAAGAGTAACTTCAGATTTGTGTAGGTAATATTTCACACCTTTACCGTTGGTATGTTCGTAAGCCATTTAGCTTTCCTCCTTAAGTTAATATATTCTTATCTTATGATTCGGGAGAACAATTGTCAAGGGGTTTTTCTATTTTTTTAGGGTATTCATCTATAATCACAAGAATAACAGGGATAAGCGCAATATCACCCAGACAACAGCTCTGATAATTATTACAACAATAATCGCTAGCGTAATCAAAAGTACCAATCCAGTTAAACTCGGCGCCCAAATCGGTGAAGCAAAGTTTTTACGATATAGTTCCGTCGATGGCAAGCTAGCCACAATACTACTTGACAAATCATTTGCAGCTGGGTACTTCTGTATTTCACTCATCATACAATTAATATAATTTGGGTTATCCCAACTCCAGCCATTCGCTATCGCTTGAGCACGACAAACCTCTGAAGCGGCCGCATATATATTACCATTTGGATTGCCGTCCGAAACCACATTCTTCTCTGCTTCCTCAAGCGCAGCATTAGCTGCTCTAATATACTGATGCTCAAGATAAAAAGGTCCCGTTCCAAATATTATTCTCTGTTCACCATTATCATCAACCACATTAATCACGATATTTGAAAAAACAAAATTTTTCAATTCTTCTAATCGTTTTGCAATCTCTTCATCATTATTTTCTTCATCAGCAGATAATACCGCATCACGCAGCTCCGTCATTCGAACATGATCCATTCTTAAAAGTGTTGCATCAACAAAAAGCAATGGCATTAAAACCACTAGCAACTGCCAAGTTTTAACCTTGTGAATTTTAATGCGCCCACGCTTTTTCATACTATGAATTATAACATGAAACACTTTATGCTTGCACGTTTCCAAAATCTTTGCTAGAATTATTCCCATCGCTCATTATTTTTCCCAATAGGCTTATGGCTAAAGTCTTTCGCGAGGTGGGTCGGTCGACGAGCGTAACAATTAAGGAGAAAACTGGATACATGCGTATCAAACGGCCAAAACGCAGGAACAGTGGGCAAAAAGAAGCCAAAATCGCTCCTGCGCCATGGCAAGAATTCATTGAGATTTAATCTCAAATAAAATTCCCCTCTTACATAAGAGGGGAATTTTATTATTTCGAATCTGCAGTTTCAGCAATATCTTTTAATAGTTTGACGAAATCATCGCCACCTCTTCCAGAATCCCAGCTAATCGTTTTTCCATTAACTACTACACTACCAGCTTCACTCCAATTAATATTCTGACCTTCTACATAAAATGCTGGAGTTGATTGAACATCCACTCGTTTGCCAACCCCCATATCAAAACTTATTTTCTTCGATACGCTCTCACTCGCCAAATCTTGGTTAAACTTATCTAGGTCACCCTTACCATCCGTCACTTCAGTAAAATACTTATTAAATATAGCCGTTCGCTCAGAGGGAGAAGCTTCTTCCCATTCTGCCTGTTCTGCAAATAGTTTGTTTGCATAAGGTTTCCAATAACCTTGTAACCCTGCAGCCTCTGCTGCCGAAGCCGCTGCAGTGCCATTCTTATGATAAGGAAGCAAAAAACTACGATACACGACCGCTAATTTTCCATCCGACTCCTCAATAGCCTTATTTACTTTAGGATTAATAGAAGCACACCCCGGGCACTGATAATCAGCATATTCAAACACTATTACAGGAGCATTTTTATCGCCTTTAACATGGTCCCCAATATTACCATTATTCTTATCTGGTTCAATCACTGAATAAAAATTATAGTCATCAAAATCTGTCGCATTATTATTTCCATCAATCACAAAATATGCACCAACTCCAATCAATGACACAACCGCCACGCAAATAATCAATGCAATCACAGAAAAACCTTTTGTTGTTTTCATTAAAAACTCCCTTTAAATAATGTTATAATTATTATATCATGTTCGATACATTAATGCGAAAATTCGTTAAATGGCTTGATCCTAAGCTCGAGCGATTTCGGCCAAAGAAGCCAACACCAAAACCAACCAAATACACCCCCAAATCCCTTGAAGATTTCATCGACATCATTTCTCGCACCCCACGCGAAATTCTTAGCAGCAAAGATCGCGATCGTATCGCCGCAATTATGAGTTTTGATGCTCGTACTGTCGAAGAATTAATGATTCCAAAATCCAAAATGGTTTTCGTTGATGCTAAAGATATCCTTGGCCCACTCACTCTCGATAAACTATACAAGTCTGGCTACACTAATTTTCCAGTTCTTGATAGTAGAGGTAAAGTAAAAGGCGTTATTCATACTGAAGCCTTAAATGCTCTCGAAATCAAAAAAACTGACCGCGCTGAAAAATACATGGACAAACATGTCAATTATTTACATCTAAATGACTCTTTACAATTCGTCATTGAAGAAATCGAACGCACCAATAGCTATTATTATCTCGTTCTTGATAAAAATGATTCCCTCGCCGGCTTCTTCACAACCCAGATGCTTCTAGACTATCTACTGAATTAGTGGTATAATAACAGATATGAGAATTTTAGCGAATGATTTACACAATTTTTTGGGCAAAAAAGTAACCGTTGAAGGTTGGGTCAATTCCCGCCGTGATCATGGCGGCCTCATCTTTATCGATTTAAGAGATCATACTGATATTATCCAATTAGTTATTACGCCAGACACCAAAGAGGCTTTTAAGCTCGCTGAATCTGTTCGCGACGAGTACGTTCTTAAAGCAACTGGTACTATGCGCAAACGCACTCCAGAATTAGTTAATCCAAATATCAATACCGGTAAAATCGAATTGGTCGTCGAAGAGCTCATTCTCCTAAACAAATCTGAGCCTCTCCCTGTTAATACCCACGACGATGGCGCTGAATCATCCGAAGAACTTCGTCTCAAATATCGTTTCCTAGATTTGCGCCGCCCTTCAATGCAGAGCATTCTAAAACGTCGCTCTGAGTTTTATCGTTTCATTCGCAATTATATGTATGACCACGATTTCACTGAAGTTACTACACCAATTCTAGCTAATTCTTCCCCAGAAGGTGCTCGCGACTTCCTCGTCCCTTCCAGATTACATCCAGGCAAATTCTACGCTCTTCCTCAAGCTCCTCAACAATTCAAGCAGCTCCTCATGGTCGGAGGTCTCAACAAATACTTCCAGATTGCCCCTTGTTTCCGCGATGAAGATCCACGTGCTGATAGGTTATACGGCGACTTTTACCAGCTAGACTGTGAGATTGCCTTTGCCGACGATGGCGAAATCGTCCGCCAAACTCTCGAACCATTGTTCATTGACCTTGCTACTAAATTTAGCGACAAAAAACTCGTCCTAAAATCCGAGCCAGCCAAAAAATATCTTATCAAAGGCTCGAAAGTCCCAAGATTACCATTTGATTTTGCTATGAATACTTATGGCGTTGATAAACCAGATCTTCGCTATGGCATGGAGCTCATCGACCTTACCAAAGTATTCAAAAATACTGATTTCAAAGTTTTCAAAACTGACTGCGTCAAAGCTATCTGCGTCAAAAATGGCGCAACACTTACTCGTCGCGAAATTGACGAATTCACTGATACCGCTCGTAAACTTGGTGCTGGTGGTCTAGCCTACATTCTATATACTAAAGAAGGCGCTAAATCTCCAATTCTTAAATTCATGACCGAGTCAGAGATTAAGGACGTCACAAAACTCACCAATGCTAAAGAAGGTGACGCTGTCTTCTTCGGCGCCGACGAACTCGAAAAGGTTAATAAAGTATTAGGACAACTTCGTATTGAATTTGCCAATCATTTCAGTCTCAAGAATCCTAAAGAAGTCGCCTATGCATGGGTCGTTGATTTTCCATTTTACGAATGGGACGACAAAAACAATCGCTTAGATTTCGGGCATAACCCATTCAGCATGCCAAAAGGAGGCCTCAAAGCTCTCGAAGCTGCCGAAACCGATGAACAAAAACTCGCTCTCCTTGCTGATCAATACGATATGGTCATGAACGGTTATGAAGTATGTTCTGGCGCAGTACGTAATTATAATCCAGAAATTATGTATAAAGTATTCAATATACTTGGCTACAATAAAGAATACGTTGAAGCTCGCTTCGGCGGAATGCTAAACGCTTTCAAATTCGGTGCTCCACCACATGCTGGTTGTGCTCCAGGTCTTGATCGCATTTTTATGGTTCTAGAAGAAGTCGAAAATATTCGTGACATAGTCGCTTTCCCGAAAAACGGCAACGGAGTCGATTTAATGATGAATTCTCCTTCCGAAGTTGACCAAATCCAACTTGACGAAGCTCATCTCGCTATTATCCCAGAAGAAGACTAAGTATTAAAATAACACTATATATTATATAGTGTTATTTTTTTGTTCTAATCTATGGTAGGGCCAGTAGGAATCGAACCTACATTGTATCCTTAGAGGGGATATGTCCTATCCGTTGAACGATGGCCCCTTCAACACATATATTATACCCTATTCTTCAGGTTTTCGCAATTTATAATAGATAGATGGAGCAAATCTAATCGGCGCAAGAGCTTTCTGAGCCTTATCCTCCATCTTTACTAGATTCTGAGTTCCAAATAGTTTCTTTAATTTCTTACTTCTAAAATTAGACACTGATAAAACTCTCTCAGTCTTAAATCCAGTTTTATCAAAAATCTCTTCCACATATTTTGGATGATAATTATAAAATCCGTCCTTACTAATTTCTTTATAATTCGCCACCGTTTTATCAAACGGATTCACTTTACTTCGTCTTGTGACATATCGCACCATTTTTGGTAAAGTCCGCTTGTTCGCTACTTCAATCACTGCTACTCCGCCTGGCTTCAATACACGATATAACTCAGCCATCGCTTTATCCATCTTTTTTAGATGGTGAGTCACTCTTACCATCATCAAACCATCTAATTCCCCATCTTTAAATGGCAAATCATAGATATCACCAGCTCTAGTCTCAATCTTATCACCATAAACATCCTTGGCTTGTTTCAACTCAGATTTAGAATAATCAAATATTATTACCTTGTGTGCACGCTTCAAATACTCATTTGCGAGTCGTCCATATCCGCCACCAATATCAGCAAACTTTTCCATTCGTTTCGGCAACAGCTTACGAATTGCCATCCGATCGGCTTGATCTTCATATTCTCGGTCTACATTTTCCCAAAATTCTTTTTTGTAATCATAACCATTATAGTCAGAAATAACTTTTTCACTCATACGCTATATTATACCATAAAACAAAGCGTAACAAATAAAATACCCTAATAATATCACTCTAGCTATTTATTCAAACGATCCGAAAAGCTCTCCGCATAATCTGCTTTATTTACCTTTACCCTCCAACCCCCAAACTGCATATAGAGTTAAACTTTGTCCTTCCGGATTATCCGGTAGAATTAGCTCGTCATCATAAGTATATTCAGGCACCGTTGCGTTCGGATTCGTCGACCACCCAATCAAATCATAACCATCTCTATAAAAATGACGCAGGACATCCTCATCGTAATCTTCTAAATAATATGGTTCATCACTATCTAAATATATTTTTTGCGATAAGGTAGTAGTTTCAACCACTTCTGGACAATTCATCACTTCAGCAGTCTTACGTGACGACTCATGACTCTTATGTATTCTATGACCTTTGCATATCGTAGCGACACCACCATTCCCTTCGTATCTAACACCATAATATGGCCGCCAAACCGAATTATAGCTAATGGTACGACCACTCAAAGCTTCTCCTACCCCATCTCTTTCAAGAAATCTTATTACTAAGTCATCAACATTTACTATGCCAGCATCAACTGCCTCAATTAAATCCGATTCTAGATTTATACTTTGGTCAATCACATCTATGTAGCCAGATGACCAACCAAACAGCGTTTTTCCATTCACTTCAACTGGTTTCTTATAATCACCCATCACTCTCATCCATCCACAAACCTGCGGCAAATCTTGATATGTCGTCCCAGCACGCTCATCGTTGTATACAGGATATACTTTCGCATAATAACTGTAATTATACGTACCCCCCCTCAATCCTCTTATCGATTGAACGCCCCCATTAAGGGTTGGCCCATTAGCAACATTAATATCATCGTCATCCGTAGCAATCCCTCTTTCACCTACGTAAATCATTGCGGTATCACCATCAATCAAATATCTTTCGACCCTATCACCTTCTTCCGTAATAAACACATCTGGTTTCACTATGTAAGGCATTCCATTCATATCCTTATGCATAGTCAAATAGACATCATCATGCAAACTATAGTTTATCTCTACAGCTAATTTATCCGCTCCAGGAATTTGTACCATATCTTCTTTTAGTGGCACACCCTCGCCATTCCAACTTCCACCCGCATCAACATTCTCAGTCTGAGAAACCACATATTCGTCCGACACATAACCTTTACACTTCGTACAAGTATTTGCGTATCCCACTACATTACTTGTTTGAGTCTTCCCCTCGTCAAAATAAGTATCTTCACCACGAAATTCGAATTTAATATCAGGAGGTACCACATTGGCTATTGCTACATAATTAATAGAAGTTCCATTATAGTCTCCACACGACAACTCATTGTTGATTTTTACACCATAATATACTTTTGTAATATCATTTTCTGGCGTCATATAATCAGTATCTTTTAACACCAAAGCATCGTTAAGTGTTGTCGGAACCCCATACCATACACTTGAATTCTGATCTAGTGGAGCCTCAGTTGCTAGACCCCAATTATTCATACCCAAAGTTGTTGGGGTTTTGCTATCAACGCTTCCAATATAGTCACCATGTTCTGATACCAATCGGTTGTCATCTACATAAGCCAATAATTTATAACCAAATTGCGTGCTCTCACTGACCTTAACTTCACCTGTTGCATACCCAAAAGCAGTTTCTTCACCATTATCAATCTTAACTGACAAATCTACATCACTAGCAGTCACTGTTAAAGAATCACCATATTGAGCTACATCAGCATATGATTCATTTTCTTGGTTTTTTAGTTGATTAAAAGTCACAAAAGAAGCACTAGTTACAAGTATCGCTAAAACAAACGTTTTTAGAGCTATTTTCTTACGCGGCAATAAACTTAGCCCATTGCTACGCATTATCACACGATGCTTACTATTCTTCTTTAAGAAAATAGTCGTTATAATTCCAAACACCACAAGAAGAATCACAAAAAAACCAATTCCAATCATTCCTTCACTGCTATTTTGATAATTATTAATATTTGTGACAAAACCCGTATTCGGAACTGAGATGTCCTTACATCCGCCGCCACAAACAGATACTTTTATTTGGCTCATAGTGTTTGTTCCTTTGTTACTTGTTTATTTATACAACCTTTGTGGCTACATCATACCACTCATCAAAAATAAAGTCAAGCGTTTTAAAAACATTTAAATCACACGAGAAACTTCTTCTAAGGTTGTTTCACCTCTAAGCACCGCCAACACCCCTTTTTGCTCCAAAGTCAGCATTCCATTTTTCTTTGCAGCCTTTTCAATCGCATCTGTATTGATATCGGCTACATCCCCCCGAATAAATGCCTGAATATCTTCCGAAACCACCAACTGTTCCATAATCACCGTTCGCCCATTATATCCAAATGGATGTTCTTCGGTTTCTACAGGATCGAATAATAATGGTGCATCCAAATCAAAATCACTCAAAATATCGGGAGACACACCTTCGAGCGTATTGCGAATATATTTAATCTCTGCTTCATCGGCTGGTCTTTGCTTTTTAGAATCTGCTAATTTTCGCACTAATCTCTGTGCGATTACCAAACGAATTGAAGACGAGAAAATCGGGTTTACACCAATCAAATCAATCATTCTCGAAAACGCCGCTGAAGTTGAATTAGCATGGAACGATGACAACACTAAGTGTCCAGTAATCGAAGCCTGGATTGCTGTCTTCGCTGTATCACCGTCACGAATCTCACCTACCATCACTACATCCGGGTCCAAACGAAGGACCGATCTCAACCCCTCTGCAAACGATCCACCAGCGTTAGTATTAATCGGAATCTGAGAAATTCCCGTAATACCATACTCAATCGGATCCTCCAAAGTGATAATCTTGCGATCCGTTGTATTCAAAGCATTCAACATTGAATACAATGTAGTAGATTTACCTGAGCCAGTCGGACCTACCATCAACACCAAACCGCGTGGATGTGAAATCACTTCATTAATCTCATGTAATTCTTCTTCTGACAAACCTAACAAATCTAAATTAAGCAAAGATTCATCAAAGTTAAATAACCTTAATACCGCATCCTGACCATACATCGTCGGGATTGTTTCCACGCGAATATTAAGTAAGTGTGTCGCACCATCTCGTGTAATCTCCTTCTGCATATGCCCAGATTGTGGTTTATTAGAAGCAGTCGAAACATTCGCCCGAGATGACAACTCCCCCATAAAAATCCGATATCTATCTCTATCAATCGTCGCCACAGGATGCAAAATACCATCCACACGCATCCGAATTCTAATTTCGTTACGTAGATTTTCAATATGAATATCCGATGCTCCTAATTTATCCGCCTGATCAATCAAAAAGTCAAAAACTTTTTCAGTCGATACTGTCGCTAAAGTTTGCGAAACTGAAGCAATTGTCTCTGAATCTCCTTCACCCGCAATTTTAATATCATCATAGTGTACTACTTGCGGTGGATCGTATCGTAACATAAAAACTTTGTACGCTGAATTCGAAATCAAGAAAAAATCCACCCTTTCACCTTCATCCGTATACTCTTTTTGCATATTATCTATTACTGAACGTGGTGTTTGACTTGTTACCATAAACTGATAATGTTCTTCTCCACCACCTTTTTGCAACGGAATAATATAATCTTGATGCATCTGCTGTTTTTCAAGTAAATCCGGCACTAACGGTATCTCATTTTCAAAATCTCTCGTATCAAGATAAGGCAACCCCAAAATTCGCGCTCGACCAGACGTAGCCTGTTCCTCATTCTCGCGCCTTTTCAGCTGCAATTCTTCTTCATTCATACTACTATTATAACATAAGCATTTAAGCATGATATAATATAGTTATGGCAATTATAGAAATGCTATCCTGGTGGTACGCTCACGGTTGGAATGTTTTTATCAAAAAAAATCGACACACACTTTCTAATATTGTCGACTTCTTTTCTATGAATTCACTTATCCGCACGTTGTTCAAGCCCTTTCGTCAAATATCTGCCGAAACTGCCAGCGCAGATTCTTCGCTCGACCTTAAAATGCACATGTTTCTAGATAGACTAATATCTCGCTTCATCGGCTTCTTCTCTCGATTATTCTTATTAATCGCTGGCACCTTCATCATTATTATTGGTGCTATTTGTAGTCTTGCCCTTATCATACTCTGGCCACTCGTTCCATTTATTCCTATTGCTGGTATTATTCTAACAGTAACAGGAGTTGTGCTATGAGCAGTACATTCAATTCACATAATCCACGTGTCAAAAAAGCTCACCAAAAGCATACTCTTAATACTCCCATAATCATAGTTTTAAATTTCATAATCTTTATTACATTATTAGGTGGAGGTATCACACTACTATTCTTCAAATATCCTCTTGGCTGGACCCTAATTGGCTTTTCGGTTATCCCGCTCATGATGGTATTCTGGATTAAAAGCGATCTTTCCGAAATCCCCGTCAAACCATCTGACGACTTCACCGATTTATTATCCGAAAGTCTCCTTTTGCTTCTAAACGAAAACACCACCCCCGCCGAACTAGTTAAAATCCTCGCTAAAACCCCAGGTGGCATGTTCATTATGGTACGTTTTGGACTTACTATCCCCGTATTTGAACAATTAACTAATTATCTCCCAGCATCCGTAGAACCAATCTACAACACTGCCAAAGCCATCCGCGAAAAAACCAATTCCACTGAAATCACTGGCGCAACACTTACCGTCGCAACCATCGAAAATCTCCCTTCATTCGAACAGCTTTTGAACCAATTTAAACTCAATATTTCAGATTTATATCAAGGCATCGACTGGTTCAATTATCTAAACGGTCTCGCCAAAGACAGCAAAAAGCCAATCCATTCTGGCGGCATCGCTCGCGACCTCGCTTTCGGTTATACTCCTACTTTGCAGCATTTTGCTATTAATCTTTCTGATCGCTACACTGGAGCAAGTCACAAGGTTCAACAAGCTGAAAACGCCGAAATCATTCAGAAGATGATTCATACTTTCACTCATGGCGGTCGCCAAAACGTTGCTCTCGTTGGCGCCTATGGCTCAGGTCGTTCCACAATTGTAAAGAATTTTGCCGAAACTCTCATGGATGCCGATTCCAAAATTCCCAATAATCTCAAATTCCGCCAACTTTATTCACTCGACGCTCCCAGCCTCATTTCTGCCGCCAAAGATCAAGGCGAACTCGAATACCTAATGATTAGAATCATGAACGAAATCTATTCCGCCAAAAATATCATTCTCTGCCTTGACAATGCTCACCTCTTCTTTGAAGAAGGCCCCGGCTCTATCGACATCACTAATCTCTTAGTCCCCATTCTAGAAGCTGGCAATATTCGTATGATCCTCATCATGGACGATCAAAGATTCCTCGAAATCTCCGCCAAAAATCCAGCTCTTGCCAATTCACTTAACAAAATCGTAGTCAACCCAAGCAACCAAGAAGAAACCATCAAAATTCTCATGGACCAAGTCCCATACTTCGAGCACCAAAAAAATGTCGTCTATACTTACCGCGCACTCACTGAAGCTTATCGCCTTAGCGAACAATACATCCATGATATCGAAATGCCAGGCAAAGCCAAACTACTCTTAGAATCCGCCGCTGCTCATTCCGAAAACGGCTTGGTTACTGCCGAATCAGTCCAAACTGCCGTCGAAAAAACCTACGGTGTCAAAGTTAAAGTTGCAGACAGCGACCAAGACCGTGAAAAACTATTAAACCTCGAACAACTCATCCACGAACGCATGATAGACCAAGAAGAAGCAGTTTCTGCCATGGCTAATGCTTTACGTCGTGCTGCTGCTGGCGTCAAAAACCAAAGTCGCCCTATCGGCACTTTCCTCTTCCTTGGTCCCACCGGCGTTGGTAAAACAGAATTGGCCAAAACCTTATCTGAAGTATATTTCAAAGGCGAAAGCAACATCATTCGCCTCGACATGAACGAATTCGTCTCTGCATCCGACGTATCACGCCTCATTCGCGATGGAGCATCTGACGCACTCAGCCTCACTGCTCAAGTCATGAAACAGCCGTTTTCCGTCGTACTTCTAGACGAAATTGAAAAAGCCCATCCATCGGTTCTTACCACCCTACTTCAAGTTCTTGACGAAGGCATCCTTCGTGATGAAAAAAACCGCGAAATCAGTTTCCGCGACTGCATCATTATCGCTACCAGCAACGCCGGTGCCAACACTATTCGCGACAAAATCACTGCCGGTGCTAAAATCAACGATTTCAAAGACGAAATTGTTGACAATCTTATCACTAGCGGCGAATTCAAACCCGAATTCCTAAATCGCTTCGACGAAATCTGTCTATTCAAACCACTTAGTAAAGAAGACTTAATCCAAGTTCTCGATCTCATTATCGCTTCCACCAACAGAACCCTCGAACCACAAAAAATCACCGTTACACTTTCACCCGAAGCCAAACAAATCCTCATCGAACAAGGCTATGACCCCAAAATGGGCGCCCGACCAATGCGTCGTATCGTACAAAAAACCGTCGAAAACATCGTCGCTTCAGCTATTCTTTCTGGCTCAGCCGAAGCTGGCTCTACTCTCACTATCACTCCATCCGAAATCAACATAACTTAAAGTTTATAAATCATACTCCGCCATTTTACAGGGGAATAAAAAATTATGCTCGCATGTTTTAAAAACATAATGGTATAATGGTGTAAAAGGAGGTCAAGTTTCTATGAAAAAATGTTTTGATGCGGAGAAATATCTCAAGGTCCAAACAAGGAAAATCAAACAACGCATCAAAATGTTCGACAAACTTTACATCGAATTTGGCGGTAAACTCATCGACGACCAACACGCCGCCCGCACTCTACCCGGATTTTATCCTGACCTCAAAATCAAACTCTTGCAAGAATTCAAAGACGACGCTGAAATCATCCTCTGCATCAACGCAAACGCCATTGAAAAATCCAAAATTCGTGCCGATCACATGATTTCCTACGAAACGGAAGTCCTTCGTCTGATTGAATTCCTTCGCAGTCGCGGTCTTTATGTCAGTTCCGTCGTCATTACTTTGTTTGAAGGTCAGAAAAAAGCCATCGATTTTGCCAATCGCCTCAAAGACTATCATGTTGCCACTTATTTTCACACCTTCACCAAAGGCTATCCTACTGATGTTGACACCATTGTTTCTAAAGAAGGTTACGGTGCAAACCCATATATTAAAACAACTAAACCTTTAGTAATCGTTTCTGCACCTGGTCCATGTTCTGGCAAACTTGCCACTTCCCTATCTCAGCTCTATCACGAGAGCGTTCGTGGCGTTAACGCCGGCTATGCCAAATTTGAAACTTTCCCAGTTTGGTCACTTCCATTAAAACACCCTGTCAATATTGCTTACGAAGCTGCTACCGCTGACCTTGCCGATAAAAACATGATTGACTATTTCCATCTCGAAAAATACGGTATTCCAGCAGTAAATTACAATCGCGATCTAGAGACCTTCCCTGTTCTTAAAGAAATTCTTCATCGCATCACTGGCAAAACTATTTATTATTCTCCAACCGATATGGGTGTCAACGTTATCGGTGAATGCATCACCGACGACAAAGCCATTCAGCGTGCCGCTAAAGACGAAATCATCAGACGTTTTTATCGTGCCGAAGTCGACCTCAAAAAAGGCGCTGTTCCTCCAGAAGTTCCAGAACGTATCAAACTCCTCATGAATGAACTCGGTATTTCTGAAGCCGATCGCACCGTCGCTATCAAAGCCATCGAAAAACGTCAAAAATCCGGCAATCTCCCCAGCGCCTGCATCAAAGTCGGTAAACGTTACATCACCGGTCGTAAAACCGGTTACCTATCGCCAATCTCTTCTACTTTCTTAAACACTTTAAAAACCATCAATCGCATTCCAGACGAGATTGATCTAATCGCCCCCGCTGTCTTAGAACCAATTCTCGAAATCAAAAATAAAACTTCCAATTTTAAAGAATCCTATCTCAAACTCGGCGAAGTATTAATTGCATTGTCAATTTGTTCTACAACTAATCCAATCGTAAAAAAGACCTTAGAAAGTCTCGACAAACTCCAAAATTCCGAGCTCCATTCCACCCACATGATTTCCGACGACGAGCTCGTCATACTCTCTAATCTCGGCATCAACGCCACTTCCGGCACCGAAATCGACATCAATTAAACCAATACCACCAAAATATTGCAATCTCTGGGTGTCCCATAAAAGCCAAAATACATAGAATCATAATAACTACATCAATAATTATTAAACTTCCGATGACCCATTTCTCATTTATTTGTGCATATTTCATTTTAAAAAGATATATACAATTCGCAACCACACTTATTATTGAAATTTGCGGAACAATTCCATACAAAATAATAGACCATCCACCATTCTGAGGACTCTGTTGAAGCGCATTTGCTACAGTTATCGAAATTATAAAATATGCCAAAACTGGTAATAGCCCAAGTAGCCAATTCCACCATTTTACCTTATAATGCTTTGGTTCCATAATTCTTATTATATAGAAAAAAATTCTAAATGGAAGAATTTGGATAGAATTCAAATCTCAATGCTATAATAGAATCGTATTATTAAAGTAGAGGTGCAAAATGACAAAAAGCACCTTCTCCATATTTAGACAAAGGCAGGTTTTTTCGATTGTTATAGTTTTTTTGGGGATAGAGTTTTACAACAGTTCCATTTTGACAATCGGGTATCAATTGTTGAATGAATTGGAATGTATAATCATATAAACTAATTTGTTTATCAATATTATCCATAGCCTTTCTAAGTATGCTTTATATAAAAAATGGCAAGAGACAGGATATTCATCCTAGCTCTTCCCTTCAAATCAGTAAATCCAAAGCAAGCTTTGAACTCACTAATTTGGCGGAAAGGACAGGATGTTTATCCATGGTCCATTCCTTTCAAATTACTTAAAACAGAGCAAGCTCTGTTTTAACTAATTTGGCGGAAAGGACAGGATTCGAACCTGCGGATGTTTCCATCTCTGGTTTTCAAGACCAGTGCCTTCAACCACTCGGCCACCTTTCCACCTCCAATTATATCATAAAAAGCTAAAATATGTTATAATATCTCCATGGCAAGAAAAATCAAACTGCGACCTATTTCCAAACAGAATCGCAATAATAATCATAAACATAGCGACAAGCGTAAACACCCACGCCTTAAGAACGGTCGCTAAAAAATATCCCCTTAAAGGGGATATTTTTTTATTCGGCTACAACGCGTAGTTTTGGTATCCTTATTCCATCAAGCATAGAACCACCAAATGCTCTATTTGCACCGCTCTTCTTTTGCGCAGACTTCACAACTTCTGCTACATTGCTCAAATATTGTTTACCTGACAAGCCAGGTTGAGTCAACACAATCGTCTGGAAATAGTACAAATCCGCCTCAGAAATTGCATACATCATATCGGCTTCCCCTACATTTCCAATGTCAAAGCATAAGAATTTTACACCATCAACTGTTTCGACGCTCGAATCCACTGGAATACCACCATTTTCTTCACTTAAATAAGCTGTTAAGTCGCTCATACCACTTTCTATCTGCGTAAAAGTTGCAGAATTGTCAAACGTTGTCACCGCTACATAATCATCACTATTCGAAGTAGAAAGTGCTTCTTCGCCTTCCAAATCCATGATTTCATAATCATATCCATCCGGAATAACAAACTCATATCCGGCATACGAAACCTTAGTACCAGATGACACTACATCGACCGTGCCACCGCCATTGCCGGAATCATTGGTCGCAACTTCACCTCCTCCACTATTATTTCTGCCACCATTCACAACGGCTAACACTATACCTACTATACCTACTATTAAACAGATGGCGCTTACTGTAATCATAGCAATCATTTTCCCATCCATCTTTTTCTTGGGCTGTTCAGCTGGCGTTGTAGCCGACACCAAAGGATTAACTGATGAATCAGCTGGTTGGCTAGCGAACAATTCAGATGACGTAGGAGCCGCAGGCGCTACAGGTTGCTCCGTTCCTTCTTCATTTGTTCCTTGTGCCTCACTAACTGACGCACCACAATTTGCGCAAAAAGCCGCACCTTCTACGATCTCTTGCCCACACTTTTCACATTGCTTCATTTTTACTCCTTTCTATTATTATTCAATATGAATTAAGTTTAACCTATGCGAATCTCCCTGCGTATCATGTACAATAAATCCTGCATAATAATCATCTACACTCTGAAATTCACCATTATAAATATTACCAAAATCATAATCTAATCCCACTAATTTTATTTTGTATTCATCGCCACCTTCAATATTTGCTTCTGTGCCATACAACACACCATGACTTTCCATATTGTAGTCCAGCTCACCTGCTTCATTATATAGTTTATACGCTCCAACCGTAAAATCAATAAATTTAATTTTATCTGGGGCAAAACTCATTTTACTTGCTAAATCCGTACTCGAGCCCACTCTAATATCTCTCACCTGCGCCTCATTGCTACCTTTTGGTACCCTAATATACATTTCATAACTCTTTGGCGAAAAACCTAAAGAAGAGTCATCATTATAATACAATACGCCAAATGTTACATAATCTGCATACTCGTCCGTTCTTTCTTTTTCCGCCATTCCTGACCAACCATATTCAATTCCTTCTTCTCCAGTTACTTCAATTACAAACTGCAAATTATTGGATGTTACCTTTAACTTATTGCCCACAAGTTCAACTTCAGAACTTCTGTAGACTGGCATAAATTTATTATCACCTAATTTTCTAAAAATGATTATTTCCCCGCTTTGATAATTATCTCTTAATTCGTCTGGTAATTCTATCTCAATTTTTCCATCTACTTTTTCTTCATTTAAATCCCTATAAATAGCTTTCGACACCATCCTGTCGCCAGTTACAAAATTCTTATACTTCATCAAAAACTCATAATAACCTTCTGAAAATGCTACATCTTTATAATTAATCAGCATTCTCTCTGCCCCCGCCTTATTGAAATTCAAGAAATAAACTGACAACCCGTTAGTATTGTTCATATTACTTTTACTATATAAAACTATGTCATTAAAATCACTTCTAATCTTGTCGACTTTATCACCATACTCATTTTGCAAACTACCACATAAATCTATCAAATCAACTAAATCATATGATTCACTGTCTCTCCCGGTATAACCATAAACTTGTTCTCTAGTCATTAAACGTGAATATTGCGAAAAAGTTTGAACAGTTATTTCGTCCTTAACACTTGAAAACAACTCATCCACTGAATCAGCTAGTTCATTTACTTTTTTAAGGTCAATTAATGATAAAGAGGTATCTACATCATAACTATAGTTTTCGTAATAAGAAGAATAATTGTCTATAATGCTACGACCTAATTCTTCAGTATTTTTAGCTTTTCTTTCCTCGCCCAAATCATTTAAGAAACTATAGTTCCAACCGTCACCCGGCTCTACTTCTTCCGAAGCAACCATATAATCTCCATACGGACTCATTGCCTTTGCAACTTCAGCACTACCCATCAAACAAGCATCAAACCCAATCAAATCAAACCTTTTACCGCTAGTTACAAGCTTAGTCTCTGCTAATGCCTTTGCCAATGCAGTCACCTTCATTGGTGCACCAGTGAGCGAATTCTCATCCAACCCATAACCAAGAATTGGGCCTCCACCATGATCCCAAAAGACTATGTCATACAAATCAGCTGGATAATTTTCATATGCAAAATCTATAAAATCTACTACATTCTGAGGATTAGTCATCGTCCGCTTATCGTAAGTCTGCACTTTATTTATATTCCCATCCACAACCTCAAAAATTGCATTTTCCTCTGCACTAATTTCACTCAAAGCCCATTTTTTAGTCCCACCAGTATAAATCAATATCTTAGTGTGTTCAGGATCAAAAACCGCATCTTTAATTTCCGTAATATCCAAACTTGCCGCTGCCGCCTCTGATTCCAAATCTGAACCTATCATATAAACCATAATCGTACGATCTTGGCCTTTAATACTTGAAAACACAAATATAACAATAGCAACTATCGTTAATAATGTCGCTATTACACTAGACAAAATCCATATTTTTTTCTTAGACATTTTTGGCTGCACTGGCACAACCGGAGATTGAGCAACTGGCTGCACCACAGGTTGCATTCCAATTCGAGTACCACAGTTCGTACAAAAAACCTGACCAGGTTGTAAAGCTTTTCCGCAATGCATACAAAACTTAGATTGATTATCCATCCAGTTTTATTATAGCATAAGCCTAATCAATTATTCAGCATTTGTATAAACATTTGTCACATCGTCTAAATCATCAATAGCCGATAATAGTTTTTCTAACTTCTCAGCATTTTCACCCTCTACTGGCACATAAGAAGAAGGCACATATTGCTGCTCTGCCGATGTTACCGTCAACCCAGCATCTACTAAGCTCGATCTAACTTTCATCAAATCTGACGCGTCAGTAATAATTTCAATCCCATCCTCTTCTTCTGAAGCATCTTCCGCTCCAGCTTCTAGCGCCGTCATCATCGCTTCATCGCCTTTTTCTGAAATTACAATTACGCCTTTTCGTGCAAATTGGAACATCACACTGCCAGCATCAGCCATCCGACCACCATTTTTGTCCAACGTATGTCGCACTTCTGGTAACGTGCGATTTTTGTTATCAGTTGCAACTTCAATTACAATTCCAACACCACCAGGACCATAAGCCTCATATGTATCCTCAATCAAAGCTGCTGCCGATTTATCTGCTGCACGCGCAATTGCCCGTTCAATATTCGCTTTTGGCATATTCGCATGACGTGCTTTCTCAAGCACCATCGCAAGCGAAGGATTCATTGCTGGATCAGTACCAGCTCGTGCTGCAATTGCAATTTGATTACCAATCTTCGTAAACAACGCACCGCGCTTAGCATCTACCACTGCTTTTTGACGTTTGGTCGTCGCCCATTTACTATGTCCAGACATTTTTGCTCCAAAATTACATTAATAAAATCTCCTCTATATTTTATCATTTTATACCCTAAAAGTAAAATAAGCACCTCCTCGGTGCTTATTAAATCATCTCAACTATGCTGCCCCACCCGACAACCCTGAACTGCCTCCACTAGGTTGAATCTTAGGACCATTTTCATGTACTACAGTTGGGGACATATTTTCATCTTGAAGTGACGGCAATTCCTTCTTCACTTCTTTCTCTCCCGTTTGATCTACCACAGGGGATGCGGATATTTCAGGAGCAGCAAAAGCTGCAGAAACATCAGGAGCTGAAAGATCAACAGGAACCGCAGGAGTTTCAGGAGCTGCAGAAACATCAGGAGCTGAAAGATCAACAGGAACCGCAGGAGTTTCAGGCGCCGAAAGGTCAACAGGAGCTACAGGAGTTTCAGAAGCTGCAGGAGTTACAGAAGTTTCAGAGGCTACAGGAACTGCGGGAGTTGCAGGAGTCTCGACAGCCATAGCGTCAACACCTATTTCATTATCACGAGCAACCACTGGCGCCATTTCTTCATCCTGAAGCGGCGGCATTGCTTCCAACGCTTCTTTTTTAGCAATTCTTTCCTCAACTGAAGTCTCAATTATTTTGTCGAAATCTGCACTAGTATTGATATCCTTACTACCAATTTCATCTACATGAGCTAATGCCATTTCAATTTTATCTCTACGATTAAACCAAGACAACAAAATTGCAGAAATGCAAGTCACCACAAATGCTGCAAGCATTACACCTGACAAAGGTAAACCTTTAGTAAGCAACGTCCCCGCATTTGATGCATCTGCAAAAATAATAAATATAGTTACCAGCCAAAAACAAATACCGCATATCAGCGCTGTATATTTGAGTGGAGTAATCGAATCGCCATTTTCCTCGATTCTCATTACTAAAGCTCCACCTATCGCAGCTGCTGTAGTAGTCATTGCGGCCAACATGAATTTACCCATTATCGTTATCCCAATTGAAAACATCCCGTTTGACTCTATAAAACCAACCAATTCCCAAATCATCGCTAATTGCAAAACTACTCCAATCGCACACGATGCCAACCCGACAATCGCCATAATTTTAGGCAATCCTTCTTCTTTTTCCATACAACGAAACGCTAAAATACACGAAATCAAAACACCAGCAAGCGCCCAAAACGTCAGACTAAATTTAGTCGTAAGCGAAATACCAGCGGAAAACATACTTGAAGAACTCGGCTGTTCAAACAAAATCGATCCTGCCCAAACCAACGCCTCAATCAACAAAATCACTATGAGTACTCTCGTTGTGGTCGTTTTAATGTTACTATTGGAACCTACTTTCAAGTTAGTTGTCATTATATTCATGCTTATGATTATAGCACACTTGTTATTTTTCTTTTTCGATAAATCCATTTTAATAAAAATGGTGCCAAAATAATAACATACAACGTAAACACCCAAATCTGATACGGTGATATCTCTACCATAAATTCTTTCATCCCACCAAAAAACTCAATTACAATAATATGAAAATCTAGGATTTTTGTCGCAACATATCCTACCAACTGTTCCACTCCAGGAATTCCTGCTACCACACCCGCCATAAATACACATCCCATCGCCGCTGACAAAGTTGGTAATATCAATAAGTTAGCCAGCACCGATATCAATGACAGCGTTCCATAAAAATACAAAGAAATTGGTAACGTCATCAAAGTTGCACTAATTGTTACTAATATCGTAGATGCAATAAACCCTGGTTTTTTTACTCCATAAAAGAACTCTATCAGCCTAGGTCCCAAAATCATTATTCCAGCATACGACGCAAACGATAGAAGCCATCCCAAATTTATTAAAAACATTGGATTTAGCATCAACGTAAATGCCATCGTGATTAATATCAATCGCCAAGGTTCCATTTTTCTGCCACAATACCAAGTGATAAGTGACAAAATCGCCATCACCCCAGCTCTCAATATCGAAGGTGTCCATCCTACCATGCACATAAAAAATAAAACAAAACCTATCGAAAAAAATAATCCCGCAAATCTAGATAGTTTACCAAATATCTTCCACGCAATTCCAACCAATATCGACAAATGTGCGCCAGACGCTACTACAATATGCGTTAATCCAACTATTCTTAAGTTTTCGCTTAAATCTTCTGGCAAACCTGCCTTCATTCCCAAAAGATAAGACAAACCTAAATTGACCTCTGGTTCTGGAATTAATCTTTTTATCCGCTCAGAAAAAGTGTCCCTAATTAAAAGTACTGTATCTTTTGGTTCCGCCCTCTTAATTCTTTTTAAATACGGCCGATACATATATCCCGCATAAATTCCAAAACCTTCCGATAGTTTTCCTTCAAATACCACTTCATCAGCTCGTCGCACTTTTTCATTATGTTTTAAAGAAATATAGATGATCCCCTGCGTTTGTTTTTCTTCTTTCCCAAATTTCAGATTGCTTATTTTTAGCTTTGTCGCACTTTCATCAGAATTTGGGTCTGCTTCTACAATCCCTGTCACCTTTATCGTCTGACCCCAAAACTGTCGAATATAATTTTCGCCAATTAACTGACTCGATACACGAAAGAATACTAAAACCATTCCAACAACAAAAACAATCCCAATAAAAATCAATCGGGGTCTTAAATAAACAGCCGTCAAAATCATAATTACCACCGCCAACCAAACCGGTGAGTTAAAATAATTCACTCGAAACACTATCGCCAATATCGCTCCAACTACAATCCCAACCGCCAATGCAATCACCAAATACGATTGATGCACAAAACCCCACATTCTCTTCAGCATGTTTTTTCTCTATCACAGCCTATACCCTTTTACAACCACCGCCTACCCAAACAGATAGAATTATGTTATAATCATGCTAAGCACCGGTAGCTCAGTGGATTAGAGCATCTGTCTTCGGAACAGAGGGTCGTGGGTTCGAGTCCCTCCCGGTGTACCAAAATTAAAAACGAGAATATATTCTCGTTTTTCGTTTTAGAATGGATAGAAGATTTCCCTCCTGTCAAATACACCATGGTCACATAGTTTTTCAGTATGTTATAATAATAACACGCACGTACGATACGCGCCCGTAGCTCAGTTGGATAGAGCATCAGTTTCCGGAACTGAAGGCCACACGTTCGAATCGTGCCGGGCGTACCAATATATATGATATAATTAAAACATGGTACCGTAGCTCAGTTGGTTAGAGCGTGGGACTCATAAGCCCAAGGTCACTGGTTCGATCCCAGTCGGTACTACCAAGTATAATGCAATTTAATCTATGAACAAAAAACAAGGTTTTACAATTTTAGAAGTGATTATCGTTGGCGTTTTCGTCAGCCTTCTTTTCATTTTCTTTTTCATCCAAAAAGCCAATATTGATGCAATGGATCGCGATGAAAAACGTAAAACCGCTATTAATGCTATGTATTATGCTCTAGAAGAAAGCTTCTATAAAGAACATAATTATTATCCAGAACAAATTTCCGAAGAAAACATCAAAGTCATCGATCCCGCTCTTTGGACCGATCCTTTTGGTATTAATCTGGGTACCGCCGGTAGTTCTTATTCATACGATCCCGCCGATTGCAAAGATGGAAAATGCAAAGAATACACTTTGAAAGCCACCCTCGAAAAAGAAGACACCTACGTCAAATACAGTCGCAACTAAAATAACCAGCCTCAGCTGGTTATTTTTTTATTTAATCGTTTTTCTTATTTCTCTTTTTAGCATCCGTAATCATTTTCGATATTGCCTTCATATCTTCTGGCGAAATATCCGAGTATTTGAAAGTATAGGTAGTTTCATCACCTACCGTTGCTAAACGAAGCGTTCCATAATGGAATATCCTCGGCAAAATCCCGTCCTGACGGAAGCTTACATCTTCTACACCAGTCAAATCAATTGCGTTAACCGATGAAGACACTAATGAAGTCATCAAATGTTGCACTATTCTCTGATTAGTGATAAACAATCTGTTCCCATGATAAGTTTTGATTGCTACAATTCTAATTATTATCACAGACGCAAACAATGCAAACAACATAATAAACAGAAATCTTTTACCCATTTCATCAATCATTGATTGACCAAGTAACACTAATAAGAACCCTAATAATATAATTATCACGCCAATCCCTGTACCTGCCATAATTAGCATTAGACAGATATTAGCTCTCTTAAAAGCATACTCAACGTATTCATCATCTTCGAGATTAAGCATCGGAAAATCTTTTTTGCTACGCTCGTGGCGTATCTTTGCCAAATTCTCGTCCATAATTAATAGCTCCTTTAATATATTATACATTAATTTATGGTTTTTGTAAATACCAACCTCTTAAAATAGTGTTATTTTTTCGATCTTTTATCCTCCTCTAAATGCTTTTTACCTTTCTCAGTTACCACTCTACCTTTAGGAGTACGTGCCAAAAGTCCCATTTGCATTAAATATGGTTCATAAAAATCTTCAATTGTGGTTGGCTCGTCCCCCGTTAGTGCAGCGATTGTTGTCAGCCCCACCGGCCTATCGCCATAATTCTCATACATCAAATTCAGCATATTTCTATCTGCCGGATCTAGTCCCAAATAATCTATCTCCATCAAATCAAGTGCATTTTTTGCGATCACCGTATCGATTATCCCATCACCATTTACATCTGCATAATCTCTTACTCTCTTAAACAAACGGTTCGCAATCCTCGGTGTTAATCTCGAACGTGTTGCCAAAAGTTCACAAGCTTCTGGTTTGATCTCAGTTTTTAAAATTCCTGCTGTTCGTTTAATAATCTGTTCAATTTCTGGTTCTTTATAATATTCCAAACGATGTATTATTCCAAATCTATCTCTGAGTGGTCCCGCCAGAGAACCAGTCCGTGTGGTCGCTCCTATCACTGTAAAATGCGGCAAATCTAATCGCACTGATCTCGCCGCTGGACCTTTCCCTATCACAATATCCAATTTATAATCTTCCATCGCTGAGTAAAGCACTTCTTCTACTGCCCGTCGCAAACGGTGAATCTCATCAATAAACAACACATCCCCATCTTGCAGATTAGTTAAAATTGAAGCCAAATCACCCGCTCTCTCTATCGCTGGACCCGAAGTCACTCTAAGAGATGCCCCAAGTTCATGTGCAATTACTCCTGCCATTGTCGTTTTACCAAGACCAGGTGGACCATACAATAGTATATGATCAAGCGATGAACCATCATTCCGTTTTTTTACTGCATCTATTGCCAGACGAAGATTATTCTTCAGGTGCTCCTGTCCAATATATTCATCAAAAGTCACCGGACGAAGCGAAATTTCAATTCGTTCTTCTTCCTTATCATTCGATTCAGCCGTTGGCTCCACTAACCTCTCTATTGCCATACCACCATTATATCATATTATCTTTTTTTATTTTACCTCTGTATTAGCACTCTTGACAACAAAGTGCCAATGCGCTACAATAGATATTAATTAGCACTCTACATACACGAGTGCCAACAAAATTAACGAAAGTGAGGAATAATGAGTAAAATCATCGGTATAGATTTAGGAACCACCAACTCAGCTTTTGCCTACATGGTTGCAGGCAAACCTGAAGTTATCACTAATGCAGAAGGAGATCGCACTACTCCATCAGTGGTCGCTGTCACCAAAAAAGGTGAGCGCTTAGTAGGTAAAGTTGCCCAACGTCAACGCGTTACTAACCCAAAAAATACTATTTACGGTATCAAGCGCTTAATTGGCCGCAAGTTCACTGATAAAGAAGTCAAACACGATCTCGATATCAGCCCATATAAAATCGTCAAAAAAGGCAACGGTGTAGCCGTCGAAATGGATGGCAAAGAATACACTCCAGAAGAAATTAGCGCAATGGTCTTAAGTAAAATCAAAGCTGATGCAGAAGCTTTCCTTGGTGAACCCGTTACCGAAGCCATTATTACTGTACCAGCTTACTTCGATGACTCTCAACGCCAAGCTACCAAAGACGCAGGTAAGATTGCTGGCCTCGAAGTAAAGAGAATTATCAACGAGCCAACCGCTGCCGCATTAGCTTATGGTCTCGAATCCAAAAAAGACGAAAAAATCGTTGTCTTCGACCTTGGTGGTGGTACTTTTGATGTATCTATTCTCGAACTCGGCGATGGCGTCTTCGAAGTGATGTCCACCAATGGTGATACTCACCTCGGTGGTGAAGATTTCGATAATATCCTTGTCAACTTCCTCGTCGACGAATTTAAAAAAGAATCTGGTATCGACATCAAAAAAGACGCCGCTGCTATGCAACGCGTCAAAGACGAAGCCGAAAAAGCCAAAAAGGAACTATCATCCAGTACTTCTACCGACATCAACCTTCCGTTCTTGTCTGCTGATGCCGACGGTCCAAAACATTTCGAATATACTTTAACCCGCGCCAAACTCGAAGAGTTAGTTTCAGATTTGTTAGATCGTCTTGAAGGACCAGTCAAAAAAGCTTTGAAAGATGCCAAACTCGAAACCAAAGATATCAATGAGATTGTCATGGTTGGCGGTATGACTCGTATGCCTGCCGTTATCGAAAAGGTCAAATCCATTTTCGGCAAAGACCCAATGCAAGGTGTTAACCCAGACGAAGTCGTGGCTGTCGGTGCTGCTATTCAGGGCGGCGTCCTCCAAGGTGATGTCAAAGACATCCTCCTACTCGATGTTACTCCATTGACTCTCGGTATCGAAACCATGGGCGGCGTTCGCACTCCATTAATCGACCGCAACACCACGATTCCTACATCTAAGTCTGAAGTTTTCTCCACCGCATCAGATAATCAACCTCAAGTAGAAATTCATGTCCTTCAAGGTGAACGTGAGTTTGCCGCTGATAACAAGTCGCTCGGTCGCTTCATCCTTGATGGCATTGCCCCGGCTCCTCGTGGCATTCCGCAAATCGAAGTCACCTTCAATATTGATGCTAATGGTATCTTAAATGTCACCGCCAAAGACAAGGGCACTGGCAAGGAACAATCCATTACCATCCAAAACTCTGGCAATATGAGTAAAGAGGATATCGAAAAGGCTCAAAAAGAAGCCGAAGCTCACGCCGAAGAAGACAAGAAGAAAAAGGATTCTGTCGATGCCAAAAACCACCTAGAAAACACCATTTATCAAGCTGAAAAAATGCCTAACGAATATAAGGACAAAATCAGCGACGAAGACAAGGAAACTATCAAAAACGCCGTCGAAGAAGCTAAAAAAGTTCTTAACGACACCGATGCCGATAAAGATAAATTCGAAGAAGCCACCAAAGAGCTTTCCGATAAAATCATGCCAATCGGTGCTAAACTCTACCAAGCCGCTTCTGAAGATGCTAAATCAGACGATAAAAAATCTGATGATAGCAAATCCGACGACGAACCAGTCGAAGGCGAAGTCGTAGACAAATAATCCTTTCAACACAAAAATAAGCCCCCTAGGGGCTTATTTTTACTACAGGTTATTTTGTCATTCTACTACTAAAATGTTACAATGTATCTATGAAAATTATCTTTCCCGAGCTTAGCTCCAATCAAATCGCCAAAGAATCTATCAAACAATTTAAAGATATAGAGTTTATCCCAGCAGAATCACTCAAACAAGCTGCCGCAATGCTAGAAACAGATGATGTTAATTCCATGATTTCTGGACTAGATTATTCCTCGCGCGACGTTTTACTCACATATAAACATTTCGTTCCATTAAAATCGCCTTACTTCTCCAGTTGTTTCATTTGCCAAAAAGGCAATAAAATTTTTGCCTTAGCTGATGGTGGAGTTAATAAACTCCCCTCCAAAGAACATCTTTATACTATCATCGAAGATACTACCAAAACTTTCCAAACCTACACAAATCATCAA
Organism: Candidatus Saccharimonadota bacterium; assembly: GCA_017406565.1. Lineage (GTDB taxonomy): Bacteria > Patescibacteriota > Saccharimonadia > Saccharimonadales > Saccharimonadaceae > Nanosyncoccus. The sequence goes on along the minus strand of JAFQYG010000004.1, from coordinate 27,808 downwards.
CCCAAAATTGCTCTTCTTTCCTACTCCACCCACGGCTCTGGTGGTAAAAATCCTGATCTTATCAAATACCAGTTCTGTTTAGATCAAATCAAAGCTAATCATCCTGACTGGATTATTGACGGAGAACTCCAACTCGACGCTGCCATCAATCCTATCGTCGCCAATAAAAAAGCCCCAAACAGCCCCCTAAAAGGTAATGCCAATATCCTCATCACTCCAGACCTAAACTCTGGCAATATCCTCTACAAATCTCTTGAACAATTTGGCGGCTTCACTATTGCTGGCCCCATTATTCAAGGATTCCAAATTCCACTCGCCGACCTTTCTCGTGGTAGTACAATAAACGACACTGTATTAACTATAAAAGTTCTAAGGAGTCTCCTATGAAATATTTTGGCACCGACGGTATTCGTCAACCAGCCGATCAGTTTACACAAAACTTCATTTTATCTATCGTCGAAGGATTAGTCGATTATTCCAATGATAATATCAAAGTTTTTATCGCCGGCGATACCCGCGAATCTACCGAGTGGATTCTCGCCGATCTCGAAGTTGCTCTCGAAACCTTTGGCGTAGAATACAGCAATGCCGGTGTATTACCAACTCCTGCTATTAATTATTGCTTCTACCAAATGGGCTTTGACTTCGCCATCGACGTCACAGCCTCTCATAACCCATATACGGATAACGGTATCAAAATTTTCGAACGCGGTGAAAAAAGTGGCCAAAAATTAAGCCCCAAAGGCTGCGAAATCATTGAAAAAAAGCTATCGTTACAAAAATCCTACACTCCCGCTTCGCCTAGCCTACGTGAATCTATCCACCAAGAAGCACTTGACCTCTACAGGGAACATCTCCTAGATTATATCGGAGATTGCGATTTTAAAGGCCTCAAAATCGGCCTTGATTGCGCTAATGGCGCCACTAGTGTCATCAATAAAACTATTTTTGAACAACTAGGCGCTGAAGTTGAACTCATTCATTCTAACGATAATTATAATACACAGATCAATCATGAGTGTGGTAGCACTCACCTTAATTCACTCCGAGACATTGTCGTAAATAACCATCTCAATTTCGGCATCGCCTTCGACGGCGACGGTGATCGCTGTATGTTCATCAACGAAATCGGAGAAGAAATCGACGGAGACTACACCATCGCCATTTTAGCCGATTATCTTAATTTAAAAACTATCGCTACTACTGTAATGGTCAATCAAGGCTTACTCAATTGGGCTAAAGAAAAGGATATTAAGGTTGAAATCACCGCAGTCGGCGATGCTAACGTCAAAGCCGCAATGGATGAAAAACACATTAAACTCGGTGGAGAACAGTCCGGCCATATCATTTTACCAAATGAACCAACCGGCGACGGTATGCTCACCAGTCTCATGATCACCAAAATCCTCAATGAAAAATCTAAGTCTCTCAAAGAACTAACTAGCAGCATCACCAAATTTCCTCAAGTCATCGTTAACCTATCAGCCACTCCCGAACAGAAAAAATCTCTCACCACCAAATCCACCGCTAAAAAACTTCTCGAAGAATATGACGAAAAACTCAAATCTACTTCTGGTCGCCTCCTCGTTCGCCCCTCTGGTACCGAACCCTTAATTCGCATTACCATGTGGGGGAACGATGAAGAAGCCATCACCATACTAGCTAATGAGCTTAAAAATAAATTAGGAGAAATACTGTGAAAATCCAAGTCAAATCACTAAATAAATACGACGAAGATACTGCTAATCGCGTCAGAGAATTGCTCATTCAACTATCTCGCAGCGGCAAAGATCGTGGCGAAATCCCCAAAGAATGGTTTGAAGATCTCATCAACTCCCCTTATCACGATATGCTTGTCGTCTACGCCGACGATAAAGATATTATTGGTATCGCCACTCTCTCTATTGTTATGGGGCCAATCGTTAGAAAAATTGCCTATCTAGAAGATTTTGTTGTAGATTCCAACTATCGCGGATATGGTATTGGTTCCGAACTCTGGAAAGCAATGCTAAGTTGGGCCAAGGGGAAAGGTTGCTCTGAACTCTGCTTTACCTCTGGCCATGGTCGCGAAGCCGCGCAACAATTCTATCTTAATAAAGGCGCCGAAATTTACGACACCAATTATTTCCGCAAGCCTATCGCTTAATTGTCTTTTTTCATCACTACCATCAATATCACTGGTAATAGATAGATATGTAATGCATTTGGTAATCCGGCAAAAAAACAAAGCGACACCAAATATGCCACTATTAATGACAAAACACCAACAGAAAACTGATTTTTGATTACTATTCTAACAATCATAATTAAAGATATAATCATCAAGATTACCCCTATAATTCCAGTCTCAAGAAGCAGACTTGCATATTGATTCTGTACAATTTCTTTCGGGGAATTAGTCAGCCCATTCACATATAGCGCTTGCCCAGCCCCACCAAGCCCCACTCCAAACATAACCGTAGCAAAGTCTTTAGAACATACCTCTAACGCCGCACCTGTTAGTTTTACTCTCGTATCTGTAGACTCTGGCACATAACCATCAAATACAGCTTCTTTCGGTAGAGAATCATCTCCCACCCCTGTTTTTTCTAATTCAGGCGCGTAAGTTTTCTCCGAAGCTGGCTCATTCCCCCTTATGTCAATCACCCCTAAAGATAAGTGGTTTAATACCTTTGTCACCCCTGTTTTATAAGTATCATTTGTCGGAGATACTGCCGCCATTATTCCTTGTAAATTCAATGTAAATAGGAAAGAGAGAACTACCACTCCCCACACTAACCCAATTCTTTTTGCAATTTCATTTCGCGTTTTTTTCTCACGTACAATCAAATATGCCATCATAAATAACATCCCCACTACTAGGGAATAAATCGCCCCTCGCGAAAACGTCAAAAATAATGTCGTCGTAATTATAAAAAATAAGACAATTGGGAATAGTGTTTTGAGGGGCTTTCGGAGGTTACGACCGAGAGTGAGGGCGCTTCGCCCGTGACGACGGGCCGAAGCGACCCGTCCCCGAAAAACACTGTTCCAATTGTCATTTACGATAAACCACACCGCTATTATCGCTGGCGCGAGCAACAAATTCCCCATAAACTGCGGTTCTATCGCAAACCCATTCGGATGGGGAAACCCAAACATATTATATGTACACCCCGCACACATCAGGGAATAATCTCTAGACACTCCCACTAAATCTAATATACATTGCAGCACACACCAGAAACACACCACCAAAGTCGCTCCAAAAAACCCACGCCAAAATTCCCATCGAAACTCTTGGTCAAACAAACTCTTCAAACTCCACACCGCATATCCCGCAAAATAAAGCAACCACAATATCCCAACTACTAACACGCCCCTAATAAAATTCATTGACCAAAGTATTGCCACAGAGAGCCACAAAGGGAATAGCAACCACACCCATCTTTTCTTAATGTCGGAAAATAACAATTTTTTTTGTATCATTAAGAAAAATGCCACAACATCAAACAAAACCAACCACAACAGAGGTAGGGAAAACTCAAAATTCATTGATCCATTTGTTCCTAATCTAATTACAGGGAAATACGAGAAGAATAGTACGAGTGGCGCAGCTAATATTAAAATTTTAAAAAATTTACTCAGTCTTTTCATTTATAAAAGCCTTAATTTCTTTATCAAATCTTTTCACTGCAAATTTATCCGCCGACTCCACTATTTTTTTACGATCAAATTTCATTTTTTCAAACTGTAAAATCGCATCCGAAAGAGACTTTGCCGTCTGTTTTTTAAACAAAATCCCATTTTTACCATCAACAACATAATCAAGCGCCCCGCCTTCACCATAAGCAATCACTGGACATCCCGCAGAAAGTGCTTCCACTGGAGCAATTCCAAAAGGCTCTAAACTGGGGAACACATAACCTTTCGCTTGCCCAAGATAAAAAGCAAGTTCGTCCTTGCTCATTAATGGGAAGAAATGTACATATTCCGAATCGCCCGCAAGTTTTACTAAATCATCATGTAATGGACCTTCGCCAATCACCATTAAATGTCGCTCAGCTTTAATACATCCTTCGATTGCAATATCCAATCTTTTCCAGTTTACTTGACGAGAGGTAGTAATATATGCCCTAGTAATGTCAAAGTTTTCCACAAGCTGTGCAGAACTAGACCCTTGACTTTTTTCAGTTTTATTGTTTCCCTTGCCACCTACTTCCACTTGACTTTTTCTAAATTTATTATTTCCCTGTTTAAACACCTCTGTTTCTACCGGAGGATGAATCACTATTGATTCCCTGTCGTAATATTTTTTAATTTGAGATTTAGCATAATCTGAAATAGTTACATAATAGTCTGGCCTCTGCGCAGCTTTATAGTCCGCCCTCTTAAGCGGTTTTACCAACACCTTAAAGCAAAATCTCACCAGAGGGTTTAACACCCCAAACCCAGGATTTTCTACATATGTATCATACATTTGCCAATAATACTGCGTCGGTACATGGCAGTAAGAAATATGTATCCCTTTCGGATTTTTTACATTCTTTCCCTGATCGTGAAGCCATTTTCCCGACTTCACAGATTTTGCTTCCGCCCCTGTCACCGAAATAATCAAATCATATTCTGACAAATCTAAATGCGAAAAATACCACTGCCTAAGTGGTCCCAAAACTCTACGAAGGCACGTCGGAAAAATCTGCAACCAACCAGTTCGAACCTCAGCATCATCAAACCAATCAATCCCCTTCTTATTGTATTTCGAAGTATAGATTGGTGCCTTTGGATACAAATGATGCAATTCCAACAAAACCTTCTCTGCTCCCCCCACATTCGTCAACCAATCACAGACTAGTGCAATTTTCACTTAGCCCCATCTCCTTTTAATACTGTCGTTATCGTTTTAAAGAAAATCGTCAAATCCAACCCCAATGACCAGTTCCTTACATAATAAATATCCAGTGCTCTTCTCTCTTCAAATGATATATCTCGTCGTCCTGACACCTGCGCAAACCCGGTCAAACCTGACTTCACTGTAAGTAGTAACGATCTATCACCATATGACCTCAGTTCTTCCGGCTTCAAAGCACGCGGTCCAATCAAAGAAATATCACCCTTCAAGATATTAAACAATTGTGGCAACTCGTCAATCGATGTTCGTCTAATAAACCGCCCAATTTTCGTAATTCTAGGATCATTTTTCATGTAATCCCCATTTTTACGATATTTCTTCACTAGTTCCGGCTTACCCATCAATACAAACGCCTTTTCCGCCGGCATCCCTGAATACTCAGGTTTCATCGAGCGAAACTTATAGCATTTAAATCTACGATTATACTGTGTCAATCGTTCATCCGAATAAATTGCCGAGTGTTTAAAATCCGACAACTTTAGTATAATCCATGTTATCAACATTGGAATCGCCGTAATTATAATTGCCACCAATGAAAACACAATGTCAAAGAGTCGCTTAATCGCTGCATATCCACCTACAAGCGGCGTCACCATCACCATCACTGCTGGAGTATTACCAATCAATTCCAACTCGCCAAAATGCGACGAAAGTGCCGTCTCTGAAGGCACAAAATAGTATTCAAGATGTCTCAGTACCGACTGACGATACACATATTCTGTCGATTTCTCATCTGTTTGAAAAATCACATCCGCCCGTGCTTTTCTGAGGGCATCTTTAAGTGACGAATACTGATGAGTCTTCAAATCTCCAGGAATAAATCTCTTCGCGGATACAATTCCAGCCAACCGATAGCCAGCCTCAGGCGTAGACGAAATATAATCCGCCAAATATCCAGTATTTTTATGATTCCCTATTATAATCGCTCGCTTCACCGCATAATCATTTCTAAAAATCAATCTTACGATCAATCTCATCACAATCCGTTCTAATAACAAAAACACAAACGAAAGCAACATCGCTGTCACCGCCATTATTCTCACTGGGAATAAATTCTCTCCTACGAAAAAGTCATAAACAATCAACGCTGCCACTGAAAGCACCGCAGCAAGAAGCAACCTTCCTCGCTCTGGTAACCTAGTCTTCCCAAGAAAAATTGATTTCCGATAAAGCCCTAATGCCGCTAAAATAATCAACATAATTGGCACCAAAAACACCACTGTCTTCGTAAACTCAAAAAACTGTGATTCAAAGGTAAATGGCCTCGGATCAATCTTTACCCGAATATAATATGCCATTGCAAACGACAGCAAAAGCGCCAATGCATCCCCTATAATTAGCAAAAGACGCAGTATAAAATCGGACTTTTTCCGCATATACCTATTATAACATAAAAACTAAGTTTATTCCACTGTAACAGACTTCGCTAAGTTCCTCGGTTGATCTACGTTGTAGCCTTTATCTACCGTAATATAATATGCCAAAAGTTGCATCACTAGATTCATCAATAATGGTGCAAATAGTTTCATAGATGTTGTAATTTTTACAACACTCTCCACTGGTAGATCGAATTCATCACTATTCGTCACCACAATCATATGCCCACCGCGTGCCAATACCTCTTGAACATTGGAAACAGATTTCTCAAGTAATACCCCATCCGGCACCAAAGCCACTTCAAAGAATCTATCATCAACTAGTGCTAACGGCCCATGTTTCAATTCTCCAAACGCATACGCATTCGCATCTGTATAAGATACTTCCTTCAACTTAAGCGCACCTTCCATTGCTGCTGGATAAGCCACATCTCGTCCAAGATAAATCGCATGGTCATACTTCGCATAATCTTTAGCAATCTTTTTCACTGTCTCAACACTACCATCCAATACCTTACGAATTTCTTCAGGTAGTCCCGCAATCTCCTTAATATATGGTGTCAAAATCGAACTCTTCACACCCTTTGCCTGTGCAATAGTTAGTCCAAACATCACCATCGCAATCACCTGCGAAGTAAATGCCTTGGTCGATGCCACTGAAATTTCTGGTCCTACGTGTACATACGTACCACCATCTACTTCACGAGCAATCGTCGAACCAATCGCATTTACAATTCCAATCGTTGGTATACCCTGCTTTTTGATTTCACGAAGACATGCTAACGTATCTGCCGTTTCACCAGATTGTGACACAATGAGAGCCACTGAATCCTTCGGAATATATGCATCACGATAACGATATTCCGACGCAATTACCGTCTCAATTGTAATTTCCGGCGTAAATTTTTCAATATAATATCCCGCCAAAAGTCCAGCATGATACGCCGTACCGCAGCCCACAATAATCAAATGTTTGATCTTACGTAATTCTGCTTCAGACAACCCAGGTCCACCAAGTCGTACAGTCCCATTTTCAGCATTCACGCGTCCTCTTAGTGTTTCCCGCAAAGAATCTGGTTGTTCCATTATCTCCTTTAATAGGAAATGATCATAGCCACCTTTTTGAATAGCCGCAAGATTAGTTTCAATCTCTTCCACCTTAGCCGAGACTGGCTCTGCATTCAACGTTTTAATTTCAATACTATTCTTAGTTAGTAATGCCACTTCACCATCATTCAAATAAATCGCTCTCTTAGTATGACCGACCAAAGCCGATGCATCCGACGCAACCAATGTCTCATTATTCCCTACTCCAATTACCAATGGCGAGCCACTGCGTGCTACTACCAATTCACTTGGTTCCAATACTGACACTACTGCAATTCCGTAAGTCCCTTTTACTAGTTTCAACGCCTGCACTACCGCATTCACCAATGGATGCTTACCATCCTTATAAAATGAATTAATCAACGCAGCCAATACTTCTGTATCTGTCTCTGACTTAAAATCATGCTCTTTTAGCTCTGCCTTCAATTCTTTGTAATTTTCAATAATCCCATTATGCACCAAATAAATCGAACCAGCTTGATGTGGATGCGCATTTTTTTCTGATGGCTCACCATGTGTTGCCCATCTCGTATGCCCAATCCCTACATTATCATCACGTTTATTCTTTGCTAACTTTTTTTCAAGCTCCGCAATTTTACCTTTGGCTCTGATTAATGTCGCCTTCCCTTTTTCTGACACTGTTACAATACCAGCTGAATCATAGCCTCGATATTCCAATCGCTTCAATCCAGAAATTAAGAAATCTTGTGCTTTCTTATCCCCCACATACCCTACAATCCCACACATAAACCTCCTTTATTAGATACCTAGATTATAACACGAACTACAAAATTTCTGTCTATTTTTCTAACCATAACCAATAAATGTTATAATCAAATCATGGACAATGAACTAGTCATTTTTATTCTCGGGCAAGCTTTTGGTATTTTAGCACTTATCTGTACAGTCGTCAGTATGCAGCTCAAGAAAAAACGTCAATTAATGATTCTCCAAACCGCATCCGAAGCGTTCATTGTTGCTCAGTATCTTGTTAAAGGCGCCATAACTGGCTCATTCATGGCTATGGTCAGTTTTGTGCGCGATATCATTTTTACAAAACACGATAAAAAACGCACTCCATTTTGGGTTCTACTCGTAATCTACGCTATCATGACAATTCTTACGGCCATCAGCTGGGCCGGCCCATTATCGCTCCTCCCCTATGTAGGTTCTCTAATTTATGCCTGGTCCCTGTGGTACGGTAAAACCAAATGGATCCGCCTCGGCAACGCCGTTGGCAATTCTCCATACCTTATTTACACAATCGTCACCGGCAACTACGCCCTCTTCATTATGACCTTACTCGAAGTAATCTCTTCCGCAGTTGGTTTTATCCGTCTAGAATTACCTAGCAAAAAGAAAAAACGAAAAAAGCGCAAATAAAAATACTTTGCCTTTTAGTTTTCCCAGTGAAAAATCTTTACCCTCTCAAGTTCTCACTTTGCAGTCGTATATTTTCATAATACTCCTCCTTTAATTTTTTAATCACTAGTATCCACATCTAACGTTATGTTAATAGTAAATTCTTTATACTTATCGTGTATTTCGTCATAAATTTTTTGATAAATCTCCTCGCGATGCTCCGCATTAAAATCTATAATAATATCAAAACTGATTATCTTTTCTTTCTCGTCCAAATAAAACCCATGCATTTGTAAAATTTCAGGATGCGAGAAAACAATATCTTCGATATTCTTTTGAACTTTAGCAATTTTTTCGTTCTTAGTATTCACTGAATAAACCCCAATCGTATGAAGAATCACTCCATATTTCTTCATCACTCTTTTAGTAATTCCCCGAGAAATCTTATCCACTTCCGCTACCGACAAAGTGTCTGGCACTTCGATATGAATAGAGCCAAAATATTTATCCGGACCATAGTCACTCAAAATCAAATCAAAAGCGCCCCTCACCTCCTTGTCCTTCAAAACTTCCTGCTTTATTTTTTTCGCCAGCCCACTTTCCACTCTAGCCCCAAGCATATCGTCAACCGATTCTCTAATCAACAGCAACCCAGATCGAATAATATAAATTGACACAAAAACACCCACATACGCTTCTAAGCTAATATGAAAAATCATATAGACAATCGCGGAGGCAAGCACAGATACCGAAAGAATCGCATCATTCAGCGCATCAGAACCGCTCGCCACCAACGAATCAGAATTTACCGACTTTCCCTTTTTCTTAACATAAATACCAAGTATTATTTTAACGATAATACCAACTATCAAAATAACCAGAGTAACAGCTTGATAATCCGGAGTCTCAGGCTGAATTATTTTCTTGATTGATTCAACCAAAGCCGTAATACCCGCATACAAAACTATTCCAGAAATCACCAAAGACGTCATATATTCCATCCGTCCATAACCATACGGATGATTTCTATCTGGTGCTTTACCTGCCAATTTTGTACCAATAATAGTAACTATACTAGACAAAGCATCACTCAAATTATTAATAGCATCAGAAATAATCGCAATCGAATTCGACAAAAATCCAACGAACGCTTTAAAACCAGCCAACATGATATTAGCAACTATGCCAATCAGACTAGTTTTAATTACAATCTTTTCCCTATTGTTTCTCGTATGATTTTAGATAATTATAACATAGAGACGAGTTATAATTTACTCGTCCAAGCTTCAATATCAGCATCGCTAGCAGCTTGGAAGAAACGATGCCCAGCCTGCCAATTACCACCCGTAGCTTTATTCTTCAAATCTTCATCACTCGTACCAAGCCCAGATGTATGTGAAGTACAAAACGGAATCACAGTTTTGTTGCCAAAATCTACTTGTTTCACAAACGAATCCACCGGCCAAGCTGAAACGCCCCACCAAATCGGATAACCAATTAACACTGTTTCATATTCATCCCAATTCGGAACCACGACATTTTTTAGTTCAACATCCCGAAGCGATTCATCACCATTTTCGCGCGAAGCTCGAGAATTTGCATCAGTCCAATCTAAATCTTCCTCAGAATAAATCTGAGCTGGCTCAATCTCAAAAATATCCGCACCAAGATTATTAGCAATTTTAGTCGCAACCTCTTTAGTGTGTCCTTGCGCCGAATAATATACTACAAGTGTTTTCCTGTTACTTTCCATCTAAATATAACTCCTTTTCTAAATTAGATTATAACACAGCCAATCTGAAAGCTATCGAACGTGCGAATGCGAATGTGTTTTATGATTGGTCGCTGTCTCGCATTTTTTGTCGTCGCACTTTTCGCCTTTTAGCTCAAGTTCAATTGTAGAATGTTTAATATTTTGATGTTCAAGTGTATGTCTAATCTTCTCCTTCAATTCATGACTATATTTCAGAACCTCCACATGCAATGTAGCATAGTTATTATACCCATCTATACTTCGTACATGAATATGATGAACATCTATCACTCCATCAATTTTTAAAAGAGCTTGTTTTATTTTTTCAAGATCGATATTCTTTGGTGTTTTCTCGAGAAAAATATCCACAACCGAATGCAAATTTTTGAACGCACCATAAAGAATAAAAAGTGCGACGCCAATACTCATTATAGGATCGATAATACTTATATCTGTAAAATTCATCACAATAGCACCAATTAATACAACTACCCAACCAAGCACATCTTCTAGCATATGTAGATTAATTGATTCCTGGTTCAGCGAACCTTTATCTCGTGTCACAAAAGATGCAATTGAGTTTAATACTACACCGATAATCGCGAAAAAAATCATACCAGAATAGTTCACTGGTACTGGATTTTTAATACGGCTAACTGCACCAATAATAACAAAAACTGAGCTAACCACAAGAATCGAAGCAGTGATCACGCTACCAAGTACAGAATATCGAACATATCCATAAGTGTGGCGTGCGTCAATTCCCTTTTTACTCTTTCGCTCCAAAATATACGATAAACCAACTGAAAGTGCATCGCCAAAATCATGCACCGAGTCAGACAAAATTGCAACAGAATTGGTAATCAGCCCACCCAAAAATTCCAACATGGAAAAGAATAAATTTAATACAAAAGCAATTAAAATATTGCGATCAGTTTTCATAAAAACTCCATTTTTTAAGGTTTGGGTTATCAAATTTTGGAAGAAAGATTCAATTTTTCTACGCCCAGACAATGACTGACATAACACATCCTTATTATAGCACACCCAAATTCTAGCTTTTTTAAGAATCTCAAAAGCGGAATTTGACTTCTATTCCCATCAACGAGACCTAAGAAATTACACAATTTTTAATAAAGCCCTAGTAGATTTTAAAAAACATTATGGACTAGATGAGTTCAACCTAAAAGAGATTGATCAATATCTATGGCAACTTGGAAAAGAATTTTTTCCTAACAAATATTAATCTCAGCATTATTTTTCAGAAAAACACTTACTGATTTCATCCTTAGTAAGCTTAATCAACTCTTGCATCACTTCTGTTGATAAATTTATTTCATCTTCACGTAAGGCAATATACAAAACAGCCCCAGTCCCATTTTTACGATATGGCCTGGCCTGTATCTTACGACCACATATTTCCCTACCCTCAAAACTTTTCATAACCTCCGAAACCTTATCTGTGAGCGGATCGCTTGCATACATCTCATTGTCTAAACGAACATATAGAATTGGCTGATTGCGAGTAATTGTAAACTCATAATGTAAAGGCCTTGGCCACCCATCAACATGGAGTTGTCTAAAGGACGAATCCTTACGGCTAATAATTGGAGTATTTCCTGATGCATCCCAAGAATCGTTAGCGGCTTTTAACAATGGATTCGTGCCGGCAGTATTTCCACGGCTACGTTCGACAGTAGTTTGATAGCTCGATTGCACAACCACATTTGAACCATAAAAATAATTATTCCCATTAAGATATTTTTTTATTTCAACCAAATCAATCCTAAAATCCGTATGACGCGCAACAAATTCCGCTAATCGTTTAAGACCGTCATTCGACTCATCAACAGCAATAATTAGTCGCACAACGCCATTTTTTAAATTGTCTTCAATAAGGCGTGGTAGCTCAGCATAGTTATCAAAAGAGCTTATAACTTTTTCAAGTGCACCGTTCGTTACATCGTTCAATTCATAATATGAATAATTTGATAGTTCAGAAATGTAATCAAAGATTTGCGCCAAAACTTCACGACGACTTTGTGGATTACGAGCAAGTTTCACTTCCACAATTGTGATAATCCCGTTTTCGGCAATATCTAACACATCAATTCTACCAGCACGCGTGCCAACTTCACGCATAATACTTGTCAACTCAGAATTTTCTTCACTGATTAATTCGGGATGTTTAAAAATTAAATCCTGTAATTCGTCTTCGTCTTTATATTCTTCTTGCTCAATTGTAGAGCCCGAATCAGTTATTATCATTTATATTTGCTCCACTTTTCCTTCATTATACCACCAATCGCGAGGTTAGCTCTATGAGAATAAAAACGATACCGATAGCTGATTGCACCCAGTGATATAATATTAACAGTAAACAAGGACTTATGTATGCCAAGACCACGTAATAAACAAGATTTATTGAAAGCCAGCGAAGAATATTACGCTAAGCTAATTGAAATGGCTGATTCAATGAGCGAAAAAGAAATGAACACCGAGTTCGATTTTTCCGGCGATCCATCGAAGAAAGAACGCCACTGGGGACGCGACAAGAATCTACGCGATATTTGGGTACATCTATACGAATGGCACCGAATGCTACTTGAATTTGTAGATACGAATCTGAATAAAGGCGGTAATGCACCATTCTTGCCAGAACCATACACTTGGAAGACTTACGGCGATATGAACGTCGAATATTGGAAGAAACATCAAAAGACTTCGCTCGAAGACGCCAGAAAAATGTTTGAAAAATCACATAAAGACGTCATGAAACTAGCCGAAAGCCTGAGCGAAGAACAACTATTCACTAAAGGCATGTATCCTTGGGTTGGCGGTTCTGTGCTTGGCTCATATTTCGTGAGTTGTCTATCTTCCCACTACGACTGGGCGATGAAGAAGCTCAAAGCTCACAAAAAGAACTGCGCATAAATAACGCCCAAATAAATAAAAACACCGTCTTTCGGCGGGTTCAATAGTTTTCTTCATTTGGTGAGGGGCGAGAAGACTACCTTATTCGGCTTTGCATGATGGTGGACTGGTGTATTGACCACCCCGAATACACTGCGAAGATCAAGGTTATACTTAAGAAAGACTATCCGGTATTAATGCCGTGCGAATTCTGAGGTATACTTTTGCAGGCAAAGAGATGAGGATGTCGCTTCGCTCCATGGGGATGTCGTGCTTCGCACTCCATTCGAACTTATTTGATATATCGTTCAAACATTATTCGAAGCTTATAGCGAAGGTAGTCATGGATATCTTCGAGTGTTACAGAGACTTCGTTGCGGTAATATTTACGCAAAATGGCGAAAGTACCGCTCGTAAGAATTAAAAGCTCGAACTCAGCGTTTTTATCCTCGATGCCTTTTTCGCGCATAATTGAAAAAACGCGTTGCGTCATACCGCTTTCAAGCTGGCTCAGGAAGGCCGTTGGCGCATCGCTAGATAGAAGCTGACGATAGACACTCTCTTGCTGCCTAAGAAAAGTAAAAATCTGATTCACATATTGCTCAACATCGCCAATAGTATTAAATTCATAGCGCTCAGCAAAAAGCTCTTTCTCAATCTCAGCCTGAAGCTCGGCACCAACCTCATACAGGTTATTGTAATAATTATAAAAAGTACCACGGGTAATTTCGGCGCGTTCAGCCAAATCGGTCACTGTGATATTTTTGACAGAACCGCGCGTCGCCAATAGATCCGCGAAGGCTTTGCGAATTTTGCGACGAGTTTTCTCGGTTGCTCTAAGATAAGAAGTTTTGACCATAATATATATTATACCACTCTTCATACAAAATGTCAATATAGTGTTCAATTTTAGACACAGTTCGATAATACTGTTCTTCTTTGTTTAAACAGGAGTAGTTATAATATACGAATATGCACAAAATTTCAGATTTTATCGTGAACCATTGCTATGCCATTTTTGGCGTATTTTTGGTGTTTGTAGCAATTTGCGCAGTCTTGTCTACGCACGTAAATATCAATAAAGATATTTATTCTTACATGCCGTCCGATTCAGAAACGACTTTAGGTCTAAACATTATGAATGACGAGTTCAGTTACGACTCGACCAGCACCTACGAAATGATGCTGACCGATGTGCCAGACGATGAAAAAATGAAGATCAAAAGGGATATCGAGTCAATTGAAGGCGTGGCGTCGGTCGACTACGATGAAAGTGACACCTATAACCGTGATCAATATACGCGCTACAAAATTACCGTCGACGCGCCAGCCGATTCTGAAACCGCAGACCGTGTTTATAATACGATCCACGACGAGTATAAAAAACGCTTCGAAATCGAAGAGGCGGGCCAAGTTTACAACTTCAACGGCGAAGTTATGAAACTGCACGTCACATTATTAGCAATCGGCTGTGCAATGTTGATTCTGCTACTAATGAGCAAATCATGGGTAGAGCCATGGCTGTTTTTGTTTGCGATTCTATTAGCCGTAATTGCTAATAAAGGCACGAATATTATCTTCCCAAATGTCTCACATATTACGGATGCAATTTCAGCTATTCTACAAATGGCCCTGTCGATGGACTACGCCATCATGCTTTCTACGCGCTATCGTCAGGAGAAGGCCAAGCCAGACCACCCCGACAAAAAGACCGCCATGCGTCATGCGATGCGTTATTCATTTGGTGCGATTTCGTCCAGTTCCGTCACGACAGTAGTTGGCTTGGTCGTGCTGGTCACGATGAGTTTTACAATCGGACGCGATATGGGGCTCGTGCTAAGCAAAGGTGTAGTTTTGAGCTTAGTGTCGATTTTTACTTCCCTGCCGGCGTTGTTATTGATATTCGATAAAGTCATCGAAAAGACTCAAAAGAAAACTTTGAATTTCAAGATGGATTGGTTCGGCAAACGTAGTTACGATTTGCGCAAGATTGCAATGCCATTATTCTTGTTAGTTTTTATTGGCAGCACCATCCTCAAAGGCAGTACCGGCATTACTTTTACGGCCGAACAGAACAATCACATTAAGGATGTGTTTAGCGAAACAAATCAAATGGCCCTAGTGTATGACGCAAAAATGGACGAGAAAGTTACAAAAATCTGCAAAGATTTCGACAAGCGCGAAGATACAACGCGTGTGCTTTGCTACGGCAATACGATCAATGAGCCAGAAAAATATAACGAGCTAGTTGCGAAGATTAATAGTTTAAGTACCGAAAAAGTCGAAACAGAAGATTATTTAATTAAGGCAATTTATTATCACTATTACAAAAATGTTGATGCACACGAGATTTCGCTCGATGATTTGGTGACTTTCTTGCAAAAAGAAGTATTTCCAAATAAGAATTTTGCCGATAACGTGTCTGGCGAAATGGTTTCGAAAGTTGACCGTTTCTCAAACTTCACTAACCAGAACAAAGTTAATCGCTTGCGCACTAAGCAAGACATTGCGAACGTTTTGGGCGTCGATAGTAAAAAGTTGGACGATGTATATGTTCTGTATTTGTCCGAACAGAATATTCCAACCAAACTGACCTTGTATCAATTTGCACAGTTTGTAACGAACGATATTTTGACGAATTCCAAATACGCAGATATGGTTACGCCAGCGCAACGTGCCGACCTTGCAAAACTGAAGATTTTTAGCAACAAGGCCGTGACCGATACACCAAGAAGCGCGGCGGAACTTTCGCAGATTTTCGGCATCGACCAGAAAACTTTGGAGCAATTATTAGTTTATTACAGCTACACTACTAACGACACGCCAACCACTTCGGCTTCCATTGAAGAACTAGTGAATTTTGCATTGTCAAATCAAAACATAATTAACGAGATGGGCTTGTCGACAAATGAAGTAGCGCAGCTAAAAACTCAATTCGCAGCTGCAAAAACAAAAATTGGCGAGCTCAAAAATACGCCAGCCATGTTCGATCAGGCCGTGGCGGAATTACCAGCCGAAACACAAGAAGCTTTGGCGCCACAAATTACCGCACTACGCGCAGAGTTGGTTGCGAAAGTCGGCGAGGCAGAAAAAGCTTTGACGAAGAAATACACTTATGCGGATATTACGAATGCGGCTACGAAAGTTGACGGTGCTTTGGTTGCGACAAACAATTGGCTAAATAACTTGGAGGCAAGCTATCCAGAAATCTTTGCGGATTTAAGCGAAGAAGATAAAGCTACAATTCTAGAAGCTGCGCAAAAGATTAGTAGTGAAATCAATGTAGCTCGTCAAAAGATTGATCTAAACGATAAACTTGCAAAACTCAAGAATATCTACAAACTTTACCAAGCCGAAACGACAGTCAATGTCGCAAGAATCTCCCCGCGCGAATTAGTGAACTTCTTGCTCAAACATCAGAATGATAACAAGCTAAAAGGCGCCCTAACGAGCAATACGATTAAGCAGCTAGGTCTAGCGCAATACATTATGAACAACCAGAGCACGAAGTATTCGGCCGGTAGCTTAGCGCAGGCTTTCAATTTAGACCAAGAAAAAGTTAAACTAGTCTATGCACTATATAATTATCGCTACGAAAATAAGAATTTGAAATTATCACTCAAAACTTTGATTAACTTTATTGACGAAAAAGTTTTGCCAAATCCAAACTACGCCAACAGACTCAGTAGAAACGAGCAAACACAGTTACATACAATTGCGACTTTGATGCGTGCGGCAGCAAATGGCAATACCTATAATTACGAGGCCTTATACCGTGCAATTTTGCCGCTAGCTGGCAACCTGGACAAGAATCAATTGTTCCTCGCTTACTTATATCACGGTTCATTATATGACTACGATGAAAACTGGACTTTAACAGTCGAAAAGTTTATCAACTTTGTCTCGGATAAAATTTTGCCAGACAGTCGTTTTGCGGAAAGAATTGACGATGAGATGCGCGAGAAAATCACCGACGGTCGCAAAACTGTTAACGAAGCGAAAGATTTGCTAGTGGGGCCGCAGCATTACCGCGCATTAATCGAATCAAATCTGCCAGTGGAGGGCGAGCAAACTTTTGCATTAATTAGCGATCTCAAAAGTGCGCTAGGACCGCGCAATAAACAGGATTATTTCATGGTGGGCGACTCGGCTATGGCCTACGAAATATCGCAGACGTTTGGCGACGAAATGAACTTCATTACGATTTTGACGATGCTAGCGATTTTCGCGGTGGTCGTATGCACTTTTAAATCGTTCTTCGTGTCGATGTTGCTAGTGCTAGTTATTCAATGCGCAGTCTACATTGTGATGGCATATTTATCGCTGACCGGATCGAGCATTTTCTTCATTGCGCTAATTATCGTGCAGTCGATTTTGATGGGCGCGACGATTGACTATGCGATTCTATTTACGTCGTATTATGTTGAAAACCGCAGTTACTTCAAAATGAATATACGCGATGCGCTGATTAGTACTTATAATCGTTCCATTAATGCCATTCTCACTTCGGCATCGATTCTAATTATCGTGACGGCGATTGTCGGCAACTTGGCGTCCGCAATCGCGGCAGCAGTCTGCCAAGCGATTTCGTTAGGCACCTTCTGCGCGACTTTAATTATTTTGATTTTGCTACCTGCCCTATTGGCGACCTTGGATAGGTTTGTAGTTAAGAAGCCAAGCGAGAAAATTGCTGACGCCGAGAAAGGCATCAAAAAACTGCTTCGAAGTTTTAAATCATTGTTATAATCTAATCAATGAAAGAATCACGGACACTCAGAGTTATCGATCACGTGCAGGAAGAATATGGTACGGGAGAGACGACCAGAAATACTTATTCGACTTTGCATGGTTGTGGACTAGTGTATCGACCACCCCGAATACACTGCGAAGATCAAGGTTATATCTAAGAAAGACTACCCGGTGCAGCAATGATATAATAGTAACTAGAATATTGAACAATTATATCTTTGAAAGGAGACCTTTATGGCATTACAACTAACCAACGAATGGGACAAAGTATTCGAAAAAAGCGACAAAGTAAACCACAGAAAGGTTTCTTTCAAAAACCATTTCGGAATTGAAATAGCGGCAGATTTATACGAACCAAAAGAAAGAAACGGCAAGTTGCCGGCAATTGCTATTTCTGGGCCATACGGTGCAGTTAAAGAGCAGTCATCTGGCCTCTACGCTCAAACCTTAGCGGAACGTGGGTTTCTGACCTTAGCTTTCGATCCATCATTTACTGGTGAATCTGGTGGCGAAACTCGTTACATGACTTCCCCGGATTTGAATGTAGAAGATTATCAGGCCGCCGTAGATTATTTGTCTAATCTAGACGAGGCGAACGCAGACAAACTCGCCATCATTGGTATCTGCGGTTGGGGTGGTATGGCGCTTCAGGCCGCTTGTCTTGAAACTCGCATTAAGGCTGTTATTTCTAGCACGATGTATGACATGACGCGCGTAGCTGGAAATGGTTATTTCGATGCCGATAATAATAAAGACGCACGCAAAAATGCTCGCAAGGCAATAAATAATCAACGTACCGAAGATTATAAAAATGGCGAATATAAGCTCGCTGGTGGCGTGGTAGATCCAGTTCCAGACGATGCGCCTGAGTTCCTTCAAGACTATCACGCATATTACAAAACACCGCGCGGCTACCATAAACGTAGTCTAAATTCTAACGACGGTTGGGCTATTCAAACTAACGGTTCCCTTGCAAACACACGCATTCTAACTTATGCAAGTGAGATTGACATGCCAGTTTTGATTATCCATGGCGAAAAGGCGCATTCGCGTTATAATAGCGAAACGGCATTCGACATGATTACGGGTGAAACCAAAACCAACGGTATAACTCCAGAACCATATACTGGCGTCTATCCACTCGGAAACACCAAAGTCGGCAATAAAGAACTCTACATCGTAGAGGGAGCTTCACACGTAGATTTGTATGATAATCTTGATAAGATTCCATTTGATAAGATCGAGAGTTTCCTAAAAGAAAGCCTTGAGATTTAAATGAATAAAAAGCTAGCTATCTCTATTCCAATCTTGATTGCAATAATCGTTTCAGTCGTCGTTACAACAATCATGATAAACAATAAAGAATCAGACAAAGATCCAAATCTTTCGCCCGAAACAAATCAATCAATAGATAATGAGGAAATGACTATGGATAAAGTTTATATAAATATTAACAACAAGAAACTTGGAATAGATTTAGAGAATAACTCCACGACTTCAGCCTTAATAAAACTATTACCGCTAGAACTTTCAATGAATGACTTAAATGGCAATGAAAAATATGTATATTTAAATGAATCTCTACCAACAAATACTTATAGCCCGAAGCATATCGAAGCCGGTGACGTAATGTTATTTGGTGATAACTGTCTCGTAATCTTCTATGAATCATTCGACACAAGTTATAGCTACTCAAAAATTGGGCATATTAACAATTTACCAAGCCTAGATGATGGAAATATCTCAATAAGTATTGACGTGAAATAAAAATGAACGAGAAAAGACAAGCGAATATAGTAGTGAAACATATTAAATCTGAATATGGAGCGAATCCAGAATTCTTATGGCCAGATCGCTATCCAGGTTACGCAGTCTTCCGCCATGACAATAACAAGAAATGGTTTGCATTAGTAGCAACTATATCCAGCAAGAGTCTGGGGCTAAAAGAAGATAAAGCAATCGACGTTATTAATCTCAAGTTCGATAAAAATCAGACTTATGACTTCGCCGAAACGAGTGACCATATCTTCCCGGCTTATCACATGAATAAGAACAACTGGATCACTATTTGGCTTGATGGAACTTTACCGAACGGACTAATATTTGAACTCATTAAGAAAAGCTACTTACTTTCAGACAAATAAAGATAGGGATGTCGCTTCGCTCCATTCGAACTTTTAAGAATGTATAGCCTTATTAGAACCGTAGGAGCTTAAAACAATGACAATGAAGAAAATAAAAGAAATATAATGACAATGGCAAAGGTACGCCCTCCCTCTCATGAAAGAGTGTGCATTCTATAGTATAATATTTACATGAATAACAATATACCAAAAAGTATTAAAAAAGGACCTTCCGCCTTAGCGGCAATACTTTCGATTATTTCGATTATTATATGGGTACCGCACACATTACCATTTTTCGCAAACACACATGGCGTACAAACCATTTTTGCAATTATTCTATTACCAATCGGTATCGCGAGTTTCTTTTGTGCCTATCATTTTGGTCTAACGATAGCGAAGCTATCGTATGGAATAGCAAAAAAGCATTTCATATTTTGGGCCTATTTTTGGCTAATAGTCGTCAATATTGTATGTATTATAATCTGTTTTATAATTGAAATAATTCTAGCGGGAAATCCGATACAAATGTGCTTTGATTATTGCGCCGAAGTAAAGATTTCAACTGCCGTTATATGTTACATCACGGTAACGACAATCATTCTATTATCCGGCTATTTTGCCATTGCGCGTTATTTTAAATATGTGAAAAAATTTCATCTGCCAAAGCCTTTGTAAGAATGCTCTTTATTATCATAGCTAAAATCAAGAGTCCAGAAAAATTGCGCTTGGGCCTAGAAAAGTTTTCGAACTCGCTAAATTCGTGAATTAAGATTAGAAAAAGGAGATCTCGTTAGCCTTCGGCTATTCGCGTCCCAAGGGGCGAGCGAAAAGGACATTTTGGTGCGAAATATGGTTTCGAACCTCGAAATTGATGCACAAAAAAGGGTGATTTTTTAGATTAAATCACCATTTAATTTGCGTCTAGAACCTGAGTTTTCCACAGGTTCCCCTGTTGGTGAGGGGCGACCAGACGTTGTTGCTCGGCTTTGCATGGTTGTGGATTGGTGTATTGACCACCCCGAATACACGGCTAAGATTAAGGTTATACCTAAGAAAGACTACCCGGTGCTGATGCCTTGCGAGTTCTGAGGTATACATATACAGGCAAAGAGATTCGAACTTTTAAGAATATATGGCTTAATTGGAACCGTAGAGGTTTAAAACAATGACAATGAAGAAAATAAAAGAAATACAATGTCAATGGCAGACTTGCACCCGATGATATAATTAAAGTAGTAAACAAGGACTTATTTATGCCAAGACCACGCAACAAACAGGACTTATTAAAGGCTGGCGAAGAATACTACGCCAGGCTGATCGAAATGGCTGATTCAATGAGCGAGAAAGAAATGAACACCGAATTCGATTTCTCCGGCGATCCATCGAAGAAAGAACGCCACTGGGGACGCGACAAGAACCTACGCGATATTTGGGTACATTTATACGAATGGCACCGAATGCTACTTGAATTTGTAGATACGAATCTGAATAAAGGCGGTAATGCGCCATTCTTGCCAGAACCATACACTTGGAAGACTTATGGCGATATGAATGTTGAATACTGGAAGAAACATCAAAAGACTTCACTCGAAGATGCTAGAAAGATGTTTGAGAAATCACATAAAGACGTCATGAAACTAGCCGAAAGTCTTAGCGAAGAGCAATTATTTACAAAAGGCATGTATCCTTGGGTTGGCGGTTCAGTACTCGGCTCATATTTCGTGAGCGTTCTCTCATCTCATTACGACTGGGCAATGAAAAAGCTCAAAGCGCATAAAAAGAACTGTGCATAATATCGCCCTTAAGGCGCACCTCTAACCGAAAAGAGGTATTATGGCAAAACACCGACCATTCAAGAAAACTAAACCCGGCGAGCCAATACCTGTTACCGCTCGTGAGTTAGAAAGTTTCATGCTCGAACATAACGGCAGATTCAATTCGCGTGACTACGATAAGTTCGAGCGCATGGAGCTAATGGAATCGCCCGTCCGCGACGCGATACGCGAATTAAAGACCTATTCCCTAGAAACGCTAGCACAGCGCTTCGATGTGCGCCTTTTTGGGCGCGGTAAACGCGTTTTTGCGAGGTTAGACGCCGAAGACGATAAATGGTACTACTTTTCCCTCGCATACATTCCACGCGCGCTAAATAATCGCGACGTAAATGACGCAATGGTTCAGATGTTTTTCATAGGTAAGTGGCGTGTCCACAAACTTTCGCTCTGGGCCGAACCGGAAGATATCAACCATTACGGCAACGATTCTAACAAAACATTCTATCATTTAGTCAATAGATAGCGTCCACTTGGACACAATCGGGTTTTGAAAGTTATTGTGCAGAAAATAGGGGTGGGATTTTTTCTTGACACAAGATGGTAAAAGATTTTAAAGCATAATCATTTTTCATAATATTTAGCACGCGTTAAAATTATAATAAGGATATTTATAACTTAAAAAGGAGCGTAATACATGAAATTACAAGAAGCGTGCGAAAAACTCAATAAACTGGCTGGGATAAAATTCAAAGACCTTTTTTCATCAGCTGATATGGAAGAGATTATTATAAATAAAGGCAAGACCGGACAATTGTTAGAGCTTGCATTAGGGATGAAGCTTTCGAGTGCAGATTTAGATTTTGAGGATGGAGAACTTAAAACAAATAAATGTGACGCGAATGGTAAACCCAGAGAAACTGTCTTTATTACGCAAATCAGTGCAATGATTGATGAACTTTTGGCTCAGAAGAAATTTGAAGACACGAAACTCTATAAAAAGATTAGCAATATATTATATGTACCAGTTTGTAAGGACGGGACGCCAGACAATTGGATGTTTTTACCGAGCATTCATGTCGATTTGTCAGATCCGAAGTATTCGGGCCTGTTAGAGATATGGAAAGCAGATTATTACACCATTTGCAATCAACTTAAGAACCACATCGAAACTAGCCCAGATGGTTTCATCCATACGTCAAATGGCGAACATATACAAGTGCGCAGTAAAGACGCGAAAGACGGAAGCGGAAAATATCACCCAATTTATTCCAATACCTACAGGCGCTATGTTTCAAACAAAAACCATGCTTTTTATTTTAAGAAAAAATTCGTGGAGGACATTCGCAAGATTGCTGGAATAAAATAGTCTATTTTAGATCTAGCATTATTCTAGTTTTAGAATATAATAATAAGTAGAATAAAGCGAGGTAAAATGAATTATATTTCAGCAAAAGAAACTGCTACAAAATGGGATATCTCTCAACGAAGAGTAGCTACTTTATGCTCTGAGGGGCGCATTATCGGTGCTATGTTCGTCGGAAATTCATGGGTAATTCCATGCGATGCCGTAAAGCCAATGGACGCACGAACAAAAGCCGCATCCTTAATTAATAACGAAGCAAAGCCATTTCTAAAATGGGCCGGCGGTAAAGGACAATTGCTCAAAGAAATCGAGCAATACTACCCTTTTACCGAAGACACTACCATAACAAAATACGCAGAACCGTTTGTTGGTGGCGGCGCAGTATTATTCGACATTTTAAACAAGTTCGAGCTTCAAGAAGTCTATATTAGTGACATTAACGCGGAGCTGATAAACGCATATACGACAATCCGAGATGATATCGACGCACTACTAGACGTTTTAAGGCGATTTGAGAGTGATTATCTAGCATTAGACAACGCTGGACGCAAAGAAGCCTATCTCGCCAAACGTGCGCGCTTCAACGAGCTTAAGAGCAAAAAAGAAAACGGAGTCGAGCTAGCCGCCTTAATGATATTCCTTAATAAAACCTGTTTTAATGGTTTATATCGTGTAAATCGCAAGGGCGAATATAATGTGCCGATGGGCGCATACAAGAATCCGCTTATCTGCAATGAGTATAACCTAAAGGCGGTATCCAAGAAGCTACAGAACGTGAAGATAGTATGTGGTGATTATAAGGAATCCGGTGATTTCATAGATAATAAAACGTTTGTCTACTTCGATCCTCCATATCGCCCACTAACGCCAACCGCCAACTTTACATCATACACAGAGGGCATGTTTGACGATAAGAACCAGTTAGAGCTTGCAAAATTCGTTCAAGAACTAGACCAAAAAGGAGCCAAGATAGTCGCAAGTAATTCCGATCCAAAGAACACCAACGAAGACGATAATTTCTTCGACGATGCCTACGCGAAACAGAACATCAAGCGCGTATCCGCAACGCGTATGATAAATCGAAATAGCGATAAACGCGGAAAAATTCACGAATTATTAATATCAAACTTTTAAAGAAAGGAACAAAATGAAAAAAGGCGGTATTGGTGGCGGAAATACGAAAACTGGTATATTTTTTGAGAAAGAAACAGATTTAGCGTCATTACTCAACAAACAGCCTGGATATAATGTGAGGGATGATGATGAGTATCCGAGCAAAAGTTTGAGGAGCCACGCTTATAAAGTTTTCTACAAAGAAAAGCTTGTTGCGCGAATATTTAAACAGAATACTTTCTACAAGATGTTAGAAAAAGAGCTAGGCATAGACTGGAAGAAGATACTATCTAAAAGACTTTTGCCAGATGATAGCATTTATGTGATTTCAAACAATACCCTTTTTATAATCGAGTGCAAGCACCAAGAGGGGAGCGGCTCCGTTGATGAAAAATTACAAACCTGTGACTTTAAGAAAAAAGAATACCAAAAGCTTATGTCTAGAGCAAATATTGAAGTTGAGTATGTGTATGTGCTAGATAAGTGGTTTGAAGAAAGGCAGGATACTTACAAAGATGTATTGGACTACATCATCAGCGTAGGGTGTAGATTCTATTTTAGCTACATTCCACTTAAAGAACTAGGACTTCCCGTTCCAGAAAGCGAGGAAAATGCCTAATAAAAGTACCATCAAAAAATGGGAGCCAGATGATTTTGAACTAGAAATGACTAGCGTCTGGAGTTTCCCTAATCGTGGCAACTGGGCTACCCACGATGCAAAATGGCGCGGAAACTGGTCGCCATATATTCCAAGAAACGTTTTACTTCGTTATTCGAAAGAGGGTGATTGGGTATTAGATCAATTTGCCGGTGGCGGCACTACATTAGTAGAAGCAAAACTATTAAACCGTAACATCATTGGAATGGACATTAATCCGGTCGCGCTCAAAAGATGTCGCGAGAAAGTGAAATTTAAGCACGAGGGCGCAGATGGTATAGTTAAGGTGTCAAAATGCGATGCACGAAACTTAAAACCAATTCCAGACGAAAGCATCGACCTAATATGCACTCACCCACCATATGCAAATATTATCCACTATAGCGAGGGCCAAGATATTCCACAGGATTTATCAAACTTTAAAGTTAACGATTTTCTAGAACAAATGAAAAGCGTGGCATCAGAAAGCTACCGCGTATTAAAGTTCGGCAAATTCTGCGCAATTCTGATGGGCGACACACGCCAAAAAGGCCACGTCATTCCTCTTAGTTTTAAGACGATGCGAGTATTTGAAGATGCTGGTTTCAAACTAAAAGAAATCATTATGAAAGAACAACATAATTGCCGAGCGACCGGATATTGGAAGACTAATAGCATTAAGTATAATTTCTTGTTGTTAGCACATGAATACTTATTTATTTTCAAGAAAGGATAATATGGCGAAAAGAAAAATCATTAGAATATTTGAATGTTGGCAATCTGATGATAAAGAAACTCAAAAATACATCAGAAAAGCACTAAAAATGGTTAGCGAAAAAATAAACTTAAACAAAGAATTGTCTTTTGGCGTTGAAATAGATCGTGATACGCAGAATATTGTTGGTTCTGTGGATATCAAAAAAGTAATTCTCGACAAAATAGATAAGTGCGACATGTTTATTTGTGATATTAGCTCCGTGGGGAAAAATGATAAAACCGGTGATATGATTATCAACAATAATGTCGCTTTTGAACTTGGTTATGTTTGTGGAAGAAAAAAAGTAACTGGAAATATTCTTTTAGCAAACGAAGATACTACCGACCTAAAAGAATTGCCTTTCGACATTAGGAACCTTAGGATAAAGACATTCTCACCAAAGACAGATAAAAATTCCAAGGAGTTAACACATTCACTAATCGAAATCATAAAATCTTATGTCAATGAAACATCCGGAGAACTGTATAAAGATGAAGAAGAGGATTTAATTAAGGCAATAGAAAACGGCAGAGCACCGCGTTCGAAAGCAGATCCTGTAATAAGGCGACTATATGAAGAATATATCAGACTTTATCCAAGGGATTTTAAGGCAGATACATACTTAGATGAAACATACAACGCATTAATACAAACTAACAATATTACGACGCGACTAACCAGAATAATCGTTACTGCTATAGACTATGAGCAATACGAAGTTATCGAGAGCGTCTATAATAATTTAGAAATAGTATTGAACGCTTGTTGTCCAAAAAGCACAAATAGCTTTCACGATTCACAGTTAGAATACTCAGCTATTATATGTTCAGACCTAATGCTTATTATCCTTGGCATTCTTACCGATAGAAACAAATGGGAAATTATTCATCAAATAAAAGAAAAATATTCGCCGATTGTTTATTTTAATAAAAAATACACTATTTCGATGAATGATTTTAGCGAGTTAAGGGCGCCGAGAAATCTAATGAGCTATACCAATAGCAAAGATAACGAGAGCTACTATTTTCCAATTTCGATACTGGAAAAAGACATGCATCAAGAAACAAACAGTGATGTATTAAAATACATAGTTTCTGGAGATCTTCTAAACTACCTAACTAATATAGAAACACGCTGGTATTTTCCACAATCTATTGGTCTAATGTTTGACAATAGTACAAACATTTTACCCAAATTTATGTTTAAATATATAGACAGAAACGGTTTTAATGAAATAAAAACCGCTATGAACTATCGTGGCATAGACTCCGCAAGGCGATACGTATGGAATAAAATTGTTACTCTTGGTCAAGACAGGATGCTTTTTGATCCGCTAAAAGAAATTTTTGCTGGAATTGGCATAAAGACAGAATTGGACTTATGGAAAAAAGGACAGCCTTCCGTTGCAGCCATCTTATAGATAATTCTCTAGTCTTTACAAGTTCGAACTCGCCAAATAACAGATACACAAAGCGCCAAGCGTATATCTCCCCACCCTGCCAAAACGCTTATGCTTGGTGTTTTCGAACTTATGTAATATACTTATGTTAATTGCGGTGCAGAGTTCTGCGCCTTTCTCCAGTGAGAGGGGGTAGCCCCTCATATTTTATGCGCAGATTCTGCACTACAAGTGATACTTGCCGACATAAAAAACGGCAACACTTCGGGTGGAGAAAGAAAAGTATGTACCTTAAATGCAAAAGGAACAACCGGTCATAGAAGACCGAAAAGAAGCCGTCAAAAACCTAGTGCAATTACTTTGCGCATTAGACGACATAGACGATTCGCCAGAGCGCGAGTCCAACAAAGAGAAAGGAGTGTGCGACGACGGAGTAGTTGTCGTGTTCTAAAACTATGAATAGAGCGCTAATCAATGCGAGTAGCGG
>JAFQYG010000003.1 GCA_017406565.1 Candidatus Saccharimonadota bacterium | reverse complement strand
AGTGCCACTATCTTCTGAATAGCTATAGCCCCAAGTATTGTCTGTAGTGAGATTTGATAGACTAGCATTAGTAGCAATACTGGAGAACTTATAGGCTGAGTTGGTTTGATTGACTAAGTCTGTATTAGTAGTCTTTGTACCAGAAGTAGCAGTCAAAACATAGCCTTGTGAGGCATTGGTAGATACATTAACATTAATGACATTAGAGTCTGAGACTGAACCTGGAGAGAGATTATTGATTAGTAGATCACCAGACAAGTTTACTGAGATAGTAGGATTGAAGGTGAAGCCGACTTCTACATTGGAAGAGTAGGTGAGAGCGGAAGAATTGTCGCTAGAATAAAAAAGTATATATAAAAAAATTATGGTTATAATTGTTATGCTTAAGAGTATGATTTTTTTCGCCCCTGTAATATTGGGATGTATGTTATTACAATTCCTTAACATGATTTTACTTATTACCAATAAACCTTTTTTATATTTTAACATGCTTAAGCCAATGTGTATACTCTTGTTTTTTAGGAGGTTTTATATTATAATAGCACTTATGACTTTTGAAAAAGACAGGATCCGGAATGTGGCAATTATTGCACACGTCGACCATGGTAAAACTACGCTGGTCGATGGGCTTTTGAAGCAATCACATACTTTTCGTGACAATCAAGCCGAGATGAGCCAAACTCTCATCATGGATTCGATGGATCAGGAACACGAGCGGGGAATTACAATCACTGCTAAGCAGACTTGCGTGTATTATGACGGCTATAAAATTAATATCATTGATACACCGGGACACGCAGATTTTTCGGGTGAAGTAGAAAGAACTTTGAATATGGCGGACGGGGTGCTTTTGATCGTGGACGCACAAGAGGGACCGATGCCACAAACCAAGTTTGTTTTGTCTAAGGCTTTGGCGTTGGGATTGAAGCCTGTAGTAATAATCAATAAAATCGATAAGCCGGCAGCAAGGATTCCTGAAGTTTTAAGTGAAATTGAAAGTTTGTTTTTGGAATTAGCAACGGATGAGTCACAGCTATTTTATCCGGTGTATTATTCTATCGCGCGTGAAGGGAAGGCGGGTAAAACCACTGAGCTCGACAATGACTTACATGTGATTTTTGAGTCGATCATTAACGATATTCCGGCACCATCGGTAGATTCCGATTCGGATTCTGCACAACTTTTAGTCGCAGCACTAGCTGGAGATAATTATCTTGGTAAATATTGCATCGGCAAGATTTTTAGAGGAAAACTGAAAAAAGGTCAAAGCGTAAAAATACTACATGATAATTCTATAAAAAACAGTAAGATTGATAATTTGTTTATCTATAAAGGTCTAGGCAAAGAGGAAGTGTCAGAAGCGTCGGCAGGTGATATTGTAGCAATTACGGGAGTGGCAGAAGCCAATATTGGAGATACGATTGCAACTGGCGATAACCCCGAAGCTTTGCCTGGAATTGAACTTGAAGCGCCGACTCTATCGATTTATATTGGGCCAAATACTTCACCGCTGAAGGGACGTGAAGGTGATTATACGACTTCACGACAAATTGCGGAGAGGCTAGAGCGAGAATTAGAAACTAATATTGCACTCAAAATTAAGCCTGATGGATTAGGCTATAAAGTATCTGGACGCGGAGAATTACATTTGTCGGTTTTGATTGAAACGATGCGCCGCGAAGGTTACGAGTTAGAAGCAGGACGTCCTGAAGTAGTATATCGTGAAATTGACGGTGTAAAATGTGAGCCGATTGAAGATCTTACGATTGAGGTTGAAAGTGAATATGTAGGAGCAGTGTCGCAGGAACTTGGTATACGCAAAGCGGAGCTCAAAACTCAAGATATTACCGCATCTGGATCAACTAGATTCGTATATGAAATATCGACTGCGGCGCTGATTGGGTTACGTAATAATTTATTAACCGCAACTAAAGGTACAGTAATTATGTCATCTATCCCATCTGGATATCGTCCAGTAGAGGGACGCTACAAACCCGAACGAAACGGAGCATTGATTGCGTTTGAAAATGGAGTTTCTACGGCCTATGCCCTTGATTCGGCGCAGGCTCGTGGGACGCTTTTTATTCCGCCTGGAGTTTCAGTATATCAAGGTATGATTGTGGGGTTGTCCAATAAAAAGGATGATATTGATATTAATATCTGCCGTGAAAAACAACTCACCAATATGCGCACACACGCATCAGATGGTGCAATTCAGCTAACACCTTATACACAGCTTTCTCTAGAACAGTGTTTGGATTTCTTACTAGATGATGAATTGTTAGAAGTAACCCCTAAATCGTTGCGTCTTCGTAAGCGTCAACTGGATCCAATTAAAAGGAAGCGAGAAAATCGTAATGCCTGAGGATCAAAAGCCCTCTTCCTCGGACACACTCAAGGCCGTTCGGCCGAGCTTACGGTCCTCAAAAGAGGGTTTCCCGATTCTTATTGATAGCCATTGTCATTTACATGACCCACAATTCTTTAGCGCTGAGGAAGCTGAAGCCTGCGTAAAACGAGCACATGAAGCGGGAGTTGAGAAAATTATTTGTATCGGGACAGATCCAGAAGATTCTTTGGTGGCACGAGATTTCGCAATGACCCATGATGGAGTGTATTGGACGTATGGTATTCATCCAGAGGAAACAGGGCGAGAAGAAAATGTCCTTTCGAGGAGCATATTTTCCGACGTGAAAAATACGGAGCGACCGAGCCCCTTAGGCGAGGGCGCGAGGGAGCGTTCCGAGAAAGGACTTTTTTCTCGCCTTGTAGCAATCGGAGAAGTTGGCCTAGATTACCATTATGACGGCTACAATCGAGAAGCACAGATTAAATTGTTCGAACAGATGCTACAATTGACTGTCGATAATGACTTACCGGTGTCTTTTCATATCAGAGAAGCATTTGCAGATTTTTTCCCTATTATAGAGAATTTCCCGAAGGTTCGTGGCGTAGTGCATTCTTTTACAGATAGCAAAAAGGTGCTGAAGCGTATTTTGAATGAAACAGAGTTCTATGTCGGCGTAAATGGATTGGCGACTTATTCGACTTTACCTACTCCACCCCTGGAAAGAATATTATTAGAGACCGATGCGCCGTTTTTGGCGCCGATTCCTCACAGGGGTAGTACTAATGAGCCGGCTTATATTGCTGATATCGCAAAATGGTTAGCTGAGAAGCTTGATATGCCCCAGGAAGAAGTTGCTGCTATTACCTCTGAAAATGTTGAAAACCTTTACAGACTAAATAGTTTTGATTATAAGCATTGACTTTTTAAACTTTTTGTGCTATAATTAGATTATGAATACTGAGTTTATTGTACCATCATTTGGAAATCGTAACACCTATGATTTTGGTGCTACGAATGATACTTTTGAAGTGTACAAAGAGTTAAATGCCATTGCAGAGGAGATTGAAGAATGTCGCTTACGAAATTGCTAGGTTTTAGTTCTGGACGCTATAACAATGGTTTTAGCTATGAAGATTTGATCAACGCTGAGTCTGCACTTGGTAGGACTTTGTTTGGTCCAATCCCAGAAGGACATCGACGAGAATTTTTTGAATCGCGCCGTAATGTATGGATTTGGCATGAAAGTTTCGTAAATAACGCTGGTAAGTTAGAAGAGATGACTGTGCGTTACGAGGTTCGTCCCACTGGTGTATTCAAAAAACCAGCTGGTGGTAATTATGAAAAAATCACTGGCGAGGAATTGGATAATTTTCGTAAAGCCGCTAAAGGTTATCTGAACCTTGTCAAAACAAAACTCTATTGCTAAAATAGAGGTATGGATAATAAGAAAAAGAAAATCATTTTTATGTCCGTGTTTGCAGTGGGGTTGGCTACTCTAATCGCAGGCGCGGTTTTTTTGATACTTAATCTCACACGCAAAGCCGACGTAGCTGATGGAGAATACTTGGTGTCAGCGGGTAAATGGGTATTAGCAGATGAGGTCCCTATACGCAACTGTACAGATAATTACCCTGATTCTAATTGTGGGCCTGAGGAGGGTGAAGCGACAGTAATGACTGATAGGGTAGTATGGGATTTTACAGAGATTGGTAAAGGGACTCTAACCACCAATGCGCACGAGAACGATTATGATTTTATTTGGGCAATCGAAGACGGAAAGCTAAAAATAGAAACAAAGTGGTTATATGATCTCGAGAATGAATATGATTACAAACTCGATCAAGATAAGGGCGAATTAGTACTCTCTGCTGATGGGGAAGAACATAAATTTGTCGTACAAGAATAAATATGTTATAATATTCTTATGATTTACCTTGACCATGCGGCGGCTACGCCAGTTTCTGATAAAGTTTTAGAGGCGATGAGGCCGTATTTTTCGGTTGATTTCTTTAATCCTTCTGCAGCTTATTTGCCGGCTAAAAAAGTAGCAGCTGATTACGAAAACGCTAAGGGTGTGATTGCACATGCGGTAGGTGCTAAAGCATCAGATCTCGTGATAACGGCTGGAGCGACAGAAGCGAATAATCTTGCGTTTACAGCTATACAGACACGAAGTTGCCCATCGTTCTCGGAACGCTCCCTCGCGCCCGTCGTTACGGGGCTCGGTCGCTCCGTATTTTCCACGTCGGAAAATATGCTCCTCGAACGAGGGCATCCTTCGCGTCTATTGTACTTGGAAACGGAACATGAATCGGTCAGAGCGGTAGCAGATAGTTACGGTGGTCAAGCGGTGAAGGTTTTATCTAATGGGCTAATTGATTTGGATGATTTGAAAGCAAAAATTACCGATGATACGCAAATGATTTCGGTATCTTTAGCTAATAACGAGCTCGGTACAATCCAACCTATGGCAGAAATTGCTAGTATTATTCGCGAAATCAAAATCGACCGAATGAAAAGAGGGATAAAAACACAATTATTACTTCATTCCGATGCTTCGCAAGCTTTAAATCTACTGGATATAAACGTGGCTAGACTTGGAGTGGACCTTTTAACTTTAAATGCAGCAAAAGTCTATGGGCCGAAAGGTGTGGGAGCTCTGTATGTTTCACATGACGCAAAACTAAAACCCTTGACTTTGGGCGGCGGACAGGAGAAGGGCTTACGCTCGGGTACGGAAAATGTGCCTGGCGTGATTGGGTTTGCGAAAGCTATAGAACTTGCCAAAGAGCATTTAAATGGAAATCGCAAAAAATATGCATCTTGGCGTAAGATACTACTATCAGAACTTAGTGGTTATGAATTAATTAATAAAAAGCATTGCTTGGATAATTTCGTAGTGGTAAGCTTCCCGGGTTTGGATGCAGAAAGATTGATATTTCTGCTTGAAGAAGAGGGCGTATATGTGGCAACTGGTGCAGCCTGTGCAGCATCTAAAGGTGAAAAATCACATGTACTAAAAGCAATTGGATTGACAGAAGAACAAATTACTGGGTCACTAAGAATCACTTTTGGTGAAATGAATAATGAAGAACAAATCCACGAAGCAGCTTCAATTATTAATTCCGTAATCAAAAACGAACAAAAAAGGATTAGTAAATAATCATAATAATTTTATAGATGTGTCAAGTGCCAGTGCCGTGTTGTACTGTGCTGTTGTTTGAAAAAACTTAGATTTATTCTGAAATTGTCTTAATTACTTCAAAACTCATAATCGTAATTGAACTAACATCGTCAGACAAGTCAATCCCGTTTCCACCAAGCGTAATGGTGGCGTCTGGCAAATTGGTGGGGATATTGCTTGATGAAGATGAATTGTGCTGAGAACCAGAATTCCCACCAACAAGAGAAGCCGTAAGTTCAGCGTAATTATTGTTGTAGCCCTTTGGGTCATATGTAATAGTGATATCAAATGTATCACCGCTCATTGCCGAAGCATTAAGCCCAATATACAAATTTGCTGTGATCAGCCCAGTAGCCGAACTCCTAGTACGGTTTTTATAAATAGCAGTTCTAAAATAATTGCTATTAAAAGCGAAGAGCGACATACCATTATAATAGTTTCCGTCTTTACTCATAGCACCCACAATAAACTTGTTATTGTTTTGGCTTAAGTCGGCCTTAAATACGATGTGTATAGTAAAAGCATTTCCATCAAAAGGAATTAGCTCAGTGTCAAGACTGTTACCATAAGTGATAGTATAGCCACCGGAGGCCGTAGTATCAATATGATATTCGGTAACTACATCTGAGGCAGAGATTTCTTGAATAAATTTATTCCCATCTTCATCTATAGTAGTACGAGTCCGTGAGCCGTCTGGATGAACCACTTCACTAGTACCTGGGGCAGAATCGGATTGCCATATCGCATATAATGAAATATTGTTCGCTTGGGTAGGGTCTAAAGTAATGGTATTGGTACCGTCGATAGTATAGGTTGGGGTAGTAGCGTTACCGTCTTCGTCCCAACCAAGAAAAATATATCCAGTACGCGTAGGCACGTCGTTGGGCAAAGTAGCTATACCAGTGTCAGATACCGTAACGCTTTGATTACTCGGCATACCAGTGACTGTGTCGCTATCAGCATTAGCGTCATAGGTAATTGAAAATTGGGGGCTTTTTACAATAGCTTCAACGACGAAGGTTTTAGAATAAGAACCTGCCGCAGTATTTGGATTTAGCTTGGCCCCGAAAGTAAGGTTATAAGAACTTGCGGCAGACGTATTACTAGAACCAATTAGAATTTTATTCGTAGAATTTGGAGCGGGTAAATAATTAGTGCCGTCTACACTGATGCCATACCCAGATTCAAAATCATCTTCAGTAATTGACGTGCTGTCACCTGGCAAAGTGATAGTTGGAATGGTTAAACTATCGTCAACAGAGTTAATCATATCTGTAGAATCAATAGGATTTGAAAGACTAACTGTATATCCGGTGAAATTATTAGTGTTTATATCTATTGACTGTGATACGGAGCCAAAACTACCGGGAGTCAAATCTAGCGAGGGAAGAGTACCTAAATTAATACTAATGGTGGAACTATCGATACCAAAAACAGGTGTACCAAAGATAATTGGTCCACTCATTAGAAAAACTAAAGATGCTACAAATCTAACAAATACCTGCATTCTTGCTTCCAACTAGTCTCCTTGTTCTATACGTATGATGCTAAGGCGCAACACGCTTATATTAATAATAACACAGAGTGCTTATCATTAGCATTTCCATTATTATTCGATTTATGTTATAATATTTTTTATGAAAAAAGTATATGTGGGGATGAGTGGCGGTGTTGATTCGAGTGTCTCGGCTTTACTTTTGAAGGAGCAAGGATATTGCGTGATTGGTGTTTATATGAAAAACTGGTCACAAGATTTACCCGGGATGAAGTGTCCTTGGGCAGAAGATTTAGCTGATGCAAAACGCGTGGCAGTAAAACTTGGCATTGATTTTGAAGTTTGGGATTTTGAAAATGCATATCGTGAAAAAGTTGTGGAATATATGTTAGATGAATTTAAAAAAGGCAATACACCAAATCCCGACATTATGTGTAATCAAGAAATTAAGTTTAAACTGTTTTATGAAAAAGCTATGGAGGCGGGGGCTGATTATATTGCTACTGGACATTATGCTCGCATTAAAACTCTATCAGATAATTCTTACTCGGGGTCGCGTCGCTCGCGCCCGTCGCCACGGGGCGAGCGCGCTAACCCTCGCGCTGCCGCGCTCCGGAATACCCCGAGCCAAGAATTATCTGAACAGACCCTACTCATGCGTGCAGTAGACGAAAATAAAGATCAAACGTATTTTTTATACCGTATTTCAGATGAGGCATTGGCACATACGATTTTTCCGATTGGAGAAATGTTGAAACCAGAAGTGAAGAAACTAGCTGAGAAACATGGGCTGCACAATGCTTATAAAAAAGAATCTATGGGTGTATGTTTTGTGGGTGAAGTTGGGATGAAAGATTTTCTTAAAGAATACATCGATATTGAGCCTGGTGAGATTCGTGAAATTGAAAGTGAAAAAGTATTAGGATATCACGAAGGTGCGGTGTTTTATACGATCGGACAAAGGCATGGCTTATACTTAAATGGTGAAAAAGGCACCGTGAATGATGGAATGCCGTATTATGTGGTAAAGAAAGACATCAAAAATAATATTGTTTACGTATCAAAAAACTTAAATCATGAAGCAATCTGGACGAAAGAGTTGGAATTGAAAGATATATTGCTACATCAAGATGTAAATAGTAGTGTGCAAGTTAGATTACGCCATCGAGCACCGCTAATCCCAGCAACTTTTGATGGCAAGACATTGCATTTTGGAAAAGAAATCAAACGCCCCGCAAGCGGACAATCTGCCGTATTGTATGATGGCGAGGTTTGCCTCGGTGGTGGGATAATTGTGTAAAATTAATATGCTATAATTATTCCATAAGCGGAGTAATTATTATCATGGCAAATCACGAAAAGCTGAGGTCGAAGGATGACAATTCAGAATGGAACGAAGTCGCCAAAATGGCGAAGGATTTTAGAAAAGAGCAGATTAATAAAGCTCCTGAAAATGCCAAGACTTTTTATCGCAATGTTTACGAATATCAGAAAAGTTTTGAAAAGCGCTCAGCAACCATTAAGGCAAATGGAGAACGTATGAGCCAAAAAGAATTCGAAACGTGGGAAGATTTGGTAGCAGATGAATTAGCCCTGGCAGAAAAAGAAGGGGAAAAAGGTAATTTCGGAATTGAACAAACCGCGGAATGCGCACAAATGATGGTAACCTCCACTAATGATGCTGAACTACATAAAACCATAGAAGCACAGGCGGGGAATTATTATTATGAAAGAATGGATGCTTTAAGACAAGCAATTGAAAAATCAGACGATGAAGATAAAAAAGAAAGTTTAGACTATTTGAAGGGTTTTTATCCTGCCGTGGTGGAACATTTAGATTTTAAGTATATGTCTCCGGATGACGTAAGGGACTATGGCTACGACGAATATGAAAGCAAAAGAACACGTGTTCACAATAACGTAATTAAGCATCTAAATGGCGTAAATGATTTGGCAAGAAAATACCATGTAAGACCTTTGACGGTACGTAATTTTTGGAGTAGTGATCTGGTCAGAATGAGTGCTCAAACACCTGCTATTTCTAAAGTGATGCGTTTTGACCGTGACGTGGTAGAAGAGTACTACGAGATAGCTTTTTCGAGCGAGGTGAAGCGCCGCAAAGCCAAGCAAGAACGTGATATGAGATGGAACTTCATGTAGCCAAAATGGCTATGTTTACTATTGACTTTTTTGCAATTTTGTGATATAATGTAGATATCTTGCTTTTTGAGCTAGGAAGGGGGCGTATTATGAACAAGGAGGAGGCTCGGATGATTGAAATCATCCGTGGAATGTCTAAAACTGACTTTCATTCGAGAGTGATAAAAGGTATTGCAAAAGATCGCGCATTTGGCGCATTAGTAACGTTCGGGGCAGATAGCCTGGACGAAACCGAAAGAACTAAAATCGGTGTAGCTCTCAGCAAGATTGATCCTGTGTTTACTAAGAATATTTCCAATGATGTCCTTGATGAAATTGCAACTATCGTTGCACATCGTTCGGTAAAACTTCTTTAGTATACATGCAAAAAGGCCAGCAAAAATGCTGGCCATTTTTATATACTTTAAATTAGACAATCATCATTGCTACATCAGCACAGAGAAGGATGCCTGCAATCATACTCATTGCAATAACAAGAAATAGATGCATGCGTTCTTCTGCAGAAACTTGCTTGTATTTTGTTGTCTTGCTAGCAGCCTTGCGATGCGCGCCTTGAGCTGCACCAGACTTTTTTGCAGTTTTAGTTGATGTTTTCTTCTTTGCTTGTGCCATATATTATCCTTTTTATAATTCTTATGGTTATAGTAACACGTGCGTTTGATTTAGTCAAGCTCATATTATGGTATAATAGAAAAATGGATACGAATGAAATAAGAAAAAAATTTTTTGAATTTCAAGTTAAAAATGGACACAAAGTGATTCAGCCGGCACCGTTGGTGCTCGAAGGTGATCCAACCACTTTGTTTACTGGCTCGGGGATGCAACCACTTTTGCCTTACTTACTAGGTAAAGACCACCCAGATGGCACAAGACTTTGCGATTCTCAGCCTTCAATGCGCATGCAAGATATCGATGATGTAGGTGACCCACGCCACACGACAGTTTTCGAAATGTTAGGAAACTGGTCTTTGGGTGATTACTTTAAGGAAGAACAAATCCGTAATTTCTTCAAATTTTTGACTGAAACCGTTGGTTTAGACCCAAAAAGAATTTATGTGACTTGTTTTATTGGTAACGAAAAATATGGCATTCCAAAAGATACCGAAGCGGCAGAGATTTGGAAAAAAGTTTTTACTGAAGTCGGAATTGATGCAAAAGTTGCTGAAATTGGTACTGCGGCCGAAGGTGATAAACGCGGTATTAAGGAAGGTGAACGAATCTTCTTCTATGATGATCACGAAAACTGGTGGTCGCGTGGTGGTGGCTGCGAATCTACCCCGATTGGTGACCCATGTGGGCCAGATTCGGAAGTGTTTTATGATTTTGGTGAAGACAAACAAGATGTAGAAAAGTACGGCCTTGCACATCCAGCTTCGGATGGTGCAAGATTTATGGAAATTGGTAATTCGGTGTTTATGCAATATCGACGTTTGGAAGATGGTACTTTTGAACCACTCGAAAAGAAAAATGTAGACTTTGGCGGTGGTTTGGAGCGTATTGCAGCAGCAGCAATCGATTCGTTTGATGTATTTAAGATTTCTCTGATGAAGCCGATTATTGATCATTTGGAGAAAATTTCTGGGAAGTCTTATGACAATAATACCGATGAAATGCGCGTGATTGCAGATCATATTCGTGGTGCATATTTATTAGCAGCGCAGGGTTTAGTTCCTTCCAACAAAGCACACGGATACGCGATGCGACGTTTGCTTAGAAGAGCGATTCTACGCGCTTTAGATTTGGGGATTTCTTCCAACTTCTTAGCTGAGATTGTACCGATTGTGGCTGACAACTATGCCGACTTACCGGATTCGATTCTGACACATCGTGAATCTGCACTTGAAACTATGTTACGCGAGGAAAATGCCTTTAGAAAAACTTTGAATCGTGGGCTTAAGGAGTTATCGAAGATTACTAAAAACAATAAGATTTTAGATGGTAAAGATATTTTCATGCTGCAAGATACATATGGTTTTCCGATGGAGTTATCGGTTGAGGAATGCTATAGACAAGGAATCGAACTATCGAAAGATTATGTAAAAGAATTTGAAAATGCTCTAGCTGAGCAGCGCAAACGTTCACAAACAGCATCTAAAGGTATGTTTAAGGGCGGCCTAGAAGACCATGGCGAGCAAACCGTTAAATATCATACATCTTGCCACTTATTATTAGCGGCCTTACAAAAGATTATTTCGCCAGATATTTGTCAGAAAGGTTCAAACATTACTTCGGAGCGCGTACGTTTCGATTTCAATGTGGACCATAAGCTAACCGATGAAGAGAAGAAAGCAGTCGAAGACCAAGTTAACGAATGGATTGAAGCAGATTTACCAGTTGTGTTTGATGAATATGATAAAGAATACGCGCGAAACACTTTGAAAGCACATGGTGAATTCTGGGATAAGTATCCAGACAAGCTTAAAGTTTATACGATAGGTGATTTTGATAATCCAGTATCGCGTGAAGTATGTGGCGGTCCACACGTAGAACATACCGGTGTAATCGGGCACTTCAAAATTAAAAAAGAAGAGTCCTCGTCGGCTGGTGTTCGTAGAATTAAAGCAGTTTTAGAATAAACTGATTAATAGCATTAGTTTTGTTTATCTATTTAAGGGGCGTTGACTATCCATGGGTTAGTAGCCGTACCAGTGCCACTGTTATATTCTGTGCCTGGTGCCAATGATATTACTGGGCGCACGCCGTATGGGGTATAGTTAACCGTACTCATTTCTGGTTTTCCATTAGGACCAAGATAGAACATTTGCGGTGCACCTGTTCTGTGAGATGGTGACATCAACCAAAAACCATTTTTGGAATGTAGGAAACTATTGAAATTATAAGTCGGGCCAGCGTTAACTTCAGAAACTCCAGAACCAGCGAAGACGGCTTCATCTAAAGTTAGCAGTGCTATTGGATTAGTCAGTTGGCCATTGCCACCATCACTAGTAGTTGTACTATATGTATCAACAGTACCACGACTGCAAGTTAGGGTAGGATGAGTAGTATTGGAAACATTGCGTACATAAGGGCCGAAATAATAAACTGTAGAGCCGGTTGACTTATATGGTTGTATCAAAGTATTATCTGCTACTGGTGTGGTCCAGTTGTTGCTGGTGTTTAGCGTACGGTCATTACAGTAGCCTGCGCCTGTTTCTAGTATGGATGTGTAGCTAGCTAGATTACTCGTGTACCAATCGTCAATGTATTTTTTGATTACCGAAGAGTTACCGTTGGTGGTAGTATCGTTTCCGGTAGCGCCAAATAAATTGCTGTATGCAGTAGACCAAGTAGAAGTATCAGATACATTGCTATATGTATAACCCGATGCATGTATACCGCTTCCTATACCTGTATAAGTTTTACCGGCCTTCGAAGTAGTGGAAACATTATATTCTATCTTTAATTCAGCGTTATTATATCTAGTCTGAGCTTTGGAGGTAGCATTAGCGCATGAGCCCGCAAAAGTGTCACCGTATATACCGTTGTAAATCATCTTTACGCCACCCGAACCGGTAGTTCTGACGATACGCCAACAAGTGTTTCCTAATCTGACATAGTTTTGCCAAACTAGTCCATCGCCCCTAGAGCCATAGGTGCTAGTAGTGCTATCCACGTTGCTATCTAGGATACCACGGAAATAATAAATACTGCGACTATTGCTGATGTCGCTGGCTTGGCCAAACACGCTGCTGTCGTATTCAAAAACTCCAGAATTCGTTGCAGTGAGATCAGCTTTAAGGTCGTCTACAGATTGTGTACCCTTGCTAACACTCTCAACCATACAATATAGTTCTGTTGAGCCATTTGTACATGTGCTGGTGCTCGTGGACCACATAGCATAGAGAGTCAATACGTTGCTACTGGCGGTCTGATCAAGTTGCCAGTTTAAATCTGTTCCTGTGCCGTTTGGATTATATGTTGTTCCTGTGCATGCTCCGTCATCAGCAACTTGTACTGTACACCATCCGCCAAAATTAAGACCGCTACGAGCAGGGACAGTATCAGACAATGTAACTGTTTCATCGTAAGTCGAATCATCGCTGACATTTGTTGGCATATTGGTGACAGTGTCAGTAGTGTTTTGATTATATGTAATGCTGTATGTCGTAGGATTCGCGATAGCGCTGATAATAAAAGTATTAGTGTATGAGCCTGGGGTTATAGTGTCGTCTACTCTGGCACCAATAGCAATATTATAATCATTGGCTGTACTAGAATTTGCTGAAGAAGTAGAATCTAGAATATCAAATGACGTAGTGTCAGTTGGAGTTGGCAAATAGTTGAGGTTGTCGCTAGAATGATACTTGCTTGGCATATAGCCATAAGTATTGTTTAAAGTTGAATCATTAGCATAATCCGTCGGTGAGATTTGGTTTGAAATTGATGGAATTGTTTTAGTATTATCGCTTGTGTTAACTAATGAATTATCATTAACACTTGCAAGAATGCCTAATGTATACCCGGTAGCATGATTGGTGGTAATACTGACGTTAGGCGTCGAAGTGTCGGTACTAGAAAACGCACCACTTTGAGTGGCTACAATGTTTAGCGAAATATTATTCGCAACAGTTAGAGTTATCGTGCTTGAAATAGCAGAAGTGGAAGGAGAGAATAAAAAACAAAGGGTAAAAACAAATAAATAAACTGCTGGGAACGATAATCGCTTTGTAGCGAATCGTAACCTCCTTATGGTTATCATATTAATATATTATACAATAAAAATACTATTAAATGATAAAAATTATTTACTTTTTTATACTATTTTTGAAGTAACTTAGAAATCTTAGCACGAATACCAGTTTCTTCAGGGGCGCTAGCTAAAGTATCAATACCGACACGGAGAAGACCGAGTGCAGTCGCAAAGGAATGGTCAAGCATACCTAGACCTTCAGCATTTAGGTGGTCTGTTTTGAGGTTTGGCAAGTCCTCTACGTCAATTAGATGAATAATCGGACGACGTGAAAATGGTAAGCCTTTATACCAATCAGAAATTGCTAATTTTTCTTGGAGAGATGAAAGGCTAGCACCGCCACCACACAATAAAACATTACGGGGCAAACTACCCATGTTGCCAAATTCTTCAAGGGCCACTTCTACGCCAGTCAACCAAACAGACAGATTACGATCTATAGCAGTATCAACTTTGGATTTAACACGATCGTCAAGCTTGCCCGTGTCGAAATCTAATTTATATTCTTCGGCAGTTTCAAATTCGACACCAAGCGATTCTGCAATCTGATGAGTGAAACTACGACCGCCGATTGAGAACATTTTAGTACCTTCAACGCCACCATCTTCGACTACGGCTATATCTGTAGTGCCACCGCCAATATCCATGACGATACCAGAGAAAGAAGAGCTTATGTCATTACCTAGACAGGCTCGACACACAGCAAATGGCTCAACTGCGACAGTGAGTAAATCTAAATTAAGTTCTGCGCAAACTTTTTCAATCGCAGCCACATGAATGAGCGGAGCAAAGGCAGTATAAAATTGAATTACGACATCTGAACCCTTAAAACCAATTGGGTTGCTGATTTTGTAGCCATCAATGGTGAGCGAAACAATAGCTGAGTTTATCAGCCTGACTTCAACATTGTCATTGTCGGTTTCAAGCGCAACGGTTTTTTTAGCTACTTCGCCGGATTTTTGCTGAACTTTGTGAATGATTTCTTCCATTTCTGATTCGGTAATTGGTCGGTTGGGATTTTTGCGAGTATAATTAACTGTCGTAGTGTTGCCTTTGATAAGTTCACCAGCAATACCAACTATAGTGAGATTTGCACGTTCGCCGGCTTGTTCTTCAACTTGCACTAAAGCTTCTTCACAAACATTAACCACAGCAGGGATATCAGCAACAGCACCCGCGTGCATATTGCCTTCGACTTGTCTAGCTTTACCTACGCCTAGTATTTCAAGATTGCCATTCTTCGTAGGTTTGGCAAGAACAGCTTTAACAAATTCGGTACCAATATCTAGCCCTAAAATTGTGCTCATGGTTCAATTATAACATATTTACCGGGCTTTAAATCGTTTAATTCGTATTTTCCGAAGCTGATACGATGAAGCTTGGTGACTTTATAACCAAGTGCAGCAAAAGTTCGGCGAATTTGACGATTACGGCCTTCGGTCAATATAACCGTATATGCATTTTTTGCTTTAGCTAAAAAACTTCTTTTTCGGGGCGCGTCCACAACCCCTGTCGACACAGGGGTTGTGGCGCTACTCCTCGCCTTGCCAGGCTCCGGATCCCCTTCAAAAGAAGTTTTATTAGCTTCGGGGAATACATCTTTTATTATCTTAAATCGGCTGGGGCCGTCGTCAAGCATAACACCGAAATCCGAGATCATCTGTCGGTGGAGTGGTTCTAATGGCTTATCGAGTTCAACTTGATAGGTTTTGGTTTTGCGGAATTTGGGGTGCGTCATTTGGAAAGCAAAATCACCGTCATTGGTAAGTAAAATCAGACCGGAACTGTCTTTATCGAGACGACCGACGGTTTTTAGTTTTTGGAATTTCTCAGGTAATAATGTGTAAATAGTAGGAGCTTGACCTTGAGCGCGCCGTGAGCAAACATATCCAACCGGTTTATTAAATGCAAAATAAGAAAATTCCGTATCAAACGGAACTATCTTGTTATTATAGCATACTTTGCTTTTTTTGTCAATACGAACACCCAAAACAGCTTTTTCACCATTTACCGTAATTTTTCCGACACTAATTAACTCGTCGGCTTCGCGACGTGAAACACCAAGGCGTTCGGCAAGAAATTTATTGAGCCGGAGCGACTGATTGTCCATTATTTACCTGGGGGATTGGTTCACCTGAAAGTACTGGTGGTGGGGTATATGCTGTAGTGGTTGGAGTTGGTGGGGTTGTCGGGGCTTCTGTTGGTGTAGACGTAGAAGTTGAGGAGACGGAGGAAGTGGTGGACGATGCATCCGCAGAAGCAGTAGCTGGAGCATCGCCAAGCACTTCGTGGATAGTACTAATTACATCTTCGATGCCGACTTGGGATTTAACAAGATAGCGGTCGGCGCCTAAGCGTTCGCCACGTTGGCGTTGATCATCGCCAGAAAGAGCGGTCATCATGACGACTTTAATGCTGGCGGTCTCTGGTGTGGAGCGCAAAATATCTAGCATATCAAAGCCGGAGATTTTAGGCATCATAACGTCTGACAAAATTAAATCTGGTTTCTCACGCACCGCAATGGCAAGAGCCTCCTCGCCATCACCTGCTGGCACCACATCGTAGCCTTCGGCGGTAATGCGGACACTGTAGATTTCTCGTAGGTTTGCGTCGTCTTCGACTACCATTATTTTACTCATTTTGCTTCTCCGTTTACGTTATTATTAATATTTTGTTGTACTGGGTTAGTAGTTGGTGGTGCAGGTGGAGGGGAAGAGATTGTATTTTGCCCTGCACTTGGCTGAGGTGGTGGTATAGGGGTAGGATTTGCGGTTGATGATGCAGGTGGGGTCGCAACAGCCTGAGCCGTGGTAGAGACAGGGGCTGGGGTTGGAGTTGGGGTTGCGTTTGGCGTTGGAGCGGGGCTAGGGTTCACAGGCGTAGGTGTCGTAGCCGCTGGTTTTGGAGCGGCAGGCGTAGCTGAAGCCGTTGGAGCGACAGGGGCTGGAGGAGTTGTTGGTACAGGTGTAGGGGTTGGCGTAGGTGTGGGATTAGCCTGTTCTACAGGTGCTACAGGCGCAGCTGGTTCAGTGGGTGTAGTAGGAGTTGTTGGTGCAGCCGGCTCAGCTGCTGGAGCCACCGTGATTGGTGGAATGACTGGAGGTTTTTTGTCTTCAATCATATCTTGATTTTGCACAGCAATCATCCTTTTATTATATTCGTCTTCTGTAAGTCTAGGCAAAGAGACATAAAACG
Organism: Candidatus Saccharimonadota bacterium; assembly: GCA_017406565.1. Taxonomy (GTDB): domain Bacteria; phylum Patescibacteriota; class Saccharimonadia; order Saccharimonadales; family Saccharimonadaceae; genus Nanosyncoccus. Next base: position 112,861 of record JAFQYG010000003.1, on the reverse strand, counting down.
TTGAACCATCACCAAAAGCGGACTCAGCCCAAACTTTACCACCCATTGCTTCAACACGTTGTTTGACTAAGTACAAGCCAAGGCCAGTACCGCCTATTTCTCTAGTATCAGAATTATCTGCTCGATAGAATTTTTGGAAAATGTGGCCAAGGTCATCAGCGGATATGCCAATGCCAGTGTCTGTCACATTGATTACAACTCTATCTCCATCACCACGAACGTTAACATAAACTGAACCACCTTCTGGAGTATATTTTAGGGCATTTTCAATCAAATTGTCCATTACTTCGCGTAGGAAATCACGATCGACAAAACTATAAACTACTTGTGCGAGACGACGATTGCTATCGAAAGAAAGTTTCTGGCTAGAACCATAGTTGAAAGTAATCTTATTCTCTTTGGCACGTTCAATATAATCATCAGTGATTACTTTGATTTCTTCTATCATTTCAACCGGCACAAAATGAGGTCTTATCCTGCCATCATCGAGTTTGGTGATGTCGAGCAGATTTTGGAATAATTTACCGAGGTGTTTGGAAGCGGCTTGTGCTGAAGAGAGATAACCGCGGGCACGTTCATCAATAGTTGATGTCTTGGGATTAAGTGCTAGAGATAGGTAACCATCGATCGTGGCTACTGGTGTACGCATTTCATGCGAAGCTGTAGAGATAAACTCAGCCTGTTCGCCTTCTTCTTCTAATTCACGGGCAATATCGCGAAAAGTAATAATATGACTATCCGTAGAGCCCTCAACCGAGTGTACAGAAATGGCAATTGGGATACGCTTATTAGATTTTGTGCAAATTAAAGCTACTTGGGCTTTTTCGAGTGGCTGGTTGGTCTTCATAGCTCGAATGAGCGGGTTTTCGTTATCGGGTAATTCACGTCCTTCTTTGGATTCAATCCGAATAATCAAGCCATAATCTAGTCCGATGGCCTTGTCAGCTGTTTCGCATTCGGTCATAGTAACAGCAGCAGGATTGATAAACTGAATAGTGCCTCTACCGTCGGTCATTACTACTCCGTCGTGGATACTATTTAAAGCAATCTCAGCTAAGGCCGCATGATTACCAGCGGACTTTCCAGACTGATTTTTGGACTTAAATAAGCTCATCTACATATATTTTAACACAAGCATTAAAAAATGTGGTAAAATTTATATATGAATAAAGACGTGATTTATATTGAGCCTGAGGATGACATTACTGATATCATCCTTAAAATTGAAAACTCAAAAGAAAAAATCGTGGCGCTCGTACCGCCAAAAAAGGCTGGCGTTTTTAGGAGCGTGGTGAATATTAAGTTGATTGCAAAAGCTGGAGTATCGTCTGAGAAATCTGTAGTGTTAGTAACTGTGGATCCGTCTATTACGAAACTAGCTGCGGCGACCAAATTACCCGTAGCTAAGAATTTACAGTCTGCACCATCAGTACCAAAAATAGACGAAGAAGATTCTGATGACACTTCCGAAAAAGCTGAATTAGTCGAAGATAAAGATGGTGATATTGAAGCCGAAGAAGAGGAAGAAGAAAAGTCAAAGAAGAAGAAAAAAAATGAAGAAGAGGAAGAGGATGAAGAAGCTGATGAAGACGATGAGGATGAAGACGATGACGAAGATGAGGGAGAGGAAGAAGAGAAACCAAAGAAGAAAGATAAGAAAAAATCCAAAAAATCTGGTGGTTTGAAGAAGTGGATAAAAGAGCATAAAAAACTATCGATTTTAGCAGGTATTTGTGCACTTGGTATTGTTGGACTTCTAATTTGGATGATCTTCATTGCTCCGGCTGTAGATATTACGGTTTCAATTAAGACGGAGAAGAAGAATTTCTCCGAAAATGTGACTTTTGTTGATAAGTTAGAAGATGAAAATGCTGAGGAGGGTAAATTCTTCTTAGAACAAAAGAAAATCGAGGAAACTCAAAAAGTCGAATTTGAAGCGACAGGTAAAAAGAATATCGGAGAGAAGGCAACTGGCGACTTAGTAGTATACGCTTATTTTGAAGAACCTGGTAATGTGCCAATTAATGCAGGAACAGCCTTTTCTTATGACAATTTATCATTCTACGCCGATGAAAATATTACATTATCATATAAAGGCAATGGTAGCGACAAATGTGATAATGCAGAAAATGTTGTAAGTTTAATTCGTTCTGGCTGTTTAATCTCTGGTCGAGTTAAGGTCACTGCTGGCGGTGCAGGTGAAAAGTATAATATACTTGCTTCTAATACCGGCTGGACTGCAGTTGCACGTGTAGACGGCGTATACTCTGATAGAGCAATGGCTGGTGGGACCGATAATTTGATTACTGTGGTTCAGCAATCTGATGTGATTGCCGCTCAAAATCAAATTAAATCTTCGAAAGAAGAGGAAAATAAAACCAAACTCTTCGAAAAGATCAAAGAAGAGAGCGGTGATAAATACTACATTATTGAATCGAGTTTTGAACAATCAACTTCTAATGATATAGTAACGCCTGCTGTCGACGAAGAAGTTAAAGAGGGGACTAAGCCATCCCTAGAAGTCAAAACTACTTCCACAGTTTATGTGATTGATAAAGTTAAATTGGAAGAGTACGTCGATAATAAAGCAAAACTCGAAGATAACCAAAAAGTATATGATATCAAAGATATCTATATTGAAAATATGACCCATATCGCCGTAGGGGCTACCACAAAATTGAAAGCTCAATACTTTGTTGGTCCAAGGCTAACTTCAGAAGAATTGATGGACAAGATTAAGGGTAAAGGAATTGGTGACGCTCGTCGTGAGATTTCGGATATTAACGGTGTGTCAGATGTGAGAATTGACGCTTCTTATCCTTGGGTAATGGCAATTCCAGGCAATACTAATAAGATTTCAGTAAAGTTTGAAGTTAAAGATCAAGATGGTAATGATATCAAGCCAAAAGATGAAGAGCAGCAAGAAGAAGGCGATGACGAAGAAAAAAGCGAAGAAAACAAAGAAGAATCTAGCGATAAAAAAGAGTAATTAACAAATAGAGTGTAGGAGAATAATGCGAGTAATTGGATTAGATGTGGGCGAAAAACGCATTGGCGTGGCCAAGGCGGATTCAAGTACTAGAATAGCCATACCAGTCGGGTTTTATGCGGTAGACGGTTCTGAATGGCAAAAAATCGCTAGAATCGCAAATATGAACAATACTAACTTCTTCGTACTAGGCCTTCCGCGCAGTAATGAGGGTAACGAAACAAAACAGTCCATGTATGTGCGGAATTTCGCTAAAATCTTAATAGAAAAGATTCCAGAGGCGAGAATTAAGTTCCAAGATGAATCGTTTACCTCTGTTGAGGCGGAAGAAAGATTAAAATCTCGTAAACGAAACTATGAAAAAGGTGAGATTGATGCTGAAGCCGCCTCAATCATCTTACAAGATTTCCTTGAGAGTTTTACAGTTGGGAATATGATGAAAGAAACGGAATTAGAGGAGACAGCCCCATCTGGGGTAGCGGACACTGTAAAAGCCGCTGTAACTGATGCAAAAGATAATGTAACAAATTTAACCAAAAAGGAAGCCGATAAAGTGAAATTAAATACCAAAAAAGCCAAATCTAAACTAAAAAAGGTTTTAGGTTTTGTGATTTTGCCGCTTTTTGCCTTGATTATACTAGGAGGAATTGGCGGATTTTTTTGGGCTAAATCGATGCTTGCCCCTGTAGACGGGATTTGCACTGAAGGGACCTGTGAAGAAGTGAAGTTCACTGTAAGCGACGGTGAATCAAAATCAATTATTGCTACAAATCTTGAACAAAATGGTTTGATTAAGAATGCTTTTGTGTTTAAGGCCTACATGCAGGTGTTTCGCTCGGATGTTAATCTAAAATCTGGTAATTACCTCTTAAACAAAGGTATGTCAGCAGATGATATTATCGATAGATTAGCCAAAGGGGTAGATGATGAGAACACTTTTTCTTTTACGATTTTACCAGGGGAGAATATCTTTGACATAAAAAAGAAGTTAGTTGATTTACATTACTTAGAGGAAGATATTGATGCGGCACTAATTGCGGACTATGATTTTGACTTTTTGAAAGACCGGCCAGAAGGAGCCACTATAGAGGGGTATTTATACGGGGAAACGCATGAATTCTACAACGATGTGACGGTAAAAGAGATATTTGAAAAATATTTAGAAGGAATGGGGGAAGTAATTGCTCAAAATGACCTAAAAACCAAATACGAGGCTAGAGGGTTATCCCTGTTTGAAGGAATTACCCTAGCATCGGTAGTCCAAAAAGAGGCTGCCGCCTCTGAACAACCGACCGTTGCACAGGTATTTTTGACACGTCTAGCTAACGGAATACCCCTTGGAAGCGACGTAACGGTGTCTTACGCAATCGATAAGGTAGATCCTGATAGACAGACGTATGTCGATAATCAATCGGCTCTAACGATTGATTCTTGCTATAATACGCGGCAAAATGGTGGTTTACCCTGTGGTCCCATCTCTAATCCTAGCCTTTCGGCCCTGCTAGCCGTAGCGGAGCCATCTGATACTTCTTATCTATATTTCTTGACAGGAGACGATGGTATGATGTATTATAGTTATACAGAGTCTGAGCATATCCAGAATATTTACAGCCATTGCCAGCAACTCTGTAATGTATCACTATGACAAGAAAACGAAGTAAATTTATGGAGCGATTCGGGCACATTTTGCCTTACGTTTTGAGCGGTGGCTTAGTTTTAACTCTGGTTTTTGTGGGTTCGCTCGACAAACACAAACAAGAAACCAGCCTCAGCCTCGATACTTTTGCTACCGACGAGACAGCGAATGTATCAGTGGACCAAATGTCCGAATTATATGTGGTGGCTGACTTATCTGATGTTTTGGGGCTCGCTAGTGCATCTGATGTGGCTTCGAATTATGTGTCAGCAACTTCGATCTATAACTCTGGTATTGCTTCCTCTGGTAAATTAGAAAAACCAAGTATTACCAATGTTGACGCTTCGCGTGGTGTAATTAAATACGAAGTAAAAGAGGGTGAAAACATTGATATAATCGCTGCTAGGTACGGTGCTTCAGCTGATCAAATCCGTTGGTCTAATGGTTTAAAAACCGTAGAAGTAGCGGCAGGCACGATTATTAATATTCCAAGCACACCTGGTATTGTTTATACCGTTAAAGCTGGTGATACGATTGATTCAATCGTAGAAAAATATGGTTCTAATGCCAATGAAATTATCGCCTTAAACGACCTTGAGGTATCAGGTATATCTGAGGGGATGGTAATCGTAATTAAAGACGGTAGTCTACCAGAGACAGAACGTCCAGAATATGTAGCACCAGTTAGGCGCTACTATACTAATACCAATTATACTTACACTTACCTCGGTAATGCTTCTTCTCGTACAAATGTATCATGTAACAGAAGTCTTGGGGCAGGGCAATGTACTACGTGGGGTTGGTTAAAACGCCCAGATTTAGGCTTTATCAAGGCTAACGCAAACCGCTGGGATGATGTTGCAAGATCTGCAGGCGTATTGGTAGACCACTCACCTGCGGCTGGTGCAATTTTCCAAACCGACTCTGGTTGGTATGGTCACGTCGGTTATGTTGAATCAGTCAATGCTGATGGTTCAATTAATGTATCTGAACGTAACTACGCTGGTTGTTATGGTGTGATGTTCTCAACTATCCCTGCTAGCGAGGTAGGTAGATTCAACTATATTCACTAAACTATTATTACCAATCTTCAACTAAGGTAAATTCTTTGCCGGCGATACTGATAATAGAATCAGGTTTAGCACCCTGAGTGGTGAGCTCAGCTCGAATACCGAGTTTTTTCATAATGTCACGTAATCGGTTGACAGAGGCGTAGTTATTCAAATCAGTACGGCGGGCAAATTTTTCGATTTTTTCGCCAGTAACTATGAATTTGTCATCTATTTTTTCGACTTTCCAAGTGTCTTTCAGAGCGTCTTTACCTAAACTAATAGTGGGAATTGAATCAGAAACGTGAGAATACCCATCATTCTCGGAACGCTCCCTCGCGCCTGTCGTTACAGGGCTCGGTCGCTCCGCAATCGCCCCGTCGGCGATTATGCTCCTCGAATGAGGGTACTCCTCACGTTTCTTAGACACCTCTTGTTTCAGTTCTCTCAATAGTTCCGTAATACCTTGGTGGGCGGAGGCGGAAATAGGGAAGATTCTAGCTTCAGTGTTTTTGGCGAGGATGGAGGTCATTTGCATTTTAATGATATCCTCATCGACGCCTTCGCATTTGGTCAATGCAACGATTTCAGGACGGTCTTTGAGGTCTGAGTATTTATCTAATTCGTTTCTAATAGTTTGATAAGCTTCACCAGCGTCGTCATTATAAACGTCAACTAAATGTAATAACACTGCAGTACGATCGACATGGCGAAGGAAATCGTGCCCCAAGCCTTTACCTTCGGAAGCGCCCTCGATTAGCCCTGGAATATCCGCAATTAGCAAATCATTGCCATCGATAGTTGCAACACCAAGATTTGGAGTAATGGTAGTAAATGGATAATCAGCGATTTCGGGCTTAGCGTTTGAAACTACAGATAAAAAGGTGGATTTACCAGCATTTGGCAAGCCTACTAGACCGATATCAGCCATAGATTTGAGTTCTAATTCGGCTTCGAATTCTTCGCCTGGTTCGCCGACTTCGGCAATTAATGGAGCTTGGCGAGTTGAACTTTTAAAATGAGCGTTACCAAATCCACCAGAGCCGCCTTTGGCGATGATGGCTTCTTGGCCATCCGCTGTTAAATCAGCCAAAAAGATTCTTTCTCGGGGCGCGTCCACGACCCCTGTCGCCACAGGGGTCGTGGCGCTACTCCTCGCCTTGCCAGGCTCCGGATCCCCTTCGAAAGAACTTTTTGTGCTGATTTTATACACCACAGTGCCGATGGGGACGTCGATGATAAGATCTTTGCCGGAACGACCGGCTGAACGTTGACCGGAGCCGTTTTTGCCGTTTTCAGCTTCGAGAATAGGGGTAAAACGAAAGTCAATTAAAGTATTGGTGTTTTTGTCAGCACGAAAGATAATATCGCCACCTTTACCGCCATCGCCACCATCGGGACCACCTTTTGGAATATAGATTTCACGTCGAAAAGAAACGGCTCCATCGCCGCCTTTACCGGCTTTTAAACTAACTTTCGCTGTATCCACAAACATAACTTCATTATAACATATTTTTGCTCTTACTTAAAGCATAATATTGACTTTTTATAAAGTTTGTGCTATAATATGAGGATATAGCGTCTTCTAGACAAGTACTTTAAGATCGATACGTGGAACGAAAGGGGGTGAGTCAAATGAGAACTACGAATGGAAGGGGCGGAAATCATGCTCGTCCGAGTTGGAAAATTCCGAATAAACTTTATGCTGATGAGACTAGACAGTTAGTCGAATGGTTGCCACTTTTTATGGAAGATGATGGGATCGATAACCGCGAAACAGCGATTAGAGATTTTTATCATTTTTGGAGCCATCCTAATCTGATAGAAATTCAGCTTCGTGGTAAGATGAAATTAGGTGGTAAAATGTATGGATGCCATGGGCATCGCAACGGTGACCCTGTTGTTACATCATATATTACATCTGTGACAAGGCTTACCCACGGTGAGCCACGTACAAACCGTTTCCCGAGAGACATATTCAGAATAAAAACCGATACTGGTGAAACATATTTTTTAAACAGTGATCAGTTTAATCTATGTACGGCAATTCTTCTTTGGGATTTACAAAACGGTAACAACCTCAATCTGAATAAATATTACTACGTGCATCCGGATTATCAGAATGAGGGGGTATTCTGAAATCCCTGGCCTCGCCAGGGATTTTTCTGTGGAAAAGTCATTTTTTACAATTTTGTCAAATTTTGTGCCAGAAATCGCTTGACAGTCCCACGCTTATGCTTTATTATATTTATAAGCTGGTACGCTTCACAGGGGTTCCACTGAAAGGTGGAGTGTGGAGACTCATAAAAACAAACAGCGGATTAAAACAAAACAATGTGCCCCAAGGGTGGGCGCGTAACAGCGAAAAGACGGTCGAAAGGCCGTCTTTTACTGGTTTATTTTGCTTTGCCGGAGTGTTGTTTGCGCCATTTAGCGATTTCGCCATGATTACCAGAGAGTAGCACGTCTGGCACTGTCATGCCGCGAAAATCATATGGTTTGGTGTACTGAGGATACTCTAAATTATCTCCATCAGAAAAGCTTTCAATCGCAGCTGAGTTTTCGCCACCAAGCACCCCTGGTATTAAGCGAACAACCGAATCAATGATGATAAGAGCTGGCAATTCGCCGCCAGTAAGAACATATTTACCCAGGGATACTTTATAGTCTACAATGCTTAAGATACGTTCATCGTACCCCTCATAATGAGGGCAGAGGATTACATAGTGGCAAGAAGAATCGTTTTTCTCGGAACGCTCCCTCGCACCCTCGCCTAAGGGGCTCGGTCGTTCCGTATTTTCCACGTCGGAAAATATGCTCCTCGAAAAAGATTCTGCTTGCCCATTCGCAAACTTTCTAGCCATATCTTGGTTCCAGATATCACCCACAGGAGTAGGAAGGATGACTTTGGCCTTAGAATCTTTCTTTTTTACCGATTCGATAGCATTAAAAACTGGTTCGCATCTAAGTAACATCCCATCACCACCACCGTAAGGCGTATCATCGACAGATTTGTGAGGGCCAAGACCAAATTCGCGTAAGTCTACAAAATTAAACTCCACAAGACCTTTATGAGCAGCCTTGTACATCATTGAGGACTCTAAATAAGGCTTCAGAGCCTCTTGGAACAGAGTGATAATAGTAAACTTAATCATGTTTGATATTATACTATATTTTTGCATTTTTCGCAAAAAATGCCCCTCCGGTTGGAGGGGATAGTCTTAGTTTAAAAAATCCTTATCGTTCAAGACTTTTTCCCAGTTGCCCGAGATATATTTTACTACCTCGAAGGAAAGATTTTTTTCAACTAGAAATACGAGCGAGCCGTCGACCTTGATAACCATTCTATCTCTAGGGATGCTTCCTGATTCGTGATGTTTGTCGATGTCGACTGTTTCAAATCCTTTGAAGGACGGGGAATTGATTCCCATAAGCTTGCAGCTTGTGCTGCCATAAGTTTTCAGAATTCTATCCGCCTTCTTATAGATTGATCTTGCTTTGATCGAATTTATTATTGCCATAATGTACACCTCCCTTATGCTTATATTGTATCATACTTATGCTATTTTGTCAATAGGATGGGTGGCCTAGTAGTGTATAATAGAAATATGTTAGATGAACCGGTCGAATACTTAAGAGGTATAGGTGACAAAACGGCGGAAACACTAAAAAAATACGGCATCCGTACAGTGCGAGATTTTTTTTACAATTTACCGCGTGATTATGAGAATTACGAAACGCCCACCTCTATTAACAATATTAGGCCGGGAAAAGTCGTGGTACGAGGAAAGATTGACTCTATTAGCACAAGGCGAGCGAGACGATGTAATCTATCGGTGACAGAGGGGGTAATTCGAGATGATACGGGGGCGATTAAGACGATTTGGTTTAATCAGAGCTACCGTGCGAAGCAGTTTTCACCTGAAAAAGAATACTTTTTTACTGGTAATTATGAATTTAAAAATGGACGCTACAGCCTGATATCGCCATCTTGTACTGAGGTAACCGACGTAGACCCTAGGACTGGGATAAGTCCTATTTATGTATCCCACGGCAAGCTAAAATCACACGATTTTAAACGTCTGATGAATAAGTCACGGGATAAATTTGACTTAATTCCAGATTTATTACCTACAGTAGCAACTGGGGTACGCAAAAAAGCCCTCTACTATGTGCATTTTCCAGATTCAGTCAAATCAGCCGAAAATGGGAGAGAGTATCTAGCATATGAGGAGTTATTTGAGTTAATTCTTGCTTCAAAACTAAATCGTAGCGAAAATGAGAAACTAAAGTCTACACCGATACCGTTTCAGAAGGAAAAAATACAGGAATTTGTAGCTAAATTGCCCTTTAGACTGACTAACGCTCAGAGACTGGCGGCTTGGGAAATCTTTCAGGATTTAGAAAAACCAGTGCCAATGAATAGATTATTGCAGGGTGACGTGGGTGCTGGTAAAACCATGGTGGCGGCAATGAGTGCATATGAGGTGGCTTCGTATGGTAAACAGGTAGCAGTTCTAGCCCCTACGGCCATTTTGGCAACTCAACACTATGAGGGCTTAAAACAGATTTTAGAGCCATTAGGGGTAAAAATGGCGCTACTAACTGGGGCGACTAAGAAAAAGACTGAATTGAAAACCAGGGTAGCAAATGGGGAAATTGATTTAGTGATTGGCACTCATGCGCTGCTAACTGATGACACAGTTTTTCAAGATTTAACGCTTGTAGTAATTGATGAACAACACCGTTTCGGTGTAGAGCAACGACAAAAACTAATGCTAAAATCACCGGACGGACTGGCGCCTCACTTATTGGCTATGACTGCCACCCCTATTCCACGCTCTCTGCAATTGACGGTATTTGGGGATTTGGATGTATCGATTTTAAATGAACTGCCTAAAGGGCGTCAACCGATTAATACTTCTATCCTAACGGAGATTGAAACTAGAGAAAAGCTATACCCCAAAATGCGAGAAACCTTAAAAAATGGAAATCAAATCTATTGGGTATGCAAGGCTATCGATGAAGATCCTCGTACCGAGACTACCTCTGTTAAAACACGTGCTTCGAAACTAAAACAAGAATTTAGTAGTTCTAGGGTAGAATTTTTGCATGGGCGGATGAAACCAGCCGAAAAAGACGAGATTATGGAACGTTTTTCTCAAGGAGAAATTCAAATTCTGGTGTCGACTACGGTAATTGAGGTCGGAGTAGATGTACCAAATGCCACAATGATGATAATCGAAAACGCCGAATCATACGGTTTGGCGCAATTACATCAGTTACGCGGACGCGTAGGGCGAGGAACGGTAGCTTCTTCGTGTTTCTTGCTAACCTCTGGTGATACTAGACCTTCGAGGCGACTCCGTGAAATTGAAAAATCTACCGATGGGTTTTATCTGGCAGAGGTAGATTTAAAATTAAGAGGTCCGGGAGAGATTTATGGGGCTTTGCAACACGGTGCAATGGATTTAAGAATTGCTTCGCTTACAGATACGAAATTGATCCACCGAGCGCAACATGACGTGGAAGTATTCTTGAAAAATCCTGAAAATATGGTAAAATATAAAGAATTGATGTCAGGCATCACGAAATATCAACAAATAACGACTTTAAACTAATATGATAAAGATTACATCTGGTAAATATCGCGGGACAAATATAGAGTCACCAAATTCTAAGTCGACTCATCCGATGGGTGCAAGGGAAAAACTGGCGCTTTTTAATATGATTGCGGGAAATTTATCAGGGGCAAGAGTACTAGATGCTTATGCTGGTTCTGGAGCTCTAGGAATAGAGGCTTTATCACGGGGAGCAAATGAAGTAGTTTTTATTGAGAAAAATGCTAAGGTATGTAAAGTAATCAGAGGTAACTTAGCTAAATTGGGGCTTTCTGCAGAAGTAATTTGTGACAATGTTGTAAATTTTACAACAAATAGTCCTTTTGATATCATCGTGGCGGATCCACCATATGATAAATTTGATGCAAATGAAATTAAGGAATTAATTGGTAGCATAAAACAGGGTGGATTGCTAGTTTTATCGCATCCAAATGTAGCACCAGAATTCTCCGAAACCGTGCTAAAAAGTAGTCGAAAATATGCAAATGCGCATATTTCCGTTTATGTTAAGTTATAATCTTGCATTTTTAGCAAAAGTGTGATATAATGGTAATATAAGGAGTTTATTAATATGTATTATCAGGGAGATAAAGAGAAGAAGGAGCGTCGTAGGATTATTGCGGTTTCGACTATTACTGCGATTATCATTTTGATTTTGGTAGTAGCAATTATCGTTGTTGCAACTAAGAAGAGTAGCAGGACGAATATCAGCAACAATAATTCTGAGCAAACTTCGCAAACTGCTGTTGATTCTAATAGCCAATCTGGTAACGACGATAAGTCTAAGTCAGAGAACAAAGAATCTAGTAATAAGGATTCCGAAAAGGATTCTAATAAGAATTCCGAAAAGGAAAATTCAAATTCAGTAGGTACTTTGTCGAATGATTCGAACAAAAATAATAATTCCAACAGTTCGAATAATTCAAACAAAACTGAAAGTACTGTAGCTAAGGCAGACAATCCAATGCCAACTACTGGTCCAGAAGATGCCTTGCCGATTGCTTTGATTGCTGGATGTTTGACTACTTATCTTGCATCAGCTGTCCTTGCAAAAAGAGATGCTTAAATAGAATTCGAATAAAAAGCGAGGCTATGCCCTCGCTTTTTGGTGGTTTTATGATATAATGAGTACACGTCCATAAGACACCCGCCCGGGTGGTGGAATTGGTAGACACGTATGCCTTAGGAGCATATGCCTCAAGCGTGCAGGTTCAAATCCTGTCCCGGGCACCATAAATACCATTTTTGTGGAGGGCCACAAAAATTAACCCTTAACAAGGGTATTTTTTATGATTTAAAACAATTACAAGGGTAAATACAGTATATGCTATAATCATAGTATGCCAATACGACATCAATCATTCATAAAAGATGGCGACAAAAACGAAAATAAACTCGTAAGTGATTTTGTCGTTACTAGTTCTTCGATGGGAAAGATGTCATTTATATCTAAAGATGGAAACTATCTTACAACTGAATATCCCCTGAAAGATCAATCCACAAAAAAGAAGTTTGGGCTAATCACTGCGCTATTAAAAGTCGAAAACGACAGACTTACATTATACGATTGTGACCTGACCATTGATGCGAAACCAAAAAAGATACACTTAATAGAACGTTTGCCCGCTTCAGGTGAAGCAAATGAACATTATTCTGCAACAGTTTCAGATGGTGGCACTCAACGATTTGTAATTGAAACCGTAAACCGTTATGCATTATGGGATGAAAAGTTGGAGAATAAAGATGTTAATGTCGAGCTATCTGCTTTCGCTTTTAAGATTGGGGTTTATGATAATATAGAAGATTTTAATAAGCAATTTGATTTCTTTCCAATCGATACCCCAAATGGGCAAGTCGCTGGTTTTAATAGTGAATTTGCAATGATACAAGATGACTATGGGGATGCCCCCTTTACTCTTTTCTTAGGCAAAGTCATTGACATCAAGGATGTTAAAGTAAAACTTACTAAATATAAAGTAGAATTTTCCATTATAGATGTAGATTGTTTCTTGGGAACACTAAAGGTAGTCGCAGGTAAAGATGTATTTGATTTTAGTAAAATAGAAAAAGGAAAATTACTCGAAATCTCAGCCGATATTAAAGCAGATTTCGGTGTTGACCCTACACCTGAGGCGATAATAAAAAGCCAAACTAAAACACATAATAAACCGCAGAATACCGAGAATGTTGATAATGCTGTAACTAGACTCGCCGACGCAAGCTATGATGTCTCTTCAGAGCTGGCAAGCAAAATGAAGAAAGCCATTAAGAAAATTACCAGAAGAAAAGATTAGTTCTCAAAAAAATTTGCATTGCGTCTTGTTTATAGGACGGCAGGGTTTTTGCACACACCCAAAAAGAGACGGGAGTGTTTTTGCACACACTTTATAGGGACGGCAAAAAAACGACGCTCAAGCAAAGAGAGGACTGGCAAAAATACCATTTTTGTGGAGGGTCACAAAAATTAACCTCTAACAGGGGTATTTTTTGTGTTTTAAAATAACATTAGTTTGCAAGTGTAAATGATCTACCTGAAGGTGGAATAGCAGTAACTGAAGTAGAATTGCCATAGAGATTGGTTGTAGTGTTGGTGATTGGACCGGTAGTGGTACCATTGTTAGTCTTTGGAATAGTGACAGACCAGGCGGTGGCACTGTAGCCGGCCAAGTAGAACATGTTATTCATATTCGTCACACTTGAAGTATCCCAAGAAGAAAGGTTCAAGGTGAAGGTAGTAGCATTGTAGCCGGCATTTCTGAACATATCAGACATATTCGTCACGCTAGAAGTATTCCAGGAGGAAAGATTAAGGTTAAAGGTGTTGGCATTGTAACCGGTATAAGAGAACATGCTAGACATACTTGTCACACTAGAAGTATTCCAGGAAGAAATGTCGCCTATAGACCAGGAAGTGGCATTGTAGCCGGCAGAATCAAACATGAAGAACATATTCGTCACGCTAGAAGTATCCCAGGAGGAAAGGTCTCCTATAGACCAGGAGGTGGCGCTGTAGCCGGCAGATCTGAACATACTAGACATATTAGTCACACTAGAAGTATTCCAGGAAGAGAGGTTCAAATTAAAGGTGGTGGCATTGTAGCCGGCATAGTAGAACATGTTATACATACTCGTCACGCTAGAAGTATCCCAGGAGGAAAGATCGCCTATAGACCAGGAAGTGGCATTGTAGCCGGCAGAGCTGAACATACTAGACATACTTGTCACGCTAGATGTATTCCAGGAGGAGAGGTCACCTACAGACCAAGTTGTAGTATTGTAGCCGGCAGAGTTGAACATGCTAGACATATTCGTCACGCTAGAAGTATCCCAGGAGGAAAGATCGCCTATAGACCAGGAAGTGGTGCTGTAGCCGGCAGAGACGAACATATTAGACATATTCGTCACGTTAGAAGTATCCCAGGAGGAAAGATCTCCTATAGACCAGGAAGTGGTGCTGTAGCCGGTACAATAAAACATGAAAAACATATTCGTTACACTAGATGTATCCCAGGAAGAGAGGTCACCTGCAGACCAAATGGTAGCATTGAGGCCGGCAGAGTTGAACATGCTAGACATATTCGTCACGCTAGAAGTATCCCAGGAGGAAAGATCGCCTACAGACCAAGTAGTAGCACTGTAGCCGGCAGAGTCGAACATGTTAGACATACTCGTTACGCTAGATGTATCCCAAGAAGAGAGATCTCCTACGGACCAAGTGGTAGTATTGCGGCCGGCAGAGTAAAACGTGCCGCTCATATCCGTCATGCTAGAAGTATCCCAGGAGGAAAGATCGCCTACAGACCAGGTAGTAGCATTGTAGCCGGCAGAGGCGAATAAACTCTTTATACTCGTCACACTAGAAGTATTCCAGGAGGAGAGGTTTAAGTTGAAGGTGGTGACATTGTAGCCGGCAGTACTAAACATGTAAGACATATCTGTCACACTAGAAGTATTCCAGGAAGAAATAGTAGATAGATCAGATAGAGCTCGCATGTTGTAGAAGAAATTGCTAGAACTTTTATTCATCATAATGGTAGAGACATCAGAGTAATAGTAGATGGTACCGGAATCAAACCAAGCATAAATGGGACTTATAGAAGAGCTGGTTGAGATGGTGTTGTTTGATGTAGGAGTAAAGCCACTAGGTAAAGAGTTAGCGCGAGTTAAAGCAGTGATGGTGTTATCAGTAGTTGAATAAGTAGCTGAACTATTACCGGCTAATCTTTTAAGTTTTTGGTTTACGTTTTGACCAGTATCTAGAAGAGCAGCTTTTTCCCACACAGCATGAAGGGTGATGGTGTTAGAAGCTTTAGTATGGTCTATAGGTAGAGCCAGATTAATACGTCTTCCATCAGGATTATAGGTGGTACCAGTACAAGTAGCATCATCAGCTACTTCAACAGTACACCAACCTTTAAAGGCATAGCCATTACGGGTTGGTAGATTATCAAAGATATCTACAGTATCTTCAGAAGTCATACCAACTTGAGGGTTAGGGGAAGGTAGGTTGCTTACTGAAGCAGTAGTATTCTTGTTGTAATTAATAGTATAGGGGATAGCAGGTCTTTTATCTACTGGATGAACTAGAGTGTATAAGACTTTACCAGTATAGGTACCAGCTGGTTGAGTTAGACTGACAAATGCTGCATAGGTAGAAGTGAGAGTAGAGCCTTCTGCATTAGTACCTATATCAGTAGCAGAATCTCTATGAGCTACTTTAGTGTGATTACTTGGTACAATATGATAAGAAGAGAAACTGCCATTAGTATCTGAATCTATGGTCAATGGGTAGGTTGGAGTAGGAGAAGTAGGAGTAGATAGTTTCATAGCCCAATTGGATGTATCTCCTGACGTAGCAGTACCAGTGGCGATATTATAAGTAGGATCTGCTGAGCTACTTAGATGAGTTTCACCATAAGTATCATCAGAATAGCCTATTGCATAGATAGAAAAGCCATTATTATCATTACAATAGGCTTTCATGGTAGTAGTACCTATATTATTCTGATAGGTACCATTCATCATATTGGCATTGTGTGAAGTCATACCAGTGCCTTCTAGAGAACAAGAGACTGGGACGGTGATGTTAATGTTATCTACCGTAGAATCATCTGCATGAGAATAAGAAGACATTAAAAAGGCTCCAGAAAGAACTGTAAGGCTAAGTAGTCCTAACGGAGCGATTAATAGGTTTCTTTTTAACGACATTGACTTTTTCTGGTATTACCTTTGCATAACCATTATACCATATTTATTATAATAATATGTATGCTATAATATAAGCACATGGGGAATCATATATTGTGTAGTAAGAATGTTCTAGGAGTTAGTATTTTGACTTCAGTAACTATTATCACTGGAGCTCTTTTAAACTCAATTAAAGTAGATGCAGTATCTACTTTAGCTCAAGCTACAGTAAATGTAGAAGAAGCTTGTACTATGAACTCTACTATCACTACACCACATACTGCTACTATACCTAATGGTACTTATCAAGCTGATATTGGTACTACTACCATTAATGTAATATGTAATGATAGTCAAGGCTATGCTATTTATGCAGTTGGTTATACTGGAAATAAGATTGGTGGAACTAATAGTGCTAAGTTAGTAGGACCATCAAGTAGTATAAATACTGGTACAGCTACAAGTGGCAATACTTCTAACTGGGCGATGAAGATATCTACAAGTGGATCTAATTTTGTTGGTACGATAGATAATAGCTTTGGCAACTATCATGCTGTTCCAAATGAATATACTAAAGTAGCTCATTATAATTCTACTACTGATGCTGGGAATAATGCTACTGGCTCTACATACCAAACTACTTATGCTGCTTTCGTATCTAAAACACAAAGAGCTGGTAACTATGCAGGTAAAGTTAAATATACTATGGTGCATCCGGCTAATGAGTTTGTGCCGCATGAAATCGCATGCGCTGCAGGCAAGATTTGCTATAATCCTAATACTGCTATAGTTGAAGGGCAGATGGGAACTCAATCTGCATACAATAATGCATCTGCCACTCTCTATGCTTCTAACCTTAAAAAACAAGGCTACGGTTTTGCTGGTTGGTCTGAAAAATATGATTATGAGACTAATCCAAATGCTAATATTTATGGGCCTAATGAAACTATCATAGCTCCAGCAGACGTACAAACCAATGGGTTAAGTCTCTATGCAGTCTGGATTAAATCTACTGGTTCACTTCAGGACTGGAATGGATGTAGTTCACTAGTGCAAGGAACAACTACTGCTCTTACGGATGAAAGAGACGGTAATACTTATGCTGTCGCTAAATTAGCAGATGGTAAATGTTGGATGATTGAAAACTTGAGATTAAATGATTCACCAATTCTTTCATCTGATAACACTCACAATCCATCTCTCCCTCTCACTAATTCATGGTGGTTTAGTGCAGACAATGATAGTGATACTAAGCCAACTTCAAATCATCTCTCACGCACTACGGACCCAGCTACTGCTGGCTGGTGTAGTAGTCTTTCGGCCAACTGTTATGACCAGTCCATGCTAGCTACCAATAATACTACGCTCTTCACTAATAATACTAGCTCTAACTATAGTACATCTAGTAACGTCTATAGCTATGGCAACTATTACAACTGGTATTCTATAACAGGCGGCCATGGCAAATATGGTGATGGTGATGGCTCCAATTATACTGCTCCAGGTGATATTTGTCCGGCAGGTTGGCATCTACCGAAAGGCGGCAATAAATCTCAAGAATCTACTAATGAATTTTGGCAACTCATTGTCACAGGCATAAACAATGGGGTCGATCCTGCCAACTATGACAGCTCCAGTACACCATATTACACAGGTGATGAAGGTGCCACAGTATCTAATATCCTGAGAGCCTATCCTAATAACTTTGTCTATTCTGGGTATGCGGGTAATTCGTCGATATACACCCGTAATTACTATAGTACTTATTGGTCCGCTTCTGGTGGGAATACTTTTAGCTCCTACTATTTATACTTTTCTATAGATAGCGTTAATCCAGGCACAAATTACTCTAACAAAAGCTTTGGGAGAACGGCGCGTTGCCTCGCTGGCGTATAGTCATAGCATTCTTCATTCCTAGCAACCATCCTTTACAGAGTCTTTTCCAAATTTAGCGGATTACGATTTTAGCATAATTTGTTTTGGATTTGGTATAATCAAAATATGGAAAAACGCATTCGGGCTTATGAAAAATTTATCAAACAAGCTGCCAGCAAAAAACTTAGTGAAAGTGAACGAGAACGCTTAGCGCGTTATCACTTTGAAATGATGGAAAGTTTCCAACATGAAAGGTTGATTCATCTCATTGTGATGTTTTTCTTTGTTTTGATGACGATTGTTTTCTTATTCGTCACAACTTGGGTGACGGCAACGTGTGATTTTCAGTCAGCCGTAGTGCCGCTTTATGCTTTAACTTTAGTATTATTAATTCTAACCGTTTTTTATGTCAAGCATTATTATTTCTTAGAGAATCATATCCAAGGACTATATGACTATACGGCAAAACTATGGAAGATAGATTAAAGATTCACGGAATTTATCGACACTTTAAAGGCGATTTATATATCGTGGAAGATGTAGCTATTCATTCTGAAACCGGAGAAGAATTAGTAATTTATCGCGCGCTTTATGGTGAAGGTAAATTATACGCGAGACCTAAAAAAATGTTTCTTGAATTAGTGGACACAAAAAAGTATCCCGATATAAAACAAAAGTACCGATTCGAACTCATTAAGAAAGACTCTTTGAGGAAATAACCTAATTTAGTGTATAATGAAGAAAAGGAGGTTTGATGGAGTTCGTAAAACTTAAGTACGCTAACAATAAGCTAATCAATTCCGATATCAGAGAGCACCGCGAAGTGATTAATGAGTATGTCGAAAAGAAGGGCATGGAATATGTTGGTTTTATCCCAACATTATTTGGGCCGAGTGGAAAAACTCTAGAAGTCGATTTGATTTTCAGGAAACCTAAAGAAGTGAAGGAAGAGCCAAAGAACGATCAGACTAAGCCTGACAAAAAGTAGATTTTTGTGTTATAATCATAAGCGTAATGGGGAAAATTACGAAATATTTAAATCAGTTGACGGTCGGAAACGTTTTTGATTCTCCTGAAATTATTGAAAAATACTCCGTAGATCAATCAGCCCTAAGAGTCAAACCCAAATTCGTAGCTTTTCCAGAATCTACTGATGATATTAGAAAACTATTGAAGTTCTTCAACCAACTTGCCTCTAAGGATATCAAAGTCGCTGTGACCGCGCGTGGTACTGGATTAGGCGAGGGTGGCGCTGCTCTAACCAACGGTGTAGTAATATCTACTGAAAAACTAAATCATCTACTCGAAATTGATTCGCGCGAGAGATTAGTACGCGTACAATCTGGAATTACCCTTCATGAGCTCAATACTGCGCTGTCTGTTTCTGGGCTGACTATCCCAATTGATGGTTGCAACGAGAGGACTATCGGTGGTTTGATTTCAGAGAACTTCAAAGGTCAATGTTCGAAAAAATACGGCGGATTATACGCCTACGTTGAAAGAATAGAAATAGTACTCACGAACGGTGAATGTTTGCAAACCGAACGTCTCAAAAAATATGCCTTGGCTAAACGGGCAGCCGAAAAAACTACGGAAGGTGAAATTTATCGAAAGACAGTGAAATTAGTCAAAGAAAATGCCGACTTAATTGATAAACTAAGTAAAAACAATAAGGATCAATCTGGCTACCCAATGTTGGCTCAAGCACCACGACGCGAAACAATGGATTTGATGCCATTGTTCTTTGGAGCAGAGGGAACGCTTGGTATTATTTCAGAAGTAATATTGCGCGCTGTACCAATCAAAAAGCGTCCGGAACGCGTAGTTGCTACCTTTAAAGAAGTCGAAGATGCGCTAAATTATGCTAAAGCAATCGAACCGCTCAAACCGCGTAGGTTGGATTTGTTCGATTTGAAGATTATTATGGAAGCGCGCGAGTCTGGTAAAAATCTTGATGGAGTGATTAAAAAGCTTGAAGATGGTTTTGTGGTATTTGCAAATTTTGACGATCGTCCTGCGACCTGTATTAAAAGAATTAAAGCTATGCGTGATAAATTTTCTCATTCAGCTAGATTTATTTACGAATCAGTCAACGACCGCCCAACATTAAATGAATTTGAAAATGCGCTTGAAAATTATCTTGGATATGTAAAAAACGGCGAGCGTGTGCCGATTTTAACGAATTTTTATCTACCAAACGAAAACATCGCCAACTTCTTGCAAGATTTAACAATCTTAGAGAAAAAACTGAATTTGAAAGTAGAACTATACGGTTCAATTGGCTCATCAATCTATAATTTGAGACCGAAGTTCAATTTAGAAGATAAAGAGTTTAATAAAAGAGCGACTATGTTCTTAAGAGCTGGGGCGTTCATCATCAATCGCCAAGGCGGCAAATTAGCTGGTGGAACACCAGAGGGCAGATTAAAAGCCGTAGTTACAAATACTGAAATGCTTGAACCAGAGAAAAAAATGTATACAAAACTTAAAGAAATTTTTGATAGTAATGATATCTTAAGCCCAGACATTAAGCTCGGGACAAGCTCCAAATTTACGTTGACACATTTTCGTTCTGAAAATAGAACCAGTGTGATAGTGTAATAGTTTCGTAGTAGTTGTGCTAACATTTTAGCTAGTTTTATGATATAATATGAATAATTTATAGGAGTTAATATGAAAGCAAAAGCAAAAAAACTTTCTGATTCGAGGATTGAGCTTACTGTGACTTTGGATGCCAAAGATTTAAAGCCAGCCAAAGAAAAAGCAGTCGCGAAGCTTGCAAAAGAATTAAAAGTAGAAGGCTTCCGCAAGGGCAAGGTGCCAGCTGAAGTCGCAATGAAATTTATCCCAGAAAATGATTTAAATGCTGAAACTGCTGATATCGCAGTGCGCACTACAGTGATTGATGCATTCAAAGAAGTTGAAAAATCACCTTTGGTACTTCCAAGCGTAAACGTAACAAAATATGTACCAGACGAAACGCTTGAATACACTGCAACGGCTGACATTATTCCAGAAGTAAAATTAGGCGACTACAAAAAACTCGGTGTCAAAAAACCTGAATCTAAGGTTACCGACAAGGAAGTCAAGGAAGTATTGGAAAACATTTCTTCTTCATTTGCTGAAAAGAAAGTCGCTAAAAAAGCTGCTGAATTAGGCGACGAGGTAATTATCGATTTCGTTGGTAAAAAAGATGGAGAAGCTTTTAACGGTGGTTCGGCAAAAGATTACAAGCTAGTACTTGGCTCCAACACTTTTATTCCTGGTTTCGAAGATGGAATCGTAGGACACGAGTCAGGTGACAAGTTTGATCTGAAACTCACTTTCCCTAAAGATTATGGTGTAA
Source organism: Candidatus Saccharimonadota bacterium (assembly GCA_017406565.1). Classification (GTDB taxonomy): domain Bacteria; phylum Patescibacteriota; class Saccharimonadia; order Saccharimonadales; family Saccharimonadaceae; genus Nanosyncoccus. Next base: position 91,158 of record JAFQYG010000003.1, on the reverse strand, counting down.
GTGATTTAGCTGGAGCTAAAACTGTCTTTGAAGTTCTGCTAAAACAAGTCAATGAAGTCAAAAAAGCAAAGATTGATGATGAGTTAGCCAAAAAATGTGGTCCGTTTAAGAATTTGGACGAACTAAAAGCAGACATCAAAAAGAATTTAGCCGCACAAAATGAGCATAAACAAAACGAAAAGTTTAAAGATGATTTAATCAACGCGTTGGTTAAAAAATCAAAAGTATCAGCACCAGAAATCTTAATTGATGATCAAATGAAGATGATACGGGATGATATTTCTAGAAATGCTGCTTCACAAGGTATGGGCTTTGAAGAATTTCTTGAAGCAAATCATGAGACGGTCGAAAGCTGGGAAAAAGAAGCTCGCAAAGTTGCAGAAACTCGTGTAAAAGCTTCTTTGGTTCTTCAATCTTTAGCTGTTAAGGAAAAGATTGCTGTTTCAGATGATTTGGTAGCTGCTAAATTAGCTGAACTAAGGGATGTTTATAAAAAGTCGCCTGAAGCTTTGAAATCTCTCAAAGATCCAAATGTCAAAATCGATATCAAAAATCGAATGATAATTGAGGCAACTTTAGATTATCTAGTGAAAGTTAATAGCTAGTTTACGATAAATACATTAAATAGCACTATATGTAATATATAGTGCTATTTTGTAGACATTTTAGGGTAAGTGTGATATAATTATTGTAAGAGTTTCAGCTCGTTTGTTATTGCTGTAAGCAAATGGGCACCATATAATAATAAAGTTAAGAGGGAATTTTAATGCCAACTATTAATCAGTTGATTCGCAAGCCCAGAAAAAAGGCTGCGAAGAAATCAAAATCTCCAGCTCTTGGTTCAATTGTAAATACGTTAAAAACCAAGCGCTATGACAGACCAGCTCCTTTGAAGCGTGGTGTTTGTATTAAGGTTACTACCAAAACTCCAAAAAAGCCTAACTCCGCTATGCGTAAAGTTGCTCGTGTGCGTCTTACTAATGGTCAAGAAGTTTGGGCTTATATTGGTGGTGAAGGCCACAATTTGCAGGAGCACGCAGTGGTATTAGTACGCGGTGGTCGTGTGCCTGATCTTCCTGGTGTACGCTACCATGTTGTCCGTGGTACACTTGATCTTCAAGGTGTACAAGGTCGTAAGCAAGGCCGTTCAAAATACGGCGCCAAAAAGGAGGGTAAGTAATTATGCCACGTAAGACTACTAAATCTTTGGTTCGCAAAGTTAACCCAGATCGTAGATACCAATCAATTTTAGTACAAAGACTTATCAATAAGTCTATGCTAAATGGCAAACGCCAAGTCGCAGAACGTGCTGTATATTCAGCGATTGAAGGTGCTGCTAAGAAATTGAAATCAGAGAATCCTGTTGAGGTACTAGAAAAAGCTATCGCCAACGTTTCGCCAGATTTCGAAGTTAAATCTCGCCGTGTTGGTGGTGCTAACTACCAGATTCCATTCCCAATTTCTGGTCATCGACAACTTCATTTTGCTTTTTCATGGCTAGTACAATCAGCTCGTGCACGCAAAGGTATGCCTTATGCAAAGCGTCTAGAAGCTGAAATTGTTGATGCTTACAACGAAACTGGTGCAGCCTTCAAGAAGAAAGAGGATTGTCACCGTATGGCCGAAGCCAACCGTGCATTTGCACATTTTGCACGCTAAAATGTATCTACATTTTTTAATCTACTTATGCTATAATTAGCATAAGTAGATTTTTTAGGAGGTAAAAATGATTAAAGTAGCAATCAACGGCTTTGGTAGAATTGGTCGTAATGTGCTCAAAATATTACTTGACCGACACGACGTACAGGTAGTCGGTATTAATGATATTACGGATGCTAATACTTTGGCACATCTTCTAAAGCATGATTCCTCCTACGGAGCATATGATAAAAAAGTTTCCGCAACCGATAACTCAATTATTATTAATACACGGGAAATACCAGTATTTGCAGAAAAAGACCCAGCGAATCTACCTTGGGGCAAACTTGGAGTTGATGTTGTAATTGAATCAACTGGCTTCTTCACTAATCCAGAAGACGCCAGAGCACACATCAAAGCTGGAGCAAAAAAGGTAGTTATTTCAGCCCCAGCTAAAGGTGAAGGAGCGAAAACTGTTGTTATCGGAGTTAATGAAGACGTAGTCGACGAAAAAGATGAAATTTTGTCTAATGCATCTTGTACTACTAACTGTATTGCGCCAATTATGAAGGTACTTGAAGATGAATTTGGCATTGAAAAAGCTATGATGACTACTGTACATTCATATACTGGTTCACAAAGAATACTTGATGCACCAGCTAAAGATCTGCGTGAAGCACGTTCAGCTGCAGAAAACATTGTGCCAACTACGACCGGTGCTTCAAAAGCTGCCGCTAAAACGATTCCTAGTTTGGAGGGGAAATTTAACGGTCTTTCAATACGTGTACCAACACCAGTGGTTTCACTTTCAGACATTACGGCAATTATCAATCGCGATACCACTAAAGAAGAGCTAGTCAGCTTATTCAAAAAAGTAGCTAAGGAACCGTACTACGAAGGAATTATCGGTGTCACTGAAGAAGAATTAGTTTCGACTGATTTCATCGGTGATCCGCATTCTTGTATCGTAGATTTGCCTTTGATTGATGTAGTAGGTGGTAATATGATTAAAATAGTAGCTTGGTATGATAACGAGTGGGGCTATTCCAATCGTTTGGCTGAGTTAGCTGTTGATTTCGGGAAAGGTCAATAATGAAAATCTATCTGGGCGCGGATTATCGCGGATTTGAAAAAAAAGAAGCTTTAGAAAAGTATTTATCTGATAGTGGCTATTCGGTTGAGGACGTTGGGGCTTTTGAATACCATGAGGGCGATGACTTTAATGATCCTGCTGTGGCAGTAGCAAAAGAAGTTCGTGAAGACCGTGGTTCATTTGGTATCCTAATTTGTGGTTCAGCTCACGGTGTAACAATTCAAGCAAATCGCTTTAAAGGAATTCGTGCAGCGCATTGTGAAAGTGTTGAGTCTGCAAAAATGGCACGCGAACACGATGACGCTAATGTGATTTGTCTTTCGGCTCATTTTACAGATTTTGAAAAAATGCGCGAGTTAGTAGATGTATTTATCAATACTAATTTTGAGAATATAGAACGCCGAGTCAGGCGCATTAATCGTTTAGACGAAAGGGAAGATTATGATTAGAACCGTTTCGATTGTACCGTCAATCTTGACTGATGATAAGCAAGATTATCGCGCACAAGCTGAGCGAATTAATATTTTTACCAGACGCGTGCAAATTGATGTGACTGATGGCATCTTTGCACAAACCCCTACACTTGATATGACAAATATTTGGTGGCCGAAAAACTGGGATGCTGATTTACACTTTATGGCAGCTAAGCCATCAGAGTCGCTTGACACTATTTTGAAGCTCAGTCCATCGCTTTGTATCCTTCATGCCGAAGCGAGTGAGAACTTATTGCCGATTTTTGAAGTGCTGAAGAATGCTGGTATCAAAACTGGTGTGGCCTTGCTTCAATCAACTTTCCCTGGAAATGTAAAACAATATATCGACGCAGCCGATCATGTTTTGATTTTTGCTGGTCAACTAGGTGTGCAAGGTTCTCCAGCTGATTTAATGCAGATGGAAAAAATCCCACTGATTCGAAATATGAAGCCAGAAGTTGAAATTGGTTGGGACGGTGGAGCAAATATGTCGAATATTCGTGCGCTTGCACATGCAGATTTAGATGTGATTAACGTAGGTTCTGCCATCTCAAAGGCTGAAAATCCAGCTCAAGTTTTTGAAGAACTAGTAGCAGAAATTGATAAGAATGGAGTAGTATTATAATGGCACGTATCGTCTCGCTCGGTAGCGCATTGCAAGATATTTATTTAATCGATCACGATGATTTAGTCGCTACTGCAATTGGCGATACGGCAATTTTCGGTAAAGTATCGGTTGGTTCAAAAGTTGATATTGATCATATTTCGTATGAAGTTGGTGGCGGCGGAATTAATTCTTCAATTTGCTTTGCAAGGCATGGTCATGAAGCAATTTTTATGGGTAACGTATCACGAGACTCAGCTGGTGCGGCAATTATTCGAGTGTTAGATCGAGAAGGGATTGATAGTAGTTATGTTAATTTTCTTGAACGACGCAACACTGGCACTTCAATAGTACTACTTGACAGTAAGAGCGGGGAACGTACGATTATGACTTGCCGTGGCGCATCGGAACAATTTGGTAATTTTTCCGAAAAGGATTTAGATTTAATTCAACCGGATTGGCTGTATGTAACAACGCTGCGTGGAGATTTGGATACGTTGGAGCGTTTCTTTAAGTATGCAAAAAAGATAGATACCAAAATCATGTTTAACCCAGGCGTTAAGGAACTAGAGCACCCTGAAGAATTATTAAGATTGTTTAGATATGTAGACATCCTCAATGTGAATAAGACAGAAGCATCGCAATTAGTGCCTGGAATGACATTAGCAGAATTGCTTTATCATCTTGAAGGCTATGTAGAAACTGTAATTATCACTGATGGGCAGATGGGTGGTATTACTAAGAGTGGTAAAGAGGCGTATCGTTTCGGAGTATATGAAGATACCAAGGTGAAAGATACGACTGGAGCTGGAGATGCTTTTGGATCTGGATTCTTAGCTCACCTAGCTGCTGGACGATCTTTCAGAAATTCTCTAATATTCGCTTCTGCTAATTCGACTGCGGTAGTTTCAAAATTGGGCGCGAACAAGGGACTGTTGACTGGACGCGAAAGTCTACATCCGATGCCAATTCAAAAACTGTAAAGGAGGAACATGTTACAAGATGAACTAATCAAAAAAATGACTATTGAGGATTTGGAGCGAGCTAATGCATACGCGAAAGATTTGACGCGTGGGTTGCAGATTGTACGCTCATTTCCACAAGGGGTAACAATTTTTGGCTCAGCACGTTTATCGCAGGATTCAAAGTATTGTAAAATGGCATTTGATTTAGGTCATTTGTTGGCAGAAAATGGTCATGCAGTAATTACTGGTGGTGGGCCTGGGATTATGGAAGCAGCATCGCATGGGGCTTATGAAATAGGTGGGCGTGTCGTAGGGCTCAATATCACACTTCAACACGAGCAAAATCCTAATCCATACCTTACAGAATGTTTAACATTTGAATATTTCTTCGCTCGAAAAGTTTCGCTAGCTATGGCTGCAAAAGTTTTCGTATTTTTCCCAGGTGGTTTTGGCACTATGGATGAAGTTTCTGAAGTTTTGTGTTTAATGCAGGAAAACAAAATGCCAAAAATGCCGGTTTTCCTTGTTGGCACTGATTATTGGGAGGCTTTTGAAGGAGCTATTAATAAAATGGTAGAACTTCAATTAATTAATGTAGATGATTCTAGAATTTTTGAGATTACTGATGACATTAATAAAGTGGTAGAAGCCGCCAATAGAATTGGCCACCCAAAAATCTCTGAGAACTTCTATGATGGGTTTAAGGAAGCCTCAGCACTTGCACGCGATAATTAGTATTTGTTATTAGCAGATTTTTATTTTTTAAATGGGTCCGTAAGCCCAAGGCGGGAATTTGTATCAGCAATACGAATGAGTTCGTTGTATTTTGAAACACGATCAGTACGCGAAAGGGAACCAGTTTTGATTTGTCCTGTGCCCAAGCCAACGGCTAAGTGGGCGATAGATACATCTTCGGTTTCACCAGAACGATGAGACATAATAGTTGTATAGCCTGAGCGTTTAGCAAGCAAAACAGCATCGATAGTTTCGCTCAAAGTACCAATTTGGTTCGGCTTAATTAAAATTGAATTAGCGCATTTTTCTTTGATGCCTTTTTCTAATAGCTTAACATTAGTGACAAATAGATCATCACCAACTAATTGAATACGAGAACCCATACGTTCGGTTAATTTTTTCCAATTTTCCCAATCATCTTCAGCTAGTCCATCTTCAATTGACACAACTGGATAGTTATTAATAATCCAATCGTACCAATTGATCATGTCCTCTGATGATTTCCAATCGCCGTTGGTTTTTAATACGTAATGGTCTTTGTCATAAAACTCACTGGCTGCGATATCCATAGCGAGAGCAATATCTTTGCCAAAATCGTATCCAGCTTTTTCAACTGCAGTTTTGATACAATCAAGTGGCTCATTATTACCCTCTCGTACTTTAGGAGCATAGCCGCCTTCATCACCAACAGTTGTAGGATAATCTCGTTCTTTTAGCACATCTTTTAAGGCATGGAAAATTTCAGCACCAATTCTAACTGCGTCAGCAATATTGCCAGCTGAGCGAGGGATAATCATATATTCTTGAAAATCCGTACCCCATGAAGCATGTGCACCGCCATTCATAACATTCATCATCGGCATCGGAATAGACATTTGGTCAGTGGTACCAGCTAGTTCTGCTACGTATTTATAGAACGGAATTTTACGAGCTTCTGCATTGGCCTTGGCATTAGCCAAAGAAACAGCGAGTATAGCGTTAGCACCAAGATTAGATTTATTGTCGGTGCCATCAAGTTCTAACATCATTTGATCGACTGTATGTTGGTCGGCAGAATTGTCAACTAGTATATCGCGAATTTTAGAATTAATATTCCAAACGGCCTTCAAAGTGCCTTTACCGTTGTAGCGGCTTTTGTCGCCATCTCGTAATTCAAGAGCTTCACCAACTCCTGTTGAGGCTCCAGACGGAACGATAGCACGTCCAAAAACGCCATTTTGTAAATAAACTTCGGCTTCAACAGTAGGATTACCTCGAGAATCCAATACTTGCCTTGCTTTAATGTTTGAAATCGTAAAATTATCCATAATTATTATTATATCATGTTATAATAAACATAAGTATTATTAAAATAAGGAGTTTTTTATGAATGAAAACCCTGGGGAAACACCAAATCCCCTCAACCCAAATCCAGGAGACAATCCGGATTCTAATGGTTCTACATTCGATGCTAATGCATCTGGTCCGGTTGAAAGCGCAGATGCTGCACAGCCTGAGCAAGTAGATCCATTGATGCAAGCTACTGCTGGCATCACAGATCAACCAAGTAACGATCCTATGTCGAGGCCAATGGAACAAGCCCCAGCGCAAGAACCAGTGCAACCTCCCAAAAAGAAAAAGACAGGTTTAATTATTGGCGTAGTAGTTGCTCTGTTGGTAGCGATAGGCTGTGGCGTAGCGGTAGCAATCATGTTGATGAACCAAGGTGATGCCGTATCTAAAGCAGTGATGAAATTAATGGAAGGTAAGGCTCCGGCCAATGTTGCGCTTGATGGTACGATTGACATTACGCCAATCGACAGTTCTTCTATATTGACGGGGTTAAAAATTGATCTGAAGGCTGATGCCACTTCTAATTCAATGACTAACCACACTACTGCTAATGTGACAGCTTCTATAAAGGAGGCGGGTGACATTCAAGTAGAAGTTGAGGAAATATACTCGGAAAGTGGCGACCTATACCTCAAAGCAGATGGATTAGTTGAGGGAATTGAGAAAATCACCACAATGATGCAGAATACTATGGCAACAAACTGTATAGACGACGAGAGTGGCTTAACTAACTGTGAAGCACCGGTGTTATCTGATTGTGAGGATTCGGATGGAAATATCGTCCCATGTGACGATGATACTATGGTGGACATAGTTGAAGAGCCTGAGACGGGTTTGGATATGTTTGCCGGTTTTTCTGGTATACTTGAGCTGATTGATGGCAAATGGCTAAAAATATCGCTTGACCAATTAAAGTCCATGACTGATACTCAGGATTCTAACAATGCTTTAACTTGTTTAACAGATTTGGCAAACGAAGCAAAGAATAATAGCAATACGATTTCGGAAATGTATCGTAATAATCCTTTCATTACTTCAACAACTGAAGATGTGAAGGTTGCCAGCAAAAATAGCACGGTTTATAGAGTGATTTTTGACCGTGAAAAATTCACAAATTACAGCAAAGCCGTCAAAGATTCTACAATGGTGAAGAAAGCAATTTCTTGCTTAGGCGAAGATAATGTCGAAGTCAGCGAAGATCCAGCGGGTGAACTTAATAAATTGCCAAATATTTATGTCGAAATAGATAAAGACGATAACTTCAGCAGATTATACTTTGAAACTACTGCGAAACAAATGACATCCGATGACTGCGATTGTCCTGATGACGCCGCATGTGACGCTTGCGATATGAGCGAACAGACCGAAAAAGACATCGCAAATGTAAAAGTCGATCTCGGGTTTACTTACCCAAGCACCATCAATATAGCAGAACCAACTGATTACCAGGATGTGATGACCTTACTGCAGCAATTAATGTTGTCGTCAGGTGATAATACAACTGATTTTTAGCAAAAAATAGTTGCATTGTTCAAAAAGGTGGCCTACGGGTCACCTTTTTGTTGTAATTGACATTTTGCCATAAGTGTGATATAATTATAATATGAATGATAGTTTGAAACAAAAACTAAAAAAACTCCCAAGTGCACCGGGAGTATATTTTCATAAAAATTCAGCTGGTGAAATAATATATGTAGGCAAGGCTGCAGTGCTCAAAAATCGCGTGCGACAGTATTTTCAAAAAAATCAAAAAGATGTCAAGACTGAGGCACTAGTACGCGAAATTGCGGACACTGATTGGATTGTAGTAGATACAGAAATAGATGCGCTGTTTTTAGAATCAGAAATGATTAAAAGATATATGCCAAAATGGAATATTTTACTACGTGATGATAAAACAGTTTCATACGTTAGAATCACAATGAATGAGGACGTGCCATATATCAGCTTCACCAGAAATCCTGTAGATGATAAAGCAACTTATATTGGTCCATTTTACGGAAAATCAGCAATTGAAAAAGCCGTTCGAAGTCTTAGGCGGATTTTTCCTTATTATACTAAGCCTTATACTGGGCATAAAACTTTAGACACAGATCTTGGGTTAACTCCTGGTATCGAGATAGAAAAAAGCACACCTAAAGATTATAAGAGAAACCTCCGAAAACTAATTAGATATCTAGAGGGCGACCGCGAAAAACTGTTAAAGGATTTAGAAAAAACTATGCGTGCCGAATCGGATAAAGGGAATTACGAGTTGGCCGCTGAGGCAAGAGACCAACTAGCTGGTCTTCGTGAGTTGAAGAAAAAAATTTTATTTTCTGATAAAGAATTTCTTGATATATCTTCCGACCAAGCTTTAAAGCAATTACAAGAAATGCTTGGATTGGATGAACCGCCACGTCGCATTGAGGGGTATGATATATCTCACCAGGCTGGCAAAAATACAGTCGGCAGTATGGTAGTATTTTTAAACGGAGCCTCTGCACGTAGCGAGTATCGTAAATTTAAAATACGCACTTCTACAAATGACGATTTAAAGAGTATGCAAGAAGTATTGTCGCGTAGATTGAAACATCAAGAATGGGATTTTCCAAATTTAATCATTTTGGATGGAGGAAATACGCAAGTCAAAGCTATTTTACCGCTAGTGGAGCCATATAATATACCCGTAATCGGCCGCAATAAATCTGGTGATCATTCGAGAAACGCAAAAACAAAACTAATTACTCCAGATTTAAAAAGCATAGAATTATCCAATAATTCCCATGTGGCGCGCTTAATCGCTCGCATTGACGAAGAAGCGCACCGTTTTGCGATTACATATCATTCACTATTAAAACGGAAAAGGATGTTTAAATAATAATCATTCTTCTGATTCGGCAGGTTGCTCTACATCGAAGTCGCAATCATATAGTGTGAGTTGGTCGGCAAGAGAATAACCATCGTAGAATATGACTTTGTTGCCGTTTGCACCTGAAAGAGAAATTAAGCTATCATTAGTGATGGTATAGGTCCCACTATCCGTTTGAGAAGAACCGCTAAATTGGAAATTCTTAGACTCAGTGAGAACATATTTATCTCCGCTTTCCTTATTGGTGCAAGTAAGATTGAGCCAAATGAGATTGCCCTCATCGTCATATCCTGATAACCCATCCTCTCCAATATCGAGATAAGTATCTTCTGACGTAATTACCTCTTCTTCAGGATTTACTGCTTGGAAAAAATTAATCAAAGTTACAATTAATATAATTGACTCCACTAATGTGATTACGCCTAGGATTGCAGCAACAATTAGTGGAAGTTTAGACGAGTCTCCACCCACGGCAACTGGTGCTGGCGCTGGCATAGTTGATTTAACATTTTGTGAGAATTGTTGTTCAAAATTATTATTATCCATAGGTTAATTATACCACTTATGTTTTAAAAGACAAGAAAAAGCTCTTGCAATATGCAGTGTGATAGACTTTACTTTTAGACAATTATCCGCTATAATATTATGTACTAGGAGTTATTATATGCAAATCGGAAGTTTTCTAGAAATGGTAACCTTTATTTCAGCAATTCTAACAATTATTTTGATTTTGTTGCAACAACGCGGCGCATCACTTGGTGCAGGGTTTGGGAGCTCAGGAGAATTATATACTACCCGTCGTGGTTTGGAAAAGTCATTATTTATTACTACGATTGTATTTGCTGTCATTTTTGTTTTATCAATTTTGGGGTTATTATTAATACCATAATATTATGAAAAATACTACTAGAAAGCGTGGGCAAAAACTGATCAGACGTTTCTCGCGAGCGTCAATTCGTGCGAGCGAAGAGGGAAAAGAGCACATTAGAGAAAACCTAATCGATCGCATGCCGCATATTGCGGACATTAGATTATTGATACTGGAATGGGGTTTATTAGTTTTTGCACTGATGATGTTAGCGCTCACTCAAGCTTTTTGGTTTGGTAATTCTTATGCTGAAAATGTTTTTGTGGATGGTGGCACTTACACAGAAGCTACACTTGGAGATGTAAAATCACTTAACCCATTATTTGCAACTACTAGTAGCGAAAAGACACTGAGTCGATTAATGTTTGCTACTCTTTCCGTAATTGATTACTCTGGCCATCCTGGTATTGGCTTAGCTCAATCTATTATGCCTAATGAAGACGGCAAAGTGTGGACAGTTAAACTGCGTGACGGATTAAAATGGTCAGATGGGGAACCAATTACGGTTGATGACGTGATTTTTACGACGGAGTTGATCAAAAACCCGGCAGTCGGTTCAGTTTATGGTTCAAATTTAGCTAAGGTGAAGGTTGAAAAAAATGAAAACGGTGACATCGTATTTAGTTTGCCTGCCGCGTACTCAGATTTTATTACCGCGCTAAATTTTCCGATTGTCCCTAAACATATACTTGGCGAAGTAGATCCACAAACGCTAATAGAAAACAATTTTTCTACTACGCCAATTACTTCTGGCGTATTTAATTACAACGCTACGCAATCAACCGCTGGTGCAAACAGCGAAGAAAAAGTATTCTATTTGTCAGCAAATCCTGATTATTATAAAGGACAGGCTATGCTTAGTAGCTTTGCTGTCCATACATATAGTACAAAAGACGATATAATTGCTTCACTCAACGCGGGCTCTACAACCGCTACAGCAGAATTATCTGGCATCGACGTCGATAAGGTTAATGCCGCTAGTTTTATTCAAAAGAATTCTAGTTTAAATTCTGGAGCATTTATTTTCTTTAATACTTCAAAAGATGTAATCAAAAATAAAGAAATGCGTGCCGCAATCCGCCAGGGGCTTAATATTGATAAAATCCGTGAAGCAGCGCCAGCAACTACGGCACTTAATTATCCATTACTCGAAGCCCAAATTAAATTGAACAATTACCCAGCAATTCCATCACAAGATATTGTAGCTTCAAGAATAAAAATTGATGAATTAAAAGGAGAACAACCTTTGCGAGTTGAAATAGCAACAGTTAATTCTGGATATTTACCAAATGTTGCAGAAGAAATAAAAACCGAATTGCAAGATTTGGGATTTGAAGCGAACGTATCATCCTATGAAGAAAACCAAGATTTTGTTAATAATGTGATTTCAAAACGCAATTACGATATCTTGGTCTATGAAATTGAACTTGGTGCCGATCCTGACTTATTGCCATATTATCATTCTTCACAAGCATCCACTTCTGGGTTAAATCTATCAAATTATCGTAGTGTGTTGGTTGATGATTTGCTATTGGGCGCTAGAGACACTCTTAACGAAGAACTCCGTATTAAAAAATATGAATCATTCCTAGAATATTGGGTTAATGATGTTCCGGCAATCGGTTTGTATCAACCAAATCTAACATATTACTATAATAAGAATGTAAGAACGTTCAGTAACGATGTACGTTTGGTGACCGCATTGGATCGCTTCTCTGATATCAACTCTTGGGCAGTAACTAAAGCGACCAAAAATAAAACTCCATAATTTAGTATATACTGTGATATAATATATACATGCGCGCGTGGTGGAATTGGTAGACACGCTACCTTGAGGTGGTAGTGGCCAGATTCACGGCTGTGCTAGTTCGAGTCTAGTCGCGCGCACCAGTTTTAAAAGGAGGTAAAGTGAAGAAGATATTATGCAGAATTATAACTCTCGCGCTGATGGTTGGGCTCGGCGTGGTTTTTTGTTTAGAAAATCCATCTTTTGCCGAAGAAGAACCAGAGTCTGCTGGAGCGGTTGGTGGCACTAGTATTAGTCTTTCGCCAGTGAGCAATGTCTTGCAGCTTTCTTCGAATTCAACTTACAATAATAAGTTCGAAGTTAAAAACGAAGGTGATTCGAATATGGAGATTGAAGTTTATGCTGCACCATATTCATACATTTATTCAGAAGAAGAGGACTCTTACAAGCTTGGTTTTTCGAAAGAAAATAACTTCACCCAGATTTCTAGATGGGTCTCTTTCAAGGATGCTGGTGGCAATTGGACAAAAGACCGTCCAACTTATAACATAAAAGCAAAAGATTCTTTAGAAATTGAATATAGAATAGTTACTCCAGATAATATTCCTGCTGGTGGTCAATATGCAGTGATATTTGCGCATACATTGACTGGTACGATTGCGTCTAATGGCATTAAAACTGAAGCCAGCCCAGGGTTGGTTTTATTTGGTCGGTCAATTGAAGGAGAGGCGATTACTAAGGCTGAAATAAATGATTTAAAAATAGATAAAAGCTTCGATCAGAATGGAACCGTAAAAAGCGACTTTTATGCGTCCGCTAAAGTCAAAAATGTTGGTAATATTGATTTTAATGCTGCTGGTAAACTAAAAGTAGATTCGATTATCGGTTTTAGCAACTACGAGACGCCAGATGACAGAGGAAGAGTGTCTGTAATTCCTGAATCTGAACTATCCGTTTATGACGAATGGGAAGATTCTCCAAGTTTTGGTATTTATCATGTGAGCTGGACGGTAACCGCAGCAGATGAAACCCAAACAATCGAAAAAATTGTTTTTGTTAATCCACTCCCATTAATAATTATTTCAATTTTGCTATTGACATTTATTGTAGTTATGCTTATAATGTTTATTAGGAGGCGTAAGGTACGCCAATCTAAGATGGCTGTATAGATTGGTGGTAAGTCTATTGCGAGTAGACTGCTCTTACAATACCAAAATAAAAATAAAATATAAAAGAGAGTGTAGAGTATGAAAAGAACGCAAAAGAAACTCTTGGGGCTGTTTGGGCTGTCCTTAGTGGTAGCTACGACGGCTTTTGCTGCTTGTTTGCCAGGACCTGAAGCTTCAGCAGCAGGGAGTGTGACCGATACGGTCACAGTGAGGGTGGTTGGACGAGCCCCCAATGTGGAGGTGACCGGAATAGAATCCGGTAGCATAATAACGGATGGTGGGCAAACCATTGATATAACATATGAAGTAGTAGATGAACTAAAAGTAGTATTGAAGTACACAGATAAAGACGGCAATGTACAGGAAATTAACTTGTGGGATGATTATTACGACTATCAACCCGGTGGCCTTCCGATTGATTTGAATTTGATTCAGTATGGGTACGGTGATTATGAGATAACTGTGACTGGGTATGGGCCGGATGGAGTTTATGACGAAGAAACTATAGTATTTGAATATATACCAGTAAGAGGTACAGCAGAACCAGCAGCGGAAACAAATGACCCGGTGGTAGATTTGGATTTTGTACCTGGAGATGGGGTTGATCCAAATGGAGTAGAGACGATTATAATTAATGTATATGATGAAAATGGTAATTTGATAGATGAAATTTCGCCGATAGCCGTAAACAAAGATACAGATCAAGTAACTTTACCATTTTCTGAAAATGGACTACCAGATGGAAATTACGTAATTGAATTGATAGCACTGAATGCTGATGGCGATGAATTATATAGATCATATATTATTAACTATGAATATTCTGCTGGTGGTGAGGAACCCGTTGTTCCTGACACAGGTGGAGGTGATGATGCGGGAGCACCTGACACTGGTGGATTGTTTGGAGGTTTGAATATCTCAAAGACTGATTATTTAATTACGGGATTGTTGATATTCTTTACAGCGGGAATTGGAGGAGCAATATTTATCGTAAAAAGAAACCAGAAATCATCGAAACGACGCTAAGCATTTATAGATAACATTATACTTTACACAGAAGAATTCGGGCACCGATATTACTGCGAGGGTGCCCGAATTTTATAGTTTGAACTCTTTTCCGGAGGAAAAAGAGTCCAGCAGAAAAGGCCAGTAAGAAAAATAAGTTGGAAGTAAATTCCAACTTATTTTTTGTTTATTACTGATTTGTTTCGTTGAAACAAATCAGAGCATTTTTATTCAGTAACACCAAGCTCTATACGCTTAAATTGGCGGATAGTGATGTTTTCGCCGGTTTTGGCGATAGCTTCCTTAATGAATTGTTCGACAGTCTTGGAATCATCCAAGATATAAGGTTGATTCATTAAAACTTTATCCGAGAAGGCTTTTTTGACTTGGCCTTCAAGGATTTTGTCCTTCATATTCTCAGGGCCTTTGAAGTTAGATTCGAGTTCTTTGATCTTAGCTTCTTTATCGGCTGCTGGAATATCCTCTTCACTGACATAAAGTGGGTTCATAGAGGCAATTTGCATAGCGATTTGGTGAGCTAAAGTTTTAAATTCTTCAGTTTTAGCGACAAAACTTGTTTCACAGTTAACTTCAACGATGGCGCCAAGACGACCATCGTGGACGTAGGCTTCGATTAAACCTTCGCGAGTTTCGCGATCGCCACGTTTTTCAGCTTTAGTTAAGCCTTTTTTACGCATAGCTTCGAGTGCTTTATCAAAATCACCTTTAGCTTCTACGAGAGCTTTTTTAGCATCAGTCAAGCCTGCGCCAGAAAGTTCTTTGAGTTTTTTAATTGATTCAATTGTAATTTCTTTTGCCATTTTGCCTCCTAATTATTTTTTACCTTCTTTGATTGCTTCAACGAAATAATCGAGCACCAATTTAGTGGCTTTGATAGAATCGTCGTTCATTGGAATTACGTAATCGATGTCTGAAGGATCAACATTGGAATCAGTAATTGCAAATACTGGAATATGCAGTACGTTTGCTTCTTTGATAGCGTTCTTGTCTTCAATAGCATCTACGACAATAATTGCAGATGGTTGGTCGGTCATCTCTTTAATGCCGCCATAGCGTTCGTTGAGTAAATCAATCTCTTCTTGGAATCTTTGAACTTCAAGCTTAGAGTAGCGATTTTCTAATTCACCTGAAGCCATGCGACGCTCCAAATCTTTAAGTTTTTTGATTTGACGATTAACGGTTTCGACATTGGTTAAAGTGCCACCAACCCAACGCACGGTAACGTAAGGCATATCAACTGACTCAGCAGCTGCTTTAACGATATCTTTCATTTGTTTTTTAGTGCCAACGAAAAGAATTTTCTTGCCGTTTTTGACTATCTCGGTAGCTTTTGGTAAAGCTTTTTCTAGACTTTCGACAGTCTTTTCAAGGTTAATAATGTGTGCGCCTTGACGCTTACTATGGATGTATGGCGCCATCTTAGGGTGCCATCGACTGGTTTTGTGCCCAAAATGAGCACCTGCTTCCAGCAATGCTTTCATATCGACATCTACTGCCATATATGATTTCCTTTCTCTTTGTTCTTGGGTATGATAGGCATAAGCTATGCCAGGAAATCTCCCAAAAACTGTTTCGTTAAATTAATAATAGTTTCATTATAGCATTTTTTTAAAAAAAGTAAAGTGTAGATTTCTAAGTAATACTCTTGTGCTTGTGAAAGAATACAAAATTTCGTAAAATAGTCGTCAACAGTTATCTATGTTCGTACTTTAATAAACGAAGGGGGGTGGAAATATGTCTAGCAAAAATATTGATTCGCTTCTTGAGAAGATCGCGTTGCATGTAAATTGCGATATTGGTGAGTATCGCCGCGTACAAGAATTAGACGATAGACGTCTTTACTTATACGGGGAGATTCTGCCGGTCGATAGTGATGACAGTATCTGTTCAGATGCATCGTTGACTTCTACCTTAGTAGAATACATCCTGGAGTTCAATCGTGCTGACGAGGGGATTCCGTCTGAAGAGCGTAAACCGATTAGACTCTATATTAATTCACCGGGCGGAAGCGTTACTGAAGGATTTGCTTTAGTATCAATGATTGAGCTAAGCAAAACCCCTATTTACACGATTAATGTTGGCCAGTGGAGTTCAATGGCGTTCTTAATTGGTATAGCTGGGCACCGACGTTTTTCACTGCCTGCATCCTCGTTCTTGATGCATGATGGTTCTACTTTCGCCTTTGGTTCTACGAGCAAGGCTCAAGATAAAATGGACTTCGAAAAGCGCTTCGATCAGGAAATTGTCAAAGCTCATGTTTTAAAACATAGCAATATGCGCAGTTCCGAATATGATGCTTTGGCTCGAGTAGAATATTATTTACTGCCTGAGGATGCTTTAGAACGAGGTTTTATAGATGAAATCGTTACATCAATTGAGACAATATTTTAGATAACTGCGCTAGAGCGGACTGATGTCCGCTCTTTTTCTTTACTTTTTTCTCAATCTCTGATATAATAACACTAATTATGAGTAAAAAAGAATTACATCCTAAAGATTATCGTTTTGTCGTTTTTTCAGACGAAGCGGCTGGCTTTTCGTTTTTGACTAAGTCTACAGCGAAGAGTGAAGAAACTATCAAGTGGAAAGATGGTAATGAATACCCACTCGTTAAGGTACAGATTTCCTCTGCTTCTCATCCATTCTTTACCGGTGAAGAAAAGATTATCGATACTGAAGGTCGTGTAGATCGCTTCAAAGCTCGTGCCGCTAAGGCTGCTAAGATGAAAGCTGCGCTTAGTAACAAAGCTAAAAAAGTCAAAAAAGAAGCTGAGAAAAAAGCTAAAGCTGAAGACGAAGTAAAAGCCTAATCGATAAGTTCGGTCCGAAAGGGCCGAATTTTTGTTGTATGGTATAATAAATATATAAATAAAGGAGTTTTTATGTTCGATACATCAGAAGATCGCAAAAAAATGGAAGGAGCGGTCGAAAGATTTAAGGATGAAATGAAAAAAGTTCGTACTGGCCGAGCGCATCCTGACATGTTGTCTGGAATTAAAGTTGAAGTATATGGACAATATATGCCGTTAAACCAAGTATCGAACATTACTGCTGCTGATGCAACCTTGTTGGTCGTAACTCCGTTTGATCCAGCCAATATTCAAGCAATTGCTGCGGCTATCAGAGCCGACCAAGCATTGGGTCTAAATCCTTCTGACGATGGTCGAATAGTGCGTGTTCCAATTCCATCCTTAACAGAAGAACGTCGCAAGGAGATTGTTAAAACCGCTTCAGCAAAAGTAGAAGAAGCTAAAGTCGCACTTCGAAATATTCGTGAGGATGCTCGTAAGGCAATCAAAATTGCTGAAGAAATGGGTGAAGATGTCAAAAAACGTGCTGAAAAAGAAATTGATGAACTTACTAAAGAATTCACTGACAAAATTGATGCGGAATTCAAAGCTAAATCTGATGAGATAATGAAGCTATGATTACTCACCTCGGAATAATTGCCGATGGCAATCGACGGTGGGCGAAAGAACAGGGCTTGCCAACAATCGAAGGACATAAGAAAGGGCTTGATGCTATTCAAGCACTAGTGGATGGTGCAGCTGACGCAGGCATCAAGTATATTACTTTTTATGTGTTTAGCACCGAGAACTGGGGACGAAGCGAAGCGGAAGTTTCTTATATTATGAAACTAGCTGAAACGCGGATTATGAAGTATGCCGAAAAAATGAAGGCTAAAAATGGACGATTGATGGTGCTTGGTTCCAAAAAACGTGTTTCACCTAAGCTTATCAGCACAATTGAAAAAGCTGAGAAACTAACGGCTGATTGCGATGGAATTACGGTAGGTTTTTGTTTTAATTACGGTGGAGAAGTTGAAATCGCTGATGCGGCAAATATCGCTCTTGAAGCTGATGGCGAAATTACACCTGAAACAATCAGAAAACACTTATATCATCCAGAAATCCCTGATATAGATATGGTTGTAAGAACATCCGGTGAAGAGAGAATATCTGGTTTTATGCTATGGCGATCGTCGTATGCGGAATTTATGTTTATTAAAAAATACTTCCCTGAGATGGACGCTAAAGATATAGATATTATCATAAAAGAATACAATAAGCGCAATCGTAGATTTGGCAAATAATATATGATATAATTATTGTTATGGATATATTTTTAGGTGTTGTTGTAGGTTTAATAGTTTTAATGTTTTTGGTGACGGCACATGAGTTTGGTCATTTTATCATGGCTAGACGAAACGGCGTCAATGTACTGGAATTCGGGATTGGATTTCCGCCACGTGCCAAAGCATGGATTAAAGACAAAAAAACCGGAAAATGGAAAAAGCTACCGCGCAAAGAATGGGGGAAAGAAAAAGTATCGAAGGTGGTTTATTCGGATGGTGATGATAAAAGCTTAGCCCAAAAGGGGATGGTTTTTAGTTTAAATTGGCTACCAATTGGTGGCTTTTGCCAAATGGATGGAGAATCTGACGCCGATACTAGGAAAGGCACTTTTGGTGATGCAAACTATTGGTCAAAAACGAAAATACTATTTGGCGGAGTGGCAGCAAACTGGTTAATTGCTATAATAATATTCACGATATTAGCATGGACTGGTATGCCGGAATTTTTGGATGGTCAGTTTACGATAGCTAATGATACACGTATCGAATCAGTACCTGTAGAAATAACCTCCGTAGCGGAGAATTCCCCAGCATCTGTTGCTGGAATTATTGAAGGAGATCGCATCGTCGCAATTGATGGCAATGAATTCACGCATGGTAGCGATATTAGTGATTATAATCAAGCCCATGCTGGCGAAACAGTAGTGTATACGATTCAACGTGATGCAGGTAAGAATTATTCTTGCGAATGTCCGGAAGGGTCAGAGTGTGATTGTGTACATCCCGAAGAAGGCAAACAAACTTTTGATCAACTAGTGACATTAAATCCAGCTGATTCGGAATACTTACTCGGTGTTACAATGGCAACGACTCAATCTTTGTCATATTCGACTTGGTCAGCACCAATTGTAGGCGTTGGCTTAACGGCACAGATTACAGGTGAAACATTTAAAGGGGTTGGTGTCATGCTCTGGAACTTAGTTACTGGTGTAGGTTCATTGTTTAGTCCTGATGCCAATGTGAGACAAAATGGGCAAGAAGCGATCTCTGCGGTTGGCGATTCTGTGGCTGGACCAGTAGGGATAATTGGCGTAATGTTCCCGGCATTTACTTCGGCAGGTCCAGCTAATTTAGCCTTTTTGACCGCCTTAATATCAGTATCACTAGCTTGTATGAATGTGTTGCCTATTCCGGCGCTTGATGGTGGTAGATGGCTTCTTATTACTATATACAAACTGCGAAAAAAGAAACTAACTAAAGAAATAGAAGAAAGAATCGTTTCACGTGCGATGATGATGTTATTAGCATTAATCTTCATTGTAACTATTCTCGATATTATTAGGATAGCAAAGTGATGGCAAAGCAAAAGAAGGCTACAGACAAAAAACCTAGAAAAGCTGACAAGAAGCTCCTAAGTGCAAAGAAGAAACAAATTAAGAATGTTGTTGTTTGGGCAGTTGGGCTCATATTGTGGGCTTTGATTTCTCTTATAGCAGCACAGTTTATTGTCGGCTATTTGATGGTTTTAGTTGTTGGACGCGAAAACTTTTTGAACCCAGTGCCAACGGCAATTTTTTCGGTCTTATCATATGTGCTGGCTTTTTGTTTGATTGTGTTCCTGCCACCATTGGTACTCAGCGGTTTCAAAAAAGAGGATAAAAAATCAAAGGATAGGAAAAAGACAAAGTTTGTATCCCCGAGAACCTTGGGTATTGAAGGGTGGGTAACTTGGACTGACATCGGGCTTTCGATAGGCGGACTAGTAGTTTATTTCATTCTTGGGGCAGTACTCCTTAGCATCTTTAGCGCGTTCTCGTGGTTCAATATTGAACAAAATCAGGATATTATTTTTAATACGAATATTTATGGGTTCGATAGGACGTTGGCTTTTATTACACTAGTTGTGATAGCACCTATTGCAGAAGAATTAGTTTTTAGGGGGTATTTATATGGTAGAATGCGGGAAAAATTCTCTCGAGTTACCACTCAACTTACTGCGGCGATCATTGCATCTTTATTGGTCTCAGTTCTATTTGGAGTTGTCCATTTGCAATGGAACGTTGGAGTAAACGTATTCGCTCTATCTTTAGTCGCCTGCGCGATGCGCGAGTTCACTGGAACGATTTATGCTGGGATTTTACTGCATATGATTAAAAACGGATTGGCATTTTATTTTCTTTTTGTTTTAGGCATAAGCTAAAATAGTAATAATGTATTGACTTGCGTAGCGTTTTCATGTAAACTTAAGATTGATAATTTTGGAGATTTCTTATGATAAAGAAAAGTATCAGTTTGACTGCAGAAGGGAAGAAAGAGCTCGAGAAGGAGCTAGATGAGCTCATTAAAGGGCGTCCCGCAATTGCTGAGCGGATTGCTATAGCGAGATCTTTTGGTGATTTGTCAGAAAATGAAGAATACAGTTCAGCTAGGAACGAGCAAAAAGTCGCTGAAAGCCGTATTTTGGAAATCCAAGAAATCTTAAAAAACGCTAAAGTAATTCGTGGTGGCAAGAAAACTAAGGTTGACCTTGGTGCTACCGTTACACTCAATATGAACGGTAAGAAAGTTACTTATACTGTAGTTGGTACAACAGAAGCGAACCCATTAGAGGGCAAAATCTCAAACGAATCGCCAATTGGTAAAGCTTTACTTGGACATAAAGCCAATGAATCTTTTGAACATAATGGTAAAAAAATAAATATTCTTAGTATCAATTAACATACGATAGTAGTTTTATTCGCGCTTCACTCACGTCAAGTAATTTTTAATAATTTTTTTACGGATTTTTTCACTATACCCACCACCCTCGCTCAAAAAACCTAAAAATTAATAAAAATTACTTGGTTCGTTCAATGCTCATAAAACTACTATCTTATGTTATAATGTACATATATGTTACTCGAAGATTACCGAAATGAAAGATTAAGAAAACTCGAAGAAATAAGGGCACGCGGAATAGACCCATATCCGGCTAAGAGCCATCGCACAGCCAAGATTTCTGAGATTGTTGATCATTTTGATGAAAAACAAGGACAGGAAGTGTCGATTGTGGGCCGTATTGTTGCTATCCGTTCATTTGGTAAACTAGTGTTTTTAAAGTTACGCGATTATACTGGTGAGGTCCAGGTTTTCATGAAGGCCGTAAGTGAAGCGGGCCCAGAAGGAATGTTTGGGGCAAAGGAGATTAAACTGCTGGATATCGGCGATTTTGTGGAAGCGACAGGTTTGGTTGATAAATCTCAAACTGGTGAGATTTCAGTATTTTGTAATTTTGTACGATTGTTAACTAAATCAATCCGGCCGTTACCTGAAAAGTTTACAAATAAAGAAGAACGTTATCGTCGACGCTATGTAGATATGAATGTGAATCCTGAGGTCCGCGAAAGATTAGTCAGGCGTTCAAAATTCTGGCAAGCAACGCGCGATTTTATGAATAAACATGGTTTTATCGAGATTAATATTCCAGTTTTGGAGCATACTACTGGTGGAGCGGATGCTGAACCTTTCGTAACACATATGAATGCTTTGGATGAAGATTTCTTTCTTCGTATTTCGCATGAATTGCCGTTGAAGCGCTTGCTTGGTGGTGGTTTTGAAAAAGTTTATGACATTGGACCACGCTTCCGTAACGAAGGTGTAGATGATGAACATTTACCAGAACATATTGCGTTTGAGGCATACGCTGCCTATGAAAACTATGAAGACGGAATGAAGTTTTATGAAGAGATGATGAAATATGTATGTATGCAAACTTGGGGCACACTGAAGTTCAGTGTAGGTGGTTTTGAGATTGATTTGGATTGTGAATGGCCACGATATAAATATGCAGATTTACTACGTGATAAATATGGTGTAGATGTATTTAATCCAGATAGGGAACAGTTAATCAAAATTCTGAAAGAAAACGGTGTCGAATCGGATTTTGATATGACGACACCTCATTTAATTGATCATGTATGGAAGCTGATTCGAAAAACTTCGGCAGGACCTTATTGGGTAATTGAAGAGCCGCTGAGTTTGTCACCACTAGCAAAGAAATCAGTAGATAATCCATTGGTAACCGAAAGGTTCCATCCTGTGATTGCTGGGACTGAAATGGGAAATGGATTCTCAGAGCTTAATGACCCGTTAGATCAGTTAGAAAGATTCCAAGAACAGCAAGCGGCTCGAGATGCTGGTGATGCGGAAGCTCAGATGTTGGATATGGATTTCGTAGAGATGCTAGAATACGGTATGCCACCAGCATGTGGATGGGGTAATTCTGAACGTAATTTCTGGCTACTTGAAGGTGTACCTGGGCGTGAAGCAGTGCCATTCCCAACGATGAAGAGCAAAGACGATTAATAATAAATAATCAGTGATTTAGAATTCGATAGTTTTAACGCGAGATTTTTGACCACGAGTAATATTGATAGATGTCTTAGGTATATCAAAATGCTTAGAAAGAAGCTTGATCAAAGCAGTATTTGCTTCACCATCATGTGGTTTAGCGCGGAGGTAGACAATTAATTCACCCGAAGTAGATTCAACAATCTTTTCTTGAGATGAACCTGGTTTGACGGTAATTATATATTTAGCCATATATGATTATTATAGTATAAAACTATCAAAAGTGGTTGCTTATACTTATTGTTGTACCCATGTTATAATCTATATAATGGCAAAATTTAAGTTAGTATCAAAATATCAGCCGACTGGCGACCAGCCATCCGCGATTAAGCAACTCGTGGATGGGATTAATCGTAATGTCCACGAACAGACATTGCTTGGTGTGACTGGTTCGGGTAAGACATTCACGATGGCTAATATTATCGAGAAGACTCAGCGACCTACACTAGTGCTTGCACACAACAAAACTCTAGCTGCGCAGCTATATTCAGAGTTCAGAGAATTCTTCCCAGAAAACGAAGTACACTATTTTGTTTCATATTTTGATTATTACCAGCCAGAGGCCTATATCGCCTCAACTGACACATATATCGAAAAGGACTCGGCGATTAATGACGAGATTGATAGGTTGAGACACGGTGCAACCGAAGCATTACTCACGCGACGCGATTGCATCGTAATTGCATCCGTATCTTGTATTTACGGCATTGGTTCGCCAGACCATTATACTGAGATGTCGTTACCGATGTGGCGAACTGAACAGGGTTGGGATTTGAATCAGGAAGTTCTCGGGGACGGGTCGCTTCGGACCGTCGTCACGGGCGAAGCGCCCTCACCCTCGGTCGTAACCTCCGGAAGCCCCTCGAACCTCTCGATTTCAAATCCCAAATTGACACAACTCGAATTCATCCACCGTCTAGTGGCAATGCAATACCACCGCAACGATTTGGCATTTGAACGAGGTAATTTTCGAGTGATGGGTGATACGATTGATTTATATCCAGCCAACGGAGAATATGCCTATCGATTTGAATTTGGATTTGACACTTTGGAAGAGGTGAAAATCGTGGACCCGCTGACTTTTGAAATTCGAGAAAAACCTGATCATATACATATTTTTCCAAATACTCACTATGCGACGCCGATGGATCAATTAGAAAAAGCTTTGGTGACAATTAGGGCAGAATTCGAAGAAAGATTGAAATATTTCGAAAAGCATCAAAAATACTTGGAAGCACAGAGGTTAAGTCAGCGCACTAAATATGACTTGGAAATGTTAAAAGAGACAGGCTTCGTGAAGGGAATCGAAAACTATTCTCGACATTTAGATGGGCGCCGAGCGGGAGAACCACCGGCGACTTTGCTTGATTTCTTCCCGAAAGATTGGCTTTTGATTGTCGATGAATCGCATATGACTTTGCCACAGGTACGCGGAATGTACAATGGCGACCACGCCAGAAAAATGTCACTGGTTGAACATGGTTTTCGTTTGCCGTCTGCACTAGATAACCGCCCTTTGACTTATGGCGAATTCCAAAAACATATCAATCAAGCGATTTATGTATCAGCAACTCCGGGAGAATATGAGCTTGAGGTATCACCTGCGCCAGCAGAACAGGTAATTCGTCCGACTGGATTGCTTGATCCTGAAGTAGAAGTACGTGGTTCGGAAGGTCAGATTGATAATTTAATGGAAGAAATAGACCGCCGAATCGCTAAAGGGCAGAGGACATTAATTACGACTTTGACCAAACGGATGGCGGAGGATTTATCTGACCATTTAAAGGAACGTGGCGTAAAAACTGCGTATATTCATTCCGATATTGACACTTTGGAGCGTGGTGACATCTTACGTGATTTGCGTGAAGGAGTTTATGATGTGTTAGTGGGAATTAACCTACTACGTGAAGGATTGGATTTGCCTGAAGTTTCTTTAGTAGCAATTCTTGACGCGGACAAGGAAGGGTTTCTACGGTCTGAATCAGCATTAATTCAAACGATTGGGCGCGCAGCACGGCATGAAGAAGGAAAAGTTATTATGTATGCTGATTATATTACTGAAAGTATGGAAAAAGCGATTTCAGAGACCAATCGGCGCCGCGAGATTCAGAAAGAATACAATGAAAAGCACGGAATTAAACCACATTCAGTACAAAAAGAAATTTCTAAGGGACTTCGGGCGATTATCCCAGAAAAAGAAAAGACTGATCAATTAGATGTGAAACGAATCCCGAAAGATGAATTACCAGCACTAATTAAGCAATTATCTTCCGAGATGCAGCTAGCTGCAGCGAATTTGGAGTTCGAAAAAGCAGCAGCTCTAAGAGACGAAATAGAACGAATTAAAGAATTTATGGGGGAGAAGAAATAACACTTTTGTTCGGGAAGTGTTCGACAATATTCTAGATATGGGGCGCTAGATATAATGTATAGTAGCTACTATACATTATATTTTGGACTTAAGAATTGGAAAAAAGGATACTGATATTATATGATGCTAGGCTACACACCAGCAACGCAACGTACTTCTCTCCCGCTATATTTACTATTGCTGCTATTGCCTGGATAGACGGTTTGTCTGGTGATAAACATGCTGTAAGCGCCTGATTTATCAACTGCAGAAGTAGACCAAAAATCACTGGTGGAACCACGGCTACCGACCGACGAACTAAACATGTACCCAGAATAGACAAAATTATTAGGATAGGATCTTAGAGTATTAGATACACCTGAGCCTTCTGGAGTGCCCGTGTAAGATGGTTGCGTAGCACTGTCGTAGTTAGCTGGTTTGACTCCACCATTAATACCTATAACGATGAGTTGCCAGAATTCATTGGTGGATTCTTGTGATTTATCACCACCTTTAGGTAAATGCCAGCCAGCTGGACAAATATCACCGGTAGTGTTACCGTTAGATTTAGAATAGGTGCCATATCCTGCAGTGGCTGAATACCAATTGTAGTAGTTACCATAACTATATACGTTACTAGATGCAGAGTAACTAGAGGCAGTATTGTTGGTAAAGAGGGTAGTATTGCTGGTAGCTAACATAGATTGATCAACACAGTTAGATGAGTAAGTATTGCACCAAGATGTGGTAGTTGGGGATAGATGGTTAGAAGTCGTAGAAGTATCATAAACATTCGTTAAAGGTAGTGACGGATTATGAGTATTAGAAGAAGAGAGTTCTGGAGCATCATCTAATCTTAGGTTCTCAATCATCCAACATTTATTGTCAGCTAGTTTAGCTACAGCATAAGTGTCGTTATCTCTAGAGTCAGTTAAGGCAGTGACAGAGCCCAGAGCGAGTGAACTACATCCGCCCCAGTTTTGAAGTGTACCAGCAGATGGCACCCAAACAGCATAAAGAGATAGACCATTAGTAGAAGTATTAGATGGAGTAGTAATAGTTTGATTAGGACCATAGGTAGTACCAGAACCATCATAAGCTGTGTTCCAACCAGCAAAGCCATAGCCACTGCGTTTAAAGTTAGGAGCATATAAAGTTACAGATGCATTATTTCCTGCAGTTTGTTTACCCATTTGTCCTTCTACTAAGGCAGTATTTGGATTGTAGCAGATTCTACCTCCTTCACAAGCAACAGGTTGAGCAGGGACTTCGTTTTGAGGGTGGACTAAAGTGAACTTAACCTTACCAGTATAAGTACCAGCAGGCTGAGAAGTTGAGGCATAGATAGCATAGTTAGTAGTAAAGTTAGCTCCTTGTGCTCCTGTACCTATATCAGTTGCTGTAGTTCTATAGGCTACTTTAGTATAAGTATTTGGTATTAGCTCATAGTTAGTATAGTTATAAGTAGAATCATTTCTAATAGTAGGAGCGTAGGTTCCTGATACTGGAGTTAGTTTCATAGACCAGACTGAATTAGTAGTAGTACCTGATACATATTTACCTGTGACTATGTCGTAAGATGAATCTAAGGTAGAGCTATGCATCTTATTATTACCGTCTTCTTCATTAGTGTAGCCTATAGCATAGATAGCTAGGCCATTAGTATCATTACATGTAGCTTTGATAGTAGCTGAGCCTATGTCTGTCTTATACTGATTATTCTGGATTGAAGTAGTATGTTGTAGATTAGTGCCTGTGAGAGTACAGGAGACTGGAACGGTGATGTTGATTTGGTCTACGACGTCATTATTATCCGTCGCAAATACCCCAGACGAGCTCAAAAAAGTAGCGACAAACGCTACAAAAAACCACATACTATTAATAATAAGATACGGGCGCTTAATGCTCATACTTATATTATATATTCTTATCTGAGCGAGTCAACCCTGGATTTTCATTTTCGCTTATGATATACTCAAGGTATGAGCACGGTGGGCATTGCAGAAATAGACAGTATTAAAAAGCGCATTCGGATTTGTGATTATTTAGTAGTAGCGCAACTTTATTTACAGGATAATTTTTTGTTGGAACGCGAATTGACTCATGATGACATCAAAGCAAGACTCCTTGGGCACTGGGGGACATGCCATGGAATCAATGTAGCCTATGCCAATCTTAAAGATTATTATAAGAATAATGAGCATTTTAGTTTCATCCTGGGGCCTGGACATGGGTTTCCTGCTTTGCAGGCCAACTTATTTATCGACGGGGAATTAGAAAAGGTCGACAGCGAAGCTACTGTGAATGTAGAAGGAATTAAATACATCTGCAAGAATTTTTCTTGGCCGGATGGGTTCCCAAGCCACGCTAGCCCATATACACCGGGTGTAATTACAGAAGGCGGTGAGCTAGGCTATGCTCTAGCTAATGCATATGGTGTGGCATTAGGACATCCGGAAAAAACCATCGCGGTATTAATTGGTGACGGTGAGCTCGAGACCGCTACGGCACTTGGTTCTTTTAATCTGAGGAACCTGCTAGCGAGTGATAAGAATGGTAAAATCATTCCGATATTGCACCTCAATGGTTACAAGATTTCAGCACCGACTATTTACGCACGAAAATCAGAACGCGAATTAAATGAAATGATTCGCGGTTTTGGATTTACGCCTATTGTATTAAACGGCGACGACGTGGATGAATTTCAACAAGCTCTAAGAAGTGAAGCGCCATCACCATTTTATATTATGAGGACGAAAAAGGGCGCTGGCGGTCCAAATAGTTATCATATGGCACATCAAATTCCTTTGAAGGACCCGAAAACTAACGATGATGAATTGAAGACGCTCGAGGCTTGGTTGAAGTCATATAATTTTAGTGAGTTATTTGACCCGGAGAAAGGATTTAAATATGATTGAGAGTGTTAGCAACCCGGGGGGAGAAAGGTATTCACCAGCTAGACAAATCGGTAGGTTACTAACCGAAGAGTTTCGCCAGGATCCACATTTTTATTTCTTTTCACCAGACGAAACGACATCAAACAAATTTGACGAGATATTTGAGGTAGAAAAACGGGCCTGGGGTGATATGCCTATAAAATCTTGGGATTTACCGGAAT
This sequence comes from Candidatus Saccharimonadota bacterium, assembly GCA_017406565.1. Taxonomy (GTDB): domain Bacteria; phylum Patescibacteriota; class Saccharimonadia; order Saccharimonadales; family Saccharimonadaceae; genus Nanosyncoccus. Next base: position 62,725 of record JAFQYG010000003.1, on the reverse strand, counting down.
CACCAGACGGACGAATCGTTGAAATGCTATCTGAGAATATTTTATTTAGCGTGATGACTGGACACCTTATGAACGGCGAACAAGCTATGATGGGAAGTTATGAAGCATTTTTCCCAATTATCACTGCACAATTATTGCAACAAATGAAATTCATTAAACAATCTAAGGATGTAAGCTGGCGCGAACCTTTGCCAGCGGTAAACCTGTTATCGACTTCTACTTGTTGGCGACAAGATCATAATGGTTTTACCCATCAATCACCAGCTTTGATTTCGACTTTATTATCAGTGCCGTCTGGTCTAGCAAACTGTATCTTCCCAATTGATGATGTCGCAGCCGAGGAAGCATATCATTATATGATTAATTCCAGAAATGTTGTAAATCTTACAACATTTGATAAGAATGACCGTCCTCGCTATATTGATTCGAACCATGCTAGATATCAATTCGAAAACGGCGGAGCATCGATATTTGATTTTGTTTCTGATGATGAACCAGATTTTATATTTACTGCAGCGGGGGATATTGTATCGCATGAAGCAATTGAAGCAATTCATATTTTAAAACAGGATATGCCTGAAATTAAAATTCGTTTCGTTGGCATAAATGCGCTTTCATATCGTGCAATCGGTACTGTTAGTAACAAAATGAACAAGGATAAATTCGAAGAACTGTTTACTGCTGACAAACCAATTATCGCGAACTTTCATGGTTATCCTGAGACATTGAAAACTATCTTAGAGAATTATGCTCACAGAAGTAGATTAAGGGTACACGGCTTTAATGAAGAAGGCTCCACCACAACACCATTCGAAATGTTAAGACGTAATATGGCTTCAAGATATGATTTAGCTATTGATGTTGCAACGATACTTGATCGTGATGTATTGATCTCAAAATACCAAGAAGTACTAGAGCAAAATCATTTACACGCTACCCAACATGGCGAAGATTTGATACAATAATCACATTATGGAATTTTTGATTTTAATTATAGTTTTGATTATTTTAGCGGAAACAACTTGGTTGGTCGTGCGCAAATACAAGCCGGTACGAGCTGGTAATCGTAAAATCTACGTGGATACATCAGTTTTGATTGATGGAAGAATACTAAATATTGCTAGAACTGGGTTTATTGATGGTGATTTGATTATTTTGAAGAGTGTATTAAGGGAATTACAATTATTGGCAGACGGTAAAGATAACGAGAAACGTAATCGCGCAAGAGCAGGTTTAAATAACGTTGCTGAATTAGAACGCGTGCTTGAAGTAAATACTGAGATATTAGACGACGGGGAGGGACACAAAAAAGTCGATGAGGAATTACTGAAATACGCTAGGGAGTCGAAGGGAACAATCTTAACGATTGATTATAATTTGATTAAAGTTGCAGAAGCAGAAAGAATTCCAACTCTGAATGTAAATGATTTAGCTTTGGCGGTGCGAACAGAATTCCTACCTGGAGAAAAGATTCGTTTAAGAATTACTGAAAAAGGCTCTAATCGTGGCCAAGGAGTAGGGCATCTGAAGGATGGCACAATGGTGGTTGTCGATAAGGCAAGTAATAAAATTGGTAAGGATTTAACGGTAGAGTTTGTTAGGTTTTACGAGACATCTTCTGGTAAAATGATTTTTGCTAAAATTGTACGCAAATAAAAAATCCCCAGCCGGTGGCTGGGGATGATATTATGGTTTATTACTGTCTACTTTGGGTTTGACTGTGACCGTTATTTCACTAGATGCAGAGTAACCTGCTGTATCAGTGATAACAAGCTTAACGCTCTTATCGGTCTCTTTCAAAGTATATCCACTGATTACACCATTTCCGCCGAGAGAGATACCACTCTGTTCGACGCCATTTACATATAGTGTATAACCAGCGATATCATAACTACCACGACGAATTGTAGCAACGATGTTGTTTCCGCTAGTAGAAAGCGACAGTTGTGGTGGTGCATAGTCGCAAGTATCTTGATTGTCGCGTTGATATGGTTCTGGAACACTATAGACAGCATTGCCGGTCATAGGATCAGTCACCTTAGTCACCTCAACTTGGATTTTTTGGTCTTCAGGTGTACAATCAGATGCTAGGAGATGATTGTAACGGTTAAAGGTGAGGGTTTCTTTGGCTACACCAGAGTTTTTGGCAGAATTAAACCAGCTTGGCCAAATATCTGTTTTGCCATTGACGGTAAGGGTTTGGATGCCGGCTGGTTTAGCTGGCTGATCACCTGGGTGCCAACGACCATCTGGTTCGTAAACTTCTTTGTGGATACGTCCCATATATTCAGCAACAGTTAGACGTGCAATATCGTGAGTGTTGGAAGTAAGGCCGCTACCGTCATGATTACCGTTCCACACGAGAGTAGAAACAGCCGTCGAGTAGCTTTCCATAAGGGAGTCTTTAGTGACAGCTGAATTTGCTGTAGTGGTAGTACCAGTCTTAGTTGCAGTCCAGACGCCAGGAATAACGTAGCCAGCACTTTGAGAACCGCCCGCGGCATAGATACCGAAACGAGCGCTGCCGTCACTTAAAATATTTGAAATCATATATGCAACTTGCTCGTCTACAACTGGTTTAGCTTCAGAGTCAGTCCAAGAATCAACAACTTCGCCAGAAGAATTTTTGATTTCAAGTACATAGGCTAAATCTTTGTAGGAACCGCCACGTGCAATGGAAGCATACGCATTGGCATGTTCTACCATCTTGACACCACAACCTGAGCCAATTGCGATAGATAGACCATAGCCTTCACGGCCATCGCAGTAGGATTTGTCACCTAGCTGATGAGCAATTTCGAGTGAATTATCGATACCATTAATATACAATGCTTTAACCGCAGCAATATTCAAAGAATGACCAAGTGAGAAACGGATAGTAACGTTACCATAGAAAGAACCAGTAGCGTTAGTAAGTGAACAGCTACCAGAATAGCCGGCACAATACAAACGATTGATGTTTTCATCCTTCAGAACTGAGCCTGGGCCATAGTTGATGCCTTCGCGTTGCATGAATAATGGTGCATAGTCTAGAATCGGCTTGATTGAAGAGCCTGGCTCGATAATAGAATCTGTAGTAGCATTCATTTCGCCATAGGTTTCATTGAAGAAGTCAATTGAGCCGACCATGGCAATTACTTGTGATGTTTCAACGTCTACTGATACTAAGGCTACATCATCACTATGATTCTTGTAGGTATTAGCAGCGCCAACTGCGACAGCGTCTTCGGCAATTTTTTGTGCACGTAAATCGACGGTCGTTTTGATAGTCCAACCACCTGCGCGCATAGTTTGGATACCATATTTTTCTTCGAGTTGTTTCTTTACTTCAAGTACAAAATGTGGTGCCAGCATGCCAGCGTACTGGCTTGACTCTGGCTTAATCGTGTCGAGGATGGCGACTTCTTTAGCTTCTTTAGCTTCGTCTTCGGTGATGTAGCCCATAGATACCATATCGTCGAGCACTTTATGTTGACGTGCGATGAGCATTTCATTACCGTAGGTATTGTAAGGGTTTAAAACACCTGGGTTATTTGGGATAGCGGCAAGCAAAGCTGATTCAGAGAGATTAAGCTCTTTGGCAGTTTTGCCAAAATAAGTCTGGGCAGCAGATTCAACACCATTACGACGACCACCGTATGGGGACTGGTTTAAGTACATAGTAAGAATTTGGTCTTTGTTGTACATTTTTTCTAACTCGATAGCTAAGATTAACTCTTTGATTTTACGAGTAAGACCACCACGGTTGGCACTAGCAGCTTCATCTGAGAAATAAACCTGTTTGATTAGCTGCTGAGTCAAAGTTGAACCACCTTGTACGCCATGACCACCTAAAGTTGAAAAGGTAGCACGAATCAAAGCGCCAAAATCAACACCGGAGTGATTGTAAAAATTCTTATCTTCGATTGCCACAGTGGCTTTGTACATATAGTCCGAGATTTCATCTGCATTAACAACTAAACGATAATCTTCATTACCGGTATCTTTCCAAAGTAATTCGCCATTACGGTCGAGATAGGTGTTGACGGTTTCAGAGATAGACATTTCATCAAGACGGATTTCGTCGAGATCTTTTTTGTAGTAGAGGAATAGACCGCCGATAAAGATAATTAAAATAAGAAAACAGGCTGCAAAGAACTTAAGAATAGCTTTTTGACCACGCCAAGAAAACCACCATTTAAAAACACGCTTGGGGTGTAATCTAGCAAAGAAACGTTTGACTGGTTCTTTGGGTAGTTTGGCAAGTTCTTCGGCACGACGCCTAGAGTTAGCCTCTTGTTTAGCTCGACGCTTGTAACTCAAGCTCGAGTATAAATTCATATTAGATTTCGCAGTTTTTTTAGATGATTTCTTCTTTTTCCGCTTCTTAGACGGCAAAATCACCTCAGATTTTTTCTTAGTCATGTATATATTATACACTAAATTTAAAAAACATAATAATTTTTTATGTGCTATTATTATATATATGAGGAGATTTAAGTTTAAGTCGGTTGTAGCGCTCGCGAATATGCGTTTATCTGTTAAATCTGCTGCAATAGTGTTAGCGTCCTCAACTTTAATTTCTGCATTACTAGGTTTATTCCGCGACCGATTATTAAATTCGTACTATTTGGGCACTTATCCAACTGGTATCGATGCCTATACAGCTGCTTTTACGATTCCGGATTTTATGTTTTTTATTCTAACTTCGGGCGCTCTTGCAGTATCTTTTATACCGGTATTCAATCAACGCTTAGCTTCTGGTAACAAAAAATCCGCTTGGGAGTTGTCTTCTTCTTTGATTAATTTATTAGCAATCCTAACTTTAATTTCCAGTGTTCTTATTATGATTTTTGCGGATCCACTGATTCGTTATGTGGTAAGCCCTGGTTTGGATGAATCAGGCATGGTACTGGCTATCAATATGACACGCGTGATTGCGATGAATCCGTTCTTATTCTCGATTGCAACAGTAGTCACTTCAATCCAACAAGCAGTAGGTCGGTTTGTATTTTATGCGTTTGCGCCTGCTATATATAATATAGGCATTATTATCGGCATCACCTGGTTTACTGGTGGGATTAATCTATTCGGTGTACAGATCTTCGAAGGTGGTATTATGGGCGTTGCGCTTGGGGTAATCCTAGGTGCGATTATGCAGTTGATTGTCTCTTTGATTGGTTTATTTGGTCTAGGTATGGATTATGAGTTTAAGATTTACTGGCGTAACCAAGGATTTCGTTCGATTCTAAAACTTCTACCTGCGCGTTCATTGGATCAGGGAATTGATTATATCAATGGAATCGTTAATACTAATCTATCATCACGTATGGGGGCTGGAGCGGTACGCTCATTTAACCAAGCGTCAGCACTACATCAAATGCCAGTCAACTTAATTGGTGTAGCAATTTCGACGGCATTTTTCCCGAAGCTAACTGAGGAGTTGGGCGATGGAGACACGAAAGAATTTAATAACACTTTTAGACAAGCATTACGTACTATTACCTGGATTGCACTACCGGTATCAGTAATTGCATTCTTCGGACGCGGTTATGTCACGAGTTTTATTTCTAATATTGGTAACAATGATAGTAACGGGACGATTGCATCAGTACTTGGTACACTATGTATCGCAATTTTTGCTCGAAGCATTTTTCATATTGCTTCGCGTGGATTTTATGCTTACCAAGATACTAAGACGCCGTTTGTAGTTTCGATTTTTGCAATTGGATTCACTATTGCATTATCGGTATGGTTCTACCTTTTAGGTTGGGGTGTCGACGGTTTAGGTTTGGCTCAATCAATCGGGGCAATTTTAGAAATAATAATTCTATTATATATATTACAAAAACGTTCCGATAAAGAGCTCTTAAACAAAAGCTTTTGGCGTGCAATAACCCGAATGTTATTTGCTACGGCAGTGGCTGGATGTGTAGCTTTTTCAATGACGAAGTTTATTCCTTTGATGGCGACTGATACATCTTTGGTGATTACAATTCCGAAATTCTTAGTAATATCCTCGATTTCTGCACTTTCTTATTTGATAGCTAGTTATTTCTTAAGTCTAAAAGAAGCCTTACCAATTTTTAAGTATTTCAAGAAAATACTCTTTAGAAACGTAAGATAAAGTGATATAATCAATCTATGGATATAAAACGCGAGGATATCATTCATTTGGCAGAGTTGTCGAATTTTTCTTTGCCAGAGAAAGAAATTAAATCACTCCAGACAGATTTACAGGGAATCATTAGGTATATTTCACAGCTTGATGAATTAAAAGTTGATGATGTTGAGCCAACTTATCAAGTGTTTGAGATGGAAAATGTTTGGCGTGAAGACGAAATATTACCGCAAGAAGCCGATAGAGAGGCTTTGCTTGCATTAACTAAAGAAGAAAAAGATAATCAGATAAAGGTGCCAAAAGTATTATGAAAGTCGCTAATAAAAAAGTTACTGCTGAAAGATTGGTCCGTGATGCTTTAGAAAAAGCTAAGCATTTTGAGGATTATCATATTTTTACGTTTATAAATGAAGAGGGAGCCCTCAAAAAAGCCCGTGAGATTGATCAAAAAATCGCACGTGGAGAAAAAGTAGGGCGACTCGCTGGTGTGCCTTATGCTTTGAAAGATAATTTCCTTAGCACTGAGGGTGAAACTACAGCTTCTGCACATATTTTACAAGGATTTAATTCACCAGTAACTGCAACTTCTGTAGCAAAACTAGAAGCAGAAGGTGCGATTATGATTGGGCGGACTAATTTGGATGCGTTTGCGCATGGATCATCGACAGAAAATTCATACTTTGGCCCAACGCTAAATTCACATGATAAACAACGCGTAGCAGGTGGTTCATCTGGTGGTTCGGCAGTAGCAGTAGCTTTAGATATTGTCGAGTTTGCCACTGGTACTGATACTGGCGGCTCAGTGCGTCAACCGGCTTCATTTAATGGGATTTATGGATTAAAGCCGACTTACGGTACGATTTCACGCTATGGTGTAGTAGCGATGGCGTCTTCGACTGACTGTATTGGATTCTTTACTAAGACCCCGGAAGATATGGATCTTTTGATGTCGGTAGCCTCAGGGCAAGATTCAAAAGATATGACGACTTTGCCAGATTATTACAATGACTCTGTTTACAAAAAAGGACCAGCAAAAGTAGGGATTATCAAAGATTTTGATAATGACTCAGTACATCCAGAGATTAGAAAAGCATTAAAAAACAAAGTCGAGCTTCTAAAATCTAAAGGTCACGAGATTATTGAGCTTGAAATGCCAGCACTAAAATATGGTCTTGCGGCATATTATATTTTGGTGCCAGCAGAACTCTGCTCAAACCTATCACGACATGATGGTATACGTTATGGATTTCGTTCAGAGAAGTCCAAAGATTTAGATGCTTTATATGAAAACACACGCAATGAAGGTTTCATGCCAGAGAACAAGCGTCGTATTATGATTGGGAACTTTGTGTTATCATCTGGTTTTTATGATGCATATTTCTTAAAAGCAGCCAAAGCTAGGACTCTAATTGTGCAAGAATACGCAAGGGCGTTTTCAAAAGTTGATTATATTTTAACTCCAGTGTCACCAAATCCAGCATTTAAACTAGGCGAAAAGGTAGATGATCCGGTAGCGATGTATCTTGAAGATGTAATGAGTGTTTCATTAAACCTCGCTGGTGTGCCTGGCTTAGCTATTCCGGCAGGTGAAACCAAAGAAGGGTTATCACTAGGTTTGCAGTTGGTCGGACCGAGACGTAGTGATAAGGCTTTGATTGAATTCTCAAAGGAGCTAATCTAATGGATGGTGGGGTAGTAACATTTATTATCGCAATATTAATTGTAGCCGTATTGGTTTTTGTGGCCATACTTTTGACTGGCAAACGAGGATATACCTTTAATAAGCAAGTATATCAGACAAAATTTTTAGCTATTGAAAATAAATTAAATCAACATAATGCGGCAACTTTTATGACCACTGTGATTGAAGCAGATAAGCTACTCGATAAAGCTATGATTGAGATGGGTATACCTGGTAAAACTATGGGTGAACGTCTAAAAAAATGCGGTGATAGATTTACGCATTTAAATGCGGTCTGGCGTTCACACAAATTACGTAATGCCTTAGCGCATGAATCAGATCTTGAGATTACCTATAAGCAAGCATATAACGCCTTACAAGTTTATAAACAAGCACTAATAGATTTAGGAGCCATCTAATGAAGTATATTCCAACTATCGGTATTGAATGCCACGTACAGCTCTGTACTAAGACAAAGCTTTTTTCAGAAGTCGACAATGATGCGCGTGGCAAGGAACCAAATTCATGTGTATCACCAGTCGATTATGCTTTACCTGGAATGTTGCCAAGACTCAATGGTGAAGCAATCAAGTATGCTATTCGCGCTGGACGAGCAATGAATTGTGAGATTAATGCATCGTCACGCTTCGATCGCAAGCACTATTTTTATCCTGATTCACCAAAAGGATATCAGATTACGCAATTCTATCACCCAATCATTGGTGAAGGTTACGTAGAGTTACCTTCAGGTACTCGTGTGCGAATTGAGCATGCACACCTCGAAGGTGACGCTGGGAAATTAACGCACTTTAAAGACTATTCTTTAGTTGATTTAAACCGAGTAGACACGCCGCTAATTGAAATTGTGTCTATGCCTGACATCCATTCTGCTAAAGATGTACATGATTACTGTAAAGAATTGTGGCGTTTAATGTGTCATGCCGGCGTGACTAATGGTGATTTATATAATGGTAATATGCGATTTGATGTTAATGTTTCCGTAGCTGAAGAAGGTTCGGAAAAACTTGGTACACGTGCAGAAATCAAAAATTTGAATTCATTTCGATCGGCTGAACGAGCAGCTGAGTTCGAAATTAAACGCCAGACTAAACTGCTAGAGGCTGGTGAAAAAGTCAAGCAGGAAACAAGAGGTTGGGATGATGCGACTGGAAAAACCTCTCCTCAGCGTTCTAAAGAGGAAGCTAAAGATTATCGTTATATGCCGGAACCAGATATTCCACCAATTAATTTAACTAAAGAATTTATTGACACAGAATCGGCTAAATTACCTTTGATGCCGATGGATTATCGTAATTTATTCCACGATATAATTAAAGAAGATGTTTTGGAAGTATTACTTGATTATCCGCAACTTATGAATAAATTAGGAGAAATAGCTTTGTCGTCCCATCTCGGACACACTCAAGGCCGTTCGGCCGAGCTTATGGTCCTCGATGGGACAACTTCAGCTATTTCTCTTACTTCTAACTTGTTTACGTCGGTATTATTAGCTGAGGAAAAGTCAGTTGAGTATTTGAATGATTTACCAAGTGCTAAAGATTTAAATGAACTCGCGGAAATGAATGAGAAGAAGGAATTATCGTCTACAGCTACAAAGGAAGTGTTCTTACATTTGTTTGATCCGCAAATGAAAGGGAGGGGAACTAAGCAGATTGCGAAAGAATTAGGATTAATTCAGGAGAATGATTTGGGGGCGCTAGAAAAGATAGTTGATATTGTTTTAGCGAAACCAGAAACTCAGAAAGCACAGATAGATTTTAAAGCTGGTGAAGAAAAGGTAATTGGATTCTTAGTGGGTCAGGTCATGAAGGAATCGCATGGCAAAGCTAATCCATCTAGTGTGCAGGAAATTTTGCGCAAAAAACTAAAATGAGTTGACAATTTTTGAGTGTCATGCTATAATTATGTAGAGCATTTATCCAATGCTTTTTCATTTACCATAGTTGCCCATAGCTGTCGGGAGATAACTATAGGCAGGCTCCTTAAAATGATAGAACAGAAAAGACGCCGCGGGGTGAACATTTTCATAACGTTATTTAGTAAGCGAACCGACGGGTTCAATTTTAACAAGCAGAACTAAATACCACCGTAAATTCATCGCTATATAGCTTTGCTTATAATTATTCAACTCCTCGCCCACGCACTGTCTTTCTTTTCTATATATACCGGCGCTCATTTGCGCCGGTTTTTCTTTGTAACTTAAATAATTCATTATAAAAACTGAAGTGAATTTCGTTATTTTTATATTTTTATGGTATAATTAAGGGAATGTTTTCTTTTTGAGTGTATAACTTAAAAAGATAGATAATCGTAATAATAAATTATAAAGGAGCATATGGCTACTGAGATAAAAGATTTAAGTAAGCTTCGCAATATTGGTATTATTGCCCATATTGATGCTGGTAAGACGACGACTTCGGAAGCGATTTTGTATCGAACCGGTTTGAAGCATAAAATTGACCTAGTCAAGGGCGGCACTGGCGGTGCTGATACTGACTGGATGGAACAGGAGAAGGAACGTGGTATCACGATTACTTCAGCTGCGGTAACTGTTTATTGGAAAAACCACCAAATTAATATCATTGATACCCCAGGACATATTGATTTTACTGCTGAGGTGGAACGTTCTCTACGCGTGCTTGATGGTGCTGTAGTAGTGTTTGACGGTAAAATGGGTGTCGAAGCGCAATCTGAGACGGTCTGGCGCCAGGCTACTAAGTATGGTGTGCCACGCATTTGTTTCGTAAATAAGATTAACCAAATCGGTGGTGATTTCTACAAATCGTTAGATTCAATTCACAAGCGTTTGTCTAAAAATGCAGTAGCAATTCATTTGCCAATTGGTTTTGAAAAAGACATCTGTGGTGTAGTTGACCTTATCGATATGAAGGCTTACACTTACAAAGATTATGCCGATCATGAGCTCACTGTTGGTGAAATCCCAGCCGACATGGTCGAAAAAGCCAAAAATGCTCGTTCAATGCTAATTGAGGAAGCCGTACAGGCCGATGAAGCTTTGATGGAAAAATTCTTTAGTGAAGGTGAAGAAGCAATTACTGAGGCAGAATTAAAGGCTGCTCTTCGCAAACGCGTGCTTGATGGTGACTTCTTCCTAGTAACTGGTGGTGATGGTCGTGGTGTGATTGTAGAAAAAGTTCTTGATCTTATGACTGATTACCTACCTTCCCCGCTTGATCGTGATCAAGGCCAGACTGTCGGTACTAATCCAAAAACTGGTGACCAAGTTGTACGTAGGGCTGACAACTCTGAACCTCTTACCGCTCTTGCCTTTAAGATTGCAACCGATCCATTCGTGGGTAAATTGATTTTCATTCGTGTATATGCTGGAAAATTAAAATCTGGTGATACAGTACTAAATGCTACAACTGGTGATAAGGAAAGAGTCGGTCGCTTAGTGCGTATGCACGCTAATGACCGTAAAGATATTTCAGAAATTGGTGCTGGCGACATTGCCGCTGTAGTGGGGTTAAAGAATTGTACTACTGGTACGACACTTTGTGCACCTGCATCTCCAATCCTACTCGAATCGATTGAATTCCCAGATCCACCTGTATCAATTGCAGTAGAACCAAAGACTAAGGCTGATCAAGAGAAAATGGGTATTGGTCTCTCAAAGATGGCAGAAGAAGATCCAACTTTCCGCGTTCATACCGACGAAGAAACTGGTCAAACCATTATTTCAGGTATGGGTGAGTTGCATCTTGAGATTATTATCGACCGCTTGAAGAGAGAGCATAACGTTGAAGCCAACACTGGCGCACCACAGGTTGCTTACCGTGAAACCATTCGTGGTACTGCAGAAGCACAAGGTAAACACATCAAGCAGTCTGGTGGTCGTGGCCAGTATGGTGATGTTTGGATTAAATTTGAGCCGAATGAACCAGGGAAGGGCTTCGAGTTTATCGATCAAATCAAAGGTGGTGTGGTGCCTCAGGAATATCGTAAACCAGTACAAAAAGGTGTCGAGGATACTTTGGCTGGTGGTGTGATTGCTGGTTATCCAGTAGTCGACATTAAGGCGACTCTCTACGATGGTTCTTACCACGATGTGGACTCTTCTGAATTAGCCTTTACTCTCGCTGGTAGTTTGGCTACCCGCGAAGGTATCAAGAAAGCTAATCCAGTACTACTAGAGCCAGTAATGAAGTTAGAGATTACTACCCCAGAAGATTTCATGGGTGACGTGATTGGTGATATCAACTCGCGCCGTGGTCGTATCGATGAGATGGAAGACTTGAACGGTGGCGCTAAGCTAATCAAGGCATTTTGTCCTTTGGCTAACTTATTCGGTTATACTGGCGATCTACGTGGTATGACTCAAGGTCGTGCAGCTTCTTCGATGGAGCTCTATGCTTACGAAGAAGTACCACCAAATGTGGCACAAGAGATTATTGAGAAGAGAAATTCTAAATAATCTTAAGTTCTTAAACTAAAAACCACCCTCCATGAAGGGTGGTTTTGTTAGATTAGTTTGTATGCATAGAAAAATCCCCGGCTTAGAGTCGGGGATTAGGAAAGATGGATCATCTGAGGGCACGGACGCGCAAATCTGAAAGAGTTTTTTCGTCTTTAACTGGCGAAAGGAAGGTTAGTTCAACTCCAGTGATTTCGTATTCTACACTGATGATGTGGGGCATACCGAAAAACTCCATTTTGCCGGTGCTGGCATAGTCCCAACCACCTTCAGAATCCAACTCGCACGCCGAGAAGTCCATCATTTCTTTAGAAAACCAATGTTTCTTAGCTTGCCACCTAATAATGATACCGGTTACTTCTACAGTTTGACCCGATGCATGGGCGCTGATAACGGTGTCATCGTGGGCTAGATCACAGATCACTTTTGAAATATTTAATTCTCTGCAATAATCCGCGGAACCATCTAGATACATATCAAAATCTGTAACTATTTTGGTTTTGTCGCCAACTTGCAACCTAAAATCTATTGAAACAGGGTAGCCTACTTCAAGGGCTTCGCCCGCCATTCTAATAGCGCGTTCGGATGATGACCAGAAAATTGGGTCATCTATAGATTTTTTTAATTCATCGATTTGAGCAACAAGTTCGTTATTATATCCTTCGTCTTCCGCTGTGTCTTCCTCTTCTTGAGCGCAACTTGCTAAGCACAAAACAAGAAGACAGATTATTAGCACCACGCTAATTTTTTTCATTTTAACCCCTCCTCAAAATCCATCTATTAAATTGCTTTTGTATTAATAACAAACTTTTTTAATTATACCATAAATTTAATAAAAAGTAAATGGTAATAATTGACTTTTTAGCCTTTTTATGCTATAATTACTGTATAAGTTGTTATCTTTGCACATTTATAAGGAGGGTTACATAATGGAAGTAAAGGCAGCTAAGGAGAAGAAGATAGTAGAAAATAATAGCCCTATAGAACGAAAAAGCCCTTTGGGTTGGAATACTGTAATGGATTCTAATGACGAGGCTATCGATGTCAAGTTTATATATTGGGCACATCACAAAATCGATGACGACCGACCTATAAAGAAGTCTGAAATGGTTTTTTCATTCCCGAAGCAGGATATTATCGCAATGGTTCCGGATGAAGGATATGAAAACCCATTTTCACTAGTCAACCACGCAAAGCGACTCGACGACAAACGTTGGGCAATAATCCAACACATCAAGAGAGCTTTGTCCAGTGATTTTGCGGAAATCCAATCGAGAACAAAGTCTACATCTGATATGTATGCAGAGCTTTTGACAAGATTTGCTACTAGGACAAAATATCAGGAACCGCTGAGAAGCCTTGCTAAGTTTGAAGCAATCATATGGTTACTTAAAAAACCAAAATCTTTCTTTGGCGGAGATGTTCGTGAAAGACTGTAACAACTTAATCTACGTGGTCCATAAACGGGCCACATTTTTTATGTTAAACAAAAACACATTTTACTCTTTACAATTTAGCAAAAATAGTCTAAAATAGTATGGTAGAGTTTTGGAGCTGGTTTTTATTAGCGCTCCAAACATTAATAATATAAAAGGAGATTGAATGGCAAATTTTGACCGTTCCAAGCCACATATTAATGTGGGTACTATGGGTCACGTCGACCATGGTAAAACTACTTTAACTGCTGCGATTACAAACGTACTCGCAAAGCGCTTGCCGTCCGACGTGAACAAGGCAGTCGCTTATGATCAAATCGATAACGCTCCAGAAGAAAAAGCACGTGGTATCACCATTGCTACTTCTCACCAGGAGTATGAGTCTGAAAAGCGTCACTATGCACACGTAGATATGCCTGGTCACGCAGACTACATTAAGAACATGATTACTGGTGCTGCTCAGGTAGATGGTGCAATCCTCGTGGTTGCTGCCAATGATGGTCCTTTGCCACAGACTCGTGAGCACGTACTTTTGGCTCACCAGGTGAACGTACCAAAAATCATCGTATTCCTCAACAAGATGGACCTCGCTGATCCAGAACTCGTTGAGCTCGTTGAAATGGATGTACGTGAACTTCTCAACAAATATGGTTTCGACGGCGACAACGCTCCTATCATCAAAGGTTCTGCTACTAAGGCCTTAGAAGGTGATAAGGAAGCTGAAGATGCTATCATGGAACTCGTCACTGCTATGGATGAGTACTTTGATATCCCAGAACACGATCTCGACAAACCATTCCTTATGCCAATCGAAGATGTCTTCTCAATTAAAGGCCGTGGTACTGTTGCAACTGGTCGTATTGAGCAAGGTGTTATCAAGTTGAATGACGAAGTTGAAATCGTTGGTCTTAAAGAAACTCAAAAATCAGTTGTTACTGGTATTGAAGCCTTCCACAAGACTCTCGATCAAGGTCAAGCTGGCGATAACGCTGGTCTTCTCCTCCGTGGTATTGAGCGTGATCAAATCGAACGTGGTCAGGTAATTGCCAAGCCAGGCACTATCACTCCACACACTGAATTTGAAGCTCAGGTTTATATCTTGAAGAAAGAGGAAGGTGGTCGCCACACTCCATTCTCCAAGGGTTACAAACCACAGTTCTACTTCCGTACTACTGACGTAACTGGTGAAGTTGAACTTCCAGCTGACAAAGAAATCGTCATGCCTGGCGATCAGGTAACCTTCAAGGTTAAATTGCTCGCTCCTGTGGCTATGAACGATCAAGACCGCTTTGCTATCCGTGAAGGTGGCAAGACTGTCGGTTCTGGTGTTATCACCAAGGTTATCAAATAATTTGATACATTTAAAAATAACCCCGTGAGGGGTTATTTTTTATTGTTCTATTTATCGAAACCTATCTTCCTATGCGTAAAGCGAGGTAGGAAGCGAATCAACAAAGCGCCTAATAAAATCCCGAAAGCTGAGAAGGTAATTGCTACAGCATTAGTTTCTGAAGTAGAGGCGCCAGTATTTGGAACAGCTACATCGATTTCAAAAATGGCAGTAAACTTAATATCTCTGTCGACTACGACTGTTTTGATTTGTTCACTAGTGATTGGCTCGCCAGCCCTAATTAGGGTTCCATCTTCTAAGAATACGTCTACATCGGCAACCCAGTGCGAGAATCTATAGCTATTTTTAGCTCTATACAGTGAACCGCTTGCATATTCACCATCGTATCTATCCTCGTCGACGATACCAGTGATTTCGCCATTGGCGTCCGTATCATATTGAACTTTATGTTTGATAGTATAGTATTCTATGCCGCTAGCTGCATTACCAGCAAAACCGAAGACGAAGTGGACGCCATCAGCTTGAGTAGAAGGATATAATTGTACATATATGTTGCTACGATTAGTTGTTTCGATGTGGTCTTTAGTGACTGGGTCGTATTCAGAATAGATGTATCCATCGCTATCTACGAACATATTTTTGAAAGGAATGCCCGGCTCTGGTTGTAGAGACTCAGCTGAAGAAGCAAACATGATTTCTGGGTTAAGTTCATTTCCTTCGCTCAATATTTTATATGATTGAGCAGCGTCTATATCAGAGATACCAAAAGCCAGAGCATTTGTTACAAAAGGCACAATAGTATCCTCTTTATAGAGGGTCGATTTCAATTCAAGGAAAATCCTACCATCATTATAATTTAGGGGAGATATATAATCGATAGCATTTTCACAATTTGCGTCTGAATAAATACTCCATCCAGCATAAATAAAGTTGAGATTTGGCCTTATCGCGATGGCATAATCACCTTCACCTAAATACTCTGTTACTTCATTTAGAATATCGACGTCCGCTCGAAATTTGCCGTTAGAAATGGTAAAACTATGACTGTCGGGAGCTCCGCTTAACATAGGAGAAAAACCTTCATGAATCGTATAATACTTAGACGGATAGCATACTCCTGAATCTTTTACATAACCATCTTCCCAGTTTTCTGGGTAGACAGGTGTAGTCGAAACAACATCTGAATTAAGCAGTGGGACTAGTTGATCTATTGATTCTGGTTCGATACTGACATTGTTAGCACTAAGTGGATTTCCACCTTCGTAATAAATATTATATGGGTTAACTGCGAATACGTTGGCCTCACTAAGCTGGGCACTAAGTAATACCACTGCAGCCACCGCGACCATTCTTTTTATTTTTTTCATTTTATTTTCCTTGTTTGTATAACCAATTATGTTTATAATTATAAACGCTTTTTTATTTTAGTCAAGTATTTGATTTATAATAATGTATGTTATAATAATTGTATAAGCATAAGGAGAATCATGGCGGAGAAAAAGAATATTTATAGACTCAGCGTAAAAGAAATGCGCGGATTAATTCGGGATTTTGCAAATACATTATATGGCAGGACAGTGTTTTTCTTGGCATATTTTGCGCCATTTATGTCACTACTCGTGATGATTGGATTGATATTTGCGGCAATGCTTGAACAAAGTGCAGAGCTATTCTACCCAATTACTGGCACGTTTTTCTTGTTTATTGGGTTATTCTTACTGGGAAACATTTACTATTACTCAGAAATCCGCAAATTTTCGGAAAACAGATAGCGAATTGACATACAGCATAAAAGTGTTATAATGGAGGTAGATATAAATTAATTATCTACCTCTAAAAACTTATTGACGAACCAATTCTCCTAGTGTTCATCTAAGATTATAGAGGAGAAAGGGAAAAATGACAGAAAAAAAACAAGAAGGACTTAAGATCCGAATCCGCCTAAAGGCTTATGATCATCGCGTGATCGATCAGAGTGCAAAACAAATCGTAGACACCGCCATCCGTACTGGTGCTACAATCAGTGGGCCAATCCCGTTGCCAACCAAACGTAGCACTTTTACTGTAGTGAAATCGCCACACGTTTATAAGACTGGCGGTGAGGCGTTTGAAATGAAAGTGCATAAGCGTTTGATTGATATTTCGAACGCTACCCCTAAGACGATTGAAAGCTTGCAAAATCTTTCACTCCCTGCAGGTGTTGATGCAGAAATTAAGATGTAATTGATTTATGAAAAATCCCCGATCTAAAAGTCGGGGATTTTTGAAGTGTTACTATTTGGTGGAAGTAGATTTTTTCTTGAAGATTTCTGCTTCAATATCGCCATAATTAGAACGGCGAACAATATGAACAATGTAATCTTCTACATTAACAAATCCGACACTATATTCATAATACATGTTCGAATATAGAACCCTGTTATTGCGCGCCCCAAGTGAAAAGTCATCAATTAAGATTTTCTCGTGTCGAGAGTAGTCTTCAGCGAGTTCTTTGATTTTTTGACTTTCATCGAGATGCGAAATGAGTAATACCGGTTGATTATGGACTTTAGTAAAAATTATTGCACAATCTGAAGTATCGCTAACATTCAATGATAAGCCTTTATCGGCGTAAAACAAGCTACGCTTACAGCTATTATCTAGATTAATTTTCCCTTCACCTAAAACTACATTTTGGGTGTGTGGCATTTTATCCAAAGCTGAATAAAGGCCCCTCAAAGTACCACAATCCTGCCATTGGAATTCTCCTACTACAATCCTTAAGTAACCATTGAAAGCTCTCATTAAGCGTTCGGTAGTGAGGTCCTTAGTGTTTTTTGGAGCGTATTCCAATAAAGCGTCAGCTCGCCAAGCACAGATGCCCGTATTGCAAACCGATATATCATTCTTAATCAACTCTCTGGCTCGTGTTATACCCGGTTTTTCAATAAAATCTTTGGATATAGTGATGCCATTATTGAGCTTTTCCTGGTCATAAATAATATTGCCACAAGCCATGACGGTGTCTAGGTTATTGGTTTTGACACCGATTGCAGAGACATAGCCTTTTTCGGCATTGATGACGGCTGTAAAAACCGCTTCAATAAATTTGTAATCAGGTGTTAATATATGGTCAGATGGAGTATTAAGAATGATAGCTTCGCTGTCGAATTCAGTAATCCTCTTGGTAGTTTCAACCATAGTACCGGAGTAACCAAAACTGGAAGGGATCTCCCAGATATTATCTAGTGGGATTCCTCCTGGGCCTGTGATTTGGCGTTTGATTAATCTGGTTTGGTAATCGTTAGATGTGATAACCATAATACGTTCACGATTAAAACCACAATTGATATAGTTTGCGATAGTACGCTTTATAAAAGTATTGGTGCGCGGATTGTTGCCACCAATAGGGCAAAGCTGTTTTGGACGTCCTGGATTACTATAAGGGAAGAGGCGCGTTCCTTCACCTCCCGCCAAGATTACTAGATATAAGTGCGCCATTTTTGAAAGAGTATTCACTCTAGATGATGCAATAAACTTCTGATATAGCCCATCATACATGTGTTTCATCCTCTATTTCCTCCTATTAATGTACAAAAATGGTCCCTTAGGGACCTCTCTCTATGTAATTATACCATACTTTCACTAAAAATGCAAGATGTGATATAATTAGGGCATGAGTGTTGCTAAATTTAAGAAACGCTTTTATTTCGTAGTGGCTCGATATTTCAGACATTGTGCGAATCTTGTACTTAAGAGATGGAAACCGCGTATTATTGCGGTAACTGGTTCGGCGGGTAAGACCACAATGATGATGATGCTAGAACACGAAATCGGCAAGAAAGCTCATTTTTCACACGATGCCAATTCAGCTTTTGGAATACCTTTTGATGTCTTAGGTTTAAAAGGTATACGGGGTTCTAAGTTACGTTGGATTTGGCTGTTAATCGCTGCACCAATTAAAGCTGTTTTCACCTGGAGACGAAAAGAGTTTTATGTAGTAGAGATTGATGGGGAACGACCACATGAGGCTGAGTTTTTGGCTGAGTGGCTAAAACCAGAGGTAACAATCTGGGTATCAATTGGTTTGTCGCATGCTGTACAATTCGAAAAAATTGTAAATGAGGGCAAATTTAAGAGTGTAGAAGAAGCAATTGCGGCGGAATTTGCTAATTTACCAGCTAATACTACTAAGCGAGTTTATATTGATGCTAAATCTAAAATTATGGTGGAAGCTACAAAAGGAATTGATGCTAAGGTAATTCCAATTAATAAAACGGATTTGAAGAAATATGTAGTTTATCCAGATTATACAGATTTTACCTATGGTGACACTACTTTCCATTTTGATCATCCGGAGCCAAAGGATATTTCCTTTAATCTGTTTGTGGCAAAAGATTTGATGAAGTATTTGAAGCTTAAGTTCAACCCTGATTTTACGGGGCTCAAAATTGCGCCTGGGAGGTGTTCGCATTTTAAGGGTATTAAGGGAATTGATATTATTGATAGCAGTTATAACGCTCATATGATTTCGATGATGTCGGTGCTTGATATGGCAAAACGAATGCACGCCGAACATAAATGGTTGATTATCGGTGACATCGTAGATCAAGGCTCATTGACTGAGGAGGAACATATTCGTTTAGCTAAGTTAATTGCCGATGTGGAACCAGAGAAGGTAATCCTAGTAGGTCGCCGCACCAAACAGTTTACAGCGCCAGAGCTCAAAAAACTCGGTATTTCAGCGGTGGCGACGACTGACCCTCGAAAAGCTTTAGAGTATATTGAAAAACGCGTACGGGGTAGAGAAACGTTGATTTTTAAGGGGAGTCAGTATTTAGAGTGGATTATTGAAAAGTTACTCGCTAATCCAAAAGATGCAAAAAAACTCTGCCGACGTGAAAAAGCTGCCGTAGCGCGGCGTAAAAGCTGGGGGTTGGATTCGTAATGATTAAAAATAGGTGCGTTAACAATCAAAAAGGAGGGCTTAATGGCTGATCTCTACATAATACACGGGTGGACTTATACGGTGGAACCGTGGAAAAAAACAATTGAACTTTTACGAGAGAAGGGCCTTAGCGTTAAGATGTTACACGTACCTGGTCTCACCGAGGAGTCAAAGAAAGAATTTACTATTGACGATTATATGAAATGGGCAGACCAAGAAATACCAGACGGAGCGATTGCACTGGGCCATTCAAATGGCGGACGAATTTTGCTAAATCTATGCGCAGAAAAGCCAGAAAAATTGAAATATTTGATTTTGTTAGATGCGGCCGGGATTTATGAACCGTCTATGAAAAAGAAGATGGTGGAAAAGGTAGCGAAGATTGGTAAACCCCTTAAGAAAATTCCTCTAGTCGATAAAGCCTTCCACCGTATTACTGGGTCGACAGATTATTCAAAAGCGCCAGAGAATATGAAAAAGACCTTAGTCAATATGATTGACTCTGACAAAAATTTGGACCTAACGAAAGTGGAGACTAAGACATTCATTTTGTGGGGCAAAAAGGATACCACCACGCCACCACGTCAAGCAACGATGATGTACGAAAAATTACCAAACGCCGAATTAAAGTTTTATGCGAATTGGACACATGCACCGTATATTTCTAGTCCAGATGAATTAGCGAGAGCTTTAGGTACACTTGTAGAAAGGCTAAATAAGTGAAGCGATATTTCTTAGGTATGGCAGCAACCTATCGGGGACGTGATGTTTTCCGACACCTTTTTGCAGTGGGGAGAAAAAAACACTGCGGTAAGTTGTGTGCATATTTAAAGGAACGCTACGAAGGCGATGCGATATTATGCAAGAATGGGCGCTCGGCACTAGCGATTGCATTAAAATCATATTTTGAGCCAGGTGATGCGGTAATTGTGAATGGTTTTACCTGCTACGCGGTATATGAGGCTGTCCAAGCGGCTGGTCTTGTACCGATTTTTGCCGATATTACTAAAGAAGATTTAAATTTTGATATTAATACTTTGGACGCAGCTATTAAGAGCAGGCAAGTCAAAGTTTCTCAGGACAAAATTAAGGGAATTATTATACAAAATAGCTTAGGAAATCCAGTCAGTGTTGTATCAATTGAACAATTTGCCGAAAAACATGGTCTGACGATAATCGAAGATTTGGCGCATTGCGCTGGGGTAAAATATCCTGATGGACGAGAATGCGGCACGGTGGGTGCGGCTGCGGCATTTTCTTTTGGGAAGGATAAGGTAATTGATACGATTTCTGGTGGGGCGGTAGTACTACGTGCCCCTGTTAAGCACCGAATTAAAGCGCCTAGCAAATTACCGAAATTCTCTGACCATTTGAGAGCTAGATTTTATCCTTTGTTTGGATGGACTTGTCGTAAATTAACCTTTTTACACCTAGGCGGTGTACTAATGAAGATTTTAGTAGCGATTCACTTCGTAGAGAAATCGGCCGACAATCGTTTGGATCTGAAACGAAAAATCAGTAAATTTGAAGCTAAATTAGCTTTAAAACAGTTCAAAAATCTACGCAAATCTGGTGAGTTGCCGATACGTGAGTTTTGTTTCGTAAAAGAACGTGATACCGTTTTAAAGAAATTGGCGAAAGCGGGGTTTTATTTCGATGGGTTGTGGTATAAGCAACCAGTTTCGCCAGAACGTTATTATAAGAAACTTGGATTTCCTGAGCATGATTGCCCGACTGCGGTATCAGTAGCGGAACATGTGATTAATTTTCCGAATTATTATCGTAGAAGTGACTTGATGCCAGCAATTGACATCGTAAGAGAGTATTTATGGGAGGAGGAAAAATGACTTGGGCTACAATCGTAAAAAACCATCCAGAGGCAAACTTCTTACAGTCGCCAGAATATGGCAAAATGAATGAAATCTTAGGAGACAAAGTAATCGTTGAGGATTTTGACGGTAAAGGTTGGGCGCAGATGATAGTGAGAGATGCTAAGCGTGGACGATACCTTGAAATACCGTGTGGCCCCTTAATTGATTGGGATGATAAAAAACTGACGAAGAAAGTCTTTGCGAAGATTAGTGAAATAGCAGAAAAAGAGAAGTGTGTTTTTGTAAGAGTGCGCCCGCAACTTTTGGCTAATCGGAAGAATTTGCAAATATTAGCAGATTTAGGAATGAAAAAATCGCCAATGCATTTAGCGGCAGAACATACCGTAGTGATTGATTTAACTAAAACTGAGGAAGAACTGTTAAGTAATATGCGAAGACAAACTCGGTACGAAGTACGCAGAGCTGATAAGCTTGGAATTACGGTAGAGAAGAGTCGCGATAAGGCAATTTTTGAAGAATTTCATAAAGTTCAATCTGAAACTGCAAAAAGACAGAATTTTGTACCGCCGGATTTAAAAACTTTGCTAGCTGAAAGGGAAGCATTTGGCGATAATATTGATATTTATATAGCGAAGACGGCAGAAGGCGAAGCAGTAGCGTATGGATTAATTATTCATGATAAACACGAAGGCGATTACTATGAGGCGGCATCTACTGCACTTAACCGTAAATTACCTGGAGCTTATGCTCTACTTTGGAGAGCGATGCGGGATTTGAAAGCAGATAGCTGCAAGAGATTTAATCTATGGGGAATTGCTCCGGCGGGACAACCCAACCACCGTTATGCCGGAGTAACGACTTTTAAGACTGGGTTTAGTAGTGATGTGGTTGAATATGTGCCAGCGCATGATCTCGTAATTTCAAAAATTGGCTATCTGAAGGATTATATTGTGGAGACTGCGCGCAAGAAAAGGAGACATCTATGAGTAAACAGATAATAGACGCTACGAGTCGCCCAGAGTGGGACAAATTTGTAACTTCACATGAGGAAGCCAACTTCTTACAGTCATGGGATTTTTATGAATTTCATCTTAATCGTGGGAAGAAGGTCGTACGACGACTACTGATGGATGATAAAAAGATTGTCGGTGCCTACGCTGGCGTGGTAGAGACAGCGAAGCGCGGACGTTATATGGCGATTGCTGGTGGGCCAATTATAGATTGGGATGATAAAGAAGCCGTGAAGATGGTTTTTGATGATATCCGCGAGCAGGGATTAAAGCTTGGATGCGTGTTCGTACGCGTGCGACCACAATTAGAGCTCTCAAATGATGCCTTGAAATTGATGGGGGAATTGGGGCTTAAAAAGGCACCAATGTATTTATCGGTAGAATTTGCTGGTGTGCTAGATTTACGAAATTCTAAAGAAGAGATCTTAGCAGGAGCTTCGCAAGGATTTCGCCGCAAACTACGCAAAGCAGCCAAAAATGAAATTGAAATTACGGCTGATACCGATGACGCGTCGATTAAGGAGTTTTGCCGGTTAGAAAAACTGCATGCTGAG
This sequence comes from Candidatus Saccharimonadota bacterium, assembly GCA_017406565.1. GTDB lineage: Bacteria > Patescibacteriota > Saccharimonadia > Saccharimonadales > Saccharimonadaceae > Nanosyncoccus. Next base: position 39,378 of record JAFQYG010000003.1, on the reverse strand, counting down.
AGGCAGAAATACGTGGCATTCTCATCGTCGTTTCTCACTAAACAATTTGAAGCATTCCGCGAAGGTGGGGAAATACTGATATATACGGCTCGCAAAGACGGGGAAGTATTGGCACAGAACTTTATGATTTTTTACGGACCAGAGGCAAGTTACCACTATGGAGTATCGTCGGAACTTGGCACCAAGTATTCGGCGGCGCCTTTGCTTCATATGGCAGCAATGGAAGAAGCCAGGAAGCGTGGTTGTATCCGATACAATTTGTGGGGAATCGTGGAACCTGATGAAACTTCGCATAGGTTTTATGGCGTGTCGGAATTCAAACGCTCGTTTGGGTGTACGGAATTACGCTACACACCAGCACATGATATGATATTGAAGCCTTTAGCTTACCAAAAGACGAGATTAGTAGAGTCGGCGAGAAAAAAGATTAGGCATGTATGATTTTTACGAAGCGTAGTATTTTTTAAGCTTGAGGCTGAGTAAAGCATCTAACAGAAAAACCGTCATAAAGCAAGTCACTTTCGGACGGTGATACTTTAGATTGCGTTATATAGAAAATATAAGAGGTATTACTATACATCGAGGTAGAAGACGTCCAATAATAACCCTCGTCGTTGATACTTGATCTAGTATTAATATACTTTTTAGAGAGAACAAAATTATTGGGATATTTTTTCATAGCTATTGGTGCAGCATAATATTCATTGGAGGAATATCCCCAATATGGGTCGCCATTATTAGAATGCTGGTTCGGTTCTGTTCCAATAATTGATGATGCTAGGAGATAATAATCATTGTTATCCTCGATAATATCATCATTATTTCCGCCAGTCGGTAAAATCCATCCCATTGGACAAATTGATGTTAATACCCTATTATGTTCTATTTCGTAAAAATTCGTGTCAGCATTTGCAGCTGCCCACGTATAGTAATTCCCATATCCATACCATTGCAAATTATTACCATTTCCCTTATAGCTAGGTGTTAGTCCACTATTTAGCAAAGTATTATTATTATTATATCTTGGGATACGATATGCATAATAAGAACTATGCCCACCTGCAATAATGTTTGGTCTATTATCATTCTCTGTACCATATAAACTATTGGGTATCGGTGGATTTACGTTGTCGAAATTAGCATTTTCAGGCATGGCAAGTCCTGTAAATACCCCACCAAAAGCACCATTATTACTTTGAGTGTTTGATGGAGTGATATTTGCGCCATAATCTAATCTTAAGTTTTCAATCATCCAACACTTTCCATCAGCTAACTTAGCGATAGCATATACTTCATCATCACGGGAATCAGTTCTAGCAGTAACATCGCCTATATTCATAGAGTTACAAGTTGAATATGTAAAGGACTGCATAGTTCCAGTAGAAGCTACCCAAACAGGGTAGAGAATAAGGCCATTAGTAGAAACGTCTACACCTTCTGGATCGTTTGGGTTAGTGGAGATAGTGGCTTGAGGACCATAAATAATATCTGAAGTATTCACTTCTGCATCATATTTGGGAGACCAACCAGCGAAACCATAGCTTGGTCTTGAATAATTATAGGCTCTTAAGTCTACTGTAGAGTTAGTGGGAACGTTAGTTTGTCTACCAGCCTTAGGCGATGCAGCTACAGCACTAAATTCTGTGCCAAGCATAGTACCCTCTATATCATCAGCATTAGGAGCGTAACAAATAGAGCGAGCAGGACAATCAGAAGCAGCCAGTGGAGCAGCAGGCGCAGGCCCACTTGATGGATGAATCAGAGTATATTTAACCTTACCTAGATAATTACCAGCAAGTTGAGTAGAAGAGATATTAGCTTTATAAGTAGCATTGACGGATAGACTGCCTGTACCAGTAGAACTAGCATATGAAGCTACTTTAGTATGAATGTCTGGTACTATGTGATAGTTATTGAAGGAGTTTTCTATAGTAGGAGTAGTACCAGAAGTAGGATTAATCTTCATAGCCCAGTAGGAGTTAGTACCTGAGGTATTAGTAGGTATATTAGTAGAACTACCTATCATATTATTATTACCTACAGTGTCATCAGAATAACCTACAGCATATAGTGCAAAGCCTCCTGCATCATTACAGGATACTGACATAGTACTACCTGCTATTTCTGCACTAGTGCCATTTGGTACAGTAGCAGAATAGTTACCTCCTCCAGAAGTAGAGAGGGTACAGGATGCTGCTACTTTGACTGAAGCAAGAGCGGTAGAAGCGGAGGTGGCGGAGGAGCTACCACTAGATAATTCTACACCAAAAAAGATCGTAGTTGTTAATAGAACTAACGTTGTGTTAATTAAGATATTGTTTTTCATAGTTTCCTTATTCTTGTTTGTATGACACTATATATTATTATATTAGCATAAAAAGTTTAATTTGTGCTATAATAAGCATAAGTAAATAAGGAAAACTATGGCAAAGATTAATCGAAAATATATCGACAAGCATTGGTTAGTGTTTTTGTTTAGAGGTGCTCTCGCCGCTACATTTGGCTGTTTTGCACTGTTTACGAGAATGGCTAGCTTAGAAAACGTAATCGCAATCATCAGTGTATTCTTGCTACTCATGGGTATCATTGATGCAGTAGGTGCATTATATTGTTCGACCAAGAAACACGGTTGGTTTAACGCAGTAATTGATGCAGCAATTGATGTAGCTGCAGCCTTGACACTCTTGTTCTCAGTAGACAATCTTGCTAACGTAGTAATTGTGATTTCGGTTTACACAATTGCCTCGGGCTTAATTGATATTTTTCATGGATTCTTGTCAACGGTCGATCCAACCGACAGATTTATCCGCGTTTTCGCTGGTGTAGCAGGCTGTGTGATTGGTTTAGTGATTTTGAATGCAGGAAATTTTGAAATTTCTACGTTCATTCGTTTCTTTGGAACATACATGATGATTGTGGGTGCAACTAGCTTGATTTATGGCGTGCATAATCGTTCGCAAGAATTAGAAGATAAGGCTGCACGTAGCCAATCTGCAAAAAAGAAGACAGCTAAAAAACATACTCGCAAGAAATAGAAACATACTCGGCGTTTTTACAGAGGTGATAAAAATTATACTTTTATCACCTTTTTGTATGCTTACATGCTATAATTAAGACTTAAGGAGGCTTTAATGAAAGCAATAATTACAGATGCTGGCTTTGCTAGCCGTTATCTACCTATCACTAAAACTATTCCAAAGGCTATGATTCCGATTGGCGCTAAGCCAGTGATGCAACTATGCGTAGAGGAATGTGCCGAAGCGGGAATTGATGAAATCATAATAGTCGCAACTCCAAACACTAAAAGTAAAGAAATCTATGACGACTATTTCCATAATCCATCCGACAACGTTAAGGCTTTGCTAGATAAACAAGGCAAATCAGAGCGTTTTGAGCCAGTAGAAAAAGTATTGAAATTCCCAAAAATCACCGTCATTGAACAGGATGCTAGCTTGCCATATGGTAACGGCTCTCCAATCGTATCGGCAAAGAAATTCGTCGAGAATGATGATGCGTTCGTGGTGCTTTATAGCGACGACTTAATCCTAGGTGAGGGTGACGTCAAAACATTGATTGAAAAATATAAAGAACACCCAGATGCCAAAGCTGTAATTGCAACCCAAGAAATGCCTGAAGAAACTTGGAATAAATTCGGTATGGTAGCTCTAAAAGACAATGGCACGCTTAGCCATATTGTCGAAAAACCAAAGACTCCAGATTTGTCCCCAAGTAATTTGACCAGCTATGGACGATATTTGTTAACTCCGGAAGTATTTGATTATTTGATTCCATCTAATACTGGTCTAGATGGCGAGTTGTGGACAGTTGATGCAATTACTAAGCTGGCAGAACATGGCGACGTGGTAGTTGCACATAGCAAGGGTAAATGGATTACTACAGGCGATCCAAAGAATTACTTTATGGCACATTTAGAATATGTAATGGGCCACACGGATTATGCTAAGGATGTGCAGAAATTCGTAGAAGAATATAGTGCTAGCGAATAACCTAGCTAGCTTTATGGACTATCCTGGGTATATGCTATAATTTAATTAAGGAGGAATAAAAATGAATGTAGCAGAATGGATAATCGTAGCAATTTTAAGTACAACTTTGCTTTTGCTTTTAATTTTGGCGATTATACTTTTGGTAAAGCTAATTAAACTAAGTAAAGAAGTTGAAAAGGTTGTAGTCGAGAGCCAGGATATTGCCAAAAATGCAAATGGAATCGTATCAAACGTCAAAGGTATGACTTCTTTTGGTGGGACTGTAGAAATGTTTGTAGACAAATACATTACCCCTAAAATGAAGGAAAAAATCAAAGAGGCCAAAGCCAAAGAAAGGAGCGAAAATGGCGGAAAAAAATAAAAGTGGGGCGGGCAAGTTTATTTTGGGTGCGGCACTCGGGGCGTTAGCTGGTGCGTTAGCAGGCAAATTCGTATCAAAGAAGTTAGAAGAAGATGAAGATTGCGACGACGAGTTTGACAATTTTGAAGAAGATTTCGATGATTCTGAAACCGAAGAGAAAAAAGAAGAGGTTGAAGAAAAAAAAGAAGAAATTAGCGAAAAAGCCGAGGAAGTAAAAGAAAAAACCGAAAAAGTCAGCAAAACTGTAGCAGAAGAAGCCAAAAAAGTTAGTAAAGCAGCAGAAAAAGGTGCAAAAAAAGTAGGCAAAACTGCAGCAAAAGAAGTAAAGAAAGTTGCAAAAAAAGCCGAAAAGGGTGCTGAGAAAGTAAAGAAGACTATAGATGCCTAAAGCGCCTACGCTGAAACCCAGCGATTTTGTGCATTTACATAACCATACACATTATTCGTTGTTGGATGGTTTAACTAAGGTGCCGGAATTGGTGCAATTTGTGAAAGAACAGGGCATGGAAGCTGTGGCGGTGACCGACCACGGTACAATGTCTGGTTTAGTGGAACTATATAAAGAATGCAATGCAAACGGGATTAAGCCTCTACTAGGTTTAGAGGCTTATGTGGCGGCGCGAAAAATGACCGATAAGGATCCGGCACATGACAAACAAAGATTCCATATCACTCTTATTGCGATGAATAATAAGGGCTACGAAAACCTTTGTCGGATTATGTCTAATGCTGAGGAGCACGGTAAATATTATAAACCACGCACCGACCACGACGAACTCAAAAAATACAATGAGGGAATTATCTGTTTGTCTGGATGTATGGGTTCGGAAATCTCTGAAGCGATTCGCAACGACGATGATGAAAGAGCTTTGGAACTAATTGATTGGTACCGAAATGTGTTTAAAGATAGATTCTATCTAGAGATGCAAGATCATGGGCATCCTAAGTCTTCGACGCATTCGGCAGAGCAGAAAAAAGTCAATGATTGGCATATGGCGCACGCCAAAGAGTTGGGATTGCCACTGGTGGTGACCTGCGACGCGCATTATCTGAAACATGAAGACCAAGATGCACATGAAGTATTATTATGTATTGGTACGGCAGCGAATTTATCCGACAAGAATCGGATGACATTGAAAGACTTTGACTTACATGTTATTTCGGCAAGTGAAATCATCGAACATTGGCAAGACACTTGTCCAGAGGCGGTACTAAATACGAAAAAAATTGCCGAAAGGTGTGATGTGGATTTACAACTCGGACGAATTTTGATTCCGAAGTTCCCAGTGCCAGATGGTGAAGATGAAAAAACTTATTTGGATAAGTTAGTTTTTCAAGGTTTAGTTAATCGATACGCTGGCAAAAGTCTAGAAGAGGTCGAAAAACTCGATATAGATGAGTGCCGTAAGATCTTAGAGAAGATAGATAAAGAACGTGACGAAGAACACAAAGTTTTACCACGTATTGATTATGAATTGTCCGTAGTTGATAAAATGGGGTACAATGGGTATTTCTTGATTGTGCAAGATTTTATCAACTGGGGGAAATCACAGCGAATCGTATACGGACCTGGGCGCGGAAGCGCGGCTGGTTCAATTTTGGCTTATGCTCTACGTATCACAGAATTGGATCCATTGAAATATGATTTACTCTTTGAAAGATTCTTGAACCCAGATAGAATTAGTATGCCAGATATCGATACTGATATTCAGGATACTAGACGCGATGAAGTGATTCAATACTGTTCAGATAAGTATGGGTTTGAAAGAGTATCAAATATTGCGACATTTGGTAAGATGATGGCCAAAAACGCAGTGCGTGACGTTGCGAGAGTATTAGAAGTGCCTTACGCCGAAGCAGACAGGCTAGCCAAAATGGTGCCAGATCCAGTGCAAGGCCACCATGTGCATCTAGCGGACGCAATTCGCGATGTACCTGATTTGAAACAAGAATATGAAACCAACCCGACCTCAAAAGAAGTAATCGATTTTGCTGCAAGACTTGAAGGGACGATACGTAATCACGGCGTGCATGCTTGTGGTGTAATTATCGCACCAGACGATTTGGTAAAATTCTTGCCGCTTGAAGTATCGGCAAAAGGACCAATCGCAGCACAATTTCCGATGGGACAGGTGGAAGAACTTGGCCTTCTTAAAATGGACTTTTTGGGACTATCTAACCTTTCAGTCATCAACAATGCACTCCGGATGATTCGTAAAGTCTATCATGACGATATTAATTTGTCAGCTCTGCCGCTAGATGACGAAAAAACTTACGCATTGTTGCAGAGAGCAGAGACAACCGGTGTATTCCAATTGGAATCTGCTGGAATGAAGCGATATTTGCGTGACCTAAAGGCATCTACCTTTGAAGATATTATCGCTATGGTGGCACTTTATCGTCCTGGTCCTATGCAGTTCATTGACTCGTTTATTAAGCGAAAACACGGTAAAGAACCAATTACTTACTTGCATCCAGGATTAGAGGGTGCGCTCAAAAACACTTATGGAATTTTGATCTACCAAGAGCAGTTCATGCAGATTTCTCGAACTTGGTGTGGATTTACGGGCGGGCAAGCGGATACTCTGCGTAAAGCGGTAGGTAAAAAGAAGATTGATTTGATGAAAAAAGTGAAGCCAGAGTTTATTGAAGGAGCTATCAAAGTCGGTGGTGCTAGTCGTGAAATTGCAGAAACTTTTTGGAATCAGCTACTTGAGTTTGCGAATTATTGTTTTAATAAGTCTCATGCAGCGTGCTATGCATTGATTGCTTATTGGACGGCTTATCTCAAAGCTCACTACCCGGATGCTTTTATGGCGGCGCTAATGACATCTGATATGCGCTGGACCGACCGTTTGGCAATTGAGATTTCTGAATGCAAGAAAATGGGGCTAAAAGTACTAGGTCCTGATATTAACCAATCATATGGAGATTTCGGGATTGTCGGAGGCGAAAACACGATTCGGTTTGGCTTATCGGGAATTAAAAATATGGGTAAATCGTTAGTTGAAGACATCGTAATCCCAGAACGCGATAAGAATGGCCCATTTAAATCAGTATGCGATTTTGCTAAACGAGTAGATTCGACCAAATTTAATAAGAAATCCTGGGAAGCCGCAATTAAAACTGGAGCATTTGATAGATTTGGGGCTACGCGTTCGGATTTGCTATTTAATCTTGAGGCGGTCCAAGCTTATGGAGCAAAGATTCAAAAAGATGTTGGGTCAGGACAAACTGATTTGTTTGGTATGATGGGCGAAGCAGGTGCAGTGCCGGAAGTAGAAATTAAACCAGCGCCTGTACAACACCCGGAAAAAGAACAATTGTTGTGGGAACGCGATTTGATGGGATTGTATTTATCTGCGCACCCACTAGATAAATATGATACGTATTTTGAAGAACAAACTCACCCGATGAGCTTAATTACGGCTGAAAATGACGGTAAAATGGTGACGATTGGTGGCATAATTACAGCTGTGCGTTCTATTTTAACTAAGAAAGGCGACAAAATGGCCTTCGTGAAAATCGAAAATAAGACCGACGAAGCGGAATTCATCGTCTTTCCATCAGTATTTGCAGAATGTGGTGGCAAACTCGAAGTTGATAATGTGGTTAGGGTCAAGGGACGCGTCAATGCGACCGATAAAGATGGGCGAGTCAGCTCTGAGATTAAAATCTTAGCTGAAAATGTCGAGACAATTTCTGATGAGATACTCGATTCATATGTTTCTACTGGGACAAAACTCGCTGCACCGTCTCCAGCACCTAGCAGGCGAGGGCGTTCTTCGGCGGAAAAAGTTTATAACAGAGGTGGTGGCACGAAAGAAGCGCGTAAGGTTTCTCCGACGACAGACGAACCTAGAGTATTGAAAGAACCACCCAAAGACCACCGTAAAGAGCGATTATACATACTAATTGAAGATGCTTCTGACACAGAAACTTTGACTGCTATTCGACGGCTGGCTGATTTGAATTTAGGGATGCAAGAGGTGGTATTAGTATTAAAGGATGGTGAATCTAAGCGGCCACTACGAATGCCATTCAGAGTGGACGTAACAGATGAATTACTTGGGAAACTAAAAGAATTAGTCGGAGATGACAGAGTAAAGGTTTGCTAACTTACCCCTGATAGCTTTGTCAATCAATTGGAATTTTGGTATAATCAATATATGAAAAAGAAAAGGGTGTCAGATAACGTGACGGTTAATCGTAAAGCGAGATACGATTATACTCTTGGTGATGAATTGACGGTCGGAATGGCGTTAGCTGGGCCAGAAGTCCGTTTGATTCGCGATCACCATGTGCAGCTCAAAGGATCTTTCGTAACAATTCGGAACGCTGAATTATGGTTAAACAATCTGACGCTTGGTGCTGATACGGCTCGAAATATTAAATTACTAGCAACGCGCAAACAAATCGCGGCATTGGAACGTGAAAAAGTGGCTGGCTCAACTATTGTGCCAGTTAGATTGCTTGGAGGCTCACGACATATTAAGTTAGTAATTGCCGTAGGTAAAGGTAAGAAAAAATATGATAAACGCGAAACAATTAAAAAACGTGACATCGAAAGAGGACGATACTTATGAGAATTTATTCTTGGAATGTTAATGGCCTAAGGGCTGTGATTCGTAAAGGTGCTCTGCAGGATTTTTTAAATGAATATGATCCAGATATTCTGTGTTTGCAGGAAACTAAAGCCAAACAAGGTCAGGCTGAAATTGATTTGCCAGAATACGAAGAATTATGGAATTCGGCGGAACGAGCTGGGTATTCAGGCACGGCAATTTTTACTAAAATTAAGCCGCTTTCGGTCAGAAATAACCTACCTACTGGAGTAGTCTTTGAGGATGAATACGGCGACCCATTAACAGAAGGTAGGGTTCTAACGGCAGAGTTCGAAAAGTTTTTCTTAGTTGATGTCTATACACCTAATTCCAAAAACAATCTGGAACGATTGCCATTGCGCGCTAAGAAATGGGACCCGGAATTCAAACATTATTTAATGGAATTAGAAAAAACTAAACCCGTAGTAGTATGCGGTGATTTTAATGCGGCACATGGAGAAATTGATATTGCAAGACCAAGCACCAACCACCATTCCGCTGGGTTTACAGATGAAGAACGACAGGGAATCACAAATTTGATTAACGCTGGGTTAGTTGATACTTTCCGAAATCTGCATCCAGATGAGGTGCGTTATACTTGGTGGTCACATTGGGGCCATGCACGAGCCAATAACGTAGGTTGGAGGATTGATTATTTCTTCATTTCAGATAGTCTAAAGTCACATTTGAAGGCTGCGGAAATTCATGACAATGTGATGGGGTCAGATCATTGCCCAGTGTCAATTGAATTGGAGTTTTAGATGGAATATTTTGAAAAAATTGCCAAAAAACCTAAGGAAGACTTGAGGTGGAATATTCCAGAACGAAAGCAGGGTATCGTTAATATTATTGGTGGAAATACTGGTAGTTTTAATAATGAGATAAAAGTCGCGGAGTTTATCGGCAGAGAATACCCAATAGAAGATATTAAAGTTGTTTTACCAGATAGTCTAAAAAACAAATTACCGCCTTTACCAAATTTTATTTTTATGCCCGCTACTGAGACTGGTTCCTTTAGCGAGAGTCAAGAATTGTATGACGTATTTAATGCAGCGGATTACAACTTAGTGCTAGGTGATTTGTCACGTAATGCGATTACTGGAAAAGCCTTGGCGCAAGCTTGCCGAAAAACTGAGCGAATGACTTTGGTAACTAAGGATACAGTAGAACTACTAGCAGAACACGAGGCGGAGCGATGGCTAATGAACGAAAACTTAGTTTTAATGGCCTCAATGCCACAATTACAAAAAATACTTAGGGCAGTGTATTACCCTAAAATGTTATTGCTATCACAATCATTAGTCCAAGTCGTAGAAGTACTACATAAATTTACACTAAGTTACCCAGTTGCATTAGTGACGTTGCATAATGAACAGATATTATTAGCCGAAAATGGCATAGTTAGGGCAATACCGCTGGAAAAATCTGGTTATTCTCCAATTATGATATGGAGTGGAGAATTGGCCGCTAAGATTGTGGGAATGAATTTGTATAATCCAAATCAGTTTATTGATGCTTCTTGCGCTGCGATTTTTGAGTGAGTTGTTTTTCAATATCTACAGCGTCGCGGGAAATATTTTGACGACGTTGACGTAAGAAGAACCAAGCAAAGACAAAGATAGAACAACCAAAAGCAAACAAAGCGATCTTAATTGAATCTGGCCAATTAGTAGCGAAGAGAATGATTGCGTTAACAACTCCTATGCATACTACATAAATATAGCGGCGAGTCAAAATGATTGCTTTGGCGAGTGGGAAATTGCGGTAAGCTAATGAATTTTTAGTACAATTGTCTGGATGGCCAAAGAGCTTACCATACACTAATAAATCTCCGCCAATTGATGAAATAAGCTCATAAATTAGGATTGCAAGGCCAATTGGTTGGTTAATTTGAAGTATCACGAAAATAACTTGAAATCCAGCTAGAGACACATCTGAGACCATATCAAAAATAGGGGCATATTTACGATATTTAGGAGTTTTATTTTTAGGAAATGGCCACTTGCGCGCACAAGTGCCGTCAAAAGCGTCAGTCAGTTCAGCAATAATAAATAAAATAAAAACGACCTCTGGCGTACCGCCAGTTAGTGCTAGTACAAAAATGATTATTGAAATAATCAATCTCATCGAAGTGAGTATGTCGGCTAAATATCTCATTTTTTAATTATACCATTAAAGATTTTTTCTAATGCTTTGATGCGATGACTGATGAGAACGTCGTGACGATTTTCAAGCATAACTTTGGACATTTGTTCAATCATTTCAGGATGTTTGAATATTTTGTTGAGAGCTTTAGCCATTTCTTGTGGGGATTCATTTTTGGATATAATAAAACTATCTGGCGGTACAACTTCCTCCATATCTGGATCGCAGAAAAACACTGGTATACCGGCGGCTTCGGCTTCGATTAGAGTCATCCCAAAAGTATCATAATTGTATGAAACTAAAATATCTAAATGAGAATCCATGATTACTTTTTGAACTTCAGTAAATGGTGTATCACCATGAAAATGAACGTTCAGATGGTGTTTGTCGACAAAACGCTTTGCACGTTTTAAATCACCGCCGCCGCCATAAACTTCAAGACGATATTTGCCACGAACATTTGTAAGGGCCTGCAAAAACGGTATAATGCGTTTTTCAGCAGAAACACGCGAATGCCAGATCATTTTTAGTTCTTCGTCGGGTTGAAGTTGCTTAACTGTGGGCGAGGATGGATATTTCTCGTCGGGGTAACCGTTAGGAAAAGCCACGATATCTTTAGCGACGCCATAGTGGATGAGTTTTTTCCTAAAATGCTCGGACGGAGTTAAAACAAGGTCAGCAGAATTAGCGTGGTTAACCATCATAGTCCACATTTTGGCCTTAGCAAATGTGTCAGCATAATATTCGTCACGATGGACGGTAGTTTTGTGAGGTAAATACCATGAATGGAACCAATTTAATGATGCAGCGACAATAGTGCGAAAACCAAAGGGAATTAGACCGGCTTCGCCCATGTCTTCACGACCATGCATAACTTGAACTGTGGGGATATGAAGTTTTTTCCCTAGCCTTAACCCAGCGATGGAACAACCGGATTCGTAGTGAATATAAAATACATCAAAATCTTTTAACTCTGGATGAGTTTTAATTAACCAATCCTCGATAATCTTAGGACGACGAGAAACTGGAGTAAGAGGTTTGAAGCAATACTTGCAACTCGGAACTTGATAAATGTGGTTTTTAGCAATTTTTTGTAGCTCTACACGGCTACGCGGATAACCAGAACTAAAAATATAGACCGTATGGCCGTTTTTTTCGAGCGCAGCTTTTTGTGCGTTGATGGATGAAACAATGCCTCCAGTTAGATCTAGGTAGCAATCGGAAAAAAATGCGATCTTCATAGCTCTATTGTACTACAAAACTGATAAGATAAGAACATCTGTTTATATTCTATAATGACTATTGCACCATATATTAATTATGCTACAATTATAAAGTTACCAATTTAATATCAAGAAGGAGTGAGGGAACGGCCCGATGACCTCCTGCCAACCTAGCATAAGCCAAGGTGGTAATTCCGACCAGAAAGGAAAGATATGTTCTATCGAACCGCGGAGAGCGTTTCTCCAAAACATCCAGATAAATTATGCGACAGAGTTAGCGACGCTATTTTGGACGCTTATTTTAAAGAAGACCCAAACTCACGTGTAGCTGCTGAGGCTTGTGGTGGGCATGGTGTAGTATTTGTGACGGGTGAAGTAACGTCTCTAGCTAAAGACGTAGACATCCCGGCAATTGTGCATCGAATTGCGGGTGAAGATGTGGAGGTTCACACTAAAATCGTTAAGCAATCACCAGAAATTGCCCAAGGTGTAGATACAGGTGGAGCTGGAGACCAGGGAATTATGATTGGTTTTGCCTGCGATGAAACGCTTGAAATGTTGCCACTAGAAGTAGTATTGAGTCGTCGTCTCAACCAGTTTATTTATGATAAACATCCATATGATGGAAAAACACAAATTACGATTGCTCCTGATGGTTCAATCGATTCTATTGTAGCAAGCTTCCAAAACGTATCACATGATGAGCTTGAGAAACTAGTACGTGAATTCGTTAAAAATAACAAGCTATCTGGTAAATTAGAGTTACACATTAACCCAGCAGGAGACTGGAATCAAGGTGGATTTGATGCAGACACTGGGCTTACGGGTCGCAAATTGATTGTTGACAACTATGGACCCAGAGTAGCAATTGGTGGTGGTTGTTATTCAGGCAAGGATCCATCTAAAGTGGATCGCTCAGCAGCTTATATGGCACGTCGTATTGCGGTGGATTACCTTAGAAAACGTAAAGCGCATGAAGTACTTGTGCGATTGGCTTATGCAATTGGTTACGCAGAGCCTTTAGAAAAAACTGTGATAATTGATGGCAAACCAGAAGAAATTGAGGGCTATGATTTGACACCAAATGGCATTATTAAGTATTTGGATTTAAAGCGACCAATCTACGAAAAAACCGCCTGTTATGGGCATTATGGTGAAGGATTTGATTGGGATAAATAATTCTTATGCTATAATTAGCTTATGCTGATACCTCTAATTCTTTTGCTTGCTCTTATTATACAGATATTGCCAATAGTACTTATTGTTTTGGTTGTTCAAAGAAAAGTGAAAAAGAGGAAAGAAAAAAAGCAAGCACAGATAGCAATCGTAGATAATAGCTTGAAAGAGAAAATCAATCAAGAGATTTTAGCAGAACTCGAAAAATCAGACCCTGATTATAATAAATTAAAAGAACTGCGCGCGCAAATGGATAATTTGCCGGAAGTGCCCACCAATAGTGTTTTTAATGAAAGTCCAAAAACAGAACAAAATACTGATTTGAATAGCCTTTCGGTCGCGCTTTTCGTAGGTAGTTTATTGATACTTGCAGGCATCGGTGGATTAGTTTTTTCCGGAGTACGAGAACTTGGACTAATACTATTAGTATTGATGACAATAGTGTTTTATGGCGGTGGTTTATTTATTAGAAAAATCGATTCTCTAAAAATCGTCAGCTATGTTTTTGTGGGCACCGGTATGATGATATTGCCATTTATTGGTATTCTAGTTCATGAGATTACAAAAATAGATCCAAATATTATCTGGTTTATTGTAAGTTTTGTTGGAGCACCGTTGTATTTAGCTGCAACTTATATTATGCAAAGCAAAGTTTTTTCTTATTTTGCCATCTTGGGATTTGTATCACTTAGTTGTTCGCCATCCGCAACTATGGGGCTCGCTATGATGTGGTATTTTATCTTTGTAATGCTTCTCGGCATCATTATGGACGTAGTGGATATGTTGGGAGCTTCGAAAAATTTTGGGATTATGGAAGAACCGGTACGACAGGCTGGGGATTGGTTGGCACTAGCTGCATTTATATCGAGTATCATAGCATTTTCAAATATCCAAGAATTCGAATATGTGATTATGTTTGGAATCGTCACTCTGCAGATGATTATAAATTATTTCCACGATCAGAGCTTATGGCGTGAGACTTTGTTGCGTTTAAGCTTGACTGTGTTTGTATGCATGCTAACACATTTGATTGATTCATCAGCAAAACCAATTGGCTTGACCTTAGCTGCAACAGCACTGGCACATACATTATATAGTTTTTTTAGAATTTCAAAAAATGTCACTCGTGAGAAAGATCGACAAAGCGTCGAATCATTTTGGTTAGTAGTATCTCTAATGTCGTTTGCAGGAGCTGGTGCTCTAATTGGGAGCCCTGTCCTCAATATGATGATGGGGTGGCTGACTGGTGCGATTGTTATTGATATTATAATCCTACTGCTAGCGAGATTCAGCACAAAAGAGGATAGTTGGTGTCTCGGCTTAATCATTGCAGGTACAGCTTTACCGATAACACTACTAAACGCTTTACAGCTTTTCGGCGATGAAGCTGCTCCGTATTATATTTTGATGTACACCATTGAAACAATAGGTATGGAAGCGCTGCTTTGGAAAAACACCTTCAAGGATGGTGATGTGCTAACTGGTTCAGCGATTGTTGCTTTCGGGATTGCGACACTTATAGCTCGTCATGGTTTCGCTAGCTCTGGATTAATTCTGCTTATAATGGCGACTGCCTTTGGCGTAAGAGGATTTTTCCAAAAAAAGTTGACCATGCAAGAAATTACTATTTATTTGCTTGGCGGAAGCGTCTTTTCATTCCTTCTTGATGCTGGAAACATAGAGAAAAATATACCAATAATACTTGGACATATTAGCTTTGCTGCTTTATTAACGTGTAGTTTATTGTTTGAGAAACTGGAACGTAATAGGCTACTAATCGGGTGTCTTATTTTACTCATACTAGTTGGTGGACAGGCGATTGCACAAGGCAATTTCGCAATGTATTTATTTATAATTGAGGCGGTCTTAATTTTAGTTGGCGGTATCCTAATTAAACAAAAACGGATTTATATAACAGGTGCCGTGGGAGTATTTGCTGCAGTATTATGGTTTACCAGAGATTTACCATTTGTGATGCCGGTGCTGCTGGGTATCGGTATTATTACAGTAGTGATTATTATGTTAATATTTAATGATAAGAAAAAGACGCCCCCTAAAATTAGCTAAGTAGAAAAACAATAAAAAAACCGATTATTGATAAATAACCGGTTTCGTCGTTTACTTTAGCTCAACGCCATTTACATATAGTTTATAACCATTTAGATTAATATTACTGTTAGTCGTATCGGCGTTATTAAGTGATTTAACATATGTGTCACCAGTTAGGGTGATTGAACTTGTTTTATCTAACGTTAGCTCCACTTCACCAGCATTATCACTGTTAATGGCGCCTTTATACGAACTGTTATCACTGAGATTCATAGTTAGTTTGGAGATAGAATCTACAATAATATTGCCAGTAGCTTTTTGATTTGTTAGATTCAATGTAACCGTGCCGCCGTTACTGCCAGACTTGCCCCATGAATCTTTTTGAATTTTTAAGAAATTCCCAGTCGTATCGTTGTTAACGATTTTATTGTTTTCTAGGTTGATTTCTGCGGTAGTATTCGTTACATAGAAGCTATCACCTTGATTAGTCGTAATCGTGGAATTTTTAGCAGTGAACACGGCTTTTCCGCTTGCTGCATCGCCACTCATAGACTGATACAAGAAAATGTTTTTATATGTAGTAGATTTACCATTCAGCATATTATTTGTATCAGTGAGGTTTACGTTTTCAAGTGTGACGCTATTTTTACCTTCAATTACTACACCCTCTGAAGCTGTCGCAGTTAGAGTTGCATTCTTGACAGTGATGTCTGCCGTAGAATAAATAGTAGGTGAACCTTTGCCAGTAGTTTTGTAAGTACCTTTGTTTACCGTAACGGTTCCTCCACCACGATCCGAGCGAATCGCCGCACTGGAAGTGCCAGCTGTGGTGATGGTGAGATTTTCAGCATTCATGGTACCACCGCCAGTAGTCATGATACCACCAGAATTACCCTTAGATGTTGTAATAGTGGAATCAGAAATGTTTACCGTTGTGCCATCCGACGAGGAGTTGTTAGTTGTAGCAGAGCCACCATAACTAAATACACCGTTCGCGCCAGTAGCGTCGGTTGTAATATTGGCGTTTTTAATGGTTAGGTTCGCGCCGCCTTTCGCGATAATCGCCGAATTAGTACCATAAAAACTAGTGTTGTCGCCGCCGTCTGAATCACCAGTTTTCGTAACTGTGATGTTGGACAGAGTAGCTTTAATGTTTCCAGTTGCAGAAATAACATTTTCATCTGCGTTTGTTGATGAAAACTCGCCATTTGCGACTTCCTCATCCGAGGTGATTTCTTTAACTGCGGTGTAGGAGGTAGACGACGAATCGTCACTCATGGTGGGAACACTACTGTTGTCATCTTCTGCGGTATTTGAATTGACAGTAGCGATAATTAAAAACCATAATGCACCTAGAGTTATAACTAAGGCAGCAATTATGGATGAATACGTAATAATTTGTTTTTTATTCACTTTTTCTCCTTAGCTATTGTTTGAATTATTATTACTTCCAGAATCGTTTTCACCGTTTGGCATTTCTGGTGGGGTATTGCTTTGGCTATCTGAATCGTTTTCACCGTTTGGCATTTCTGGTGGGGTATTGCTTTGTTCATTGTCACCGCTTGGTTTTTCTGGTGGCGTACCACTCTGTTTTTGCATTGAGTGGCTATGACTACTATTGTTTCCAACGCCAGCTATATTAATATATGCAAAAAATGCACCAGTTGAAATTACTGCGCCAACTAGCACGCCTATAATAAAGAGAATAATTTTCTCTTTAACGTGGTCTTTTTGATGATTGTCTTTTTCATTTTCCATAATAGTTCTCCTGTTTAAATATTATTATAATACTATTATTATTTATTTTTCTGAAAGAAACCTTAAAAGAACCATAAGTTATTTTTCAGTTTCGTTTTAGCTTCAAAGTGCAGAATTATACTATAATTAAATAAGGAGAATTAAGATGAGAGTACTCTATGTAGAAGATGCGACTTTCTTGGCTGAAGCGGTCAAACATAATTTAGAAAAACAAGGTATTACGGTTGATTTGGCTAGTGATGGTGAAACTGGATTAGATAATGCCCTAAGCGATATATATGATTGTGTGGTTTTGGACATTATGCTACCGAAATTGTCTGGTACTGATATTTTAAAGCGCATGCGTGAAAAAAATGTTCAAACTCCAGTCATCATGTTGTCGGCCTTATCAGAAGTTGAGACTAAAGTCAGTCATTTAGAACACGGAGCGGATGATTACTTAGCTAAACCATTTAAAACTGCAGAATTGGTCGCTAGAATTAAAGCTCTAATTCGTCGTCCAAAAACCATTGATATCTCGGATGTCACTTATGGGGATTTAGTGCTAGATAAAACAAATGCAACTTTGAATGGAGAGCAACTCACGGCTAAAGAAATTGAAATAATAACTGAGCTCATGAGATCACCTGAAATATTGATTAGTAAAGATCATCTGCTTGCGAAAGTTTGGGGTGAGGACGGCCTCGGTGAAGATAATTATATTGAATCATATATATCTAGAATTCGTAAACTATTGAAGAAAGTTCATAGTAAAGCTAAAATTATCACTATCCGTGGTTTAGGATATAAGTTAACGAGTAAATAGTATGTTTAAGAAATTAAGAAATAGAATAATAGTCATCACAATGGCCGTCACTACTGCTATTTTGGTTCTGTCGGGTGTTTTGATTATGGTTTTCTCATCCACTACGCGCCCAGAGCCAAAACCGCAGATGGAACCAGATTTTAGTATGCCAAATCCCGCACTCTATGGCGATCAGGAATTACAGGATTTTATTGAAAAGGACCGTAAAGAAGGGAGCGAGCGTCTTCTTATAACACTGCTTTGCGTTGGGGCTATTATTGAATTAGTAACTTTTTTAATCATTTATTACACATCGCAAAAAATTGTTGAGCCAGTCAGAGATTCTTACGAAAAGCAAAAACTATTTATAGCTAACGCTTCTCATGAGTTAAAAACGCCACTCGCTATTATTCAGGCCAACATTGAAGCACTTGATGTAGATAAGGATGATGAAAAATGGAAATCTAATATCGAAAACGAAATCGGACACGCTAATAAACTAGTACTGGACTTATTGCAACTAGCTAGAATGGATGCAGGTAGTATTGAAAAAAATACATCAGAAAAAATTGATTTAAAGGAAGAAATTAAAAAACGCATTGAAATGTTTAAGCCTAAATTTAAGGGAAATATTACTTTAAAATCCACAACCGATGATAGTATTTTTATGTTACCAAAACAAGATATTCTCCAGTCTCTAGACATATTACTAGATAACGCCACAAAATATGGTAATAAAAAAGTATCAATAACTCTAAATAAAAACAGTATCGCCATCGCAAACGATGGGGCGACAATTCCTAAAGAAGATTTAGAGAAGGTATTTGATCGCTTTTATCAGACCGACAAAACTAAAGATGGTTCTGGGCTTGGGCTCGCTATCGCTAAAGCGCTCTGCGAGCAAAACAAATGGGATATCCGTTGCGAAAGCAATAAAACCATAACGAGATTTACAATTACTTTTAGCCATTAAAAAAGTCCCTCTCTGGGACTTGGTGGGCGAAGAGGGACTTGAACCCTCACGGCCCGGAGGCCACAAGATTTTGAGTCTAGCGCGTCTACCAGTTCCGCCATTCGCCCATGTTGCAATTATATCATAATCTGGTGAAATGTGCTATAATAACCCTATGAATTCCGAAAACGGTGGGCAATCTTCGAGTGATCTGCAAAGACAAGCTGCAGCAGCTTTAGCTAGGAAAAAAGTCCTAGCTGCTTATGCTGAATCAGCGAAAAAAGCGGCCAAAGAAGTCGGAACAGACAATGCCAGGATGAAGGATGAGCCTGTCACTACTAAGATTAATTCTGAATCATGGAAGAAATACCACTCTGCTTGGCAAGATTATTATCAGAGATACTATAGTGAATACTATTCTAAGGCGGCTCAGAACTATGTAGCGAAAGAAAGGTTGAAAGATGCGCGTGAAAAGGCGGAAGAAGAAGAAATATTAAACTCTTTGACACGCTCTAGTGCTAAACTTGGCAAAAAAGGTAGTATGTCTTTAGGGACAGGGGAGAATATCGATGGAAGCGCAGAGGAAGTTTCCGAAATTGATGAGATAAAGTCAAGATTAAGACATCGCATTCGAAAGAAAGCGACTGAAAGTGCCAAGAATACACGTCGGAAACGCCATTTAATGCCGATTTTAGCTGGTCTTGCCGTAGTGTTAGTAATTTTGTTTTTACAATACAATCGTCTAATATTTGCACCAATTATGGCTTATGTGTCGCCAGGGAATGCACCACCTTCGCAAATTGAAGCAATTGACCCGACAATTACGCAGAATGTATCGCCGGAACCGAGATTAATTATCCCGAAATTAAATGTTGACGTACCGGTACATTTTGGTATTCAGCTATCTGAAGTAATGTCAGCCATGAATAATGGTGTTGCGCATTATCGAATCGCTGGCGCGAGTGCGTATCCGGGTGAAATTGGTAATTTAGTAATCACTGGACATTCAGCAGGCGATGTCTATAGTTCAAATCCATACAAGTATATCTTTTCGGGATTAGAGAGGTTGGAAGATGGTGATCTTATTTATGTTAACTATAATTCTACCCGATATACGTACCGTGTAATCAAAAAGGAAGTCGTGGATCCGTCAAATGTAGCAGCATTGGTAATTGAGACTGATAAACCAATGTTGACTTTGGTAACCTGTACACCACTTGGCACGTCGAGATACCGTTTACTTGTGACTAGTGAACAGATTTCGCCGAACGTAGAGGGAGCAGAAGAGGCAGAGCAATTCACGCCATCCACCGAAACTGAAGCACTACCTTCCAATGAACCATCCTTCTTTGAAGGAATCTGGAACTTTATGACTGGTCAATAATTAGTGCTCTACTATCCATTCTCGAATCAATTCATCATCACTGACATAGTAAAGCCATTTATTATCGGTGATTGCGACAGGGAAGTGAGAAGAAGCGTTTTTAGCGACCGAGCGACGATTGTAACCATCAAAATCATAGACAATTAATTCACCGTCGGATACAACATAGAGCATATCATTATCTAGCCAGCCATATTTGTCGTTTTCGATTGTCCATTCGCGAACTAAGTTGGCTTCCATATCCAGAGTAGCTAGATTATTGTCGGTGGCCATCAGAATGAATTCGCCATCGTGCCCAACTAGCATACGCTTGGGTGTAAATGATAGTTCATAATTAGTTTTTTCAGTATATTTGTCCCTAGAATGTACAACCAGCTGATTATCTGATAAAACTGTGATGTATTTTTTGTCATAGAATTTGCTTAAAACAACTTTGACTGGAGTAGTAGTAGTCTCGAGTTTGGTTATTTTTTCGTCTCCAAGTTTGAAATAACCGACATAGTATTCTGCATTAGGCAGTTGGTCGGTAGTGTCTACTGTATGCTTAGCAGTGAAAACAATCTCATTTTCAAAATGATCAAAATCAATTACATTCTCAACTAAAACCGAGGAGATTTGTTTGCTCGATGTATCAATCCGATGTAAATTATAATTACGCACTGCGAGTAAATTATTAGAAGAATTATCTAAAATTTTAACGTCGCTAAAGTCGGCACCAAACTCTTTGGTAAGATTAATACTTTTTGTAACATCACGAACATTGATTAATACCCACTCAATTTTATCTTCCTGACGAACTTTGAATAGAATATGTGTACCATCAAAATCCCAATCGGCTTTAATTATTTCACCAGTAAACAAACCAGTCGAAGAAGACTCGGCTAAACTAACGCTGGAAAAAGCCTTAGAAATGTCAAGCGGTTTTGGTTCTAGTTTATCTGAAGTTAGATTCAAATAAGACCATTTAGTAGTGTTATTTATAAATACCATTGTGCTATGATCTGATGACACGGTTGCCATAGTATCGCCTGTGATTGGCAACATATGCTCTGGAGTACGCTCACTAAGGAAGAGGCGCGGATAATGCAATCGGTAAAGTAACCCTTCTTTAATATTAACAGTCTTAGACCAAGAATCGTAGCCATCCTTAGTTAGCGTAATAGTATGTTCGCCACTAGAAAGGACCCTGGATGTGTTAGTGCGTTGTAACCATGATGAACTTCCATCAATATCGACATTGGCTCCGGTTGGGACAGAGGAAACTTGTACCATACCTTGACGTTCAACTTCAAAATCAGAATTAATCCAATAGCCAGAAACAATGAATGCTAAAACCGTGACCGTAGCTATAACAGCGAGCACCATAATAATTTCAGATATGATAATCTTGAAGCTTTGGCGTTTCTTTTGTTTTTCTATATCCATATTTTTAAAAACTGTTTAAAAGATAGGCTCACACTTATATTATAACATAATACGCAATAAAAGCTCTTGCGTTTTAAACAAAAGCAGTGTATGATTGAAATAGGAACAAGCGAGGTATTAAATGCAGAAATCAAACGCCAATCATTCAGCCACAGTTTCGCACCGTCGTGCGCAAGCATCTACGACATTAAATCGTAGGTATGTTCGTCGTCCTACTGGTAAAATGATGTCTACGCAAACTACTAAGAGCACTGATGTGCAAGTTTCAATCAAGCGTAGTCCTAAAATCACTCGTTTTGGCACCTCAATGAGTCAACAGCAAATGCAGAAGCAAAAACAGATGCAGAGTCAGCAACAGATGATGGCAAAACAAGGTCAAGACTCAATGCAAAATCAAATGAAAACTCAACAAATGAACCAACAAAAGTCAGAAATACAGATGCAAATGCAGACCGAGAAGAAGATGATGCAAACTAAGATGTCTGGACGGACTAAAATACAAGTAGAGGATTCCATGAAACCGGTTGAAGCTCATCCGATGCAAAAGAGTGCTCAGACTAAAATGCGCGAACGTCAGCAAATGATGGCAAAACAACAAACGCAGGGTCAGCGTATGACTGCTAAAGAATTGAAAGATCAAGCTATCAAGAAAGCCCTAATGTCGGCCGCAACTGCTGATATGAAAGAAAAAAAGATGGCCTCATCCCAGAAGGCTAAGAAAACTAAAAGTATGGGGAAAATGCGTTTTGGTTTTGGTCGAGTTATGTTGGCATTATCTTGCGCTACAGCTGCAGTTTTCGCAATTGCGTATTTCGTGAATCTAAATATGCCCGATATCTCATTGAGGGTCGCTGCAATGCAAACTGGCATTAATGCTACGTACCCAAGTTATGTTCCGCGTGACTATAGCGTATCAGGCATTACTTCGGAAAACGGGAGAGTAGTATTAGAGTTTCGTCACACTAATTCCGATGATAAGTTTACACTAGAAGAAGAAGCATCAACATGGGATTCCAATGCTCTTCTTAATAACTTTGTCAAAGAAACTTACCGTGATGAATATTCTATTGTACGTGAACAAGGTTTGACTATTTATATCAGTGGCAGCAATGCTGCATGGGTAAACGGCGGTATAGTCTATAAGTTAAAAGCTGCCGATGGCGTACTCACGAATAAACAAATCCGCTCAATTGCTGTTTCTTTGTAAAAACAAAAAAGAATGAGTCTTTAGCCCATTCTTTTTTTAATTTAGATAGCTGAGGCTACAGCGTTGAGTCGAGCAAGGGAAACTTCACGACCTAAAACATCGAGTGTTAGATGAAGAGCTGGACTAAATGGCGCAAAGCTAACTGCGATACGAATTAAGCTAAAAAGTTCGGCTGGTTTTTTGCCAGTAGATTTGAGTAATTCGTTAAGAGTAGATTGAAGATTATCCGCATCCCATGTTTTGAGATTAGATAATTTAGAAATGGACGTTTTGAGTAGCGATTCGAGTTCTGATTCGGCGAGTTTTTTGAGGAATTTATTGTTGACTAACATATCTATATCTATCTTTGGATCGGAAAAGAAATACGCGGTCATTTCGCGAAGATCAGATAGTGTTTTGAGACGATCGTAGATAATCGAGAGAACCTTTTTCTTATATTCGTCTGTAGCATCTTTGGCGTTTTCGGGCCAGAAGCCCAAGGTACGTTCATATAATGCGTCTATACCTTGCTCATCAAAAATTCTGCGAATCCATTGACCATTCATCCAAAGAAGTTTTGTCTCGTCGTAGCGGGCGCCAGAATTTTGAATGCGTTCGATGGAAAAACTTTTAATTAATTCTTCTTTGGTGTAGATTTCTTGTTCAGTGCCATCATTCCAACCTAGACAAGCAAGGTAGTTTAGCATAGCTTCGGGAAGAATACCGTCTTCGCGATATTCGGTAACAGATTTTGCGCCATCGCGCTTACCGAGTTTTTTGTTACCGTTCGGGGCTAAAATGTGAGGCAGGGAAATAATCTTAGGTCGATCAAGATTAAGCGCTTCATAGATAGCAAGATAATTAGGGGTGCTAGAAAGGTATTCTACGCCACGCATTAAATGCGTAACACCCATTTCGTAATCATCTACGATGTGAGCGAAGTTGTAGGTGGGATAGCCGTCTTTTTTGATAAGGATAATATCATCTAATACTTCAGGACCAGTCTGTATGTCGCCCATCACTTCGTCGTGCCAACTATATTCCTTAGGCTCAGCTTTAAAACGGAGCGGGATACCTGGCTGCCATTCTGGAGGATTCTCTGGACGATAGTTACGATAGAGAAACGGGATTTTTTTATCATTGCATTCTTTGCGATATTCATCGATTTTCTCTGGAGAGGTGGGGTCGGCATAGGCTCGGCCCGATTCGATTAATTTACGTGCCCAAGTATGATAAATATCTTTGCGTTCGCTTTGGAAATAAGGACCATTAGGGCCGCCTACGATAGGGCCTTCATCCCAATCAATGCCAAGCCATTTGAGAGTATCTTCAATTAATTCGGTGGCTCCTTCAACATAACGAGCACGATCGGTGTCCTCGATGCGTAAAATTAATTTACCATTATTTTGGCGTGCGAGCAAATACGGATAAATGGCAGAACGCACGTTACCAATGTGAATATACCCAGTTGGGCTGGGAGCAAATCTTGTAATTATTTCCATATATTTTATTATATCACTAAAAAAAGGGATATATGAAAAAAGAGGGCCGTAGCCCTCTTTTAAAATTGGTTTAGTACTGAATCTGTTGTTCTTCCTCTTCTTCGTCCTCGTCTTTGCGTTTAGCTAGGATGAAGAAGAACATTCCAGCGGCGGCAGCTGAAGCGGAGGTTGCAGCGAGTGCACTAGCAAGTGGTGTGCCACCATCGTAGACGTTTGAAAGTGAATTTTCAATTACGCCCTGTGGTGGAGTATAACCTTGGTAAGCGCTTACGTTATCGCCTTCACTGACTTGGGTAGTGGTCGTAGTGGTACCAGTTGAGGAGTTGGTGCGACGATATGTATAAGTAGTGCTACCACTGGAGGTACTACCAGTTGGTGCGCTAGTAAATGCTGCTACTTCATTGGTGTTGTTCGGTTCAGCAGGATTGGTTGGAGTAATTGGATTATTAGAATCGATCACATCAGTAACCACACTGATAATTACTGTGCCAGTATATGTACCGGAGGATTTGGTAAGATCACTTTTGGCGCCGAAGAAGATTTGCTGTTCACCAGTACTGGTGCCAGTAAGAATCTTAATTGGTGCAGTAGTTGAAGTCGTGAGTGGATAATATCTACTACTATTATTACCAGCTTCGGTTTCACCATAAGTCCTAGTTTCACCTGAAATGGTACCAGTACCAAGTGAATAACCCCAGCTGTTAGCAGGGAAGGAACTTCTAGTAGAATAGCTTGCGAGAGTTGGAATAGTTTCAGTGCTTTCTAGCATGTTGGTTAAATTGGTATTATTCTGGGAATACATTGAGGCAGTAAAGCCATTAGCATTGTTGGTCGATACATTAAGATTGACTTGGTTACGAAGAAATTCTCCGGCATCTCCTCTAGCATATTCGGAAGGAGCCGTAATCGAAACTGATAACGATTCTTTTACATTAACGTTAAAAGTAGTATTGGCGGTTTCAGCATGCACTGAACCAAAATTTGCTGCGGCATATGCAACCGGAGCAACTAAGCCAGCTAACCCGAAGAAGGCTGCGGCGATTCTGCGATTTTTATTTCCTTTTTTAGAGAAATTTTTATACGCAATATTTGTGTTTGTGTTAAAATTAATGGTTTTCATTTTTAATGTATGACCTGTTATGCAACTATATTAGCATAAGAAAAATGGTTTGTAAAGACTTTTTTTAAACTTTTTTACCATTTTGTAAAGTTTTTATGGTTTTTTGTGGAAAAAAGTTATGTATTAAGGTATAATAGATACATAAAGTGGAGTAATTAATGGATAAGACAAAGCAAGTAGTAACGGAAGAAGATTTAAGACTAGCTTTTGAAGGTGGGTCTTCTGATAGCACTAGCTCAAATAAGAGTAAAAAACATAATCTTGACAAATCTGAGAAAAAATTTAAGAAAAAAGATCGCCACGCGTCATCATTAAATAAAAAACTATTAGTAATGTTAATTATTGGTATCGTTGGACTAGTAGGTGGCGTGAGTATGTTTGTAGTGGCACTATTACTGCCACGCGCAGAAGAAACAGCACTTGAATTCCCCTCAATACCTTCAAAAGTTAAAGAAGATGCAATCTATAGCCCCCTTACTGGTGAACCTTTGACAGATGCTAGCCTCGCTACTGCACCAGTTGTCTGCATCCAAACTCCCAACGGTACTGATGGAGCACGTCCACAGTCTGGTCTAAATGAAGCTGGTGTTATATTCGAAGCGATTGCGGAAGCAGGAATTACGCGTTTTGCAGCAATCTATCAAAACCCATCAGCCGCAGTGATTGGGCCAATTCGTTCACTCCGAATGTATTATCTAGAATGGGATACCCCATTTGATTGTACGGTTGTACATGCTGGTGGAGCGGATGACGCAATTGCGGCATTACGCGCTGGTGGTTATAAAGAGTTAGATGAAAGTTATTCTTATATGTATCGTGGTACCTATGGAGCTCGTCGCTGGAATAATTTGTTCACTACTAGTAGTTATTTAAAGAAGCATAGTGCTGACAGAGGGTACAATACTTCTGAAGTTACAGGATTTGCTAGAATGACGCCTGACGAATCGGAAAAAAACCGCGCGGAAGCTTTAGCAGGTGAGAAGCTCGATATTACCGCTCCGGCAAAAGGGAATACCTCTAATACTACAGCTGCAGTATCTGAAGTAACAATGCGTTTTGGCGGTATTCCTTCTTTTAACGCGCACTACGTTTACGATGCTGAGTCGAATAGGTATTTAAGAAGTTATGAGAATGGAGTAGCACACGACGTATACAATTGTAGTGCAGAGGATCTTGGAGAAAGAAATCCAGAGGATGTTTGTCAGTTAGGTCAATTAGCCCCGTCGGTAGTGATAGCGATAAAAGTGGCTGAGCGTAAAGCAGCAGATAATTACCATGAATCAATTGACGCAATTGGCTCAGGCGAAGCTTATATTTTCCAAAACGGTACAGTTATAAAAGGTACTTGGAGAAAAGATTCTAGGCAAGATCAGATTAAGTTTGCCGACGAAGCAGGAAATGAAGTCAAATTAGCCCCAGGACAAACCTTTGTATCAGCGGTGCCAAACTACGGAAGTGTTGAATATTAAATATAGTTGTGTTATAATTATTTCGCGGACCTAACCCCCCTTGGGTCCGCACTTAGTATAGGGGGATAAAATGTGGCTCCTTCGTCTAGTGGTCCAGGACGTCTGGTTCTCATCCAGAAAATCGCGGGTTCGACTCCCGCAGGAGTCACCAAAACAAGAAGAAGAATCCCGGAGGGATTCTTATTTTTGTTTTTAGACGACGTTCGGGAGAATTACTCCCGCAGGAGTCACCATTTAATAAAAAGCCTGTAAGGCTTTATTTTTATGGTTTTTATGTTATAATATATGGTATGAAAAGAATGCCAATCGTAGCTTTAGTCGGTCAAACAAATGCAGGTAAATCTAGCATTTTAAATAGGTTGGCGCGCAAAAATATTGCGATTGTAGCACGTGAAGAAGGAACTACACGCGATAATGTAATGGCAACGATTGATAATTCATTTATTCTGATCGATACAGCAGGTTTAAAAAATCCTACCGATGAATTTGAAGCTTCAATTCAAGAGCAGATTAATGACGCGATTGAAACAGCTGATGTAATACTGGTGACTTTAGATTCTACAAAATATTTCGACCATAAAGATGCAAAAATCGCGAAAGATGCACTAAGGTCTGGTAAAGAAGTATTCTTAGTATTAAACAAATGTGACCTAGGTGACTCTTTACCAATTGAAGAGTTTAGGGCGCTAGGTGTTGCACCAGAGAAGATTATTTATGTTTCGGCTACCACTGGCCAGGGGTTTGAAAAGCTAAAAAACGTCTTGCCAAAAGAAAAGGTGCCTGAAACTAGCAACAAGCTTAAAATAGCTCTGATTGGGCGTCCAAATGTGGGTAAGTCGTCGTTGTTTAACGCTCTAGGGAAAAAGCAGCAAGCAATCGTGAGCTCCAAACAGGGAACAACACGTGATGTGAATCGTGTACAGATAAAATACAAAGGCCGTGAGCTTGAAATTCTTGATACTGCAGGACTAAGAAAACCTGGTAAGCGTGAAGTAGGCATTGAAAAATTTTCAGCGATTCGAACATTGGCAGCCATTGAAGAAGCAGACATTTGTTGTTTATTAGTAGACTCAACTGAACCGCATTCTAAATTAGACCAATCACTTGCCGGACAAATCATTGAGGCCGGTAAAGGGATAATTATGGTAGTGACAAAGTCGGATTTGCTTGACGAAGCCGAACCAACTAATTTCTTTGGTGAAGAAAATGTAGCTAATCGCACAGCAGCAGATTTTCTATTAGACGCTTTAGAAAAAGATTATAACTTCTTGCCATATGCGCCAGTATTACTAATAAGCGCGACAACTGGGCACAATGTTACGCAATTATTTGAGTTAGTACTTGAAATTGATGAAGCTCGCCATACGGAAGTAAAAACATCAGAATTGAATAAAATTCTAAACGACGCAATTGTTTCGCATCCACCAGCAGGTCTTAAAAATACTCGCCCAAAACCAAAATACATAGTGCAGACCGATACCTGTCCACCTTGGTTTGTAGTGCATGGTCACGATTTGGGATTATTACACTGGTCTTGGAAACGATTCTTGGAACGAAAAATTCGCGAAAAATATCCTTTTGTCGGCACACCAATCATGTTTTCCTACAGAAACGACAAAAACTCCTAATTTTGTGATAAACTAGTATAAGGTGGGAGTAGTGATTACTCTTTTTTTAAACCAGTACTTTAAGTACTTTAAAAAGGAGGGGATGATAGCATGTCAGATAATCGACCTATTTTCGTGCTTGATACGAACGTAATCATAGATTATGTCGATATAATTCCTGGCGAGGACGGTAAACCCCCGGTTGAGCCAACGATTGATTTATCGGACGCGCATATTGTAATTCCGTCAGTCGTAATCAGAGAGCTTTCAAATTTTAAAAAGGAGAAAGGTGAACGCGGCAAAGCGGCAAGGACAGCGCTAAGGCGACTGAGAAAGTTGGCAGAGCACAGTTATTGCACTATGAAGGAATCTTATTTGCTAGATGCAGCAATTGAACCAATTAGCTGTTTTGAGGAAGATGCTGATGTAAGTATAGATGTACTAAAAGAAGCATTCTATTCAGAGCAGTTGATTTCAATTTTGCCAGTACACAAAAATTTCCGTAAGGCTTTGCCGTTTCATCCATCGGATAGCGATATGGACGGGCAAATCATTCTTACTGCTCTTACGGTAGGGATGCTGCAACATAATATGCCAATCGATGGTACGGCAGATCCAGAAGAGCTTTGGGATACCTATTTCAACGACGTGATACTAATAACCAATGATAATGGTTTAGCAAGTCGCGCGCGTGAACGTGGAATTAGAACCGAACGCTATGGATACAAATATCCAGCACCGTATACTGGTAGAAGAGATGTGTGTGTGCCAAAAGAGGTTTTCTATGAGTTCTATAATACTGGAAAACTTCAATTGGAATTCTGGAATGAGCATATGCCAGATGAGCCAGAGTTAATTGCTAATGAGTTTATCGTAATGCATCTTAGTGATGAGTCGGATTACCCAAGTGATTTTGACCCATCAAATAATCCGTATTTTTGCAATATCGGGCGTTATGAAATACGCGAAGAGGCCATTGTTCCATTGAGACATATTAGGGACTTCCCAGTAGGGCTCAAGAATGCAGGGCAAGCAATTTATGCGGAAGCATTGGTAGACCCAAATATTTCGGCAGTAATTTGTACCGGTCCAGCAGGTTCTGGTAAAACTTATATGGCGACAGTATATGGATATCAAGCGTGCAGAAACGGTGAATTTATCGGCGTAACGGTGGTACCATGCGATTCAAAAAGCAAATTAGGTGCTTTGCCTGGTGACTTAGACGAAAAAATGGACCCAGAAGTACAGCCACTTAAAAATGCCTTGAGGAATTACCTACTGAACGAAGATTCAAAGCTAAAAAGGGAGCTAACGAACTTGAAGAAATTCGGTACGGGGGCAGAAGGTAAGAAAAAAGCAAAATCTCAAGGTTGTTGTGATGATGAAGCTGACAAAAGGTCAATCAAAGCTAAGCTCACTGACCGGGTGGATTTGATTTGGGATAATTGGTTTTCCAATATCCCAATTGAACACGCTAGAGGACGCGATTTTAGCTACGAGTTAGCTATCTATGATGAATTCCAGGACCAGAATATCTCTCAAGCAGATACCTTAATCAAACGCTTGGGGACGGAAGGTAAGATTATTATCACAGGTGATTTAGAGCAAATTCACGCTCCGTATATTGACTCGTCTAGTAGCGGTCTCGTTTATGCATCAACAATGCTGAAGGATAGTCCGCTAGTAGCACAGGTCTGTTTCACCGAAGACGAGGTAATTCGCCATCCGTTGGTCAAAATGGTTGCAATAAGACAGAAGTTTAAAGAATAAAATATATCACTCCCACCTACGGCCCCGCTCTGCGGGGCTTTTCATGTTATAATGTTTTTATGAAATTAGTAGTTGGACTAGGGAATCCTGAAAATCGGTATAATTTTACGAGGCATAATACTGGATTTTTGGTGTTGGATTATTATTTTAAAGTGAAGGGGATAAAGTGGAGTGATAAACCACGCCTAGGTGCGCTGTGGGGGCGAGAAAACGATACTATTTTCATTAAGCCTCAGAAGTTTTATAATAATTCAGGACAAGTTGTAGCTGCATATATGAACTATTACAAGATTCCAGCGCCAGACATATTAGTGATTTGTGATGATTTTAACTTGGAATTTGGTAAAATCCGCTACCGTGCTGGCGGTTCCGCAGGAGGGAACAATGGGCTAAAATCTATTATTGCATCTATCGGCACGGAGGATTTTCCGCGGATTCGGATAGGGACGGCAAACGACGATTTGCGGGCCCGTGTAGGAGATGTAGATTTTGTTTTGTCAAAATTTACAGAAGAGGAAAAGGGGCAATTGCCAGCGGTGCTGGATGAAGTAATTAGTAGAATTGGTGATAATTGATTATTAGGTGCCGGCGATACAGCGGACTGTCCCTCCACCATCCTTGTAGCTAACAGTGCCAGCGCCTGGGGCTATATAGTTAGATCCAAAACTTAATTTGTAAGCTTCTTTATCATTTTCTCCGGAAGAAGACCAATAGCTTCCATTCATACCTCGAAATAATAAGATGGATGAGCCGTCATTGCTAGAAGGACTATCAGATAAGACAAAATTATTTGGATATGAACGCCATTTACGTGAAGATAATGTACCAGCATCGCCGCCTTGATATTCTTGACCTGCTCCACCCATAGAAATATCTAGTGTGTTGAAGTCCGCCGTAGATGAACCACCGGTAGGTAAATACCACCCGACTGGGCAAATATCACCAGGAGCGTAGTAACCATTGCCATAGCTAGTGCCATATTTACCATGACCTGCTGTAGCTGAGTACCAGTTGTAATAATTTCCGTAACTATACACATCACCATTAGCATCGTAGTTTGAGGAGGTATTATTAGTGAAAAGAGCTGTGTTAATTGTGCTGAGTCTAGATTGATTGTCACAGGCAGCGGATCTATTAAAACACCATCCTTCTGGAGTTGTGGCGGCATCATAAACTACGAATGAAGTTGGGGATAAGTGATTTGAGGTTGCTCCTGTGTCATAGATGTTAGTTAATGGTAGGGATGGATTATGAGTGTTGATGGAGGATAACGTAGCGGAATCATCTAGTCTTAAGTTTTCAATCATCCAGCATTTACCGTCAGCTAATTTAGCTACAGCATAAACATCGTTGTCTCTAGTATCTTTAAGAGCGGTGACTTCACCTTGACTTAGGCTAGAACAACCAGTCCAGTTTTGCATGTCGCCAGCAGATTTAACCCAGATAGCGTAAAGGGAATATCCGTTGGTACTGATATCACTAGGGGCGGTAATGGTTTGATTAGGACCATAACGTAGGCCGTTATAAGTGGTGGAATCAGCCCAACCAGCAAAGCCATAGCCATTTCTTTTGAAATTAGATGCCCACAGTGTCTTTTCTGCGCCATTATTGGCAGTCTGTTGCCCCATCTCACCCTGAACTGTGGTTAAGGAATTGGCATTGTAGCAAACCTTCCCAGCAGGACAAGAAACAGGCTGCAGGGTAGGATCTGGATTAGCTACAGCATAGAAGTTAATGGTATTTATATAAGTACCAGCAGCTTGGTTACTGGATGCTCTAGCTGCTATTTTGAACTGCAGAGTTCTATTGTCTGCTGGGTTAATAGTATTGATTAATTGTTTTCCGGTAGCTCCTTCATCATCATTGTCTAATGGAAGACCTGAATAGTTAGACCAATTAGTGCCACTGTCTTCTGAATAGGAGAAGCCCCAGGTATTGTCTGTAGTGAGGTTTGATAGACTAGCATTAGTAGCAATACTAGAGAACTTATAGGCTGAATTGGTTTGATTGACTAAGTCTGTATTAGTAGTCTTTGTACCAGAAGTAGCAGTTAGCACATAGCCCTGAGAGGCATTGGTAGATACATTTACATTGATAGTATTAGAGTCTGAGACTGAACCTGGGGAGAGATTATTGATTAGTAAATCACCAGACAAGTTTACTGAGATAGTAGGATTGAAGGTGAAGCCGACCTCGGCGTTGGATGAGTAAGTTAAAGCTAATGAATTATCAAAAGAATAAAATAGTATGTTTAATAAACATAGAGTTATGATTATTGGACTTAAGAGTATGATTTTTGTTGCCCCTGTTAAAGTAGAGGTTATGATTTTTCTTTTCATGAGTATGATTTAATGTATTACCTTTATGTTTTTATAATAACATATATAAAATCTATTGCAAGCACTATACTAGCCCCCAATTATTCATACCGAGCGAATGAATGCGAGATTTGATTTCAAGAAGTGTGGCAGTCTGGCTGAAGACTTCGGGTGGGAGTTTGGTGGACTCCATGATGGCTTCACCAGAGCGAAGTCCACTTGCAATAGCTTGGAGAACAAGCGTCTCGGCATCAGTATCGCCGATGAGACGTTGGGCTCTCATTTTTTTATGCCTTTTGATATACTCTTCTGGAAATAAAAGTGCCAAAATATCTTTAGGTGTGGTGTAGGGAGTGGCGCCCTGTTTGATTAACTTGTTACAACCCTGTGAATAGGGATTGGTGATATTACCTGGTACGGCAAAAACATCTTTGCCTTGTTCCAAAGCGTGGGTGGCAGTATTCAGCGAACCGGATTTTTCGGCGGCTTCGACTACGACTACGACATCGGATAAACCAGAGATTAGGCGATTACGATATAAGAATGAAATCTTAGGATCTTGAGTGCGACTGCCAGCATCATCATAATATTCGCCCGGAGCGAGCGGGGAATCATAATAATCGTGAGTTTTAGGGGCATATTCCGAAATGATGGCGCCATCCTGGTGGAGAATTTCTCTAGCCAAGGTTTTATGATTGGCTGGATAGATATGGTCGATTGGGGTACCAAGTACGGCAATCGTCTTACCACCGGCTGCAAGACAACCCTTATGGGCGATTGAGTCGATTCCGTAGGCTAGACCCGAAACTATGATTACATTATGTTTGGCAAGCTCATAAGCGAGTCTGTAAGCGATTTCCTCGCCATAGCTAGTGTTATGTCTAGAACCAACGATTGCGACGGTTTTGGGGCGAGTCATTTTGCCATTTTTTGACACATTTTGTGGTAATTTACCATAAAAAAACAATGTTTTAGGCTTAAGCGCAATGGCGTCTAACACCTCTGTAAAATTGTGCTCTAGGGGTGAAATTTGGTTGATTTTTTCAAAAAAGTTGTTAAAAAGTGTTGACATTTTAATTCTCCTGTGCTATAATTAAGACAGTTGGTACGCAAAAAGCGTGCCACACCGCACCTAAATAAGTTATGATTTCAGCTATACTACTTCCAGTATAGCAGAAGTTGCGAGCTTTTGAAACCCTTTCGGGCATTAAATTTCTTCATGGTTTAATTGCTTATAAGTATTACCTCCACTTTGAAAGGCCACTTTCGAAGGCTTAGCAATCCCTCTAACCGGCGGGCCCCAATTTGTGTGAGGTGGGTTACGCTCCGGGGTTCACCCGGTATAGTAGTGAAGCGTTAGAGGGCCAAAATAGCCTCAGGTGATGCCCACCCTTACCTGAGGCTTTTTTGATATTATGGTTATGCTATAATCAAGGTATGAGTCCAGAAGATGATAGACTTCAGCGAGTTAGAGCAGCTAACGAAAGCAGGGAAGATCTAACGACTGAGAAGGAAAAAGCTGAAGAAGAAGCAACAAAAGCAGCCTTAAAGGCGCGCTTTGAAAAAGGTGAAATTGATGGAGCTAGATATAATAAAGAATTAGTTGCGCTCACAGTACCAGAAGAAAAGACCGAGAGACCACAGGCTGCTGCACCCAAGAAAAAAACTTGGATCATACTAATTGGGTTTATAATCCTATCGACAATTCCGGCTATAGTATACATATATGGAAGATTTAGTTTCCAAAACTCTTTAACAGCTGAGGGGATAGAGAATTATTATGATGATTATTCGCCATCTCTCGATAGGGAACCAATTCAGATTGAAGTCGATGGTAGAGAAAATGGCACCTATAAGGGACGTGAAATTGGAGTCACTTATAGATATTATTATGATATCACCGCGGTGGTTGCAAGTGTAAAAGATTATTGGGGACTAGGTGATTATGACACACTGGTGCCGAGGGATGTTTGTTTGGTTTGGGGCGGATTGGTTGATGCTCTGCACCGTGGAACAGCAAATTTTAAACAAAGTGGCAGATTTTGTAACCCAATAATTGACGGACAAGAATATAATAATTTAGATATATCGGAGGTGAGAGGTGTTTTTGGTAACAAAATGTTGGCCCTACATGAGTTTTCTAATAATCATATAATCCCAAGCTCGACCGAAATACGCAGCCAAGTTTTCGGATTAAAGAAAGGCGATAAAGTAAGATTATCTGGATACTTAGTGACTGTGCGCTATGGAGGAATCCAACTCGTTTCTAGTAGTACACGAAGTGATTTTGGTGATGGCGCTTGCGAAGTTTTTTATGTAACCAAAGTAGATAAACTATAAAATTCCCCAGCACTATGGCTGGGGCAAAGTGTGTACGATTAACCGAAAATATTGTGATAGAGTTCTTCGACTTTTTTATCGCTGGCTCGATCTAAATCATCGATGAGATTATTCTTTTCACGCATCAGGAATTTAGTCTTTGTCCTTAAAAAATCTCTAGCATACTTGGGCTTTTCATCTTTCTGTGAATCAATATATTCGTTGTATTCCTTGTTGATAAGCCTTTGATATTTACTCTCGTAGTATTTTCTGATTGCAGCTCTTTCTGCATTAATCGTTTTTTTGCTAAAGTACATGTTGTCACCCCCTTCCATAATTTATATTATATCATGGTTAGATATTTTTGTCAATTTCGTGTAAAAAATGGTCCTGGCAAAAACCCCGACACTAAATCGGGGTTTAAGGTGCGGGTGGTGGGTATTTTCGGCAAATTAATTGCCGAAAACACGAGCATGGATTCTTTCGACTTCAATATCAGGAGCTCTGTAGATATTATCAATGAATTTTTGATAGCCTCCGATGATATAGTCGGCTCTGAGGTCGTAATAATCATCTAAGGTATCTTGAAATCTTTGACAAATCTCTTCCTCAAGGTCCCGTAGATACTCTTCGTAAAGGTCTAGTTCTTCATTGTGACATTGATGGATTGCACAATCTATCAATTCGTCGCGTTTATTGTCCACCTGATTATGATGTTCTTTAAACATTTGGCCACCTCCTTAGATACTAAAAATACCTTCTTCGGAATGGCTGTCACCACCATGACATCCATCATACCACGGATAGAATGCTTGTCAAATAATGCTGCTAATGTTTGACGTCGTGTGTTATCATAATTATATGGCAAAAAATTTAGTAATAGTAGAGAGCCCAGCAAAAGCTAAAACTATAGAGAAATATCTCGGTGGCGATTTTAAGGTATTGGCTTCGGTGGGACATATTCGAAAAGACACTAGAGTAGACAAAGCTACTTTTGAAGTGACTTATGAAATCGATCCAGAACATAAGTCTATTATTACTGAACTAAAAAAAGAAGCTAAAAAGGCTGATAAAATTTGGCTCGCAACTGATGAAGACCGTGAAGGCGAATCGATTTCATGGCATCTTTGCGAAGTATTGGAATTGCCAAAGAATACAGCACGAATTACTTTTCACGAGATTACTAAGCCAGCGTTAGAGGAAGCCATTAAAAACCCGCGTACGGTAGATATGAATATGGTGTCTTCGCAGCAGGCGAGGCAGACTTTGGATATGTTGGTGGGTTATGATTTATCTGATATGGTGCGAAAAAAGGTACCTGGAGCAGTGTCAGCTGGGCGCGTACAGTCACCAGCTTTAAGGTTAATCGTAGAACGTGAAAAACAGATTGAAAAATTTGAGAGTAAATCAAATTTTAAGGTAACCGGTAAATTCGCGAAAGGTAAGGCAGAATTTGATGCAAACTTAGAAAAGAATCAGCCAAAGAATGAAAAAACTGCACATGAATTACTAGAAAAATTAGCTAAAGCCGATTTTGAAGTTGTAGATGTTGAAGAAACTGAGGGAACTAAAGCAAACCCAGTACCGTTTACTACCGCATCAATGCAAATTGAGGCAAACGCTAAGCTTGGATTCTCATCTCGCACAACGATGTCAGCAGCACAAGGGTTATATCAGGCTGGGTTGATTACGTATCATAGAACTGATTCTTTGAATTTATCATCACAGGCAGTGGCTGCGATTGCTAAATATATTGAAACTAAATTTGGTAAAAACTACCTAAAGATACGAGCATTCAAGACTAAAAGCGCCTCAGCACAAGAAGCGCATGAAGCAATCCGTCCAACTGATGTGACCAGAACAACGGCAGGGAAGAATGACTATGAAAAACGACTTTATAATTTGATTTGGTCGCGCACAGTAGCTACACAAATGGCAGCGGCAAAGGTTGCAAAAACTACTATTAAAATTTCGCATGATTTTGTAGCTAAAGGTGAAGTAGTAATATTCGATGGATTTTTAAAAGTTTATGGTAAATCTAAAGATTTGGAACTACCGAAAGTCTCAAAAGGCGATCAGTTAGATTGCTTGGCCCTAACGGCTAAACAAACTTTTGCGAAACCACCAGCACGCTATACTGAAGGCTCTTTGGTGAAAAAGTTAGAGGAGCTAGGTATCGGACGACCATCAACTTACGCTTCGATTATGACAGCAATCCAAGTGCGTGGTTATGTTGAAAAAGGCGAATCAGAAGGTGAAGAGCGAGAAGTAGTTGAGTTATCTTATATAAAGGGTAGTTCTATTAAAAAGTCCTTAGTCAAAGAAAAATTTGGAGCCAATAAAGGAAAGCTGATTCCAACGCCAATTGGCGAGTTAGTATCTGGATTTTTATTAGATAACTTCAAGAACATTGTTGATTATAAATTCACTGCAAATATTGAAAAAGACTTAGACCTCGTGGCGGATGCAAAATTGGAGCGCGTAAAGATGCTCCGAGATTTCTATGGTCCGTTCCATGATACAGTGCTTATCGCAAACGGAGTAGAACGATATAATAATGCGCGCCTACTTGGGCATCATCCAAAAAATGGCAAACCAATTTACGCGAAAGTTGGGAAAACTGGTGGATTTATTCAACTAGGCGATAATGAAAAAGAGTCTAAAGAAAAGCCGACATTTGCGCCTTTGCCAAAGCGTAAATCCGTGAAAACCGTGACACTGGAACAAGCTTTGAAGCAATTAGAGTTACCGTCGCTCCCCAGAATACTAGGTAAAGCACCGGATGGCGCAGAGTTAATTGCCGCGGCAGGACCGTTTGGACCATATCTAAAAGGTGGTAAATACAATATCCCAATGAAAGATTACGATCCATATACGGTAACGTTTGAGGAAGCATTGCCTCTGTACCAAAAGAAGGTGGATTCAATTATCGCAGACTGGGGTGATGTATTGATTATTAACGGTGCGTATGGTCCGTATGTGAAAGGGCCAGGACGACGCAATAACGCTAAGATTCCGAAAGATGTTGACCCGAAGAAGATTTCTGAGGCCGAAGCACGTAAAATGTTAGAGGAAAAACCCAAAACTACTCGACGTGGGGCGAGAGGAAAGCGGAAGAAGTCTGGGGTGAGGAAGGCTAAAAAGATAACTAAGGATAAATAGGTTTAAACTATAGTTTTATTAGGAATCTATCATACACCTAATTGAGCGGCCGCGGTACTTATAGTTCCATTCACCTATATAGACGCCGTCGTATAAATTATACAGGCTCATTTCGTACGCACGGTCGCTACTGTATGCAGTAGACGACCAATAAATGCCATAATAACTCCTATAGTCCGCATACTCATCGAAGAAGCCGGAGTAGAGGAAATTGTTAGGATATGAACGGTATCTATTGGATAAAACTGGCGAAAATGATCTACTACCAGTACCACCTAAAGCGATGTCTAGAAGGGCGAATTCACCAGTGGTGGCTATGCCTGTTGGTATGTGCCAGCCTGCAGGGCAAATGGAAGTAGTGTTATGGTCACCGCTATAATAATGGGTAGTGTCTGCGATAGCAGCATGCCAAGTGTAGTAGTTACCATATGAATATGTGTTTCTTGTTGGTGAATACCCAGAACTGGATTGCCTAGAATTAGTATTAGAGTTGTTATAACGAGGAAATCTGTGGTCTTGGTAGTCACCTGAGATAGTAGCGTCAGTAGAACCGTCTATAGAATAGAGGGAGTTAGCGGTAGTGGAGTCAATGAAATCTGCAGGTTCTGGATCAGCTAGGCCAATAAAACTAGAGTTGTAACCTTGAGCTAGCGAACCATTGGTATTATCAATTCCTGTATTTTCTAGTCTGAGGTTTTCTATCATCCAACACTTGCCATCGGCGAGTTTAGCTACGGCATAGACGTCGTTATCTCTACTATCTTTAAGGGCAGTGACTTCACCTTGGCTTAAGTTGGAACAACCGGTCCAGTTTTGCATATTGCCAGCAGATTTGATCCAGATGACGTAGAGGGAATAGCCGTTAGTAGAAATGTCGTCTGGAGCAGTAATGGTCTCATTAGGACCGTATTTTACTCCGTTGTAGGTAGTGGAATCAGCCCAACCAGCAAAGCCATAACCTTCACGGCTGAAGTTGGAAGCCCAAAGTTGTACGCCATTGGTTAGTTCGGAGCTACTAGGTGTTTGCTGTCCCATCTCACCAACTACAGGAGTTAGT
>JAFQYG010000002.1 GCA_017406565.1 Candidatus Saccharimonadota bacterium | reverse complement strand
CAATACTTGGGGCTATAGCTATTCAGAAGATAGTGGCACTAATTGGTCTAACTATTCAGGCCTTCCATTAGACAATGATGATGAAGGAGCTACCGGAAAACAATTAATCAATACTATTAACCCAGCAGACAATAGAACTCTACAATTCAAAATAGCAGCTAGAGCATCCAGTAACCAAGCTGCTGGTACTTATCAAAACACTATCAACTTCTATGCTGTAGCTAATCCAGATCCTACTCTGCAGCCTGTTTCTTGTCCTGCTGGTAAGATTTGCTATAATGCCAATTCCTTAACCACAGTACAGGGTGAGATGGGGCAGCAAACTCCTACTAGTGCTCAATTAACCAATGGCGTACCACTCTGGGCTTCCAACTTTAAACACGATGGCTATGGCTTCGCTGGCTGGGCAGACTCAACTACATATAATGGTCTACGTTATGGCCCACAACAAACTATCACTGCTCCAAGCGATATTAGCACCAACGGCTACTCCCTTTACGCTATCTGGGTTAAATCCGCTGGTGATATGCAAAACTGGGCCGGCTGTAGCTCTATGTCTCAAGGCGAAGTTACTGCCCTTAAGGATTCCAGGGATAATAATGTCTATGCTGTGGCTAAATTAGCTGACGGCAAATGTTGGATGATTGAAAACTTAAGATTAGATGATTCTGCTACTCTTTCATCCTCTAACACTCATAACCCATCATTACCATTGACTAATACTGATAGTTCTACCTCAAATCATCTTTCACCTACTACTGACCCCACTCAGACTAATTGGTGTAATACTGACTCATCAGCCTGCGACGATCAATCCATGTTGAATACCAACAATACTACTCTTTTCACTACTAATACTGCTTCAAACTACAGTGCTAGTGGCGATGCATATAGTTACGGAAATTATTATAACTGGTATTCTGCTACAGCAGGACGCGGTACCTACAACAAAAACAGTGGTTATACTACCGGTGATATCTGCCCAGCTGGTTGGCATTTACCAATTGGCGGTGCTTCAGGCGAATTTGACAACTTAAATGCCTCTCTTAGTGGTGCAGATACTGGTTTTGCTGCAAGTAAAAAACTAAGGTCATACCCCAACAACTTTATTTATTCCGGTAATTTATACAATACATCAGTTAGCAGTCGTAATTCAACCGGAGATTATTGGTCGTCTTCTGCAAGTAATAGTACAGCCGCTAAATTTTTACGCATCAGCAGTAGCAGCGTACAACCAAGTATAGGAATTAGCCTCAGCAAATACACTGGCGCAGAGGTTCGCTGTATTGCTGGTGTATAATATAATACATGGCTAATCGTAATAAACACTTAAACCCAACTCAGGCTTACGAGCCTAGGCGTTGCTGGGTGGGCGATACCCATAAGATTATTTATGATACATTGGAAGAAGCCGAGCTTGCTGCTGAAGTTGCTGCCTACGACCATAACATTAAGACTAAGCTTAAACCCTACAAATGCCCTTATGCTGACCACTATCACCTCAGCTCTACTTAAAGCTGTCCAGAATTAGGCGCTTTTGGAATAGTATTAACAGAATCATTTTTTAAATCAACCGTCACTCCCTCTCCGCGCACATCGTCATTTATGGGTATTAATTTTAATTGATTAGAAATATTAAAATCTATTTCATTAATTGTTATTTCATTGTCATCCACTAGTCCAATTATTCCATCATTCAGCACCACCAAAACTTTAGCCTCAGTATGTTTAAACTTGATATTCACGGTATCACCATCAACACTAATATCTTCCACTGTCAATTTGGGTAAAGCCACAGAAACTTCTGATTCTTCCACTTGCGGCAAAGCATCGTATCGTGCTGCAATATATTCCGCTAGCTTGCTGACACTTTCCGTATCACCTACGACCATTCCATTGGTCTGAGTGGCCAATTCCGTATATTCTTCGGTTAATTCAGATTTAGTTATTATATAAAAATTCACTGGATCAATTCGTTTACTTAATTTTACAACTCGGTCAAGTGACATTCCAGCCCTATCCGGTGATAGGAAATTACCCTCGGTCAATACCACCAAAGATTTGGTTGAACCTTGTTTCCAATCTAATTCCGACATCGTTCGAAAGGATGCATCAAGTAGTGTATTGTCGCAATTCCCTCCGTATAATTCGCGAATCTGATCAAACGCTATTTTAACACTGGCAGGCGTACAGCTATTAAAATCACAATGTTTCAATAATCCGCCATCAAAATTCCCACGATAACTATAAAACGCCACTCTTCCACCTACAATAAAAGTTTCATCAACAATAGCAAAAAGCGAACCTTGGTATTGGTCAAACAATCTTGTCGAACCACTCACATCAATCAGTATAGCTGTATCGTGCGGTGATGAGATTTGATTTGACAAACCAAACGTCCGTGTAATTTTATCAAAAATCAGTTTTGAAGCATCATTATATAAATCATCAGTAATATAGCCTAAATGATCACTTACGTTGACATGCGAACTACAGAATATATCACGCTTATTACACCAGGTGCCGACCTTACCAGCTAAAGCTTCAGTACGGTAAGGTACATTAGCTCCCAATAATCCTTTATAGGCATGACAATCTGGTACATATTTACGATAATCAGATAGCTTTTTGCCTTTACATGCAGCTGGCATTATTCCCGCTCCTTCTGGTAAATAAATCCAAGGATCGCCAAAAGTTGCGGCATAGATTATCTTAGACGGATTTAGGTTTGGTAAAGCTTTTGATATTACCATCGCACCCTGTGAATAACCACCTATTACATATTTCGTGTTAGGGCAGGCGTCGGAATTCACTAGTTTATTTAGATTTCTGATGCCAGCTTTTACGCTATTTCCAAATTCATAAGCATTCCCTGCCCCCACTAAAGCGCCTACCGTTGTTCCGAGTCGATTTATTCCTACCCCCACGGCCGGGTAATCCAAATCTATAAACTCATAAGTTAAGTTTAACGTTGCTAGCTTTGTCTCAATCGCTGCTTTAAAACTAAGATAGTTTGCATCATGCCACCTTTCACCGCCCGAACCTCTTGCAAACACAATTCGTAGACTCGGACAGCTCGAAGCAGTCACAAATCTTGGTACATTTGCCCCGATTATTAATAATAAAGCCATACCTAAATAATAAATTCTTAATTTCAAACTTTGCCCACCCCGCTTTTTAATCGGGTTTTTACCTCGCATCTGACTCCTTTTTTATTAATTGCGAGGATTATAAACACACTCATTTATAAATAACAACCCCCTGCCATTTGCTTATGGTATAATCATTTATATGAGTAAGCAAAAAGATTGGGACGAATATTTTATGAATATTGCCGAGGCGGTCTCCCAGAAATCCAAAGACCCCTCATCAAAAATGGGCTGCGTGATTGTAGATAAAAACAAACGCGTCGTTTCGCTGGGATATAATGGTATGGTTCAAGGGGCTGATGAATCTAAGATGACTATGTCGGAACGCCCAATGAAATATTATTTTTCCATCCATTCCGAAATGAATGCGGTACTATTTGCCCATCAACCACTCGAAGGTTGCACTATTTATAATCGCGTTGCGACCTGCGAAAACTGTCTCAAATACTGTTTACAAGCTGGCATTAAACGATTCGTATATCGTGAACTTCGCGTACATTCCTACACTACCGACAATAAACATTCTATGACTAATATCGAAACCGACGAAGCCGTGATTCGCCTTCTTGCTTCGATGCCAGAAGTTAAAACCCTAAATCTCACTAATGGTAAGACATATATAGAAGACATCTTGGACTCCTATGACAAAGATTCTGAAGAATACTCTCGGTTAGCCAAGTGGATTGAGCCTACCACTCAATTGGCGTAAGTCCATTATCAACTAAATACTGATTACATTTTGAAAACGGCTTACTACCAAAAAAACCATTATAAGCCGATAA
Source organism: Candidatus Saccharimonadota bacterium (assembly GCA_017406565.1). GTDB lineage: Bacteria > Patescibacteriota > Saccharimonadia > Saccharimonadales > Saccharimonadaceae > Nanosyncoccus. Next base: position 295,147 of record JAFQYG010000002.1, on the reverse strand, counting down.
TGGTGATGGGTGCGCCGACTCCAACACTAAGTGTCGCGATGTGTCAATTAAGGATTTTTTGTTTCGTGCATCTCTCCCCCATAAAATAAATACCAAATGTGGGCGCTTACGATTCAGATATTCTATTGTTGCAGTCGTAAAAATCTCCCAACCCTTGCCGCTATGAGATTTCGCTTTATGCGCTTCTACTGTCAAAACTGTATTTAAAAGCAATACACCTTGTTTTTGCCAATTTCTAAGACTCCCGCCAGGATTTGCATGATGTCCAATGTCTGCATCGATTTCTTTGTATATATTAACTAGGCTAGGAGGTATCGGTTGTGAGTTCGGCACCGAAAAAGCCAATCCTTCCGCTGCACCAGGTGTATGATACGGGTCCTGCCCTAGTATTACCACTTTTACCTCATTAAGATCAGTCGCAAACGCCCGAAACACCAATTCCTTACGTGGAAAAATCGTCTTAGTCTCGTATTCCTCATGTAAAAACTTTGAGAGTTCCTTAAAATATGGCTTCTCAAATTCAGATTTCAAAAACGGTTTCCAACTCTCATGCATGTTATAATAATTATAGCATGGCAAAATTATACTTTAGGTATGGTGCAATGGGGTGTGGTAAAACGATGCAACTTTTGCAGGTCGCGTTTAATTATGAGGAACGTGGCCACAAAGTTTGCGTAATCAAACCCGCTACCGACACCAAAAATGGTACTAAAATACTAACTCGTATTGGTCCCGAGCGCGATACAGATTTTTGTTTTGACCGCAAGGCTGACTTATTTAAAAAGATATCCAAAGGATACCAAGATGTGCAATGTGTATTAGTTGATGAGGCACAATTTTTGACTCCAAAACAAGTCGATCAACTCATGCAAGTAGTGAATAATTTGCACATTCCCGTAATGGCGTATGGTTTACGTCTTAATTTTCGTCAAACGGATGGCGGTTTTGAAGGTGCCACGCGCTTGCTCCAGATTGCTCACGATATTGAAGAAATCAAAACTATCTGTGAATGCGGTCACAAAGCCACTTGTAATGCTCGTTTCTTGGACGGTAAATTTGTCGCTGACGGCCCCGATGTCTTAATCGACGGCACTACCGAGATTGAATACCGCGCCATCTGTCCTGCTTGCTATGAGAGATATTTGCATGGGCGGGTGACGGATGTGGAAGGGCTCCCACAGAGCTCCCGTAAGGGAGGAGCTGTGGGAAGGAAACATCCGGCAGGACCCGCCCAGAAAAGGAGTTTATAATGTATATAGTAATCGAAGGCCAAGATGGCACTGGCAAATCAACTCAAGCAGAACTTTTGAAAAAGCATTTCGAGGAGCAAGGTAAAGAAGTCGTGATGTTAGAAGAGCCAGACGGAGATTTGCCTCAGGCGCATGACCTGCACGATATGATTTTAACGCGTGGATATAATCTTGAACCACTTACTAATGTCTTATTATTTACTGCTGCTCGTGTTGAACTCTGGAAAAAAATCGCTGAACCAGTCTTAAAAAAAGGCGGAGTAGTGATATCTGCGCGTAATTATTGGTCTACACTTGCCTACCAAGGCTACGGCGAAGGCGTCTCGCGTAGTAAAATCATTCGTATCTCAAAAGAAGTATTACCAGAAAAATATATTCACCCAGACTACGGTTTTATCCTCACTGTGCCAGACAAAGTGCGCCTAGAACGTCAAAAATCTCGTGGCAAAGCTACCGAAACGTTTGAAAAGAAGCCCAGCGAATTCCAACAAAAAGTTAACGCCGCCTATCCTAAAATTGCCAAAGAATTTAATCTTACGATAATTGATGCATCAGATACAATTGATAAGATTTTCGATTTAATTCTCAGCAAATTGAGAATTGTATAACTCTGCGTAGAATCCACCTAATTTTAGTAGTTCATTATGTGTGCCTTGCTCTACTACTGCACCATCACGCATAACTAGAATCAAATCCGAATTACGAATAGTTGACAAACGATGCGCAATCACAAATGAAGTGCGACCAGAAGTTAACTTTTCAAATGATTCCTGAATTAAATGCTCAGTACGTGTATCCACGTTGGAAGTAGCTTCATCAAGTATCATCATTGGAGGATTAGCCACCATTGCTCGTGCTATTGTAATTAATTGTTTTTCGCCGGCCGAAATGTTGTCTGAATCTTCCGAAATCACAGTGTGATAACCACGCGGTAAGGCTTCAATGATATGATGCACATTTGAAGCTTTTGATGCTTCTTTTATTTCATCAAGTGATGCCGATAGCTTCCCGTAACGCAGATTCTCTTCTACGGTACCAGAGAATAACCAAGTATCTTGCAATACCATGCCGAACAAACTACGTACATCGGCTCGATTCATCTCACGCGTTGGTACACCATCAATCGTAATGAATCCAGAATCAGTCTCATAAAAACGCATTAGTAAATTAATAATAGTAGTTTTGCCGGCACCAGTTGGACCCACAATCGCTACTTTCATTCCAGGTTTTATCTTCACCGAAAAATCACGAATTATTGGTCGCTCCGGCAAATATGAAAAACAGACATTGTGGAATTCGACTTCACCTTTAACTTTGTCAATTGTTTTAGCTGGCACGGCATCTGGCTCTTCCTCGGGCTCATTTAAGAATTCAAAAATTCTTTCTGAAGCCGCTAGTAACGCCTGTAAAGTTGAAGTAGTTGAAGCAATCTCGGTGATTGGTCGGTTAAATCTAGATACGTATTGAATGAACGCTTGGATATCACCAATTGAAATATGACCTTCTATTACAAATACTCCACCTAGCGCACAAATCGCGACATATCCTAGATTCGTGAAAATATGTGTTACCGGGAATGATAAAGATGAAAATATCTGTGCACGACGTGAGACGGTAGTAAGTTTGTCATTGATTCGATCAAATTCTTCTAGCGCTGATTCTTCATAGGAATTTGATTTAATCACAATTTCACCCGCATAATCTTCCTCGATTTCACTGTTTAATATACCCAGAGTGCTTTGCTGCTCACGGAAATACTTTTGTGCGTATTGCATGATTTTCCCGACTACTGCGACGGAAACTGGCACCACAACAAATGAAATCAATGACAACGGCACCGAAATAGTTAGCATTATGGCCATAACGCCAATTAATGTTGTTAAGCTTAGTGACACATCGGCAATTTCTTGCGACATTGAAGTGGTAAGCACATCAACATCATTTGACATCCTCGACAAAGTATCACCATATTGATGTTTGTCAAAGTAAGAGATCGGTAATCTAAATATCTTGTCCAAAATTTTCTCGCGGATTTCTTTAGTATATTTTGCTGAAACAATCGCTAAGATATATGCTTGAGCATAGTTAAGTGCTGCAGAAATCAAGAACATACAAATGGCTAGAATTGCTTTGCCACCTAGTGCTGTCCAATCTAAATCCGGATATGAATTAACTGCAATCGTTGTCATATCACCAAGAATTTTAGGAATAAACAAACCAAAGATTGCTGAACCTACAGTCAGTATAACTGCAACCGTAATCGGCAAACGATATCCTTTAATAGATTTTAAGAATACTTTAAAAGATTGCCACATACTTTTATCATTATGTTTCTTCGTATTATTAGGCATGCTTCCCTCCTTTTGCTTTGCGAAGTTCCGCAGCGTATTCTTTATCTGATAATTGTGATTTTACGATTTCCTGATAAATCTTGCATGATTTTAATAAGTCTAAATGTTTCCCTTTTCCGACAATATGACCATTGTTTAAGACCACGATTTGATCTGCGTCTTTTATAGTCGAGACGCGTTGCGCTACGATTAATACTACAGCTGATTCAGTTACTTCTTTTAATGCTTCCCGTAATCTAGCATCCGTTTTCATATCAAGCGCCGAGAAAGCATCGTCAAATATGAAAATATCTGGATTTTTGCAAATCGCGCGTGCGATCGATAGACGTTGTTTCTGGCCACCAGAAACATTTGCGCCGCCCTGAGAAATATGTGAATTATATTTTTCTGGAAGTTTTTCAATGAAGTTTTCTGCTTGCGCAATGCGAGCGGCTTTTCGCATTTGTTCGTCCGAAGCGTTAGGCGCACCGAATTTAATATTTGATTTTACTGAACCTGCAAACAATACTCCGCGTTGTGGTACAAAACCAATGCGTGAAATCAAATCATCTTTTGCGTATTTTTTTACTGGTAAACCATTAACCAAAATCTCGCCAGAAGTTGCCTCATAAAAACGCGGCACCAAATTAATCAAAGTAGATTTACCCGAGCCAGTCGAACCAATAAATGCCGTCGTTTCACCAGCATGAGCTACAAAAGAAATACCATCAAGTACTTTTTCGCTCGCTTCGGGATAACAAAAATCCACATTGCGAAATTCTACAGAACTAGTTTTCTCTGGCACACCATCAGTTTTATCCAGCCAGTCAATTTTATTTTTAGTTGACAGCACGTCATTGATACGATGTGCAGAAACGTTGGCACGTGGCAGAGTTACAAATATCATCGACATCATCAAAAACGACATCATTACAAAAGTCACATATTGTGCGAAAGCCGTCATATTACCTAAATACGCGAAATCTTTTGACAAAAGTGAAATTCCCACCCAAGAACAAAGTAGCGTTGTGCCGTTAAAAATAATATTTATTAAGGGATTTTGTAATTCCAAAACTTTATCAATATAAATCAAAAGTTTTGTCAGTTTATCATTATTTTTGATAAACTTTTTCTTTTCTAGTTTTTCATTATCAAAAGCACGTACAACTTTTAACCCAGTCAAATTTTCTCGTGTAATTAAAGTTACTTTATCAATCAAATCCTGAAATACTTTAAACTTCGGCATTACAAGCGACATAATCAAAATCGCCGAACCAATAATCGCCGCTGCACCAATCCAAATAATCCATGACATATCTGGAGCTGTTTGCATTGCCATTATCACTGATATCACTAAGAATAATGGCGAGCGTAACATAATGGACAATAGCATAATCGTCACCATTTGTACTTGGTTGACGTCATTTGTAGTACGGGTAAGCAAGGACGCAGTACTAAATTCTTTTAAATCTAATAAATTAAAATTAATGACCTTAGTGAAAACCGCACGTCTGATATCACGTGCATATGCCGTCCCGACTCGTGCAGCAAAATAACTAGAAATTAAAGAGCCAGCGGCAGACACAAGAGTTAATCCAATCATGCGAATACCAGTCATCCAAATATAGCCAGTATCGCCGGGTACGATTCCTTTATTAATGATTTCCGCCATTAAAGCGGGTAGGCGCAGAGTTGTATAAACCTGCAAACCTGTCGCAAGTAATAAGATAATCACTTGCCACCAATATGGCCGGAGAAATCTAAATAGTTTTAGCATATACTTTATTATACCTCATTTTAATTACAATTCCCCGTCTTTAAATCAGAAATAAAACCACGCATTTTTAGATAATGTTCCAAGGAATCGTACTCACCGTTATTATATTTACCTGTAGCAATCTCAGTAGCATTTTTTATTCCCACATAACGATAGTGCCAAGTTTCAAACAATCCAGTTGAACCATTTTCGTCGACATTTAGTGGTTCACTCATTGGGCCACCCGCCCAAGCTTCCGGGAATCTATCAATGAAGCCATATTTATAAGAGTTAGTCTTTAGCCATTGCCATTCAATATGTGTATCGATTGTGTCCGTATCAAGCACAGTTCCATAAACTGGATCAATCAAATCACAGGTTAGACCAGTATGGTGGTCGCTAGCACCAGTCGCAGCGCACAATCTTCCGCATGATGTCCCACGCGATCTAAAACAAGATCTGGTTTCTAAAGTATGTCCAGGGTTGTCTGCTTCGTATGCTTTTACCATATCATTAATATGTGTAGCGGCTTCTGCGTCTAGTAGGTTATCACCATTCCCGGCTACACCTTCTCGTATCCCGTATAATTCCGAAATACTAACTAATTCACCTCTACGTGCAGCGATAAAGCTTTCTTCAACTGTAAAATTTGGATTGATTAGCATTAAAGCACCAAGTTTAATAGTACAGTTTTCGGACGGAGCATTAGTTGTGACAAAAGTATCTGGCTTTTCTGCTTCTGGTTCTTCTTCCTTTACGTCGCTACTCTCGCTAGGTGTGGTAGAAGTATTATCATCAGCAACATTCTTCTTCCAACCAAATACATGTGCAATCTTCTCTACTAGGCTAGGACTAGTTGCGTATTCTTCTGCAGTTACACCAATCGCATATTCGGTATCATTGACTTCTATTTTTAATTGCCCAGTTTTCCCGTCCATCGTTAATTCTTTTTTAATCTCAGCTTCTTGCCAAGCTAAAACCTTTAAGTCTTGATCTGCAATGATTTTCACAGGTCCGGTCCACCAGCTATCATAAAATCCCACTTCGTCACCCGCCTTAATTATTTCTCTTTCAGACACTAAACGCTGCATCGTTTCAACTAGAGTTAAATTATCATCAAACGATTGGTTTCTAGTTGGTGCACCCATTAGGGCCACTGTAACAATATGCTCACCTTCCTTATATCCAGTAATCAGACAATACCCAGAGGCGTCACCAATGAACCCAGTTTTGACACCAGTAATTCGGCTTACACCGAGTAGTTGGTTAGTGTTATTAATTTCTCCAGCTACAGGAACTATATGGCTTTTTGTTGCAACTATTTCCGCTAGTACCGGTTCTTCCATTACTTTGGTAGCAATCTTTGCTAAATCTTCTGCGGTGCTAGTAGTACTTTCGTCGAATCCACATGCATCTATCCCGATTATAGTATCAGTAATCCCCCATTCATTCAACATATTAGTAGCGTATTCACGATAGCTTTCAATTGAGCCAAACGCCCACGTCGCCAATGCGTCTGCCATATTATTTGACGAAGCAAGTAATACAGACATCAATGCATCATATTCGCTAATTTCTTCGCCAATCATCACGCGTGTATTTGAACCATCATGTGTAATATAATATACGTATTTATTATACATTTCTTGATCGATGGTGATTGTCTCGCCCTGCTCACCTAGAGGAAATCCTTTTTCTTTCATTATAGCTAACGCCAAAATCATTTTTGCGGTGCTCGCAGTTGGTCTAGCCATAATTTCGTCAGAGTTATGAACTTTACCAGCTACCACTGTACCGTCAATCGCAACTGCATTGTCTCCATATGAAAAATCAGGCAGTTCACTTATACTTCCAAGTTCCGGTATTGATACTTTTTCGTTAACACTTAGCTTTGTATCAATCGTAATCACATTGATTGCGAGCCACACCAAAAAAGCCACCAAAAAAATTCCAACAAACATTCCTGTTCTTAAGATAAATTTACGCCGCCGCGATTCCCTTGTTTTTAGTTTCATCTTTCTTCTCCAAATGCATTCTATAATATATAATCGGTCCCATAATTATGTAAATGTAGTATGAGAAAAATCTCCACACTAACATTGCCCAAAATACATATCCAGAAGACAAAGCTGAAAATACCACAAAGAACGCACCTTCTGCTGCGCCAGCATTACCTGGTGTTGGGATAAAGTAAACAGCTGATGTTACTGCTACTGTCGTTACAAAACACGGTAAGAAATCTACATTACCACCGAACGCCGTTAATACGAAAAATGGAATCATTGAAATTAAAATATGGAAAGATACTGATAATAGGACAGTTTTTAGAAATAGACCTTTTGTACTTAAGATTTTGCGCACGCATTTAGCATATTCATTAACTTCATATTCTACTTTAGCGATAGTTGCTTTACGGTTTTTAACTAAATGGATTTTATACAAAAACCTTACGACGATATTTATTAGCTCAGCTGTAGCTTTTGGTAAAAATGTAGCAATCATAACGGTAATTGGCCAAAAAGCATAAAATAATAAACCAAAACAAGCAGTACCAATTAACACTGCATTATTAATTGATAAACTGCCGAACAGGAAACAAAATGTTGCGATAATGATAAATCCGATTTGACCTGCAATCATGCCAAATACCGGAATAGATGTTGATACACCATCCGGTAGATTACTATTCTTACGCATATAATAAATTTGAAATGGCTGGCCGCCAATTGCAGCTGGCGTGATATTGTCATAGTATTTACCGAGTAGCACCGTTCGTCGTGCAACCTTGCTAACACGTTTTTCATTGAAATTCTTCTTTTTACTCATTTCTCGCATCATTAAAACATATTTGAATATTTCTGCAGTAATTGCCGCCAAAAAACAAAAAACTGCTGGGACCAAAAACCACCAGTTTATTCTTACGTCAGAGAGCTTAGCAGCATTATTGGAATTACCAAATTCTGAAAAAGCAGTGATTGCGATGACCGCCACATTGATCAGCACAAAGATTGCAATCATAATCGGCTTCTTAAAGAATTTTTTGGGTGACACTTTTTTATGTTCAGTGTCGGGTTTGTCTTCTTTCATTTATTTAGCCCTTAGCTGCTGCCCTGAAATTTGGAAATTCTTCGACCAAAACGCGGATGCATCCTGCAATCGGAATCGCAATGATTGCTCCAAGTAGGTTAAACATATACATGCCAATAATGATAGCGCATAGAATCATCACCGGCCTTAAATTGAGTGCGTCACCCTGAATCTTTGGCGCAATTATATTGTTTTCAACTTGTGCATAAGAAATGTAAACAATTGCATAGATTAACCCTGCCCATGGGCTAGAGAATAGAATCAATACGGTCACTATGGCACCACCAATGAACTGCCCAAACATCGGTATTAAATAGAACAAAGCTGTAATCAGCCCCATTGGGATTGCTAAACTTGGAGTCAAACCGAATATCAAAGAAATAATAAAGACGATTAACATAGTAGCACACCCATCAATCATCGCTACGATTACTTGTCGTGACATATAGGTAGATACGACGTTAGCCATTTTAGATACGGTACGTCTCGCAACCTTTATCATCTTTTTATTATCGTTATCTTCCATACTACCCCAAAGTGAATGCATTATATCCGGACCTTCTAAGAGGAATAACAATGTTAACACTAACACGAAGATAACTTTCATAATAATATCCGCTGCACTACTCACGCTTGATACAAGATTATTACTTAGTAAATTCAAAATATATTGAGACAAACCATCTAAGGCTTTATCAACTTCAGCATGTAGATCTTGAACGCCTATAGTTTGACCAAAGCTATTAACGCCGTCCCAACCGCCAAAAGTAGTTTCGAAGGTTTGTGGAAATTTTTCGACAAACTTGGTAGTTTCGTTCACGACAACAGGCCCGATAATAGCGATGATCGCACCAAGTACCACCACAACAATTAAATAAGCTAAGATTGCGGATAAGTTCTGGTGTTTTTTGTCCTTACCAAAGTGTTTGGTGAAAAATCCATCCACACGGCTCACGAGTGGTCGTAGAGCCAAAGCCAAGAAAATAGCAATGCCAATAATTACTAATCCCATCCAAGCACTTTGAAAAATATACCAGACTAATAAAAATGCAACTGGCACCAACCAAAACTTAACGAAAGTCCTCAAATCCGTTTCAATTGTTTTAGCCATAAACCTCCTTTATATACTTATTGTAGCATAAATGTTATAATTATGACAATGAAATTATTGATGCATACGTGTTGTGCGCCGTGTAGCGTATATTGTGTGGATAGTTTACGTGCTGAAGGAATTGAGCCGACACTTTTTTGGTATAATCCTAACATCCATCCGTATATAGAATACAAAACTCGACGCGATTGTTTGAAAGATTATGCTAAAAAAATCGATGCGGAATTAATCGTTGAGGAAGACTATGGTCTTGATGAATTCTGCCGTAATGTCGCAAACAATATCAACAATCGTTGCGTTAATTACTGTTATCCTAAACGCCTTGGTGCTACAGTTCGTTATGCCGCCGAGCATGGATTTGATGCTTTTACCACCACTCTTTTAGTCTCACCATATCAAAAACATGAAGAGTTAGTTAAAGTATGTGAGCGTTTAGCTGAGCAGAGCGGCATTAAATTCATCTATCGCGATTTTCGTGTCGGATTCCGTGAAGGTCAAGCCAAAGCCCGTGATCTAGGCTTGTATATGCAAAAATACTGTGGCTGCATTTTTTCAGAAGAAGAACGCTACCAGAAACAAATTTTACGTGACATGGCAAAATAGTTATGCTATAATAACCGTATATTTGAGGGATTTTACATGAAGAAAACAATTGTTTATGGTAGTATAGTAAGCTTATTAGCTCTAACTACTCTTTTTTATTTCTCGTCAGTTTATGCAGATGATTCAGTAGTAGACCAAATCAACATCACCGTCCCAGTCTCCTGTTCTCTTTCTGGTACCAATCTCTCTCATACTACTACTATGCAAAATAACCAATATAAGACAGACATAGGTTCAGCTACCATGAAAACTACTTGTAATGATACTAATGGCTATGCTATCTATGCCATAGGCTATACTAATGAAGAAGATGGTAATAATAAAATGCATTCCTCTACCCTAGATTCTTCCTATGACATCACTACAGGTAAATATGTATCAGGTACTACCGTAGATTCAGTCTGGTCTATGAAACTAACCCCAGTCTCAGGTACTTATGCTCCTACTATTAGAAACGATGCTTCATGCAACTATACTAACTATGAAGTAGTTCCATCAGCCTATACCAAAGTAGTCTCTCTAAACTCTGCTACTGATATTGGTACTGGTTCTATTGGCTCTAACTTTACTACTAACTATGCTATCTATGTTAACCAATCCCAACCTGCAGGTACCTATGTAGGTAAAGTTAAATTCACCCTAGTCCATCCAAGTAATGAAGTACCAGCTCAACCAGTCGCTTGTGAAGGCGGTAAGATCTGCTATAATCCTAATACTGCTTTAGTTGAAGGACAGATGGGTAAACAAACTCCCACAAGCGCTGAATTAGCTAATGGCATCACGTTATGGGCTCCTAACTTCAAACGTACAGGCTATGGCTTTGCTGGTTGGAACACAGCTTATGATTACTCTGGAACTTTCTATGGTCCTAATCAAACCATCACCACTCCATCAAATCTATCTACTAATGGCTTATCCCTTTATGCTGTCTGGGTACCATCAAATGGTACACTTCAAAACTGGAACGGTTGTTCTAGTCTCACTCAAGCTCCCACTAATGGTACTGCTACTTTAGCTAGTGTAACAGCTCTCACAGACGAACGAGATGGTGATACTTATGCTGTCGCCAAACTAGCTGATGGTAAATGTTGGACTATTGAAAACTTAAGGCTAGATGATACTCCAGAACTCTCAGCTTCCAATACTCATAATCCTTCACTCCCATTAACTAATATCTATGATACTGCTAATCCAACTACGTCAAATCATCTTTCACCAACTACAGATCCAACTCAAACTGCCTGGTGCCAGTCTACTTCAATTAGCTGTTTTAATCAATCCATGCTAGCCACTAATAATACTACACTCTTTATCAGTAATACCTCCTCAAGCTATAGTAATACTAGTAATGTCTACTCTCGTGGTAATTACTACAACTGGTATTCTGCTACTGCAGGTTATGGTAAATATGGCAATGATTATGGTTCTAGCTATGTTGCTCCAGGTGACATATGCCCTGCTGGTTGGCACTTACCCACAGGAAAAGATGCATCAGGAGAATTTGGTCTACTAGACATTGCTTTAGGTGGTACAGGAGCATTTTCAGATTCTAGTACTACTCCTACTGGAACTACTATGTCTCGAATATGGCGTTCCTATCCAAATAATTTCATTTATTCTGGGTACGTGTATGGCTCGACAATCGGCAACCCTACCTCCAACGGACTCTATTGGTCTGTTTCTGGGCATAGTAGTTACAACGCATACGGCTTGGGCTGCAACCCCGATTCACTCCATCCAGGCACAGGTAACCTCTTCAAGAACTTTGGATGGTCAGTTCGTTGCGTTACTGGTAGGTAATTATCACTACACACCTACACCATTCAGTATATAATATATAGTGGAGTTTATATGCTAGATATAGCGTACCAGATATCGTATATTACACTACATCTAGCGTATCACCGAACAAGCCCCGAACAAACCCCACCAAATCAAAGGCCAGGGGTTGTAATTATTATAATCCTATGTTACCCTGCAAAAATGAAGAAAAGACAAGAAGGTCAAATAATTATTGCAAAAGGCGTCAAAAACATCTTACCATGGGAAATGCACAGCGCTATTGCATTAAAAGAAATAGGATATACTATTACTTTTTTACCTTCACACAATTCAATTCATTCAGCAGATGCTTATCTAGACAACACGTTGTTTGAATTTAAATCTCCTGAAGGAACAACCATTAAATGTATAGAGAATAATTTACAAAAAGCACTTAGAAATCAATCTAATAATATCGTAATAGATACTTCAAGAGTGAAATACTTAAAAGATAGGAGTATTAAGAGCTATTTAATATCCAGAATGAAAAGAAAGCACGGAATCAATAAGTTAATACTTATTACAAAAAATAGAGAAGTAGTTGACATAAATAAAGATGTTTAGTACAATACAATCAATGAAGTCCCTGGAGGGCTCACCTAGAGCCTCGCCCGGGGGCTTCTTTTATGTTATAATATAAAACATGTTAAAGTTTGACATCGAGAAACGTGAAGGTCTCGCGAGAGTAGGCGTTATTCACACTCCTCACGGAGATATCAAAACCCCAGCTTTTGTTGGTGCCGCCACGCGTGCTACCGTCAAAGCCCTCACCATGAAAGAGATGAACGAACTTGGTTCGCAGGCTATTCTAGCGAACACCTATCATCTCATTCTCCGTCCAGGCGTGGAACTCATCCAAGAAGCCGGCGGGCTAGCCGAATTTTGTTCTTGGCATAAACCTACCTTTACTGATTCTGGTGGTTTCCAGATCTTTTCCCTTCCTGACGTTAAAATTACCGAAGAAAGTGTCAAATTCAAATCTCATATTGACGGTGCTAATTTTGAAATAACGCCCGAATCATCTATGCAAGCTCAATGGGCCATCGGGGCTGATATTCATATGGCTTTTGACCACCTTGCTAAGTCCGAGGACAAAAAAGACATGGAAGAAGCCATGCATCGTACACATCGTTGGCTCGATCGTTGTGTCGAGGAGAATCAAAAACTGGCTAATACTGCTAAAAAGAATCACGAAAAAGAACAATATTTATATGCAGTAGTCCAAGGTGGTACTTTTAATGATTTAAGAGCCGAATCAGCCGAATATTGCGCATCCAAAAATCCGGATGGTTTTGGCATCGGTGGTGTGTTCACGGCTGAAGGTATGGACGTGATGCTAAAAACAGTTAATAGTATTTTACCCGAAGACAAACCACGTCATCTCCTTGGCATGGGCCAAGAGCCACTAGATTTATTCATAGGAGCAGAGTTCGGTTGTGATACTTTTGATTGCGTCGGTCCTACTCGTATGGCTCGCAATGGTTCACTATACACCTATGACGGTCGTATTAATATCAAAAATGCCAAATACACGCATGATTTCACCCCACTCATGTCAGATTGTGATTGTGAATGTTGTAAAAATTACACGAAAGCCTACTTGCATCATCTATTCAAAACTGACGAAATCACCGCCAAAGTCCTTGCTAGTATTCATAATGAGCATTTCGTAGTATCCGTCACAGATAAAATTCGCCAATCAATTTTAGATGATAATTTCCAAAACTATAAAAAAACATTTTTAGCTAGATATTATCATTAATATGATATAATCATAAGTATAAATTAAGGAGGAGTTATGGAGGCCGCTAGTGTTCTCGTCATGTTTATATTATTTATTTTAATATTTTTGATTGCCCCAGGTATTAGGATAATCAATCAATATGAACGCGGAATAGTTTTAAGACTAGGTAAATATCGTCGTACTGTCGAACCAGGTCTTCGTCTCATTATTCCTTATATCGATAAACTTACCAAAGTCGATGTGCGTACTACGCCAATGGATATTCCGAAACAAGAAGTAATCACTCGCGACAACGTGACTGTTAACGTAGATGCGATTGTGTATTTCAAAGTTCTCAATGCCGAAAAAGCCGTGCTAGAAACTACCAACTATTCTTATGCAACTAGCACATTTGCTCAAACTGCACTCCGTGATGTCACCGGTAACTTTGACCTTGACGAAATTTTAAGTAAACGTGACGAAATCTCCGTAAAAATTCGCGAAATTGTTGATGCTCAAACCGATAAATGGGGTATCGATATCGAAAGCGTCAAACTACAAAACATCGAACTTCCAGCCGATATGAAACGTGCCATGGCTAAACAGGCAGAAGCCGAACGCGAACGCCGTGCTGCCATTATTTCTGCCGAAGGTGAAAAAGCTGCAGCTGGTGCAGTTGTCGAAGCTGCCAACTTACTTTCACGTACTCCAGGCGGTCTCAATATTCGTACATTGCAAACTCTTGAAAAGATTTCGGCTGATCCATCACAAAAGACTGTGATTATGATTCCAAGCGAGCTATTCAAAAAACTAGCTTAATTCAAAAATCGGCTAGCCTGCTAGCCGATTTTTTACTGTAACCAATTTGGTGCCTTGTGCGACGATTCGCTGATTCTTTCATATTGTTTTTTTGGCACCATGCCCCAATCCGCCAATACGTCGTCAATACGCTCTAAGACATCTTGCGGCGAATTACAGCCATTCACTTCACGTACTAGTACGCCATTTTTAGCCAAAGTTTTAATCATCCCAGTGATATTGCGCTCGTACGCATCTTGCCTTCGTTCAATTGCTGCGCGTGTATCATCGACGCGCTTTCTTGCAACTAATCGCCGCCATAATTCTCCTCGTGGTACGCGTAATACGATTGCCCCTTTTAGGTTTTTTATTTCCCCATTGTCAATTAGCCACTTTACTTGACGATAATCTGCTGGAAATCCGTCTAAGATTATTTCTCTAGTTCGACCGTCAATCAAATCGGAGGCAAATCTCGGAGTAGAACGTTTTAACCTATTCAGTGTATTCTGCATTAGCTCTGTGGCTTTATCGTCATCAATAAAAAGACCATGTTCGAGCGCATAACTTATATCCTTATCATGAAGCTCCATCAGTAAATCACGATAAGAAACCCATTCCCAGCCATATTTCTGAGCCAACAGTTTTCCCTGTTCTGTTTTACCAGCACCAGGAGCTCCAAATAAAGTAATCATAAATTAATTATAGCATATCGTAATATAATACTTTTTATGCTATAATCATAATCATAAAAAACAAGAACAGCAAAACCTAGGAGTCGTTCTTATGGCAAAAGCCTTAAAACTTAATCTGTCTATTAGTATTATATTATTATGTGCTGTATTATTATCAGGTACTATTTTAATATCTTCTTATTCTTCCGCTTCTTCCGCCTCTACCGCTCTTGCCACAGTCAAAGTAGCAGCATCCTGTACACTAACTACCACAGGAGGAGGTAACTATTCTGCTACTGTACCAAATGGTACTAGTGCAGAAATAGCAGGTAGTACTATGTCAGTATCCTGTAATGATGCAGGAGGCTTTGCACTATATGCTGTAGGTTATTCTGATGACACTATAGGCAATAATAATATGATAGGTAGCTCTACTAATATACCTACTAATACATCCGGTACTAACTCCTACTGGGCTATGAAGATTAATCCAACATCTGGTACTACTCCTACTATAGAAAACTCCTTCAATAACTACCATATAGTACCAGACATTCATACTAAAATAGCATCCTATGCTAGCTCTACTGGTACTGGTTCATTATCAGTCAATGCTACTTATAAAGCCAACATCTCTTCTACTCAAAGCTTTGGTAATTATTTAGGCAAGGTTAAATATACTTTAGTGCATCCACAAAATGAAATACCTGCTCAACCTATCGCTTGTGACCCAGGTAAAATCTGCTACAACCCAAACACTAACATAGTTGAAGGGCAGATGGGTAAACAAACACCTACTAGCTCAGAAATCACCAATGGTATCACTCTCTATGCCCCCAACTTCAAACGTGATGGCTATGGCTTTGCTGGTTGGTCTGATAAATACGACTATGAAACTAACCCTGATGCTCACTTCTATGGGCCTAATCAGACTATCGCTGCCCCATCTAATCTTTCCACTGATGGATTAAGTCTTTATGCTATATGGATTGAATCCGAAGGATCCATGCAGGACAGAGAAAAAATTATATCGCTATGTGGTATAGTTAATGTATCTGAAGGTTCCCTTGTAAAATCCCCTACTGATGGCACCGCAAATCTTTCCAGTGTAACTGCCCTTAGCGATAATCGCGATGGTAATACATACGCTATAGCTAGATTAGCTGATGGTAGCTGTTGGATGATTGAAAACTTGAGGCTTGACGATTCCGCTATCTTATCAAGCTTAAACACAAATGATCCATCTCTTCCGCTCACAAATATATACGATACTGGCTCTACCTCTAATCACTTATCATCCACTTCATCTGTAGCTTACGACTCAACTATTTCCCCAGAAGGGTGGTGTACTAACAACACAGCAGCCTGTATAGACCAATCTAGGCTAAGAACAGACAATACTACATTGTTTGTCGACAATGCATCAAGTGTACAATATAGTAATATTTATAGCTATGGGAACTATTACAACTGGTACTCTGCTACAGCTGGAAATGGCACTTATAACAAATCAAGCATTAGCACATCTGGTGATATTTGTCCTTGGGGTTGGCATTTACCAAGAGGTGGCGAAAAGGCGGAAGAAATATCCAATGAATTTTGGGTATTGATAGTTGATGGTATTAATAATGGAGTCAAACCAAATAACTACAATAGTACTTCTGCCCCATTTTATAATGATTCTACAGAAGCGGGCCCAGTGTCTAGAGCTATAAGGTCTTTTCCAAATAATTTTGTATTTTCTGGAAACGGAAGTGGAGCATCAATTACCAATCGTGATGGTTATGGACTCTATTGGACATCTACTGCGGACACGAGTGTTTTTTCCCATATCGCAGAGTTTAATTTTAATAATGTTTACCCAGGAACAAACAGTATTGTCAAATGGATCATGGGGGTAGTTCGCTGCGTCACCAGACCAGAGTTAAACTAGTATAGATATTCCCACACCCCACCATCCGCAGTATCACGTACAGTAATCCCCTTTTCAGCGAGTAAATCACGCAATTTATCCGCACGCGCAAAATCATGCGCATCGCGCGCCTTCTGACGTTCATCGATTAATTCGCGTAAAGAATCATCGATATCTGGCGTATCTTCAATTAATCTTAAACCAAACAATTCATCTACCTTCTTCCAGTCGTCTAGCGATAATGCCGCACCATCAATCACTGCAAAAGCTTCCGCTGAATTTAGGTTATTGTTTACTGCATCAAGTACTTTATCAATTGAATTATCGCCTTTAACTTCTTTTTGGTAACACTCTGCAATTCTATTACGCCATGCCAATCTACGTGCTTTTGCGCCTTCGAGTGATTCAAAAGTAAAATTCCTTGTACCTTGATAATGACCTGACAAAACCCACATCTTATAATCCATCGGCGAGAATCCTCGCTCTGCTAAATCACTCAAAGTATAAATATTACCTAGTGACTTAGAAATTTTTTTCCCATCAATCATAATAAAATTACAGTGTAACCAATACTTAGACAATTCACGACCAGTCATTGCATGATATTCCGCAATTTCGTTAGTATGATGTACTGGTATATGATCAATGCCACCAGTATGAATATCGATCGGTCCACCAAGTTCCGCATCGATAATCACAGAACATTCTAAATGCCATCCAGGATAACCAGGTTTGCCCAAATAATCCCATCGCATCGCATGTTTTTCACCCGGTTTAATAAATTTCCATACCGCAAAATCTGAAGCATTGTGTTTTTCATTTGAAAACTCTACTCTTGCGCCTGCTTGCAACCCAGCCAAATCCAAATTTGCAAATTTTGCATAATCAGCAAACTTTGCTGTGTCAAAATATATACCATCCTGAGTTTCGTAAGTAAACCCATGCTCAGCCATCAAATCCACCGCTTTTATATCAGCTTCAATATAATCAGTTGCTCGAGCCAGTACGTCAGGCTTAATTAATTCAAGCGAATTGTAATCTTTTATGAACGCATCAATATAATAATCTGCCACTTCCCACACTGTCTTACCTTCGCGTCGAGCACCTTTTTCTAACTTATCCTCACCTTCGTCTCCATCGGATACCAAATGACCCACATCAGTCATATTGAGTACACGTTTCACTTTAAATCCGTTCATACGAAGCGATCGAATTAATAAATCCCAATAAATATACGCGGTTAGATTGCCGATATGTGCATAGCTATATACCGTCGGACCACAAGTGTAAATCTTGACTACGTCAGATAAGGGTTTAAATTGCTCAGTTTTATTAGTCGCAGTATTGTGCAGCTTAAGCATGTGAAAACTCCTCCAAAATTCTACCGAGCACTGAGTATTTATCGCGTGTAATGCCATGACGACCTTCAGTCTCAACTGCAGTGATATGGCGCGAATTTTGTTTTACCAAACGCGGAATATTATAAGCAGCAATAAGTTGATCCATATTACCATAAATCATAACGGTTGGCGTGGTCAGTTCGGCTAGAACTTTATAATTACGACGATTCAGTACAATTTTATCCATTGAATTATTAAAAGATTTTTCTTC
Organism: Candidatus Saccharimonadota bacterium; assembly: GCA_017406565.1. GTDB lineage: Bacteria > Patescibacteriota > Saccharimonadia > Saccharimonadales > Saccharimonadaceae > Nanosyncoccus. The sequence continues at coordinate 276,474 of JAFQYG010000002.1, read as the reverse complement.
TAATACTTTACGATTACGGATACTCACTGCATCCCTAAACATTTTAATTCCCATTTCAAATGCTGGGTTATCTAAATCTTTTTCTGTATAAACGGGCGGTGATATTAAAATTAGTTTAGCTACGGACTTTTTGTATGTGTCGGTATAACGCGTCACAATAAAAGTTCCTAACGAATGACCAACCAGCACTAAAGGTGTCTTTAATTTAAGATCCGCTATTGAATTGTGTAATGCCTCAAGCTGATCTTTGTAATCATAGTTCAAACTATCGTCCTTTATTGATTTACCAGAGCCGAGCAAATCAAACGTAACTAATCTTACATCGCTCAGCGATTTTTGTTCTTCTAGGTATTTGATAGCATGATCATAGGTAGAGGAATCTGACGCAATACCGTGAATCATTACGACAGTTAGTTTGGGGTGACCTGAAACGCAAGAATCATATGTTTTGGCTAATTTTAGTTTATTTTTCAACATTTTCTAATAACTCCGGTATTATTTTTATTAAATCATGTATTACTTCATCGTAGGTAGTGTCATAAGTTCTAAACCCAGCAGCATAGGGATGACCACCGCCACCAAAATATCCTGCAATCTTTTCGGCAATAGGAGCAGCATGAGCAGTACGGATTTTACCAGTTAGTTTGCCGTCGGGATAGGTTTTAATCGCAATTGCCACCTTTACTCCTTCAACTAAACGCATTTCTTCTAATATTAAAACGTTTGGGTTGTATTCGTCAGAGTATTCACGGATATCATCCCATGGAATATGTACGGTTGCCAGTTCACCATCGAGCGAGTATTCAATCCTTTTAATTAGGTCTGCCTTATAATCTAAAATCCGTGGGGATTTTTTCATAAATTCACGACGTCGCTCTTCGAGATCAGCAATATTTGCGCCTAACTTAGTCAAATCAGCTGCAATTTCGAAAGTCTCTGCTGTTACTGAATCGCTGGTGAGCCCCAAAGTATCAGATAAGATCCCTTGGAAGATTGCTTCAGCAGCTTCCTTATTTATTTCAATATCTTGTTCTTTAGCAATTCTATAGATTAACTCAGCACAAGCTGGACATACCTCAATAATACTCTCATGTGTGAATTTTAAATCATCTTCAGTTTCGTGATGATCGAGTACTAACACCGGTGCCGTGTGCAGGCGATTCGAAATCGCAGAATCACTCAGTAGTTTCGAAAGCAATACTTCAGCTGCGGTATCAACAATAATATATCCATCCGCTTTAAAATCAAATTCGTTTGTCACTCTCGACCAGTCTGCAAAATAACGCAAATATTTCGGTATATCAACTGGACAATATAGAGACACCTCTTTATCATTCAAAAGATAATCAAGCGCGATTGCACTTCCCAGCGAATCGCCATCTGGGTTCTCAGCTTGAATTACGCAAATTTTAGCCTTATCCTGCAAAAAATCTCTGAATTTACTATACATATATTAATTATAGCATGCTAAAATAGATACATGAGGATTTTTCACGCAGACAAAAGATTTGAAAGATTTGAAGATGTTACACCGTCTCTACTTAAAAAAGAAGGCGTCAAATTATTGCTTTGTGATTTAGACAATACCCTAAGACTCCATTCCGAAAAAGAACCAGCTGACGAACTCCAGGAATGGGTCAAAGATTGTAAAGACGCTGGAGTCAAAATAGTGATCATTTCAAATAACGGTCGCAAAAAAATGATGCAGAAATTTTGTAAGCCTATTAGTGTAGATTGTGTTTGGTGGGCTAAAAAACCCATGAGCACTAAGCTTACTGAAGCTATGCAAGAATATAATTTTAAGCCCAAAGACACTGTCATGTTGGGAGATAAATGGTCTACCGATGTCCTCGCCGCGAGATTCGCTAAAATTCGCGCCTGGAAGGTTGATCACAGAAGGGATATTGTATGAAAAAGAAAACACCAATCATTACCGGTCCTACCTGGATGACTATTTCCAGGATAGTTTTAGCAGTCATATTTACTGTGTTAATTATGATTCCTCACATCTGGACTAGAGTATTCGCTCTCATCGTATTTATTGTAGCCGCTGCTACTGACCGGATAGATGGTAATTGGGCTCGTAAAACTAAAACAGTTACTCCTCTAGGCACCCTACTAGACCCCATCGCCGACAAAATGTTAGTCGACCTTGCTTTTCTAACACTAGTTTATCTAGACGTAGTCCCTCTCTGGGTGTTTGCTATTGTGCTTGTACGTGACTTCGCTGTTGACGGCATGCGTATTATGCTAGCTCAAAAACAAGACACCATTGCTGCCTCATTCTACGGCAAAGCTAAAACTGCTACTCAAATGTTTGCATTAACTTTTCTAATTGCAAATCTTACTTTGCAACAAGATTCCATAGCAATCATTGGTAATATCCTTCTATATGCTTCATTAATACTCGCCATTTATTCTGGCGCAGATTATATTATAAAAGGTTATAAAAAACATCTTAAATAAATAGTGAAATCACTAAAAGCATCGCCGAAGTAAATGCGGTGGAGTCAATCCTGTCAAGGAAACCACCATGTCCTTCTGAACCACCAACTAGGAGTTCCAATTTCTCAAAGAAAGGATATTTGATTAGTATTTCATTCGAATCTTTCACCTTAAATTGACGCTTCAAATAGCTCTCAAACAAATCTCCCGCTAACGCCAATGGCCCACAAAGAAGATAAATCCAATCATCACTAAAAGTACCGCGTACGGCCATCAAAATTGAGACCATAGCAAGCGACATTACAATCCCGAGTATGGTTCCCTCCCAAGTCTTATTTTTAGAAATCTTTGGAAATGGCCTTGCTTTACCAAAGATTTTTCCGCCAAATGCTTTACCGAATAAATACGCAAACACATCATACCCAGGCACGCCTAAAATGATATACCAAAAATGCGAAGTATCAATCTGCGCTACAAATAGAGTGCCATAAAATAAGAAGCCTAACTCAACAATTACTAGTATTAGTCGATTGTATCCATGCTTTTTCTTAAAGAAGCTTAAAAGCTCTACGGCCGACACTAAAGCAAATAAACCAAAAATGATTTTAAGCGGCGTGCCATTAAAAGTGTATAGCGCAATTAACGCCACTATAAACATGCTTATTCCCACTGTTAAACGCACCTTAAAATTCTTATCCATATCTCGATTATAGCACAACGTAATTTAAAATGGTATAATATATATTATGCCTTTAGAGTTTGTATATAACAAGATAAAGAATACTTTACGCAAGCTCGATATGAAATTAGAGCGTGCCAAATATGGGCATATTGATAAAATGCCTAAAGATATCGAATATTTTGAGGGTGGCATGTATGACGCGGTATATGAAGCATCATGTAAATGGCCCCATAATACTGCTCTAGAGTATTTTGATACCCAAATTACTTACAAAGAATTAATTAAAAAAATCAATCGTGTAGCGGCTTCACTCAAAGCTCTTGGTGCTGAAAAAGGTGAACGTATTACTATTTGTATGCCTAACACTCCAGAAGCGATCTATATGTTTTATGCTATCAATGAAATCGGCGCAGTTGCCAATATGATTCATCCTCTTTCTTCTGAAAAAGAAATCGAAGATTACCTAAATCAATCTGGATCAAAAATAATGCTCTGTGTAGATATTTCGTATCCCAAGGTAGAAGCAATTATTAAGAATACCAAACTTGAACAAGTCGTGGTGGTCTCACCTACACGTTCAATGGATTTTATCGTACGCGTTATTTATAAACTCACCAAAGGTCGTAAAAACCATATCAAAAAATCCCAGCACATTATTACTTGGGATAAGTTTATGTCACGCGCTAATCGCTATGTTGGTAATCCTCATGCACGTGTTAATGCTAAAGACGAGGCAGTAATTATGTATTCTGGTGGTACAACTGGCAAACCCAAAGGTATCATCCTAACAAACCTTAATTTTAACGCACAAGCACTTGGTGCCAAGTATCTCGTACCAGAATTGTTTAAACCTGAATATTCTTTCATGGCGTTTTTGCCAAACTTCCACGCTTTTGGTCTTGGTTGTTGTATTCATATGCCATTGTATTTTGGCGCACGGACATTCCTTATTCCGCAATTTAATCCCAAGAAATTCAAAAGTTATATCAAAAAATACAAGGTCGATATTTTAGTCGGTGTTCCTACTGTCTTTGAATATCTTACCAAAATTAAATTTAAAAAAGACGACCTAAAAAACGTTAAATTTGTAGTATCAGGTGGGGATATGATTAGCCTCACTAGTAAACAAATCATCAACGATTTCTTACGCGAACACGGTTCAAAGGCAGTTATTGAAAACGGCTACGGGTTGACTGAGGCTTCCGGTGGCTTCATTTTCTCACCAAAAGCAGTGGCCGAAGAACCTGATGTAATTGGTTATCCTATCCCGGATAACGAAGTTGTAATCATGAATCTCAAAACCAAAAAACCAGCTGAGCTCGGCGAGGACGGTGAGATTCTGGTTAGAGGCCTTTCCGTAATGAAAGGCTACCTCGGTAAACCTAAAGAAACTGCTGAGGCATTCATCAAAATTGGTAATAAAAAATATCTCCGCACTGGCGATATTGGTTATGCTGATGAGCGTGGTGTCATTCATTTCCGTAGTCGCCTAAAACGCATGATTGTATCAAACGGCTATAATATTTATCCGGCGAACATTGAGGACGTAACTTTGAAATGCAAAGACGTTTCCGCCTGTGCTGTAGTTGGCCGTGAAGATAAACTCCGTGGTGAAAAAGTTGTGGTATTTGTAGTGCCCAAAGAAGATGCTTCAGAACGTGCCATACGTAAAGAACTCACCTCCATTTATAAAAAATATCTTGCTCGCTACGAAGCCCCCCGCGAAATTCACTTCATTAAAGAACTTCCTAAAACTAAGTTAGCCAAAGTTGATTTCAAAGCTCTGGAACAATTATAAATTAGTTCTGTTCTCTAAGGCTGCTGATAAAGTGATCTGGTCGGCATAGGACAGATCGACACCGAGCGGTAGTCCACGCGCCAATCTAGTTAATTTAAGATTAGGGTTTTGCTCGTGCAAGATTTTTTCAAGATAAAGAGCAGTTGATTCCCCCTCAACTGATGGGTTAGTCGCGATGATTACTTCTTTTACGTTATCGTTATTGACCCGTTTAACCAATTCTCCAATATGTAATTGTTCTGGTGTCACTCCGTCAATTGGCGAAATCGCTCCACCAAGTACATGATAAGTACCTTTGTAAGCATGTGTTTGTTCGATTGCATAAATATCAAGTGGTTCTTCTACCACCATTACAGTTGCTTTGTCACGAGAATCATCAGAATACAAAGGAGACACTTCCTCGTCAGCGTCAATTAATGCAAACGTAACTGGACACGATTTAACACCAGAATGCAATGCAGACAAAGTATCTGCTATATTTTCAGCAACCTTAGGGTTAGTCTTAAAAAGATAATAAGCATAACGTTCTGCCGTGCGTGGCCCCACGCCAGGAAGACGCCCTAAGGCTTCAATCACATTTGTTAGCGCCCGAGGCAGCATTTTACATTCCGCCGAGGCCTAAGTTACCAAGTCCGCCCATCAAAGGCTTCATTTTGTCAGTTGCAATTTCTTGAGCTTTAGCAAAGCCGTCTCGCATACAGTTTTCAATCCAGCGCTCGAGTTCGTGGATATCATCTAAATCAATTTTTTCAGGATCAATTTTAACCTTCTTTACTTTAAGCTCACCATTAATCTGTACCACTACGGCACCATCACCAGCTTCAACTTCTACGATTTCATTCTTCAATTCTTTTTGCGCCTTACGCAATTGGTTTAATAATTTCATTTGGTCCATTTTCTGACCCATATTACTCTCCTTCTTTATCTGAATATGTATATATGTATATTATATCAGAATTATCCCGCATTGACGAGGTGATAATCCTTGATAACTTATAACGTGGTGGCATAGATTCGGGGGCACCTAACACGGCAACTTTTGAATCTCTATCAATTTGATCGACAATCTTAATATTAGTTGAATTTTCCAAGATCTTATAAAAATCGAAGTATTCATTCACAACAAGTTTTTCGTCAGTCAGATTATGCCTGATTACTGATAAATCATAGTTAAATTCATTCGCAACAGTTGGGTTATAACGATATCCATAAACGTACTGTAAGAGAGCTGGAACAATAATAATACCAAACAGTATAGTTAATGGGAACAAAGCCGAAATTCTCGCATATGGGTTTTCTGGAAATAATCCATACCATTTTTCAAGTAAATACTTTACACCATGTGCAATTAAGATTGATGTCGGTAAAATTAAGAATACTACGGCCTCAGGATTAAAACCTGTAATGACCACACCAAATACTATTAGTACTGATGCTATCGAATTACGCGACGCAAAGAAGCCTTTCGTAGTTGAAAACAAACCAATCAACGCCAAAGCTAAGACCGGTAAACTCACGAGTGGTGACAAAAATACATTTTCCAAACTATTATACCAAGAGAATAGAGGAGCCATACCCGCTGCGATATTACCAAAGAATAGCCCCAATCTAAAGTCTTTTGCAAATAGAAGCTCCATAATTGTATTTGGGTGATGGTAAATACTAATCCCGAATATTGTAACACCAGCCAGAATGATTACGATTATCAAAGACAAAGGTAGTTTGGGTAAGTTTTTGACAATAAAACGAAGGTGCGGCTGTAAGAATACGAAAAACACACAGAATACTGCAAAATAAATCATATATGGCGTAAATAATGAGAATAACATCGCAAGCGCAAACATGAAACTATATAAAGGCTTAGGACGTCTCTCTCCGTGGATTTTAGAGCCTAGCCATAAAAGCAGAGTTGGCCAAAATATCAGCATAATTAATGGAGTACCTGAACCTGCCAAGAATAGAAATGGCGTAGATAGGATAATCAAACAAGATGCAAGCAGCGAGACATTACTCTTAAACCAGCGGTTGAGTAGAAGTATTAATAGAAAACCAAGCAGTAGTCCCATAATTATACTTGGCAGCTTAATCGTAAAAGCCGACAATCCAAAAAACTTGATAGAGTATTTTTGTAAAACCCTATAAGGTAAGTCAATCAAATCGCCACTTAATATACCATCTTTACCTAGGTAATAAGAACTAGTTGCAGATTCAATTTCCGCTTCCGATAAACCTTTTTGGGCAATCAACGGTAGTGAAACTAAGAGTGCAATAAAAGCTACACCAAGAACAACGTATCCAATTATAAAACGATATCTATATAAAAAAAGTTTAGAAATTACAATTTTCTTCACATAAGTATTATAGCACCGTTAATGCTCTTTATCAAGTGACATGAAACGCAGCAACTCTGGATGAAAGTAAAGATCAACTTTGCCAACCGCACCATGGCGATGCTTGGCAACTATTAATTCTGTAATATTTGTTTCTTCATAGTCGTCGTCATTTTGATGATAATAATCAGGGCGGTGCAAAAACATCACAAGGTCTGCATCTTGCTCAATCGAACCTGAATCACGCAAATCCGAAAGCAAGGGTCTAGGATTATCGCGTCCGGTTACAGTACGAGAAAGCTGCGACAATGCAACTACTGGGATGCCCAGTTCACGTGCTAAAATCTTTAAACCACGCGAAATCTCAGTAACTTCTTGCACACGATTCCCTTTGTAGCGATCGTCACCAGTAATTAACTGTAAGTAATCGACAATTACTATACCAATATCGTGGTCATGCATCGCACGCCTAGCTTTGTTGCGCAATTCTACGATAGTCATTGAGCTAGTATCGTCAATAAAAATTGGCACATTATCCATTTCGCCCAAAGCATCCATTAGCCTTTGATGTTCTTCGCTGTTGATGTTGCCAGTACGAATCTTCCAGTTATCTACACCCGAAACATCAGAAATCATCCTATCAATAATCTCGTTATTAGCCATCTCCATTGAGAAGAATAATACCCCACGGTTATTAATAGTGGCAATATTATAAGCCAAGTTTTGCGCAAAGGTAGTTTTACCCATTGCAGGACGAGCACCGATAATTATCAAATCGCCTTTATGAAAACCAGCAGTCATCTTATCTAAATCGCGGAATCCAGTTTTGAGACCGCGTAGAGCGCCTTTATTATTGCGGAGCTCCTCAATTCTATCAAAAGCATCTGCGAGTAATGTGTCCATTGCAACATAGTCACTTTTAACAATTTTATCGGAGACGTTAAACAAATCTCGTTCCGCCGCACCAACCAAATTACCTACATCAGCATCTTCTGAATAAGCTTTTTCAGCAATTTCAGTACCAGCCTGGATTAATCTACGACGAATCGAAGCTTTTTCAATTATTTCAGCATATGCTTTGGCATGAGCGGCTGCGGGCACAGTATTTGATAATTCAGCAAGATAAGTCGCACCACCAATATTTTTGAGCTTTTTCTTGCGTTTTAATTCAGCAGTTAAAGTCAATAAATCAACTGGTTTGTGTTGATCGTACAAATCCGACATAGCCTCAAAAATTATTGCATGGCGTTCTTCGTAAAAATCTCTTGGCCGGATAATCGTCAAAATTTCTGGCAGAATAGCATCAGAAATCATAATCGCGCCAAGTAACGATTTCTCTGCTTGTATGTCTTGTGGTGGAATACGACCACCATCCTTAGAATGGACTACCTCCTCCGTCATTTTGTACCTCACCTCCCATTATATCAGATATTTGAGTAAGCACGGTGTCTTTTTTGATGCCATCAGGCTGCTCGCCTTTTTTATGAATTGTAATTTTTACATTACCAGCTGATTGACGCAGAATATTCATATTATTGCTGAGAATACTTCTCACAACATCGCTCTTAACATAGATATCTAATTGTCCAGCATTATAAATACATATAGTCTTTAGTAGTTGAGCGTGAACCGCATCATTCAGCTCTAAAGTCTTTTCTAAAAATTCATCCGTGGAAAAAACAGTAGTAGGTACGACATTCGGTTTGATAGTCGAAGTAGGTTTGACGGATGGAACAGGCTGGACTGGTTGGACATGCTGAGTAGTTTGCGGAACATTTGATGTAAGTGCAACAAGTAATTTGGCTTCTGAAAATGGCGCTCTAACGTTTGGCAATTCACTGAGTAATTTTAATAAATCAGGCGAAGGGCTGTCTACGATTATTGAAATAATTTCTTCAGCTAATGTCTCAGCTTTAACGCCAGACGAAAGCAAATCTTTCAAGGATTTAGAAATATCGAGTATATTTCCATTCTGATAATCATCAATCAGCTTTGCCACTTTTTCGTCTTGAGGCAAACCCATTGCCGAGATCACCATGTCTTTAGTGATCTTGTCTTTAGACAAAGTTGATATCTGATCGAGCAAAGAAAGAGCATCTCTAAAAGAACCGCCACTTCGTTTGGCTATAACTTCAAGCGCATCATCAGTAATTGCAATCTTTTCTTTGTTCGCTACAGTATGCAAAAAATCAACCATCACCTGTCTATCAGCTAGTTTAAATGTATATACTTGCGCTCTTGAGGTAATCGTCACTGGTACTTTATAAGCATCAGTGGTTGCCATAATAAATACTGCATGTGCAGGCGGTTCTTCCAGAGTTTTAAGCAGCGCGTTGAAAGCTTCCTTGGTCAACATATGTACTTCATCAATGATGTATACTTTATATTTACCCGTAGTTGGCGCAATCATTACTTTTTCGCGTAGTTCTCTAATATTGTCTATCCCGCGGTTTGAAGCACCATCTATTTCGATAATATCAATATAATCATCTTCTAGTTCATATTTAAAATCGTTTATTTCATGCGCCAAAATTCTCGCTACACTAGTTTTACCACATCCCCTTGGGCCGATAAACAGATAGGCATGACTAACTTTGCCTTCTTTCAAAGAATTTGTAAGAGGCTTTATTACTTGATCTTGACCAACTACATCCTCCAACTTTAGGGGTCGATATCTTCGATAGAGATTTTTCATCTCTTTAATTATAGCATAGATTAATCTGTAACAAAAATCCGCCAAGATGGCGGATTTGGTGTGGATCTATTATTATAATGCTGCTTCGACAGCCGCCCAAGTAGCATCATCATTCTTAGCGGGAATAGTAACAGACACCTGTGAACCTTCACGTAGGTGGAAGTAAGTTACTGAAGCATATAATATCTGGTATTCCTTCCCACCGACTTCAACATAGTACTTATCATCGTGGCGTACCAATGTGCCAATAACAGTTTTTCTTTCGACCGGACCGATTTGCTTGTAAAGAAACTTTCCTTCCTCAGTAATCGTCAGTTTCATAATATCGCCCTCAACCAACTTTGACTTTGAAGCATAGTTGGCTGGCACTGGATAATTCTTACCATCCGGACCAATCATAATTTGGCCATCAAAAATCCCTTCTATCACTTTACCTTCAGGCCCTGATACCACGGTATCTCGTGGCGCAGAAATCGTCTCGCCATCGCCTAAAATTGATATTAATAATTCCTTCGCAGCCGATAAATTGGTCTCAGCCTCACTAAGAAGGCTTCGAAGGCGTTTTATTTGTTTTTCTGGTATTTCAGACATCACCTCGCATCCTGTCTAATATATAGTATTAATATTATATTATATCTAAACCCTCCTAAAGTCAAGAAGAAAAATCGAAAGTTTTCCACTTAAAAAACAGTGGTCACGTCAAAAATGTTGTAAATTTTACAAATAAACTTAAGTATTTTTCCAGAGCCCAGTTTCTTTCTTGCCATCAATGATGATAGTAGGAATGCCTTTGACTTTTAATTGATTCTCTACAATCTCGCGATTATGATTCATTTTGTCAGTTATTTCTGGTGAATTTACAATCCCACGAATTTTCCTCGTTAAATCATGATCGCCACTATCAGAATCTAACCAAGATTCGATTTTAGCAATTGCTTCTTCGTGACTATAGTCATCATTAAATTTGTTCTGATACGATAATCCTTCGCTATTTTTGCTAGTAAATATTCGATCAATAATCCCAAGCGATAGACCAGGTTTAATTTGCTCTGCTGCAAACATATATCTAACGATTATTTCAGAATTCTTGAATTTATAATTATCTTCAGAATCTTGAATCGCAAATGGTACTAGGCGTACGTTATGCGAATCGAAAAACCCAGCTTCCTTTTGATTGCGATAAGACATCATACAGACAGAACAGCCAGGATCGAAAATATCAACTACAGCAGATAAGTTTTCGGCTTCACTGCCACTAGTAGAAATATAATTAAAATCATAGTTATTGGCATCATAAGTCTTAAATTTTTCTGGTATAGCTTCAAATATTTCACCCCACTCGGTGAACCAACGTCCAGTCGCTTCGAACATATTAGTAGGTTCAGATTCATCAATTGAGCATACTTCTGCACCGAGCGAACAAGCTGAAGGCTTGGTCACATTGCACGAGCCAAGTGCCCAAATTGCTAATAATGACTTAATTGCAGTGAGAATTGCCCATACTACCACAACTACAATCACTACCGACAGTACTTCAATAATGATAGATAAAGGTTTTACCCATTTTGGATGTTTTAACATTATTCTACTTAGTAAAGTATTCTTAACGTCTTCTTTGAACCCAGTTTCGCATTTCTGTAAACGAACCTTTTTCCATAAACAACCCCAAGCTTTTTTTAGGGCTTTAGTGTAAGATTTCCATATTTTTGGTTTGAAGACTGAAACGATTGCGACAAACACACCAACAATCGCTAAAATAATAAATGCAGCTATACAGACCATAATATATTATATATTATCACATATTAACCATTAGTGACAAAAGTTATCTAATTTCCATAAGTAATTGTAATAATTTGGCTAACAATCGTAATGCTACTTGTAAAACTACTGTCAATCGCATCGATTGTAAAGCTGAGGCCCGAATCAGAAGGAATATTTAGATTGTTGAAGTCGGCGATAAATAATGTAGCGTTTGTAGCTTTCTGCTTCGGTACTGAGATTTGTCCGCCAGTATGAGTCACGCCATTAAATATTAGTTTGCCAGTAATATACTGCGAAGTGGTACCACCATTATTAGCTTTCGAATAAACAATTTCCATTCGTACTGCAGAAATTGGTCTGCCAGAATTATTAATATATTCAAAAGTCTTAGTTTGATAATCAGCTACGCTCAAATTGAGCGAAGTCGTAGCCGATGCACTTGACGAGCTAGGATCTGGCGGGAATATTTCTGTATAGTCCGCAGTTTGGGTAATTGCTTCAATGGTCAAACTGTCAGTCACATTAAACACCGTTAATACACCATTAGAATAAGTATAATCTGTATTAGACACTAAAGTAGCTCCACCCATAGTAATATTGAATCCAGATATTTGCGCATCAACCGTAGTAATTTGCAAATCGCTACCGTCAGCGATTACAGTTGGAAAATCATTATCAGTTAAATTGATATAAGTAATAGGACGAGCAATTTTCCAGACAGCATAGAGCGTGATTGCGTTTGCTTGAGTAGGGTCAAGTGATAAAACATTAGTGCCCCCAACTGGATAAGTCGCGGTAGTGGCGGAACTGTTTTCGTCCCATCCTTGGAATAAATAACCACTTCTTGTTGGTACATTATCTGGCAAAACTATACTTCCGGTATCAGAAATAGTAGTTGCTATATCACTAGGCATATCGTTTACCGTGTCTGCAGTATTTTGATTAAAGTCTATGGAATACTGCGGATTCTTTGCGACAGCCATTACGACGAATGTTTTACTATAACTGCCAGGTACGGTTTCGAGCAAAATCTTAGCCCCAAATGTTAAAACATACGAAGCAGTACCAGCAGTAGTATTACTACCAATTAATAATGGAGTAGAGTCCGTTGGCGCAGGTACGAAATTTGTAGCATCCAAACTGACCCCATAGCCATACTCAAAGTCATCACCAGTGATTGAATCGCTACCGCTAGGCAAAGTTATGGTAGGAATTGTAAGTGTATTGTCAGAAGAATTAACCAGATTCGTATCTGAAGAAGGGTTAGTTAATGTAACAGTACACCCAGTATAATTATCGGAAACTACTTCTACCGATTGTGAAACTTGGCCAAATGAATTAGGGGTTAAATCGAGCGAAGGCATAACGCTAAGATTGATTGTGATAGTCGAATCTGTTGCACCAAAAACTGGCAAACTGAAAAACAGTTGCCCACTTAACAAAGTCATAATAACCATCAAACACGTTCGATGTGAGTCAAAAAGTTTTGGCACTATAACTCCGTTATTGTTTAATTTACCTCCACGCTCATATTAAAATAATATGATACGTTCAAAACAATTATAGCACAGCATAAGCAGGATTAGAAATATTATTTAACGATTTTTGCTAATTCATTTTTGACAATTTCGATATCTTCGGGCCGGTTGTGTAGACCTAGAGAGAATCTAATTAATGGTGGAAAACCCATCACATGATCCAAATAATAATGTGCACAGAAATACCCAGTTCGTGCCATTATATTATCGCGAGACAAAGCATTGCCAAGCATATGCGAGTCCACGCCTTCTACGTAAAATGACATAGTAGGGTTAGCTTCATAATTGACCATATGTACTTTATCCGAATTCTTTAGGAATTCATATAATTCCTTAGTATTGTTTTCTAAATTTTTCCAATCTTTTTTAGACAAACTGTTTAGCCAATCAAGTGCCGCACCGAATCCAACAATCTCACCCCATGCCTGAAGGCCTGACTCAAATCTGGTATAACGATGCTCTTTGGATTCTGCCGACAATAAGTATGATTCTTTTTTAACATCATCAACCATACCTCCACCGATAAATCCGACATCCATTTTTTCTATTAAATCATCACGCCAAACAATTACACCTAGCGAAGGTGCGTACATTTTATGGGCCGAAAAACAAATCGCATCTACTTCTACGCCCTTTAATATGTCGGAAGAATGTGACATTGCTTGGGCGGCGTCGATAATGATAATTCCACCTGCTTTGTGCACAGCTTTTGTTAATTCTTTAATGTTTAATAATTTTCTACCATCAAAGTTTGACGCACAATTCACGACTACCACTGCACGATTAAAATCATAATCACCTATTTCGATTGATCCATCATCGTTTCGCTCAATCACCTCGCGTGGCAAGCCGGTTCTTTTTGAAAAAGCCATCGTGCTAAGAAAAGGTGAATTGTGTTCGATTTCACTTGTAATTACCTTTTCAAAATGATTAGGGTTTAGTTGGCTTAGTATTAAATTAATCCCATATGTAGTGTTAAGTGTAAAAGAAACTGTATACTTGCGTCCAGAAAGTTTTAAGAATCTAAGAACTTTTTCGCGTGTAGCTTCAACTTTTTCGTCGGTTTCAATTCCCCATTTATATTTAACACGTTCACCACAAGAATTATGTTTTGTATAATATTGATTTATCGCATCAATCACAGGACGCGGTCGCAAGCTTTGACAAGCAGCATCTAAATAAACATCTTTTGCACCTAAATAATCAAACTCTTTCATACGTACAATCATACCGCAAATATTTGTTTCGCGCAAATTGTCACAAATATACTGTTTATGCTATAATAAATGCATAAATAGGGTAATATCAGGGACAAAACTACATGCACAATAAGTATTTATTGTCTACTCCATTAGGACTACTTATAATAACAGTTTTAGCAGGAGCATTTTTAAACTCAACTAGTACTTCCGCCACCACCGCCTCTACCGCTACCGCCACAGTCAAAGTAGCAGCATCCTGTGCTCTAACTACATCAGGAGGAGGTAATTATTCTGCTACTGTACCAAATGGTACTAGTGCAGAAATAGCAGGTAGTACTATGTCAATATCCTGTAATGATGCAGGAGGCTTTGCACTCTATGCTGTAGGTTATTCTGATGACACTGTAGGCAATAATAATATGATAGGTAGTAGTGTTAATATAGCTACTAATACAAGTGGCAATGATTCCTACTGGGCTATGAAGATTAATCCAACATCTGGTACTACTCCTACTATAGAAAACTCTTTCAATAACTACCATATAGTACCAGACTCTCATACTAAGATAGCCTCATACTCTAGCTCTACTGGTTCTGGTAGCCTATCCGTAGATGCTACTTATAAAGCCAATATCTCTTCTACTCAACTTGCTGGTAATTATTTAGGTAAAGTTAAATATACTTTAGTGCATCCACAAAATGAAATACCTGCTCAACCTATCGCTTGTGACCCAGGTAAAATCTGCTACAACCCAAACACCAATATCGTTGAAGGACAAATGGGCAGACAAACGCCAACCAGTGCTGAATTAGCTAACGGTGTTCTCCTCTGGGCCCCTAACTTCAAACGTGATGGTTATGGCTTTGCCGGTTGGTCTGACTCATATGATTATGAAAACGACCCTGATGCTAACCTATATGGTCCTAATGAGACTATTACAGCCCCAAGTGATATCTCTACTAACGGTCTATCCTTATACGCTATCTGGATCCCCTCCCAAGGTTCCATGCAAACTGATGCAGCTACAATATGCAGCAATCTCACCCAATCTGGTCCAAATGTGACTAAAACTCTAAATAGCATTTCTGCTCTTACTGATGAAAGAGATAATCAGGTCTATGCTATCGCCAAATTAGCCGATGGTAAGTGTTGGATGATAGAAAACTTGAGGTTAGACAATGCTCCAGAGCTAACGTCTTCCAATACCCATAATCCATCTCTCCCACTCACTAACTCTTGGTGGTATAGTTCAGCCAATAATAATGATACTATACCAACTTCCAATCATCTCTCAACTACTACTAACCCAACCAATATTGCATGGTGTAAAACTAGTTCATCTAACTGCGATGATCAATCTATGTTGGCTACTAATAATACTACTCTCTATGTCAATAATACAACATCAAACTATTCTGCGTCTAGCAATGTATATAGTTATGGTAACTATCATAACTGGTACTCAGCTACAGCAGGACACGGAACGTATAGTAAATTTGGTGGCAATACTACTGGTGATATATGCTCAGCAGGTTGGCATCTACCAACTGGCAGAAATGCTAGTGGTGACTTTGGTGTCCTAGATATTGCATTAGGTGGCACTGGCACATCTTCAAATTCTAGTACTACTCCCACTGGGGCCACTATGTCTTTAGCTTACCGCTCATACCCTAATAATTTCGTTTATTCCGGAAATATGGCTGGCGCAGTAATTGATGTTCGCAATTCCTATGGAGTCTATTGGTCCGCTTCTGGGGTTGACAATTCAGAAGCCTACGCCTTTTATTTCTATAATACATTCGTTGGCCCGGGCGCTAGTGATTACAAATGGAGCGGGAAAATGGTTCGTTGTGTCGCTGGAGTTTAGTATTGTAATGAATATCAATAGCCTAGAGAAAACAAAGAATTATTTCACCAAAAACCGCCCTTACGGGCGGTTTTTACAAGAACAATTAGTCAACCATTACGAATTAAGCTAATTCGACAGTAGCGCCAGCTTCTTCGAGAGCTTTCTTCATAGCTTCGGCGTCAGCTTTAGCGACCTTTTCTTTGACAGTAGCAGGAGCACCATCAACGATAGCCTTAGCTTCACCAAGACCAAGACCGGTAGCTTCCTTGACAGCCTTGATCACGGCAATCTTTTGACTGCCGGCGTCTTTCAATACGACGTCGTATTCAGATTTACCTTCGTCAGCAGCGGCTTCACCACCAGCAGCTGGACCAGCAGCTACAGCAACAGCGGCTGCAGCAGGCTCAATGCCATATTCGTCCTTAAGGACGTTCTTAAGTTCATTTACTTCGAGAACGGTAAGTTTTACCAATTCCTCGGCTAATTTTTTAATATCAGTAGCCATATTATTCTCCTTCGGAGTAGGAGAGGAACACATTTCCTCTCCCAACCTCTCCATTGATTATGTTTTTAAAAACAGGCACATGTCCTAATTTTTAAAAATGATTATTAATAATTATTAATTAGTTGCAATTTAACTTGCGTGCGCTTCTAGACCAGAAACGATGCCAGATAAACCTCCGGAGAGACCAGAGATACTGTCGGTAACTGGCGAGAGAAGTTGTGCCACCACCTGAGCGATAAGCTCGTTTTTGGTTGGCATAGCGGCGAGTGATTTGACTTCGTCTTCAGAAAGAGCGACACCAAGATCACTAAAACCACCAGCCAAACTTAGGGCGTTATGTTTCTTAGCGAATTCTGCCAAGACTTTAGCAGGAGCAACTTCGTCGTCTGCAGAAACAGCATAAAGCAATTGACCGGTCAGGCCAGTTGTGTCAGTGTCTTTATAGACGGCAATTTGCCCCATTGCAACACGTACCAAGCGATTTTTAACTACTTTGATTTTAACATTGGCTTCACGTGCAGCTTTACGTAAATCTTGTAATTCTGCCACCGTCAAACCTTGATACTTTGCATAAACCGTAGTTTTTGCATTGGAAAGTAGCTCTGTCAAATCAGCAACCAATTCGTTCTTTTTATCCTTTGAAATTGCCATAAAAAGTTCCTTTGGTTATGTTAATATTTGGTTGACTAATTGTTAAATAACGTCACCAAACAAAATCGTAAGAAATTCCTCGGCGACATAATTAAGGAATACTCCCGTCGCTGTCTTTGGTAACTCCTCTCATTATAACACACTATTTTCAAAAAATCAAACAATTCCCTTGTTGTTTTTGAATTGGAACAAAGCACCAATTACGCCAATAATTATTAAAACTGGCCAGTAAAAGATTTCAAAACTAATTTGTTGCGAAAAGAAAGCAAAAATAGTTAGCGTGAGAGCATATGCACCCGCTGCCGCTGTGGCAACAATTATAGCAGGTTTCATCATATTGACAGCAAAGGCTCCCGCAATTACACCTACAACTGCGCCAATCCCAAGTACCATCCAATCAGTGCCAAAGTATTGGACTACCGCGAGCATCACTAAAACAAAAGTAATTCCAGCCACACAGAGTTTTTCGATCGTAAAACCCATAGCGCCCAGAATGATACCACCAGCAATCGGTAATAAGTTTTGATAAATCGGATCATTGGCGATTTGCGGCACAGAATCATTAATCATTGGCATTAGATGGAGCATTAAATTAAACCCAAGCAAAAACCATATCGCAAAAAAAGCAATCTTTTTGATTTTATAGCCAAAGAATAGTACAGCGAGCCCAATGGCGATAAAGATTAATAATTCATATAATTCAAGACTTTGTATAGCTTCCATAAGCTCATTGTAGCACAAAAAATAGCCCCGAAGGGCTATTTTAAATCAGCTCTTAATTGAAATTGTTTTCAATTTGAATTGAAGGGCCCATCGTTGTAGTCACGAAGACAGACTTTACATAAGAACCCTTAAGTGATGCAGGTTTTTGAGCTTTCAAAGAATTAAAGAATGCATCTGTGTTCTCTAATAGTTTATCAACGCCAAACGAAACCTTGCCAACGCCAATGTGTACGATTGATTGTTTGTCGACACGATATTCAACTTTACCAGCCTTAGATTCTTTAACGGCTTTTTCGACGTCCATTGTTACGGTGCCAGCCTTTGGATTTGGCATCAAACCTTTAGGACCAAGCAATCTAGCAAATTTACCAAGCTTTGGCATGTATTGTGGAGTAGCAATCAAAATATCAAAATCGATAGTTCCCTTTTCGAGGCGTTTTAAGAATTCCTCATCCTCTGCGATGTCAGCACCGGCGGCTTTAGCAGCTTTGCAAACATCGAGTGGAGCGAAAACAGCTACGCGCACAGTTTTACCGTTGCCATTTGGCAATACCAAAGTAGTACGGATGTTCTGATCAGCTTGACGAGGGTCTACTCCTAATCTAGCGTGGATTTCAACAGAAGCATCAAATTTAGCAGGATTACTCTTAATAGCAAGTTCCAAAGCTTCTTTCAAACCGTAAGGTTTCTTTTCAATTAATTTAGCAGCCTCTTGGTATTTTTTACCGCGGCGTTCAATGCGTGGACGAGTTACTGGCTTTGCGCCCTTTGGTTTCTCGCCAGCGGCTTCGGCAGCTTTACGCTCAACTTTACGAGCTTGGCGCTCTTCCTCGGCCTTGACTTCTTCGATATGCTTTTTAGATTTCTTACCTGATTTGGCGTATTTTTCTTCAATCTTTTCAACTTTTTCTTCGATATCTTCTTTGATTGCTTCCTTTACACCCTCAGCAACGCTGTTTATTTCTTCAATTTTATCTTTAACTTCAGCTACTTTTTCAGCAACCTCAGCCTTGATTTCATCTTTGACCTCTTCTTTGGCCATAATATCCTTTCTGTGGTACAAACGGGTAAACCCTCCCACAATTAATTAATAACTCAAAATATTATACCAAATTAACCATAAAAAAGCAAGAAAAGAGAGCCCCCAGGCTCTCGAGTTAGATGTTAGTTGCGATACTCTCGTTCTTTGTGCAAACTGCACTTTTTTCCACAACCACAGGCGTCCGGATTCATCGCATAAGTTGATTTACCGTTCTTTTTTAGACGTATCTGCTGTTTATAATCAGTGATACGAGCCAAGAGATCTCGACGTAACTTTCCATCTACATACAGATCGATATCAGCCATCAAATCTTTCAGCTGCGATTCTGTAAGATTAAGCAGATATTCTTCTGCTTTTCCCTCATCGACAAGGTAAAGAAAATTTATAATTGGGAATTCCCTAAGTGAACTCTCCTTTATCTTGTTGATAGGACTAATCTTCAGATCGCGTTTCTGCTGCAGTAAAGACTCATAATCTTTAAGGATATTACGGTATTCTTCACCGTAGAGCCCCCAGAGACGCATAGTCCTCTCGAATATCTGGTTGTAACGATTCTGCATTCTTTTGTAACGTACCATATCTAACCCTCCTTTTCGATATATACCATCAATTATATCATAAAATGCATAAAAAATCAAGCCCCACGAGGAGCTTGATTTAGAACTTAGCAATACTTAATCTTCGACAGTTACACCCATTGAGCGTGCCGTACCAGCCACAATTTTAATCGCACCTTCGATATCGATTGCATTAAGCTGATCCATTTTCTTTTCAGCAATTTCTTTGAGCTGAGCTTTGGTAATTTTGCCAACTTTATCAACGTTTGGCTTACCAGAGCCTTTTTGAATCTTAATAGCATCTCGAATCATATCATCAACTGGTTGACCAAGTGACTTCCAATCAAAGGTTCTATCTTCGAACACGCGGATGTGAACGATAACGTTCTTGCCCATTAAATCTTTAGTGGCTTCATTGAATGGATTGATAAAATCCATCATATTGAGGCCCCACTGACCGAGTGTCGAACCAACTGGAGGACCAGCTGTCGCCCGACCGGCCGGAATACGAAGTTTCAAATTTCCAATAACTTTCTTTTCTGCCATGATATATTAATACCTTTCTAGTGCGTAACTTAAATATTATACCAATAAATTAGCTAATTGTAAAGTTAGTTAAGCTGCTTGACTTGTAAAGCGTCAAGTTCAACTGGCGTTTCGCGCCCGAACATTGATACCATCACCTTAAGCTTACCTTTAGCCGCATCAATTTCAGAGATCGAACCATCAAAGCCTTTGAATGGACCATCGGTAATAGACACCACCTCACCGACTTCGTACTTAACTGAAAACTTTGGATCTTCTACACCCATACGTTTCTTAATCTTAGCAATTTCTTTTTCAGATACAGGAGTAGGTTGGGTACCGGTACCAATAAAACCAGTTACACCAGGTGTGTTGCGAATAATATACCAAGTTTCATCAGAAAGCTTCATATCTACAAGCACATAACCTTGTAAAATCTTGCGATCGACAATCTTGCGCTTACCGTTTTTAATTTCGATTTGCTTCTCTTTTGGCACAATTGCTTCAAAGATTTTGTCTGCCATTTCTACGGTGTCAACACGTTGGTTGATTGAATCTGCTACCTTGTCTTCGTAGCCAGAGTACGTCGAAATCGCATACCAAGCTCTTGTGTCATCATATCTATTAACTGCCATTTTATCTCCTTATCCTAATATTAATTTAAATAACCAGCTAAAGAATAGGTCAAGCAATGAAATAATCACTACAAATAGTAAACAATATACCATTACTGCCAATACCATTTTCCAAGTAGCTTTGCGATTAGGCCAACGTACTTGGCGAAGCTCCAACCATGAATTGTGCAAATAATTAAATAATGCTACAAACGGGCGGAAAAGAATAAATGGTTTTTTCTTTGTTGATTTACTCTTACCGATTTGCTTTTCAGCTTTTTTAAGTTTATCACGTTTGGTTTTTTCTGATTTTTTGTCTTTGACGACAACTTTCTTACGAGTAATTGTCGGCTCGTTAGACTCTTCCTTGCTAGAAGAACTCTCACTTGCTTTGATTTTAGTGATTTTAGCCATCTTACTCCTTTTTATTGATATCAAAAAAGTCTGATACCAGACTTGTCAATATTTTACTATGTCAGAACTAAAAAGTCAACAGTAAACTATTTCGGGAAGAGGTAGTCTAAGTAATCCTTTAACATTCTCGAGCCAGATATGACAGGGAGGAAAGTTTCTAACTGTTTTTGCATGATAAATTCTAAATCAAAATCGTTATCATATGCCGAAATCGCTTCATCCATCCGTTGATACAATGAATCAATTTCCTTGCTTTCATCATCTCCCGAAACGCTCAGATAACTATTAATAGAGCCATCGGCAACACCACCGTCGTGAGTCGAAATCAAGATATTAAGATTCGCGATATCCTTCATCCAAGATGTACCGCAGGCTTCGAGCCCTACAATAGGCACATTAATCGCGACATTCGAACCACAGGACAATCCATAAGCCAACTCTTCATCGTAATCAGTAATATAATGCACATGCTCTTTTAAGTATTCAT
Source organism: Candidatus Saccharimonadota bacterium (assembly GCA_017406565.1). GTDB lineage: Bacteria > Patescibacteriota > Saccharimonadia > Saccharimonadales > Saccharimonadaceae > Nanosyncoccus. Next base: position 254,652 of record JAFQYG010000002.1, on the reverse strand, counting down.
CCTTGTCTACTAACTTCAATAATTTCCTTAGTTTAGCAGACATAGTTTCGTCACCAGAATGAACCCGTCCAGTAAGAATGTAGTGGGCATTTTTGCGCATCAAAATCTTCTTTAACCTATCTGGATCACTAAATGGCAATTCTGGTCGTTTGTAGTCAACAAACCTACGTTTAAAATCAAAGATAAAATCTTCATTAGAGAATTCTAAAATTCTGCCATATTGATCAGGACGGGTTTTTAGCACACGATTGAGCTCGGCACGTCCTAAATTCTTAAATTCGCGGATTTTTTCTGCAGTAATAACACCTAATTTATCTTTATAATCAACAGTTGGCGACAGATACATATCGAGTAGACCTTTTTGCTCATAGAAGTCGATAATCTCAGGTAACACCCAAGTTCGCATATCAATACCGTTTGTTATGGCTTTGAATTTAACTTTATTGCCAGCGATATCACGATAATTAGCCACTCTCGCATGTAATTTAGACACACCAGAACGAAGCTCGGCAATCTCAATCGTGACGGATGATAGTTTGATGCGGCCATCTACGAATTTATCTTTGAGCCATTTTTTGACAGCCAATGATTTAAGATTTGGGAAAACATAACGTTCAAATTGATCGTAGCCAAAATCCGCTTCCGCTGCTTGAACTAGAGTATGATTAGTATACAAAGTATGTTTTCTGGTATATACTACCGCTTCATAAAAATCCATACCATTGTGTGCTAATTCATCCAATCTAGCTAAGGCCGCAAAGAAAGTGGCAACTTCGTTTAATTGCATAATTGCTGGTTTTAATCCTAATAATTTAAGCGCGGCATAACCACCAAAACCTAACGAAACTTCTTGATATAGACGATGATCAGAACCACTCATACCAGAATATAGTTCACCAAAATTAGGCTCGGTAATAGCGATAATACGAGTGTTTTTGAATTTCTTTTCAACTACATCCAAACTGCAAAGCGTATCACAACATTTCACAGAAACCTGATCGATATATTTAAATCCAAAATTTCGATAATTCACTGGTCTATGTTCATCGATTACGCGTCCATCACGCATTTTTTGGTGTGCCTCAGATGGGTAAAATGGCGTGATTAATGCAAAGGGTACGCCAGTATCTTCTGCTACTCGCCTCGTATCAGCTGCAAGTACACCTAAGCCTCCGCCGCCGCGAATGCCATTCTTTTGATCATATAATTCAATCGTCCAATAAGTATATGGACGTTCTTTTGAAATTGCCTTGGTCAAGTGTTGGCGTTCAACTGCTTCATAAAAAATCTCAACGTCTTCAATATTATCTAAAGGATGATAAAAATATTGCCCATCGTCATCATTCATGCTTATGATTATATCACGAAATTAATAAAAATAAAAAATCTGAAAAGTTTTATGATGCAGCATTTAAGATACAACGCACTGACCTTCCAGCATGTTTGCTATTACCGCTCGTACCAGGAAAAATTGAGCTTACATTAAAATTGAATATTTTGCTACTACCTCTACTATCTGAATTCGGAGAATGATAATAACCGAAGTTATTACGATCATTTATGGTTGCTTCGCTAACAGTACCAGAATAAACAAAATTGGTGGGATAAGAACGATACATATTAGATTGTGCTGTGCTATATGAAGTCCCACCTAAAGCAACGTCAAGAGATTTAAATTCTCCCCAAGTATCTCCTGTAGGTAAACGCCAACCAGATGGACAGATATCACCAGGAGTCATATAAGTTGAACCATAACTATCATATTTGCCATGTCCTGCCGTAGCAGAATACCAATTATAGTAAGTGCCATAACTATAGATATCCCCAGAAGCGGAATAATTAGATGCTGTATTATTAGTATAGAGACTAATATTATCAGTTCTAATTCTAGACTGGTCATAACAAGCGGCAGAAAAAGTTGTGCACCATCCTTCAGGATTAGTTGTGGCATTATAGGCTAGCGATGAAGTTGGGGATAAATGATTGGAAGTTGTATTCAAATCGTAAACATTAGTAAGAGGAAGCAGAGGATAGTTAGTATTAACGGACGATAAAGTAGCGGAGTTATCCAACCTTAGGTTTTCAATCATCCAACAATTATTATCAGCCAATTCTGCGATAGCGTAGGTATTGCCATCACGATTATCAGTCAAGGCAGTAACACTAGATAGATTTGCAGTACCATCGATTGGAGCCGTGGTAAGACTATTACAAACTGAAACAACATTAATAAAATCTTGCATATCACCAGCAGATTTTATCCATATAGCATATAATGATAAGCCATTAGTGGATGTATCTGCAGGAGTAGTGATGGTCTGTTGTGGCCCATAGAAGTGAGCGTCAGGATTGGTCTCATAGTCATATTTATCAGACCAACCAGCAAAGCCATAGTTTTGTTTTTTGAAATTTGATGCCCATAAAGTTACATCTGTATTATTTGATGCACTTTGTTTCCCCATTTGCCCTTCAACTATATTAGTATTAGCATTGTAACAGATTTTACCAGGGTCACAAGCTATCTCATGCGGAGGGACTTCATTAGCTGGATGAACTAGAGTATATTTTACTGTTCCTAGATAATTACCAGCAGCTTGTGAAGAAGAGATATTTACTTTATAAGTAGCAGTAACAGCCAGAGAACCTGAAGTAGATTGATTGTATGAAGCTACTTTGGTATGAGCATCTGGTATTACATGATAATTATTGAAAGAGTTCTCTATGGTAGGAGTACTGCCTGATACTGGGTTTACTTTCATTGCCCAATATGAGCTACTGCCTGAGGTATTAGTAGCAATATTAGTGTTGGCTCCTGTCATATTACTATTACCTACTGTAGCATTAGAATAACCTACAGCATATAATGCAAATCCTCCTGCATCATTACAAGAAACAGAAAGGGTACTACCAGTGATTTCTGCTACAGTGCCATTTGGTACTGTAGCACTATAGTTACCTCCACCTGTGGTAGTTAGAGTACATGCAGAAGCTACTTTGACTGAAGCGGTGGTAGTGGAAGCTGAGGTGGCGAAGGAAGAATCAGCAAGCAATAAAACCAAAAAAATACCAATAAGTAAACTAAAACTAGCACCAATTGAATAATAACAGACCCTTTTAGTTATGCTCATTAAGAACAATTATAGCACAAGTGCAATAAAATTAGTACCAAAACTTTTTTGGTAATTCATCAGCCAATCGTTGGTGAAAGTCTCGATCAAAACCTTCGAGTCGTTTTACATCTTTTTTCTTAAAGTATTTTTTACGAATATATTCAGCCGTCATTACTTTGCCAGGTTTTAGCTGGTATTTTTTCCAAAAATTAAGTCCGCGACTATACCCTTCTGGCGGCACTACTACCATCGGCAAAAAATCACACTTCATTTTAGGGTCCGAATAAAGTCTCACAGCCAGCATCGACATCGTTGGGATGATATCTTCTTTACCATCAAAAACATCTTTATTTTTAAATACAGTTGCTTGCCTAGTTGCTGAAGGCGCGACAAATATCACTCCGCCTTCTTTTACTGCATCATGCGACAATTTAGTATAAATATCCTTAAACTCACGCTTCAGGCGATTCCCTTGTTCGTATTGCCAAGTTCCCTCTTCTAATTCCATCTTTTTCCAAGTAGAAGGGGTAATTGTGGGTGTAATAATGATTCCAAGTCGCTTAATTCTATCATAATTAGGAGCCAATGCCTCATACCAGGGTAGATTTACTGGAAAATACATTGGTTTGTCCCCCATGATATCAATTTTCATCACCAATATCCGAGCAATTTCACCAAGCGATGGGTGATTAAACCCAATTACCATGCCATTGTTAGAATCTTTAGGCATGCCCTCATATGAGCCAGGAGTAATCTTAGATAGCATTTTAACCAATTTGCGTCGTGCAGCCTGATTATGCTTCTCTTCATCGTTTTTAGGTCCAGTGGTTCTAAAGAAATAGTTAATCGCAGTATTGCAAGCTACGCCAACTTTTACCATTTCCTTGCGCAAATCATCAGAATCAAGAGTCTTTAGTAATGAATAATTCTCATGCTGAAGCTTATCAATTACCTCTTCACTTGTCATCATCGCTAATTCTTCTTTTTCGAATACTTTTTTCTGTTTATTCATAATATTTTTTATTATAGCATAAATAAAGGCGCCATAGGGCGCCTTATTAGCTATTGCATGATATTACCAATTGCATTCGCAATTCGCAACGTCGCAATCGCAATGACACTGACAGTAATTTTCAGTATCAATCTGAGCTGCAAGAGCTTCGCTATATGGATTTACGAAAAACCTTGACATGTCCTCACCTCCTCTCCTCATTCTTATGAATAATGTCATTGGACAAAAGACGTCCAATAATCATATTCGCCGTTTTCGAATCAATCCCGAACATATTCCTCACGTCATCGAACGAAAAGCTCGAATGACTAAAGAGAAAATCATAAAGTTCATCTGTAGCCATAATATAATTACGACCTTTTGAAATTCGATAGAAGTCGTTATCTCTGACAGAGCGAATGCTATCTTTATCAAATAAAAACGACATATCCTCAAAATTTCTCACAGCATCATGGGTTTTAAACTTGATAGGCAAGTTGGATGGGTTGGAAATCAAATCAAGCGCATCAGATCTACCTGAAAGTGGAATCGAATCGACTCGACATCCTCCAAGACATCTTGGCAGCTCCTTACACTGCTTGCAGTCATCAGGGATAAAAGTAGTATTTCTCCACTCAGACATTCGTTCCCAAATTTCTGCAAAATCTTCTGTCAAGATATTACCATATAAACGGCTATCTCTTGGGCAAGCCTTAATATTTCCATTAGTATCTATCGTATAGCTAGTTTTACCAGCCGTGCAAAGTTTTTTGAACCCAAATAAGTCAAAAGCATCTTGTGTATAGATACTACAAGGAGTATAAGGACAAGCAGTACCAACTTCAATCTGATACTTATCGTGTACCATCACAGAAATATCCTGCAGTTTTTTAATTCCATCCTCGCCGAGCAGCCAAGAATTAAAACTCTCATCTGAATTGATAGGCTTGCTCACGCGGGTTATTGACACGTATTTTGCATCATACCTCTCTTTCAAAAATCTTACTGTCATATCGACGTAGTCAATATTCTTTTTTGAAACAACAATGTTATTAGAGAACTTAATCCCATAGTTAAAAGCCAAATCAAGTCCTTTTACGATACGTATAAAAGAGCCCTTGGTGTTCGTAATCAAATCACAAACATCTGGCTCTGCGCATGGCAATGAAACAAACAAAGAAATATGATACTGTTTTAAGAATTCACAGATAGCGTCATTTAATAATACGGCATTTGTATTGAATGTGACTACAATACCCTCATTTTTCAAAAGAAGGATTGAAGATTTGATTTTATCGAAAGCATACAACGGCTCACCCCCAGTTAAAATCACGGAAACTGGTTTTTGCTCGATGATTTTTCTAGCAATGGCAAGGTATTCATCTTCGGATTTAGCCGTTGGCATACCAGCGATTTTCTCAAAATCCTTTCGCCAATAGTTATAACAATGAATGCAATCATGATTACATTCCGAAGTTAACTCCCATTGGATATTCGGTGGGAATCTTAATACACTCATATTGTACCTCCATACCTCATAAAGCTCTACAACATATTAGAAAAGTACGATAATAAATTATCGAAAATATTATATACTATTTTATTAAAAAAATCAAGGGTAATTATAAAAAAATACATAGAATTATTATTAAATAATAGCTTGTAGCTCTAGATAACTTATATTCATAGCACCAATCGGAGAGCTTTGCTTCCCTAGTTTCTTCTCATGTAGATTCTTACGCCAATTCCTCTCATATGTGAGTGTCATTTGCTACCGTGTAAATTTTAGGAGATGTTGTTTTTTGTCGTGCGCCTTAAAGCGAAAAATTTTTATTCCTGTTTTTTTGTAAAAACTATTTTTCAGGTTTTTTATTATATATGCTATAATGGTTATGTAAAGGTAATACTGGAATATATTTAATGCTTTTAAAGAAAAGTCTATTAATCGCTCCGCTAGGACTACTAAGTCTTACAGTCCTTTCTGGAGCCTTTTTAATGTCTTCTTATTCTCATGCAGATGATTCTACGGTAGACAACATTAATATCACAGTACCAGTATCTTGTTCATTAGAAGGTACTGGTATGACTTCACATAATGCAAATATGATGAATGGTACCTATCAGAATAATATAGGTACTACTACCATGAAAGCATTCTGTAATGATAACAATGGCTTTTCTATTTATGCGATAGGCTATTCTGATGATACTTATGGTGAGACTCATCTAAGTAGCTCAGCAGATCCTACTTATAATATCGCTACCGGTACTGCTACATCGGGCGATACATCTAACTGGGCCATGAAACTATCTACTCCTACTTCTCCTACTCCAACTTATCCATTAACTATAGATTCTGATACTAATGGTAGCTTCACTTCTTATCATATAGTACCAAGTAATCATACTAAAGTAGCCCATAGAGATTCTGCTACTGATATTGGTAATACTGCAGAAGGCTCTACTCTCACTTCTACCTATGCAGCATTTGTCAGTCTAACTCAACCAGCTGGTACCTATACTGGTAAAGTCTTATACACTCTAGTCCATCCAGTAGATAAGAGACCCGCTATTCCCTATACTATTAATTACAACAAGAATACTATTGCTACAGTAAGCAACCTACCTTCCTCTAACCCTCAAGTTGGTATGACTTCTGAAGATACTGTAGATATCTTTGATAATCTACCAGCCCGTAATGGCTATGCCTTTAAAGGTTGGTGTACAACAGAAGTAGCAGATGATGCTACCTGTACTGGTACCACCTATAATCCTGATGGAAGACGAACTAACCTTGCCATACCTATAGACCATACTAAAGCTTCTAATACCATCACCCTTCATGCTGTGTGGGAGAAAGCTGCTCTTCTAGATACTGGTTTAAACGTAAACCAAAAGCTGAAAAGACTAGCTGGTAATAGTTCAGCTACCTATTCAACTGAGGACAACGCAATTACCGCTTTAGTTCGCGCTAACTCTTTACCTAGTGGCTTTACGCCTACTTCCAATAATACTATCTCTACCAGTACTTCTATAAGCCCCATTTATGCTTGGTTTGACTCTGGTACCATCTACTATTATTCTGTCGTTTCTACCATTATGATGAATCGAAGTTCTAGCTTTTTCTTCTACAACATGCGAGCTCTATCCGATCTATCTACTATTTATTCCTGGAATACTTCTAGCGTGACAAGTATGTCTAGTATGTTCTCCTCTGCCGGCCGCAGCGCCACCACCTTCAACCTAAACCTCTCCTCCTGGAATACTTCTAGCGTGACGGATATGAGTAGTATGTTCTACTATGCCGGCTACAATGCTACTACCTGGTCTATAGGCGATCTTTCTTCCTGGAATACTTCTAGCGTGACGAATATGTCTAACATGTTCTCCTCTGCCGGCTACAATACTACTGATTGGTCCCTAGGCGACATCTCCTCCTGGGATACTTCTAAAGTGACGGATATGCATCAGATGTTCACCTCTGCCGGTTACAGTGCTACCACCTTCAACCTAAACCTCTCCTCTTGGGACACTTCTAGTGTGACGAATATGATTAGCATGTTTACCTCTGCCGGTTACAGTGCTACCACCTTCAACCTAAACCTCTCCTCTTGGGATACTTCTAGCGTGACGAATATGTCTAACATGTTCTCCACTGCCGGCCGCAATGCTACCACCTGGTCTGTAGGAGACCTCTCTTCCTGGGATACTTCTAGCGTAACGAATATGTCTTACATGTTCCATTATGCCGGCTACAATGCCTCTGTCTTTAGTCTAGACCTCTCTTCCTGGGATACTTCTAGTGTGACAAGTATGTCTCAAATGTTCCTCTACGCCGGCTATAATGCTACTACCTGGTCCGTAGGCGACCTTTCTTCCTGGGATACTTCTAGCGTGACGAGCATGTCTCAAATGCTCTACTTTGCCGGCTACAGCGCCACCACCTTCAACCTAAACCTCTCTTCCTGGGATACTTCTAGTGTGAAGAGTATGTCTCAAATGTTCAGCTCTGCCGGCCACAATGCCAACACTTGGTCCGTAGGCGACCTTTCTTCCTGGGATACTTCTAGCGTGACGGATATGAGTAGTATGTTCTACTATGCCGGCTACAATGCCACCACCTGGTCTGTAGGCGACCTCTCTTCTTGGAATACTTCTAACGTGACGAATATGTCTAACATGTTCTCCACTGCCGGCCGCAATGCCAACACTTGGTCCGTAGGCGACCTCTCCTCCTGGAATACCTCTAGCGTGACGAATATGTCTGGTATGTTCTACGCTGCTTGCGGCAATGCCACCACCTTTATCCTAAACCTCTCCTCCTGGGATACTTCTAGCGTGACAAGTATGAATAACATGTTTTACATGACCGGCAGCAATGCCACCACCTGGTCCGTAGGCGACCTTTCTTCCTGGGATACTTCTAGTGTAACGAATATGAATAGCATGTTCAGCTCTGCAGGCAGCAGTGCCACTACCTTCACATTAAATCTTTCATCTTGGGATACTTCTAGTGTAACGAGTATGTCTAACATGTTCGCTTCTGCCGGCTACAGAGCTACTACCTGGTCTGTCACTATTCCAAAGACTAACAATGGCACCACTACCGGCCCAATCACTAACACAACGGCTAATCTCTATGGTAATTCTACTTCAGTTACTGCTACTCCACCTTCAGGTAGATCATTTACGCTTGCAAATTAAAAATTTTTACGATAATGAAAAAACAATCCTAGGCATACCTTATTTTTCAGGCTATTATAATATCCTCACTAAATTAGTTTTGAATAAAGCTGTGCATTAATATTTATGTAAAAGGTGAGCTGTGCTCCTACAAATGTCGCATCGCTGGTCGCTTGCACACATTTCTCTCTGACAGCAATAATTAACGAACCTCCAATATACAATACATTGAACCGATATTGTTTCAAAACACAAAAAACACCCCTGTAATTGGGGATTATTTGTGACGCTCCACAAAAGCAACATAACCTGGCTGGAACTTAAGTACATTGATAGGAACCGAAGAAGATGACAAATTCTGCATAATTAAGTCGCGAATTACGATCCTTAAACCGTTATTACAGAGGTGCGACGCGCAAAAGCTAAATCCATGGAATCCATGGCTTTGGCTGGAGCCGGATTACAAACGCTAGCCCTTGGCGATTTTGGCGAAAAATAGACGATTTTACGACCCCTGTAGGGCCGTTTTTTGACTTTATGCTCGAACCGCGTTCTAATAGTCATAACTAAATAAGGAGTCGATATGAGTGACAAGAATCAACTTAACGAAGATGAAGAAAGGCAAATACGTATAGAAGCTGCAGAAAACTTAATAAGCCTTTTACGCACGCTGAAGAAGTTTGAAAAAGAACAAGCTAAGATGACGCCAGAAGAAAAGAAGCGCAACGAGTGGGCGGCCTGGGATGGCGACGAGATGCTATATAAGTATTAAGGAGAGAAAAAATCATGGAAAAGAGACGCGAATTAACCCACGAAGAAATAGAACGCCTAGCTAAGTTCTTTAAGCTGCTCTGGGAAACAGATAAAGAGCTAAGGCAGGCTGAGAAATCTGGTGATAATAAAAAATAGCCCCGTTATTAACGAAGCTATTAAAAACTGAAAGCCTTTAGCGAAGAATACAATCCGTCATCTCATCCTCAATCTCGAGGATAGTTTTTCCGTCAAAAGCTTTCTCTTCCAAAACGGCTTCTGCTGGCTTACATCGAGCAATAATCTCGCCTTCGCCAGTGTGCTTATTTGGGTATTTCCAAATACCATAAGTGTCGTAATTACCCTCATCTTCGATAGGCTCAATATGATAAAAAGAGCCATTGTGCATAAACTCTATTTCGCCATCATGGCCAAAGACTTCAAGGTATTCTTCTTTTGCTTTTTCTTGAGCGTCTGTCATAGATTTATTCCTTTCAAGAAACCCTTATATTTTTCATATAGGTTCTTATTAATTATAACATTATTTGGTAAGGCTATCACTTCGGTCTTCTTCTTATGGCCGTTCTTGTCATAATAATGGATATGAAGATATTCATAGCTGCTATTGTGGCGTCCGTAATCTATATCAAATTTCATCTTTCGATCTTCGCTATATTGCCGAAATTGACTAAATTTACCATCGGCATCGAGTAAGATATATGCGGTTCCTGGAGTGTTACTATATAGTGGCAAACCGCCTTTTATTCCTTCTTTTGTACCATTTTTCTTCAAAACTTTTACGCCTTTAATAGAGCCGACTTGTTCCCACTCCTGATGAGTAAAGCCGCCGCTTTTTAAATACGATCCACTACTTCCCATGCTTTCTCCTTTCGGCAAGACGCTGTGAGAAATTCTTATAGTAGCGAATATTATCGTATTTGGCGTCAAGTTCGGGTAGTGGGCCACCTGCAATAATAAGATATTTTGGATGTAGTATCTCTTGCAGTTTATCCACGCCCTCTAGAAAAGCAGTTTTACTAACGAAGCTCGCCATACAGCCATTCGTAGAGATTGCAATAGAAGACTCTTTTGGTAGGCCATCTAGACACCATTCAAAGTCCTCTAAGTAAGCCCAGGATGCGACGGGTACGATATTGATACCGTTCTTCTGTAAGTAATATGCGATGGTGCGATTCCGACCTACATTATATTTACGCACCCAAAGCGGCATATCTCTGTAAACTGAGAAATCGGTCGTAACTACGCCCTTAAATTGGCGGTACTTATCTAAATACTTATCACAATTACCCCAGACTGGCTCGAAGTGGTAATCGTCAATAAAATGATCCAGGTAATATTCGCCAGGACTTTTTATACTGTTCTTCTCGTTAAAGCCAACTACTTTATCTGGTATAATATAAGTAGGTTGGAGCTCGGGATAGCGTTCTGAGCCAACGAGATTTGCGCCGTTCAGGTAGTCGTAATACTTGAACGGCCTTAGCTTTATAATATGAGTTTGGTCCATATATGTAGCTCCGTTTAAAATTAATATTACCTACATTTTCGCCCAAAAATCCAAAGTTAAATACCTCTATTTATAGGGGTGAAAAATAGTTAAATATGAACGCACTAATGCTAAAAGGCATACATTAGACCGTTAAGTTGCCTTCACGATATAGTAAAATCTTCACGAATGCGTTATAATATCTTCAACAATTAGATAACGGAGGTTCCAGAAATGGATGATAAATGGCGCAAAGAAGCTCTCGGAAAAAGGATACGCGCGGCTCGCGAAAGCCTTAAATTAAGCCAAAAAGACTTATACGATAAAACAAAAATCAAAGATAGCATGATTAGCGATTTTGAGCGCGGCGTACGCGAACCAAGCACTGCTAATTTAGCCAAAATCGCTCATGCACTTAATACGTCGATGGATAAGTTGTATTTTGGTGACGAAAGCAACGAAGTCGCTAATAGCGCCCCTGATGTCGGGATGAGAATTGTTAATTGTTTCACATTATTGTATCTATTAGAAGTAATAAGCGACGTACAGGACGAAGCTGATTTTGGAATGGGTAGCGTACAACCTCACATTAATCTCTGGAAAGACGCCTGGGCGATAAAGCGCCTGCTATCGAATCTCGAAGAATACAAACGGAACTTTTCTACATATCCGGATCCCGCTTCATATCTTGAGCAAACAAAAAAATCCGTTGCTAACGAGATAAATAAAAATAACAAAAAGAAATAGCTCATACCGCCTAATGGCGCAACCTCTAAAGAAACGAGGTTATTATGGCAAAACGCCGCATATACAAGCAGTCAAAGAATGGCGAACCTATCAAGGTGACCGCCAGACAACTTCATCAACTTTACGTTAAGCACGAAGGTATTCTTACTTCGCGCGAATATGGCGACCTAAAGAATATGGAGTTGGTAGACTCAAATATCAGAGACGCCAAATGGGCGCTTAGAGAGTTTGATGACGAAACGCTACTCGGAACTTGGGATAAAGAGATGCGCTTTGGCTACGGAAAACGCGTCTATATCCATTACGATGGCGAAGATAAGGATAAATACTTCTTCTCTCTCGCCTACATTCCACGCGCCTTAAATGACCGCGATGTAAACGAAGCGATCCTGCGCATGTATTTCGTACGACGCTGGACGGTAACGAAACTCTGGCTTTGGGCTGAACCGGTTGATATTTCGCCAAGCTACGGTCGCGAATTCTAGAAAATAAAGCGCCGGAAAGTCAATAGATAGCGTCCACTTGATCACAATCGGACTTTTGACCTTTTTCGTGCAGAAAACAGGGATAAAGATTTTTCTTGACCTTGAATCGTGAAATATTGTGAAATATGCGCGTGAAAAGCCGGCCGCAGGCGCCGAAAAGAGTGCGTTTCATGATATAATTAGACTAAGGATAATTATAAATTTAATGTGGAGATAACATGATTGTCGGAGACTTACGCAACAAAGTAGATTCCATCTGGGATACGATTTGGACTGGTGGCATCACTAACCCGATTACCGCCGTTGAGCAGATTACTTATTTAATGTTCATTAAGTTACTTGATGACAATCAGCAGAAGGACGAATCGAAAGCCAATTCCCTCGGTATTCCACTAGAGCGCAAAATCTTCGGCGAAGGTGTCTGCGTAATCTCCGAAAATCCACGCCTTGAAGCTAATTATGAAGACATGCGCTGGCACGTTTTCCATAACTTCGATCCAGAGACTATGTTTAATACCGTAAAGGACTACGTCTTCCCGTTCATTAAGACGATTGGCGACTCCACATTTAGTAAATACATGGATAGCGCAACATTCTTGATCCCAACGCCACTAGTTCTCTCTAAGATCGTGGACGGCATCGACGCCATGGACATGAATAACAAAGATATCATGGGTGATGTCTACGAATATCTTCTTAGTAAGATTGCCGCTTCCGGCCAGAACGGCCAGTTCCGCACGCCACGCCACATCATCAATATGATTGTGGAGCTCATGCAACCAACACTTAACGATAATATTCTAGATCCAGCTATGGGTAGCGCCGGATTCTTGCTCTCAACCATCCGCTATGTTGGCGAGCACCAAGAAGACGATCTTATGGTGCCAGAAAAGCGCGACTACTACCGCTCTAAGCTTGTGACCGGTTTTGATACTGACCAATCTATGCTTCGTATTGGAGCAATGAACTTGATGCTCCATGGTGTTGATAGTCCAAACATCAAGTATCAAGATTCACTTTCAAACGATAATACAGAACGCGAAGCCTACTCGATGATCATGGCTAACCCACCATTTGCTGGTAGTCTATTCCCAGATCAGGTATCAAAAGACCTCCTTTCGCTAGCTAATACAAAGAAAACGGAGCTTCTATTCGTTGCTCTATTCATCAAAACCCTAAAGATTGGTGGCCGTTGTGCATCAATCGTTCCGGACGGCGTCTTATTTGGTAGTAGTACGGCCCACAAAGCACTCCGCAAGGAACTTGTCGAGAATCAGAAGCTTACTGCCGTAATCTCTATGCCTTCGGGCGTATTTAAGCCATACGCAGGTGTTTCTACGGCAATTCTTATCTTCACAAAGACCAATACTGGCGGAACCGATAAAGTCTGGTTCTATGACATGAAAGCTGATGGCTTTAGCCTTGATGACAAACGTGCCGCAGTGAAAGAAAACGATATTCCAGATATTATCAAACGCTTCCACAATTTGAATAACGAAGGAGATCGCAAGCGTACCGACCAGTCATTCTTTGTGCCTAAAGAAGAAATCGCAAAGAACGGTTACGACCTTTCTATCAACAAGTACAAAGAAGTAGAATACGAGAAAGTCGAGTATCCACCAACATCCGAAATTCTTGCCGATATCGAGAAATTAGACAAGGAAGTGGCCGATAACCTTGCCGAATTAAAGAAATTATTAACCGAAACAAATTCGAATTTGTAGGTATATGATGGCCGAGAAAGAAGAAGTCAAAATACCAGAAATGCTATTCTTCCAGGAAGGTCCTGGCGTAAGGAATACGCAATACACTACATCGGGCGTAAAACTTTTGAATGTTGCGAATTTAGTTGACGGGAAAGTGGATTTGTCTACATCGGATAGATATATTTCCGAAGATGAGGCATATGGAAAATATAGACACTTCTTATGTGATGAAGGCGATTTTATTGTAGCGAGCTCGGGAATTAAGGTTGACTATATTGATAAGAAAATGGGGTTCATTACAAAGGAAATGTTACCCCTATGCATGAATACGAGTACGATTCGATTTAAAGCTCTAGATGATTCTAAATTAAATATTAGATACTTCATGTATTTCCTTAAATCGAATGCTTTTAAGAGACAGTTAGCCAAACAAATTACAGGTTCCGCACAATTAAATTATGGTCCTAGTCACCTAAAGCAGATGACATTTCCATTGATAGATATTAAAAGTCAGAACGATTTAGTTAATAAACTAGATTATCTAGTTCGGATAATGGATAAGAAAAATGAGTCCATCGGGAAGTATGACGAATTAATCAAAGCCCGATTTGTCGAGATGTTTGGCGATATATACAAATCAACAATATACCCAAAGCAAAAGTGGAACGATATTGTTACGATTAGGAATGGAAAGGATTACAAGAAAGTATCCGTTAAAGGTGGCGGCTATCCCGTATATGGCACTGGTGGAGAGATGGCCAGAGCAAGCGAGTTTTTATGCCCGGAGAATACTATAATCGTAGGCCGAAAAGGTACCATTAATAATCCCATGCTTGTCAGAGAAAAATTTTGGAATGTCGATACCGCCTTTGGTGTTATTCCTGGTGATAAGCTCCATTATTTATACTTCTTTTGGTTTTGCAAGATGTTTGATTTTTCTAGGCTCAATAAACAGGCAGTCCTTCCTAGCACTACTAAAGCAGATTTATTGAACATAGAGATGCAAGTACCACCAATCGATATACAGAATCAATTTGCAACCTTTGTTGCCCAAGTCGACAAATCAAAATTTGCCGTACAGAAGTCTCTCGAAAAGACTCAACAATTATTCGATAGCTTGATGCAGGAGTATTTTGGCTAGAAAGCATCTCCTTTTGTTAGTGGAGGTTCTAATCTAACAAAAGGAGTTATTAATGGAAGATACCATTAAATATATTTTGGTGGATATGGACGAATATCTCACCGCAAATCAGTCACAAAAACTACAACGTGTGCTCGTTTCGCGCCTAACGAAAGAAACGAGGTCGATAAATGGCATTTCAAACGACAATTATCTGTCGATGTTTCTGAATGCCAAAAAGATTGAAGGATGTTCCGAGCGGACCTTATCCTACTATAAGACCACCATAGAAAAGCTATTAGACGAGATAGATGATCCGATACGTAAAGTAACCACCGACGACATACGTGATTACCTTGCGAACTATCAAGGTCTAAATGATTGTAGCAAAACCACGATCGATAATATCCGCCGCAATATCTCGAGCTTCTTTACTTGGCTTGAGGAAGAAGATTATATCATTAAAAGCCCAATGCGTAGGATCCATAAAATCAAAACCACAAAAACCGTGAAAGAAATAATCTCGGACGAAGAAATCGAAAAAATGCGCGACAGATGCAGCAGCTTACGCGACCTGGCAATTATTGACCTTCTCTACTCGACCGGAATTAGAATTGGTGAGCTCGTAAGACTTAATATTGACGACATAGACTTTGAAGAACGCGAATGCATAGTTTTCGGCAAAGGCGACAAAGAGCGGCGCGTATATTTCGATGCTAAAACCAAGATACACCTAATGGGCTACATAAATAGCCGCTCTGACGCAAATCCTGCCCTTTTTGTGACGCTTGACGCGCCTTACGATAGATTACAGATATCTGGCGTAGAAATCCGTCTGAGGCGCTTAGGACGCGAATTAGGCATAAATAAAGTTCACCCTCATAAATTCCGCCGGACTATGGCGACACGTGCAATCGACAAAGGGATGCCAATCGAGCAAGTTCAGAAACTGCTAGGTCATTCACAAATTGATACAACCATGCATTACGCAATCGTGAACCAGACGAACGTAAAAGTTGCACATCGCAAGTTCATTGCTTAGCGCAAATTTTGATTTGTCGACCTGTGTGACGAAGGTGGCGAATTGTTTTTGTAATTCAATTGGCGGCAAATTAAACTCTAATTTCCTAATGTCACCAAGCGAAATGAATTTTTGCGTTCCGCCTTTTGTTTTGCTAAGTACGGCTCTGTCAAAATAGTCAGACTCAAGTAGAGCTTTTATAAATGAATTAAGAGCTACTGTATCATCCTTGAACTTAATTAATGCTACGTTTTTTATAGCAAATTCTTTGTCGGTATTTACGATAATAGGATTACCAACGGTGCCTATCATTGGCATTAAGATATCGCCAATATCAACCTTGGATCTCTTGTTGATCTTGTCGTAATCTTCCTTCTGGATTAAATTACAAGTGGAAAAATCGATCTCCCCATCGCAAATATTCTTTGACGTTACTAATGGGTAGCCTTCGTCGTGATACTTTGGCGAATCATGGGTACCGTCGCGCACATCACAGACATTACCAAGTTCAACGGTATTGTTGAAATTTCTATTAAACATCTCGACAAATCGGGCTTTGATTAGCTCGTCTAATTGTTCTAATTGTCGCTTCTGTTTTTCGATAATTGACTCTGCTTTATTAAGAGAATCGACGATAGTCTTCTGCTCATCGATATCCCTCATCGGAATTGAGAACTTGCGCAGGATCGATAGGTTGATGTTATTCTGAGCAACGCCTCTACCAATTTGGTTGACTTCGGCCTTTTTCGACTTCAGGTAATAATACAGATAATCCGTAGTTATTTCTTCAGTTTTTTCTATAGATATCCCAGCTATTGCCTGATTGGTGCAAGCGTCAAAATCCAAGATGCCCACTTCGCCCAATGTGGCAAAAATCGTATACAGGATTGTGCCTTTCTTAAATAATTTAGCCGATGAATTATTTAAGCCAGCTTCAGTTATGTACTCGTCAGCGTTGGAGACTACTTTGCTTTTAATATTGCCAATCTTGATCCAAGGAATATCTCCGCCATCCCAGTATTCTTTCTTTGAGCGTGATGGCGTACCGCCTGATGCGACTTTACATAACGAATCTAGAGTTTTATATTGCATATTTTCCTCTACAAATTCGAATTTGTAGAGGAAGTATGAAAGTTAAGCTTGGCGAGTTAACAAAGATTAGAACCGGCAAACTAGATGCTAATGCGGCTTCTGAAAATGGCGAATATCCTTTCTTTACATGTTCGAAAGAGCCGTTGCGAATATCGACATATTCGTATGATTGCGAATGTGTATTAGTTGCTGGAAATGGCGATCTAAATGCTAAATATTACAACGGAAAATTTGACGCATATCAGCGAACATACATTATTGAATCTAATGGTGACGGAAGACTTCATCTTCCATACCTCTACCATTTCATGACGCGATATATTCAAGAACTGAGAAAGCTATCGATTGGCGGAGTCATTAAGTATATAAAGCTCGGTAATCTTACCGATGCGGAAATAACACTTCCTAGCATCAAAGAACAAAAAGACGCGTGCGAAAAACTTGAAAAGATTAAGAATATTATTGACGAAAAAGAAGCACAAATCTCCTATCTAGATAATCTCATCAAAGCCCGATTTGTCGAGATGCTTAACGACTCAAAAACATACCCAATTAAACCACTTTCAGACATAGCTGAATATTGGAACGGGCTAACTTATAAACCGACAGACGTGTCAAATGACGGAACTATTGTTTTGCGTTCAAGCAACATACAAAGCATGCGGTTAGATCTTAATGACATTGTCCGCGTAAAATGCGACATCGGCGACAAAAAGATGGTGAAGAAAAATGATATTCTGATGTGCTCAAGGAACGGTAGTGCTAAGCTTGTCGGGAAAGTTGCACTCATTCCCGACCTTCAGGAACAAATGAGCTTCGGCGCGTTCATGATGATTATACGAAGCGATTATTACCCATATCTCATGACTTATTTTCAGTTGCCAGAATTTCGTTCGCAAATATCTACAGGAACCACAACAATTAACCAGATAACTCGATATATGCTCGATAAGGTTAAACTTCCAGTTCCTGATAAAGCGAGCATTGATGTGTTCGCCGCCTTTGTTGCTCAGGTCGACAAATCAAAATTTGCGCTTCAAAAATCCATCATAAGCCTTATGAATTTATGCAGTTTATGGTATAATATAAGTAATATGTTTTCGAGCGGCTATATGGGAAGACTCGAGCTAATTCGAGCACTTCCTACGAAGGAAGAGAAAGCTAAGGCGTCACGCCTAGTTCTTCGTGAAGTACTCGAACAAATCTTTCCAGAGAAATCAGCTAAGAAAAAGAAAAAATACTCTCTTCTTGAGCTGATTGACTGCTCCCCAATAAGAAACTATGTAAACGACGATCAGGTTACTGAATCGCTTCACTTTATTCGTATTATAGGTATTCGTGCTGAACATAATCAGCCAGTTCGTGAGAAAGATGTAAAAATTGCCGTAGATAACCTGGAATACTTCATAAAGTTCTTGGACAACAAGAATAACACTTTTGAAGAGCCAACGAAGTCTCCAGAATATTTCTCGGAAGCTGAAACTAGGGCGGCATATATCGACATGTATTTGCGCGAGGCCGGTTGGGATGTACTAACGCAAAAAGGCGTTGCCCTTCCTGGCAAGGCTGGCATCGAAATAGAAGTCGGCAATATGCCAAACAACGCAGGTGTTGGTTACTGTGATTACGTGCTTTACGACCGCGCCGGCAAGCCACTTGCTGTTGTCGAAGCGAAAAAGACTTCAAAGGATCCGCAAATTGGCCGCCATCAGGCAGACCTTTATGCCGAATCATTAAAGGAAAAGTTCGGCTATAAACCGGTGATCTACTATACAAACGGTTACGAAACTCATGTCATCGATGGTGTTTATCCAGATCGTAAAGTTACGGCTTTCCATACACTTGAAGAACTAGAGCGCATGATTCAGCGCCGAAATCGCGGTAATATAACCGATATGGCCGCAAAAGACGAAATTGCTGGCCGTCCATATCAAAAGATGGCCCTTACGCGCATGTGTGAGCGTTTTAACGCGCATCATCGCCGCGGACTAGTAGTCATGGCTACTGGCACCGGTAAAACGCGCGTATCGATCGCTTTGACGGATATTTTGGCAAGAAACGGCTGGATCAAGAATGTTCTATTCTTAGCCGATCGTACTTCTCTCGTTAAACAGGCAAAACGAAACTACGCAAAGCTTCTGCCTGATATGACAATCTGCGAGCTTTCTGAAGGCGGAAACGCGAACAAAGACATGAATGCCCGTTTGATGTTTTGCACCTATCAAACGATGATTAATTATATCGACGCTGAAGACAAAGATTTCTCGACCGGACGCTTCGACTTGATTATTGTTGATGAGGCGCACCGCTCAATCTTTAACCGCTACGCTTCGATTTTCGCATATTTCGATAGCTTGCTTGTCGGCTTTACTGCTACACCGCGCGACGAAGTTGGAAGTAGCACATATGGAATATTCGAATGCGAATCTGGAGAGCCGACTTTTGACTATCCACTAGAAGACGCAATTAAAGAGCATTACCTTGTCGGCTATGAAGTTATTAATCGTCATTCTCGTATTATGACGCAAGGTATTAAGCGCGAAGAGTTAGACGAAGATCAGCTCGAACAGCTGGACGATTTTCTTGAAGGCGACCGCGAAACGCCAGACTTAACAATTCCGGCAAATGCTATTTTCCGCTCCATCTTTAACGAAGATACTTGCCGTAGTGTGCTCGAAGATTTAATGGAAAAAGGCATCCGCGTAAATGGTGGCGAAACAATTGGAAAAACAATCATTTTCGCATACAACCACAAACACGCCGAGATGATCGTTAATGAGTTCAAGAAGCTTTACCCTCACCTTCCATCAAACACCTGCCAATTAGTCGACTATTCCGTAAACTACGCCGAAGATCTAGTAGTTAAGTTTGATACCGATGACGAGTTTAGGATTGCTGTTTCCGTTGATATGCTTGACACAGGTATTGATGTTCCTGCCGTTTCCAACCTTATGTTCTTTAAGCCAGTACGTTCAAAGATCAAGTTTGTCCAGATGATCGGCCGCGGAACGCGTCTCTGCCCAGATTTATTTGGCCCAGGCAACGACAAAAAGAAATTCCTCATTTTTGATTATTGTGATAACTTTGAGTATTTCCAAGTTGAGCATAATGAAGTAGTTAGCGCTGGCGATAAGGTTTCGCTTTCTCAAAGAATCTTCGCACTCCGATCTGAAATCGCATATAGCCTTCAAGATTTCGAGAGCCAAGAAGATGAATTTCTCAGCGACTACCGCAACAAAACCGTACGTATACTTCTCGATATTGTTAAGGATTTGAAGAAAAGCACCAACCGTATTGCTGTGCGTCAAAATTTGAAATATGTCGATAAATACAACAATGATAAAGCATGGCTTGCTCTAACTCCAGTAAACGTTCATGAGCTGAAGACTTTTGTGGCACCACTCATTGAGGGCGGTTCCGACTCTGATTTTAAGGCCTTATCATTTGATATTAGAATGATGAGAATTCAGAGAGCAATATTGAAGAATACCCCAGCTTATGCGACTGCCGATGTAAAGAAAGTACGCGAAATAGCGCAATATCTTCTTCAAAATAAGATGACTATTCCGCAAGTTGAAGCCAAGAAAGACGATCTTAAAGAGCTGTATGATGAATCTAGCTGGAACGAGCCACAAGTAAAAGACTTAGAGCGTCTACGCGATTCCGTACGCGAACTAATCAAGTATATTACCGGAGATGAACTCAGATTGATCGACATCGATGTAAGCGATGAACTCGTAGATCCAGACTTCCAGCCAGATGGTACAGTCATCGATATTCGCACATACAAGGAACGCGTAATTGACTACTTGACGAAGAATGGCGACGATGCAACTATTGAAAAGATTCGCAACCTCGAAAAACTAGATCAAAAAGATGCCGAAAAACTCAAGCAATTGCTTTGGTTCGATTTAGGCTCAGAGGACGAGTATAACGAGAACGCAAATGGTAAAAGTCTTGCCGCATTTGTGCGTAGCTTGATAGGCATAGATCAGGATGCTGTAAATAAAAAGTTTGGTGAATACCTTAATGCTCATCAACTTAATTCGAAACAACAAGAATTCATTAATGTTATTGTCAAATATGTCCAAAAGAACGGCGATATTGAACTCGCCGATCTACTAAAGACAGACCCATTTAAATCTATCGATTGGAATGAATTGTTTGGCGGCGACGTAGAACCAATTAAATACACCGTTTCAATTCTTCATGACGCAATTACCGCATAAAAAGACCACCCTCACCGGGTGGCTTTTTGATATGCTTCTACGGCCTCGCGAACTCCGCACTCCGGACAAATCTCCGTCTCGTTATCCTCGCGAGATAAGGCAGGGTGCTCCGTAAACTCTTTCGTACATTTCGGACAACGCTGAAGCTCTAGAATCTTATATGTCAATGTCTTAGGCAAAGATTCAAGCTCCTCTCGCAGAATATCTTCGTCATTGTAACGCTTAGCATCAACTAAAAACGAAGAATATTGCTCGTTCGGCTTAAGTTTCATGCCATTGGCGTCGTATCTGCCGACATAGCACCAGATATCTTTATCGTGAATTACGCCGATAACGTATTCACATATACCAATATTACTCATATAAATACTCCTTAAACCCTGCAAGGTCTTTTCTAACACCGACCATTAAAGAGCAACTTTAGATTAAAGTTAATATTCAGTTGTGGGTTAGTTAAAATTGCGGCATCCCTTTGCAGGGTTGTCCAATTTAACCTTACTTTGAGATATTTTACAAGTCATCCTAACACCTTACGACCCCAAGAAGATATGGTATAATATAGATAACTAATTGGAAGTTGTAATGCCTGAAAATGTAACAAAGTTAGTAACCGACTTGATCGAACTTCACCGCGAAGGAGTCGACTTTGCTAATTTATTCCATGAAACTTCCGAACTCTCAAAATCGGGCAAAGACGACCAATCCATCTTAGAACATATCGACTATGAACTTATTTATCTCAGCGACAGGCATGAAGATATAACTAATCCCAAAGAAAAAGCCAAAAGGTATTACGACGATTGGGGTTTTAAATGCCTAGACCTGCTCTGCAATATCGTGCCACAACGATTCATCTTCAAATATATGAATTCAAAAGCCCAAATTCCGAATGACACAGATTACTACGAGAAAATCGCATTAAGCTTTGATGCTGAAGTGAGGACATTGGCCGAGATAATTCCAGAAATCGAGCGCGAATACGAAGACGGGCACAAACTACTCTTCTACGACGACGATAAAGACATTAATGTAAACTACGACCCAAAGACTCGCACAATCCATGTCGGCAACAAAGTCGTACGTTTCCGTGAAGACGCGCCATTCACTCCTGCTCTTTGTGAAATCATGTTTAAGGACCCAACAAAACTTTACGAATTACGCGATTTTCAGACCGTCTGGGATGATTTATACGATTACATAGGCAACGAACGCCCTTCGGACTGGCACCGCGTCTACGAGGTCTTAAAACGCCTTAACGAACGCATCCGTAATATCGCCGGAATAGATGATCTTTTTGAACTCAATACAAAATCGGTCAGAATCAATCCTAAATACTTAAAATAGCGCAATATTATTGCAATAATAACGCTGAACTCTCTTTTTGTATCCTTGGGATATGGAATGAAGAGGTAATATAACGTATCAGAAAGACAAGAAACTAGAGCAACAAGCGCTCGTAAAGTTTCTAGAAATATTAATCGATATAGACAAGCGCGAGCATGTCGTTAATAAGGATGACGACGATGAATAGCTTTATATCGGAAATTGAAATAATTCCAGTAAAGCCGCATGGCGGACTGGTAGCCTTCGCAAGCTTCGTGCTATACGGAACGATCTACTGCAGTTCCGTTGGCATTATGACGCGACTAGATGGCTCATACAGACTCACCTTTCCAACTAAAAAGGTTGGACTGAATAGTTTCGGAATATTCTACCCGATAGACAGATATGTCGGGCAAGAAATAGAAGAAGCAGTGATTAGTAAATATGAAGATGTAATGAGAGCTAGCGATGATCGATACTGTGATTCTCCGAGTGAACTACCCCAATTTCAGGATTAGCCCGAGCGTTTATCGTAAGTTCTCTCCTTCTGCTCATGGCATCTTTGGGCCGCCATACTATTCTTTTGGATCCGGCAAAGTTATTAAATGCGTATTACAGCTAAAAGCGAAAGATAAGAAGCTAGGCGTATATCAGCCACGCGTTACACTCATGAAAGCAGTACGAGCCGGCGGCGTTTCTGTATTCTTGCATATCGAATTTTCAGCACCAAAGATTCTTTACAACAATAACTTCGATGAGCTTGGTAGTGGTGACTTTAAGGCTGTCTGCGCAGAGCTCTATCGCAAACTATATAAGCTCGGAATTGAGATTAAAAGAAACCAGATAGAAAGAGCCGAAGTTAAAACTGTTCACTTTGGCAAGAATATCATTTTTGATGATTACCGGACTGCGGCAAGTGTAATTGGCGATATAGCAAAAGCAAATGTATCGACCAGAAAACAAGCCGATATGCGTGTTTATCGGAACGATGGCGAAGCTCTGCACTTTTACAGCGCAAGCCAGGCCATAGCGATTTATGATAAGAGAAGAGAACTAGCTAAGTCTCGCGTCAGCGAGCGCGGACTACTCGAGAAAGATAATTACTGCCAACTTACGCTATTTGATAATATCCGTAGCAAGAAGCCTTTTGAAGTGGTGCGTGTTGAAGCGCGATACAACACGAAACGTGCGTTCAGTACAGCGCTGAAACACGCTCTCGAGAAGGCTAAAGCGAGCGACAGTGTCGCAAGACTAGCTACGAAGCAAAAGCTTGTATTTATAGATATCTTCAATGAAGAATTAGCGAAGACGCTACTAAAATACGAATTCATGCAGATCGAGGCGAAGAATCTAGACCTTAATGAAACAATTACGAATACAGCTACCAGCTTTCTTCATGAGATAAATACATTAAATCCAAAAGCGACCTTAGCGCAACGGCTAGAGACTTTGGCGATATGGAGCCTAATGCGCGAAACCGGAAGCCGAGACGTGCGGAAGATGACCGGCGCCAATTCGGCGCAGTGGTCTAGACTTACGAAGAAAATATCAAAGATCTACTTTAGAACGAGAAAGAGTAGCTCTACTAGCTACATAGAAGATAAACTGGCCGAGTTCAAGCCAGTACGATTACTTGAATACTTTACAGAATTAAACAAGGTGCGCGCTGGGCCAAACTAGCGCAAATGTAGGGTGGTTCTTTACGGCTATTTTAGTTGCAAATAGCCCAACTCCAAAGGTCCATTTATGATATGGACTTATGAAAGGTTTAGGGTATTATGTTTGATAACATGGGAAACTCTACCCCTGTAAATACCGGCAAAACTAATGAGCCGCAACTAACCAGAAAAGCCGTTCTATTCGCTCGCGTATCAACGGCGCGACAAGAAAAAGAAGGCTTATCTCTCGATGAAATTCAGCTACCGCGTATGCGCGATTACGCGATCGAGCAAAACTTAAAGATCGTGCGCGAATACGCTATTGGCGAAACTGGCGGTAGCTATAAAGAGCGCAAACGCTTCAACGAGATGATCCAATTCTTAAAGGATAATCCGGACGTAACGGATATTATCGCATTCCGCGTAGATCGTATTACGAGGAACTTCCGCGACGCAGTAACGATTGAAGATTTACGCATTAAATACGGCAAGCGCATCCACTGCGTTGACGAAAGGCTGATTCTCTCAGAGAATAGCCGCGCGACCGACCTCACATCTTGGAATGTGAAGGTTTTTGTGGGCCAGGAATACCTGAACCGCATTAAGGAAGACGGCCTTAATACGAAGATCAATAAACTGTCGCGCGGCGAGCTACCATGGAGCGCGCCTTATGGCTATGAATTTAGAACTATCAGCGTCAGGCCGAAGGTTAAAAACGTCGTTCCGGTAGAACCGGCCGCGTCGATCGTAAAAGAAGTATTCTTGCTCTTCTCGACCGGAACTTATTCATGTAGAACCTTAGCAAGACTAATGAACAAGAAATACGGCACTAAATTCTCCCAAGGAATCATCCATAAATTCCTAAGATGTGAGTTTTATGTCGGATTTATTATCGATAAAAAAGGCGGAAAGAAATATCCGCATAATTACGAGAAGATAATAGATCGAGAGCTGTTTGATATGGTTAATCAGATATTAGACAAGAGAAATCTTAAGGGTGACGATCAGGTACCGAAGTATGGTGGCATAGAATCGGCTTATCGTGGACTAATTCGCTGCGAAGAGTGTGGATGCACAATAACGCCAGAATTTAAGAAGCGTAAGCTACGACACGGTGGTTATAATCACCACAAATACTACCACTGCACGAACCGACGAGGAGTGCATAAGAGCATGAAGAGCTACACCGAAGAATATCTTGATGATAAGGTAAAAGAATTCCTACGAGGTTTAAAACTAACTGAAACCGAATTAGACGAGATAAGAAAGGCATTAGCCGAAGCGCATGCCGGAAAGATAGATTTCTATCGCGAGCAACGCCGAAGTTTATCTCAAAAGCGCAAGAAACTAGAAGCGAGACAGCAGGAAGCTTACGATATGCTAATGGACAAGAGTATTACTCTGGAACTTTATAACCAAAATAACGAGCGATATCGCAACGAACTAGCTGAGATTCAGGCGCAAGAAGTCGCGCTAGATCGAGCCGACGACAACTTCTATACAAATGCCGGTTATATCTTAAAAGTCTTTAAATATGCCGACAAATTGTTCGATGTAGCCACAACGGCCGAAAAAAGAGACCTCATTGGTCTCATCACGTGCTCGAACCGAACTTTAGGACCTAGCGGACTGATATTACAGGGGTCAGGACCGTTCGCTCGGAACCTTTTGGACTCAAAAACAAAAAATGGCTGGGGATGAGGGATTCGAACCCCCGAATGGTGGGACCAGAACCCACTGCCTTACCACTTGGCGAATCCCCAGTGTTCTATAATTATATCATAAATAGTCTAAATAAAAAACCCGAAACATTGAGTTCCGGGTTCTAGGCAACAATTCTATATAGTTTCGTCAAAGTATTCTCCAGGAGGATCATTTGCGATCTCATCGCATGGAGGGGTTACTTCAGTAGGTCCTTCAAAATCGATCTTCCAGCTATTATCGTCTATATGATATTTGGTCAACACATAATCATGTACCTGAATATTATGTTCATAACCAGCCGCTATCATATCCTCACCTGTAAGCTGATTCGGCATGACATATGTATGCGCACCATATGCTGAATCGATGAATTTCTCGCCCATAAACTGGAACGAATTAAAATAGAATAATCCGAGAACGACAAACACGCAAACTACGGTTATAATTGCCACCCTTACAAAAGAAATCTTTTTCATATTGCACCCCCCTATAATAATCTCTTTTCTTTTATATTAAATAACGATAAGCGATCGATAATAATCAAGCTTATGCTTATATTATATCACACTTATACTAAAAAGTCAATAGTTCTTATCTTTTTTCTCTGTTATTCGCTTCTAAGAGCTTCTACTGGGTCTTTCTTCGATGCAGACCGCGACGGAATCAAACCAGCAATTAAGGTAAGAATTACCGAGAGTACAATCAAAAGTCCAGCTGTGCGGATATCTAGGTACGCGGATAATGGGATATCACCCGTGTAGTGATGTAGTATCAAATTAATTATCGGGATCAATAGATATGAAATCCCCACGCCAAACAAACCAGCTAGGAACCCTACTATAAATGTCTCAGCGTTAAATATTGACGAAATATTATGCTTCGATGCGCCGATTGCCCGCAAAATCCCAATCTCTTTAGTACGTTCATATACAGAAATGTATGTAATCACGCCAATCATAATAGAAGACACGATCAACGAAATCGACACGAAGGCAATCAATACATAAGAAACTGCATCAACAATAGTCTTAACAGAAGACATAAGTATTCCAGTTGCATCAGTATATTCAATTACCTTATCTTCATTCCCTGTTTCTTTCATCAAATCGTTATAACCGTCCAAGAAATTCATAAAACGTGTTTTTCCGTCGAATGACCAAAAATAGAAGGAAAGCATAGTCGGATCATCCAAATCTTGGTATCCCAACGCTGACAAATTAGTTGCAAGCGTAGTTTTCTTTTTGGTAAACATCGCCGTGACTACACGTGATAATTCATCTTCGGTAAAATTAAGTTTAAATGCTCCGATTATCGCATTTTGATCAACGTGGAAAGCATTAGCAAAACTACTCGATAGATAAGAAGTAAGTTCACCTACTTTAGCAAGTATTTCTTTTTTCATGCTGATTTCTACTACAGGTGTAGCTACAGCATTAAATACAGCATCAATTTGAGTCATCCCCAGGTATGATTCAATAACTTGATTATAGACATCAGGAATAATCATCATCGGATCAGTTTCGGGATTAAATGGGATTCCCCTCATTTGCATCGCCATAGCGTATGCGCCAGAATAAGTGCTTAAGAAACCATTCAAAAGTCCCTTATACATATCAGCAAACTTATCCGCTGGAATATAATAGCTGGCTTCCAAATCAGAAAAATTTTGTGACGACATGAATTCAGCTACAGTAGTTTCGATATCGGCTGTCATAATAGTCCCAGCTCCCGATTCCCCAACTATATGTGATTTTAAGCCATCGACTAAAGATTTGAACCTATCAATCAGAGCATTTTTTACTGGTGAAGTATCCGCTGAAATATCCGCTGATATTTGGTTGATGTATTCTTTTGTTTTGTTGGTAATTGCATTTTGGTCAATCGTCACACCAAAAGCCTGCTTTAATTTCGCCTCATCTATAGATACCAAATCAGAGAATTCAAAATTAAAATCATTCCCTTCCTCGCCAAACTTCGTGTTGGAGAAAATATCGATCTCTGGGTTCGCTAGTTGCTTTTTCACAATTTCTGTTTTGCCGGATTCGTCAATAATATGAGTTATTAATGATGGTAAATACGCAACACCACTACCAGCCGACATCATTTCCGTATCCGTCACTACTACACCCACAATATGTAACTTTTCAGCTTCATTATAAATGTTTTTCATAAATCCTTCGTCGCTAGACATATCTTCATACACTTCGTATTTTGAATTGTATTTATAGTAATCTGCCGGCAATATTAATCTAAGATCAACATTCATTAAATCATCGTAGGTCAATTCTAATGGTTCATTATTAATTTCAACTTTCTCACCACTAAGAATTTTTGAAACAATTTCATTTAATTCTTGCGAGTCATGAAAACCTAAAGAATATGTCAAAAGCTCCGAAATTTCAGATTTTTTGCTTAAAACTACCACCATTTCATTGTATTCTTCAGGATAACGACCAGCCAATAACTCCGTATCGTTCTTTAGATTATCAGGGTCAAATTGTCTAAATACCGACGTCATTGTTGAATAATTTCGAAGTAACGAATTATCTCCAATTAAAGTCGAAAACATATTACTCGGATTCATTTTAGCTACCTTATTGGTAGCATCTACTGTATATATTACAGGATCTACATTGTACTCATATTCCATTAACCTGATATCATCTTTGATTTCTGTAGAGTGGGCATTCAAATAATCCACAAAACTCGGTAAATCATTATTTGAAACACTGCCAAGTGTAGAAGTCAGCATTTGGTTTTCACGGATTTTATTGTCCAATGTTTCTACTGTTTCTCCACCAGAAAGGCTAAGTAGCATTCCAGAAACGTCTGCTGATTCTTTTTGTAATGCCAAAGGATAAGATGTAAGAGTGTCCTCCTCAATTTTGTCGATGTAATTTTGGAAACCAGACGATACTGCCGAAATCAACGCAATACCAATAATACCGATCGAACCAGCCATCGCAACTAGTATTGTACGGGCTTTTTTAGTTAACAGATTATTCAAAGACAAAGATAGTGCTGTGATAAATGACATTTTAGTCTTTTTAGCCTTTTGTCCAGCCTCCTTTGCGTCTAAATCAGTTTTGATTTTGCCATCATATGGATTAGAGTCGGAAGTAATTTTTCCATCTTTCAATGTGATTATTCTTGTAGAGTACTTATTGGCAAGCTCAGGGTTATGTGTTACCATCACGACTAATTTGTCTTTTGCGATGTCCTTTAGAATTTTCATCACTTGAATCGAAGTTTCAGAATCTAGCGCACCTGTCGGTTCATCCGCTAGTAAAATATCGGGATCGTTCACTAATGCACGCGCAATCGCAACACGTTGCATTTGCCCACCTGATAATTGAGCTGGACGTTTATAAATATGGTCAGAAAGCCCTACGTCTTTTAAGGCTTTTTTAGCTCGTCTAACTGACTCACGTTTAGAAATACCAGACAAAGTCAAAGCTAGTCGCACGTTATTTAGTACAGTTTGGTGCGGAATTAGATTATACGACTGAAAAACAAAACCCACCCGATGATTACGGTAAGAATCCCAATCTTTATCGCGGAATTTTTTGGTCGATTTTTCATTGATTATCAAATCACCAGTAGTGTATTGGTCTAAGCCACCAATAATATTAAGAAGCGTGGTCTTGCCAGAACCAGACGGGCCCAAAATCGACACAAATTCAGATTCACGGAAATTAATCCGTACTTTATTTAAAACAGTACGACTAACACCCGCAGTCTGATAGACCTTCGACACACTCCGAATCTCTAGCATATATAAACAATTATAGCATAAACATTAAAAATACCCGCAAAAATTGCGGGTATTATATGGTCTTATCCTTCTGCGGTCTCGCTTTCGGCAACAAGTTGATTGTAATAATCACTGGTTATGTCATATAGACACATATTATCTAAGTGATAGCATACGATATTCACAGCTCTAGCACGAGCCTCTTCGTCTTCGTCGAATAGTTTTTTGAGCCTTTTAAAGCAATTCCCTTCCCCATTATCAAGATCAATAAATGCATCCATATAGAATGTATCATTTTCACGATCTAACCAAGCGAGGTCAGCAACCAGTAGCTTCGTATCTGCGGCCAGCGCAATCCGATGTTCGCGTCTTAATGCTTCAAGTAGCCTCATATTCGTATCACAAATAGCATTCTTTTCCTCCTGTAAAGTACAGTTCTGGGCAGCCAGGTTATTGCGTTGTGACTTAGTGGCATCAAATATTGAAATTATAAAAACCAGGCAAACGGTAAGAGCAATAACCATCACCAAAAGAAATTTTTCACGTTTATTCATATCTTTCATCTCATTCCCCCTTAAGACCATAGATTTTAAAAGTGCGAGCCACATTAAGACCTATTCTTACATTATATCATACTTAAGCATTTTTGTCAATGTAAATAGGGGTACCTTTTACAGCATATTTTCAGCTGTATCGTATTATAATATATATATGGATGGTAAAGTTTTTGATCGTATCGAGAAAAAGTATTTAATAACCAGAGCAGACAGAAAAGAGCTATTGAAAGTCATTAAGAAAAATATGCACAAAGATGGCTATTTTAAGTCTGAGGTGTTTAATCTTTATTTTGATACCGATAATTATGATTTGATTATCCAATCTATTGATCAACCTGTGTTTAAGCACAAATTGCGGGCCAGAAGTTATGGTGGTTATGACCGGGTTTTTCTTGAAATTAAAACAAAGCTTCGCTGTCCAGATTTAAATCCAGGTTATAAACGTCGGATTATGATCACTAATGACGAATTTAAAGACCTCGTGGATAAAAAGACAACTTTGCTTGAATTGGCCGAAGCACCAGGTAGAACTAAGCATGATATGCAAATCGCGAAAGAAGTAGACTATCTTATAAAGCATTTTGATTTAGAACCAAGAATCTTAGTGACATATAATCGCGAATCTTACAAAGGCGAAGATAACCTACGCATTACTTTTGATGAGAGACTTAGGTATCGTACGAAGAATCTCTATTTTTTGAAAGGAAAACGTGATAAAATTTACTTTAAGGACAAACAAAATGTCATATTGGAAATCAAAGCGCATGGTGTTCTACCACTTTGGTTGACTGACGAACTGACCAAGCTTAAGATTTATCCACAGCAATTTAGTAAAGTAGGAAAGATTTATCAAAAAATAATAAAGGAGCAAAATGTTTAATAGTTTATTTAATAATGCAGCGACAGGGCTCGATATCAAAACTGCATTAATCTGCGCAGGAGTATCTTTACTGCTAGGTATTGCTATTGCAATCACTCATATGAAAACTACGCAGACCACTAAAGGGTTTTTGATTACCCTAGCTGTCTTACCATTGTTAGTTATGGCTGTTATGATTATGATCAATGGTAATCTTGGTACATCGATTGCCATTCTCGGTGCGTTTTCGCTCATCCGTTTCCGTTCTATCCAAGGCCATGCTAAAGATTTGCTTTCAGTATTTTTCTCTATGATGGTAGGGTTAGCGCTTGGCATGGGGCATGCTCTATTTGCTACAGTAATAACTGCCATAGCAATAGTTGCTATTATAATTCTCACTTATACACGCCTACTAGAACCAGATCAACATGAGCGTGTACTTAAGGTTGTAATCCCTGAAGACTTAGATTATGAGGATGTTTTTGAAGAAGTGTTTAAAAAGTATACTTCCCGTTCAAAATTAGTTCGGATGAAAACTATGAACATGGGCAGCCTATATAAGCTAACTTATGACGTTAAACTCCGACACGGTGTTAAGGAAAAAGAATTCTTAGATGAAATTCGCGTCAAAAACTGCAACCTCAAAGTCCTGCTCTCCGAGCCATGCTGCGAGGAGGAGATATAATGCCAGACAAGAAGGCTAAAAAGGGTGAGGCAACGTCAAAGAATATACCGAATGATAAAAATGTCCGCCAAAAAGAAAAATTAGATTTCCGTCCGTTTATTGCATTCTTAGCTTTAGTCGCAGCTATCGCAGTTGCTTTACCGCTCAACCCACTAAGAAACGATGAGTCTATTGGCGATGTCAAAGAATCAATGAATATTGATAACGGTGATCTTAAAATAAACTGGCAACGTTATCCGACCACAGAAATTGAACTTGAGAAATCGTTGACCATTCAAAAATCCGGGACATATCATCTAACTGGTGCTCTTGAAAATGGATTAATCAAGATAAGTGCAGGAGATGGAATCGTCAGATTAATCTTAGATAATGTAAGTATCAATCACGACGATGGGCCAGTAATATATTGCGATTCCGCAAACGATTTAGTTATAGAGCTCGTCGGCGACAATTCAATTTCGGATGGCGAATCATATGATACTGAATATGATGAAGAAGTAGGTGCTGCAATATATACTCAATCTGATTTGACTTTCCAGGGCGATGGGAAGCTCACTGTAGATGCTAATTATCAAGACGGTATCGTTTCTAAAGATGATTTGAAATTTAATGGGGGCACATACGATATCGTGTCAAAAGAT
The DNA here is from genome assembly GCA_017406565.1 of Candidatus Saccharimonadota bacterium. Lineage (GTDB taxonomy): Bacteria > Patescibacteriota > Saccharimonadia > Saccharimonadales > Saccharimonadaceae > Nanosyncoccus. The sequence continues at coordinate 222,033 of JAFQYG010000002.1, read as the reverse complement.
GATGCGATTCGTGGTACTGACTCAGTATATGTCGTAAGTGGCAATTTTATCATTAAATCGACTGCAGATGCCATAAAATCCACTAACGATATTGATGCCACTAAAGGATTCGTATATATAGAAAACGGTAATTTTAACATTAAGACTGACGCCAAAGGTATTAAATCAACAAAAACTGTTTTAATATCTGACGGCAAAATCGTCATCGAATCGCACGATGATGCAATCCATTCAGATAATTATATAGCAATCAAAGGTAGTGATATAAATATTAATTCTGGCGATGATGCCATCCATGCCAATAGTAATTTAATTATTGATGGAGGTGATATCACAGTCTTTAGGGCCTATGAAGGTTTAGAAGCTCAAAAAATTACTATCAATCAAGGTGTAATCAGCCTCACTACTAATGATGATGGTATTAATGCCGGAGGCGGTGCCGATGCGTCTTCTACTAATCGACCAGGCGCTAATCCGTTTGATGCCGACGAAGAGTGTGTAATAGATATTAATGATGGTGATATATATATAAATTCATCTGGTGACGGTATCGATAGCAACGGGTGGGTCAATATTAATGGTGGCCATATAGTCGTAGATGGACCTACCAATAATGGTAATGGCGCACTAGATTCTGGCTTAGGTATCATTATTAATGGAGGTGATGCTATTGCTGTCGGCTCAAGTGGAATGGTAGAGTCGTTTGGTAACAATTCAAAAATCAACAATATCAGTATATATTTAGATAACGAACGCCCAGCAGATACTAAAGTCTCCATTAAAGATGATGCAGGAGAAACTATCATAGAACACACCTCCGCAAAAAAGTTTTCCAGTATTACCGCAGGTAGTAATCAGCTCAAACTTGGGGGCACCTATTCCCTATATTTGAATGATCAAAAAGTAAAAGATTTTATAATTTCAGACATTACAACCATTGTTGGCAATAACCGTAACAACTTTAGAAAATAAACGACAAACTGTGCTATAATACTTAAAAAGGAGGTAGATGCAACTAATTGTTATATTATTAGCCACGGTGTCGATTTTGACATTTTTGTCTGGCGCGATTGTTTTCTTCGGCTCGAGTAAAGGCGATCGCATACGTTCAGCTTGGTATTTTGCAGCCGCAGTATTCGCCACAGTTTGGATGGCGTCAATTTCGATCTTCCTTGTAGCGCGTCCAAACGAAACAGAAACTATTGATTGGCATGTGATTTGGACTTTTGTTAGCGCTATACTTATTGATGTATCATTCCTAGGCTACGGAGCATGGAACAAAAAATACGGCAAGACTGTCACTCTATTATTCTTAATTCTAGGCCTTATTGTCGGCGGTATTATTATGCTTAATCCAAGTTCATTGTACTCAGAGATTATTTTAAGTAACACCGGTAACAGTGTTAAAATGAACATTGGCCCAATGTATTTTAGCTATATTGCCTTTTTTGGCGCAATTGTGCCAGTCATTGTCGGGGTATTTGCTTACCAATTTTTCAAAACTCGTTCCAAACGCAAGCAGGGCGGCGATATTGTCACTATGTTAAGCTTCGGCGCATCTAGTACAATGGTTTTAATTTTCAATTTGATTCTACCATTATTCAACAACTGGTCATTAGTCTGGCTTGGCCCACTAGCTCTAGCGGTCACTATTATTGCTGTTTATTATACTATCCTACGCTATCGTATGCTTAATCTATCTTCAGCATGGCTACGCATATTATCGTATGTAGTTATTGTTGCTTCGGTTGCAATTCTCTATATGGTAATTTTCTCAATCATCTTTGCAGCTTTGTTCCGTGGTTCTACACCGTCAATCGAAGTAATTGTTCTAAACTTCATTATGGTGCTAATCTTTATCGCCTTAATGCCAGCCTTAAATGAAGCTTTGATATTTGTGAAATCCTTAACGCTTGATAATAAGCACAAGGAGAAGAAATAGTCATGGAGGAGCCTCGTCCTCCCAAAAATAACAAGACAACAATACTGTTGTCAGTTAATGCTGCTGCAATTTTAATAGCAGGCGTGTTAATCTCTAGTGCGATTTGGCTTAACGGTGGTCTCACATTCCGCGCCGTTGACGAACGCTCAGATATCGTTGAAGATACTATTGGAGAAATGGAACTGCTTGAATCAGTTTCTGATTCTGATGCTAAGGCATCCAGTGTTTATACTATCGGTAACGATGATTATGTATCTACCTCAAGTCATGAGTTTGATAACACTGAAGTCCCTGCCGGCGAGCTTTGGAATGAAAAAGCTATCACGATTTACGCAACCCCAGATATTGATCTGTGCACTGGTGGTGGTCTGTCAGACCTAGGCGAAATGTATTGGCAGACTTCAGATGCGAATGTTATCTCAGGATTTTATAATTCTGCACGCACCTGGTTGGGCTACGATAATGATACTTGTCGTTATCCAGTAATCAAAGGCACTGGCACTACTACTATTACAGCGGGCACATATGATGGTAAACGCAAAGATTCTATCACGGTCACTGTGATTGCCCCACCCGCCGATCAATGGAAACATGAAGTGCTGTCATTAGTCAATAAAATCCGCACTAAAAACAATCTTGAACAACTCACCTGGGGGTACACATGTGAAGAAGCCGCCGATATTCGTGCCAAAGAAACTACCATAAAATATGCTCACGTTCGTCCAGATGGAAGCAGTTGGTCAACAGCTTGTCCGGTGCCAAACTCAGGTGGTGTAAGCGGTGAAAACCTTGCCATTGGCAATGCTGCTGTCTCTCCTGCTACGACTGTAGCCCTATGGATGGGTAGCGAAACTCACCGTGCTAACATCCTCAATCCAGACTTCACCAAATTAGCTGTAGGATTTGATTTTGATTTGAATTCAGACTACAAGACTTATTGGTCGCAATTCTTTAGTACTTATTGATTATAATTTGCTATAAAATGTTTTTCTATATTCGCTCCAAGCTGTCTTATATTTTGGAATGGGAGACGATTTGACATCACAACTACAATATAATGACGATTAGAGTCTGGAAATTCTACTATCGCTGCATCATGATAAATATTCCAATATTTTCCATCAGGATTATAATCCCAACCGACTTTATTGTACACTTTAGCCTGTGTAAATCCACTTGGCAAACCTTGTCGCCAGTTATAAGTAGTAGGAGGTTGGATTAAGAATGAATCTTTCATTTGAGTAATTAAAGACTCGTCCTTGATGTCGTCATGCGAATAAAATATTTTCAACATAGAAAGGATATCTCGCGGATTAGAAATGAGATTGGAAATACTAGAATCAGTGATATGAAAATCATTAGTAATAATATTATCTAGCTCAACCCGACCTATCTTAGACCACAATGTTTCAGCGCAAGGAGAATATGATTCACGTATCGCCAAATCTAAGCATTTTAGAACTGTACAGCCAGTCGAACCAGCCATTTCGTCTGGCTGCCATTCTCCAACTTGTATTCTACGATAACCTTCATAAACGACGAATAGTTTATACAAAGAAGCGGTATTATACGATTCTCCAGGGTTGTATTCCCCTACTATCTCATCACGTTCTAAATCATAAATTAAAACGCTTTTTACACCTCCAGTAGTATTAGCCCAATCATCAACTATTGATTGAAAATCAATTTTGGGAGGCAAAACAACAATTTCTTCCTCAGGCTCTTCATCTTTTTTCTCAACAATTTCCGTATTATCAGCTATGATTTCAGTATCTTTTTTAAATATAAAAGAAAGAGCAAGAAAAACTAATCCAGCAATTGCTATGCCAATTAACACAAAACAAAAAATAAATTTAAAAGAAATCTTTGACTTATTTTTAGAGTTCAATTCTAACCCAGATTTAGATTTTATGGTTTTACGCTTATTAGTCTTCCTAGAAACCATTTCGTAGTCTCCTCGTCAAGTAGTTTTGTTTGCATCGTTTTATCATATACGGTAGGAACAATCTTCGTCTGAAGGAGTTTACCATTGTAGAAATAATGCGCTAATACTAAACTCCGAGTAGTCCCCGGCCACCAGACTTGGTCAAAGAAAAGATTGCCAAGCCCATAATAGATAGCGCCATTACCGTATAATTCAAATGTTTGTGGTTGATGCGCGCTCGTCCCGACTACTACGTCTGCTCCAAGGTCAATCAAATGTCGAAAGAAACCTATTTGATCACCTGCAGAAGAATTAGCTTTATCACAAATCGGATCTTCATATTCTGAAGCATAGGCACTACATTCGTAGTATTGCACGTCCACTATTACAAAATCACCCCGTTCTTTAGCGGCATTAATTTCGGCAACTGCGTTTTCCTCGTAATATTGATTAGCGCCAGGAGTATTACCATAAGTTGCGCCACCTGTAGACTGGTTGTAAGCTAGAAAAGTAATATTAGTGCCTTTTTCAGAAATGTTTAAAGGTTTTGCTGCTTCTTCAGCGTTGCGTCCACCGCCAACCATTTTTATACTATTCTGTTCATAGATATCTATCGTATTTAAAGCCGCATCAATACCACAATCTTGGTTATGATTACCAGTAAGTTCAACGATATCTAACCCAATCGCGGTCAAAGTGTCAATGAAACGAGTGTCAGAACAGATGTTCGATGAATTAGCAAATGTCGTAAAAGATGACTCATTAGACGTATGTGTCAAATCAAAACTAGATAAGAAATCTTTGATGTTTTCAGCGAAATATTTTGCATCGCCACCCACTGCGACCAACTTTGCATTCATGTCGCGACTTAGTGCAGTTACACCAGTTTGCGCAAAAGAAAGAACCGAAGATTTTTCAGGAAATGTCTTAGTAAAAGTCTCATCTACCAAAGGTTTTATTTCATCATCAAATTTTTCTGAATCGAATTTAATTGTTCTAAAGATTGCGCCTGAATTAAAATCATCTAAATAATACTTATCATTTATGCTAAGCAATTTTTTAGAGGCGTCAAGTTCATTTATATCAATCATCGAAAAATCAATCTCGGATTGACTGCCATCAACAAACAAAGATGTGGGATCCTCAACAGTAATATTAGTGTCTAAGCTGTAAAAATCGGTAACGGGAACTTCAGTACGATATAAATATTCTCCATCAGATAATGTGGGTTTTTCTAGGCTATATTTTGCAGAAATAGTCACATCTTTATCTAAATCAACTTCCTCGGTAAAAATATTTTTAAGAAGCTGGATTTCGTCCTCCGATAAACTTTCATCATAATACACTACACCAGGAATCCTGAAAACACCAGTCTTAGTGAAGAATTGTATTCCGAAAAAAGCTCCACCAAACATCACCACAAACAATATGATAGCCACCAAGAAATATTTAACTCTATTTCGCTTCTTCCGAGCCATATTAATATTATATGCTATAATAATGTTATGTTCAAGTGGGCAAATCTTTTTGGTAAAAAGAACACGGAAAATGATATCTATTCCCCAGATAAATCCATCCGATGTGTTTTGGAACTAAGAGCGGGCCAACTATTTTATTCAGCTTACAAAAATGATAAACGCATTATTAAACCATCTAGATTGGGTTTTTTGATTTGTGGTGAAACGCCGCTCATTAATGATCTCAAAATTATTAGAGAACAAAAAAAGAAGCACGAAGAAACAATCGAATTACAATGGGGCGAAGACCGCTATATTAATAATAATTACAACGAAACATCTTTCTATTTATCAGAAGAAAAAGAGCAAAAACGTATTTTTACTTTAAGGTTCAGAGTGTTTAATAATGCTATTGCTTTCCGTTATGAAATTCCACCACAACCTAAATTTCGCCAGATTACCATCAAAGATGAGCTTACTGAGTTTAATGTTGATCTCAATACGATTGCATGGAAAATTCCTGCTTACCAGCCAGACCGCTATGAATATAATTACGAAAAAACTATGGTTCATCAGCTCAAAAAATCAGTCCATACTCCCCTTACTCTAAAAACTCCTACTGGCCAATACCTTGCCATCCACGAAGCAGCACTGTACGACTATGGGTCTATTACGCTTAAATTAAGCCAAAATAATATACTAAAGACCGATATTACTCCTCTCTCCGATGGAACAAAAGCCCACGTATTACTCCCGTTTCAGACCCCATGGCGTTTAATTATGGTTGCCGATTCTGCTATTGAATTAACTACGAATCGAACAATGTATGCCTTAAACGAAGCCCCAATCGGAGATTTTAGCTGGGTTAAAACCTTAAAATTTATTGGCATTTGGTGGGCAATGTTTGTCGGTGAATGGACGTGGGCCCCAGGAGAACGACATGGTGCCACTACGGAACATGCAAAAGAATACATTGACGCTGCCGTACGCCTCGGTATCTCAGGTCTTCTGATTGAAGGATGGAATGAAGGTTGGGAAGGTGATTGGCTAGAAAACGGTATTAATAATAAATTCACAGTTTCAACACCTGATTTTGATATGGATGAAGTAGCACGTTATGCCAAGATGCATAATATAGAAATAGTTGGTCACCATGAGACAGTAGGCTTTGTCGATAATTATGAAAAACAGCTAGAAGAGGCCTACAACTATTACGCTGCAAGAGGTGTACATTATATTAAAACAGGGTATGCAGGCAGTATGATGATGATTAACGGGCGGCGCGAATTTCATCATTCACAAGTTGGCGTAAGACATTATCAAAAAACTGTTGAATTAGCCGCCAAAAAACATATCTGCTTAGATATTCATGAACCAATAAAAGGTACCGGGATTGAGCGTACATGGCCGAATCTATTGTCTCGCGAGGGTGCTCGTGGTCAAGAATATGAAGGTGGCGCACTTAGCCCTTCGCACGCTTGCTTTTTGCCATATACTAGATTACTAGCTGGCGGTATGGATTATACATCTGGTATTTTAGACCTAGCTAACAGTGTAAAACGTATGGCGACCACTTTATCTCGTCAATTAGCGTACTTCGTCACGATTTATTCTGGAATGCAAATGGCAGCTGATCGTCCATTCATTTATGAACAAAGGTTCCAAGAAGAATTCAATTTTATTCGTGATGTTCCAACTAGCTTTAACACTACCATTCCGCTAGCCGGAGAAGTGGGTGAATATTATGTAGTAGCAAGACAGGACCGCAATTCTAAAGATTGGTATATCGGTGGCGTATCAGATGAAAACGGACGCAACATTCATATTAATTTAGATTTTCTTGAACAGGGCGGCGTTTATGAAGCAATGATTTACGCTGATGCCGAAAACGCTCATTATCGCGAAAATCCATTTGCTATAGTCAAGCAAACCAAACACGTCGGTAATAGCGATTCGCTCAACATATTTATGGCACCAGGCGGTGGATTTGCAATTAAACTGAAATACAAACAAAATTAACTATTGTTTAACAGCAGTGATGATTAATCTATGAGTAGCATCATGGTTATCTAACAAAGTCCCGGCACAAGTCATCAATACAAGAGTATCTTTGTCAGCTTTTTTGAGTAAGTCACGCATTATTATTTTCGGCTTAGGTATTAAACTAATTTTAACGACTTTATAATCACTGTCACCATATTTAATACTGTCAAATAAATCGAGTTCATTCAAACGTTGAAAAACAGTCGTAGAGTGACCAATTAAAAGTGTTTTATTTGGTTGATTTGAAAAACTGCCCACGATACTTTCGGGAGTTTTTAGTTCCCTATTATTTAATTCAAGGTTTGTTACATCAGAGTAAAGGTCAATTTTTGGTATAGAAAGTGTAGAAGAAACAACATAATCGATAGCGCCTGCTGGTTGCAGCCCATATATTATATATGCAAGAAGTGCAGAAAAATATATAATAACGAAAACAATTCTCGAGTCTAGACGTTTTCTTAATTCCACACTCTCCTCCTTAGAACAATTATAACATAACCAATATATTTTTATAATATTTTAAACGCCAGGATTAAACATTTTGAGCTTCTTTTCGTGCGAACGATAGTTTTTGTCATGTGAGCCCACCTCAGCCCAGAAAGCTTTAGAGTGATCCATGTGATTCAAATGAGCCAGTTCGTGTAGTATCACATAATCACGCAAAGGTTCAGGAACCTTCATTAGACCAATATTCAAAGAAATCGTCCTATTCGATGAACAGCTCCCCCACCTAGTATTTGCATGCGTTAATCGACATTTTGAATAAGTATACCCGTAACGTTTTGCATAGTATTCTAACCTATACGGAAGATATTCACGCGCTTTTTTCATCAAGACTTTCTTTTGATAATCTCTTGCTCGTTGCTCGTTAGGATCTTTAATGGGTAATTTTTCACGGATGGCTTTGCGATTTGAGTTTAAAAAACGTTTAGCCAAAAAATCAGAAGTATGTTTTGGTACCGACATTGCCAATCTACCTGAAGTCGAAACCGTAAACTTAACCCCACGAGCCAAAGGGCTACGTCGGACAATTACTTCCCCAAATTCTTTATCGTTAATAATCACTTTATAAATCCGCTAAACCAGAAATAACGTGTTTTGCTTGAGTTTCAAAAGTATGCTTACCAGAAAGTATAATTGGCTTTTCGATATCCGCAGGAGCTTCCATATCAGCTACAGCTTTATCGTAAGCCTCTTTGGCTTTAGCAACACTCTTGTAACGTGTTTTCAAACGTTGGCGTATCGTAGCAATATCCGTCTGCACCCAGATGAGAGCTGGTTCATAGCCAGATTTCCTGATAATATTTCGCACCTCAGCTCTATTAGCTTCAGTATCCAAACACCCTTCAATCACGATTGTTTGTCCAGTTTTTAATATTTCTGAAAGAATAACCAATATTGCATCGTAAGAAAAATCATGTTCATCCATCAAATCAGCAAAATTATAATATGCCAACCCGAATTTCTTCGCAAATTTTTCAGCGAAAGTAGTTTTGCCGCTCGCTGGCGCACCAAAAACCAAAAGCGCACGCGGTCTGTTTCTTCTCTTACCTTCCATAATAACTTAATTGTAACATATATTTTAATTATTAGTAAAGATATTCTTATCTAATTTTAGATAATCAACAAAATCAGTAATTGTTTTCAATTCACGATTCACTTTATCGTTTTCTTTATTCTCGTCAATTTTTTTAAACGGAGAAGGTGGCTCAAATGAATCCTTATTATCATGCAAGCCAACATGGAGTTTATTATCAACAAAACAAAGTAATAGTTTGCCAGTGCAATTATTACTTAAAGTTTCTATATGATCAATTAAAGCAGGATCTAAGACATAAAATGTTTCAAAACCATCTTCAGCATAAATCTTAAATTGTTTGTGGAATGTAGACGACTCAATAGTTTGTTTTTCAAATTTACGACCATTCGTGCCCGTCTTTGGAACTCTTTTAGCCGGAAAGCCTTTTTGAACTACTTCAATTCGGTATGCAAATTTCTTAGGAAATTCAAAAGTCATCCAGCGCCCTCTAAAAATGGTCACATAATAAGTGTCACCATCCGAATCGGTGTGTTCCTCTTTTATAGTGACATCAGCTTGAGCAAAATCGACTTCGTGGTATTCTCCCGTAGTGTAATCATTCGAAGAGTACAAATCACCAGTATTAATCATACCAGTAGAATCAAGTACACTTTGACTAATTCCGAGATTGTGGTTGTAGGACAAATTATCGAATAGTTTCTTCATGTTTTGTTCTACGAAGTAAGATTTATATGCTTTTCGATAGTTATTATGTTCAGTTTTATAAAAAAGAGCGCTTACAAAAGTATACACAAAAACAATTGCAAAAGACACCATAAATATTACACTAAATACGCCTTCAGGTCCAAAAAAAGATATGCCTGAGATCGCCAGTGCAATAAATATAACTGCACAAATAATAATTGTCTTCTTAAGCTTTTTTGCGTAAGCTATACGCGAATTCTCAACAGCACTAAAATCCATAAATTCATTATAACATATGCAATTTGTAAACAAAAAACTCCATCATAAATTGGAGTTGATTATATATGGCAGGGGCAGAGGGACTTGAACCCCCGACACCTGGTTTTGGAGACCAGTGCTCTACCAACTGAGCTATACCCCTACATAAAGTTCTTAAATAATTTTATCATATTTCTTGCACAAAATATAATATTTATGCTAAAATAGAATGGATGAAAATACTTATGTTAGGTTGGGAACTTCCACCGCACAACAGCGGAGGTCTTGGTGTCGCTTGTTTTAATATGGCAAAAGCCTTAGCACGCCAAGGCGTCAATATCGAGTTTGTGGTTCCCTACGAAGCTGAACATCCTGATATCGATTTCATGAAGGTATTACCAGCTACGCATTTAGATCCAATTTTTCGTTATGGTGGCGGCTCATATGCATCATTGCAGATATTTGAAGAAATAATTCCAACTGTCGACAAAAAAACTCTAATATCAATGCGCGAAGTGCAAAAGGAATATTGTAAATATATTAAAGATTATTTAAAACATCATCATCCAGATGCGGTTCATGCACATGACTGGCTTACATACGAAGCAGGCGTGATCGCCAAAAAAGATTATAATATACCGCTCGTCGCTCATGTTCACGCTACAGAATTTGATCGTGCTGGCATGCATACTGGCAATCCGTTAATCCACGAAATCGAATATGAAGGCTTAATGATGGCTGATCGCATCATCGCAGTCTCCGAAGCTACTAAGCGAATCATCCACGATAAATATCGTATTCCACTATCCAAAATTGATGTTGTATACAACTCGCTTGATGAAAACTACGACAAAAAAGAATATCATTTTGACGAAAAAACTTATCGCTATGTAGAAAGCCTCAAACAATCCGGTCACACCATTGTCTCTACAGTCGGTCGATTTACTATCCAAAAAGGCTTGCCAAATCTTATGCGTGCCGCAGCCTTAGCGATTTCCAAGAATCCGAAACTAATATTTATCTTCGCTGGAGATGGCGAAGAACGAAATGAATTAATTAGCTTAGCCGCCGAACTTGGTATAGCAAAAAACGTCATCTTCACGGGGTTTATCCGCGGCAAAAGATTGCGCGATATTTATACACTTGCAGATATTTTTGTCATGAGTTCGGTTTCAGAGCCATTTGGCCTCACTGCACTCGAAGCCGCCCACCATGGAGACGTGTTAATTCTTACAAACCAATCTGGTGTGTCAGAAATTATTTGGTCTGCGTTAAAATATGATTTTTGGGATAAACAAAAGCTCGCTGACGAAATATTAGCAGTTGCAAATAATCCTGCCCTAAAAGAATCACTCCAGGAAAATGTGCAAAACGAATATAGAAAAATCTCATGGAATCAAGTTGCAAAAAAATGTATGAAGATTTATAATAGAATCATAAAACATAAGAGGAATAGATAACGTGCGCGCAATTTGTCTCTATTTGCATATCCATCAGCCAATTCGCTATCGCGAATATTCCATTTTTGATGTTGCAAATGATTCAAATTATTATTATGACCATTATGACAGCCGTCAATCCAATGAGCGTATCTTCAAAAAAGTAGCCAACAAAAGCTACCGCCCTATGCTTAGTCTACTGGAAAGAAATATGCAATCTCATCCTGACTTCAAAGTGTCCTTCTCTATTACCGGCACATGGTTAGAACAAGCACAGAAATGGGCGCCTGAATTAATTGATCAAATTAGACGAATGGTCGAACGCGGCCAAGCCGAAATCGTCGGTGAAACATATTACCATTCACTAGCCTATTTCTACAATCTTGATGAATTCAATGATCAAGTATTAATGCACTCTCAGTTAATCGAAAGATTATTCGGTGTCAAACCTCAAGTTTTTCGTAATACTGAGCTTGCATATAACGATAGCTTAGCAAAATGGGCAGATGAAAAGGGCTACAAAGGGATCTTAGCAGAGGGCTGGGACAAAATCTTAGGTTGGCGTAGCCCAAATTATGTTTATCGCCCCGCAGGCACACAAAACATTAAGCTACTATTAAAAAACTATAGATTATCTGATGATATTGCTTTCCGTTTCTCTAATCGTGCTTGGAGTGAGTGGCCACTTACTGTGCCAAAATACATCAACTGGCTGAATATGGATTGTCTACGCGGCAATTTAGTTAATCTATTTATGGATTTCGAAACTTTCGGTGAACACCAGTGGGAAGATACCGGCATATTCAACTTTATGGATAGCTTAATTTCAATCTGGCTTTCAGAATATGAAAATAGATTTGTGACTGTTTCTGAAGCCTGTGATTTAGAAGAGCCAGCTGATGAAATCTCAATGCCAGATACTGTAACTTGGGCTGACACCGAACGTGATTTATCCGCCTGGCTATCCAATAAAATGCAAGTTTCTGCCATGCAAGAACTATATAATCTCAGAAGTGACATCTTGGCGACCAATGATGGGCAGTTAATTGCCGATTGGCGCTACCTCACTACATCAGATCATCCTTATTCTATGTGTACTAAGTACTGGAATGATGGCGACGTACATGCCTACTTCTCAGCCTATGCTTCTCCATACGAATCATTTATGTATTTTATGAATGTACTGCGAGATATAGAATATCGCATGAAAAAATAATCCCCTTGAGAGGGATTATTTTAACGCTTCTTCTCTTTGACTTCGTTTCGACCTAAGTTTTTCTTGGTCTCAGTGAAAACTACATGCTTACGAAGCACTGGATCATACTTTCGAAGTGAAAGTTTATCTGGAGTGTTCATAGTGTTTTTCTTAGTATAGTAAGCACGAACACCAGACTCTTCCGAAACGAGTCCAACAAGCTTTCTTTTAGTATTATTCTTCTTTGCCATAATTCCTATTATTATATCACAGAGATAAACAAATGGCAAGGACTAAGCCTTGCCATAGGTTGAGATAGGGGTTAAATTGTTTTTTATGAACCACATGAAAGATAATGTAAATTACGAGCTATTTCAGTCGTAAAAGGTCTGCCACAACGTGGGCAGCTCCATGTGATACTATGGATTCTTTTCATCCATATTTCTCTTACCGCCATTCAACCACCCCCTTTCTAAGGTTCTAGTTGTAGTATTGCTATAACTTACTTCATTAAAATACTATTTTTCAGTATTTTTTGCAAGCAAGAGTGCGATAAAATTCTTAATATCTTTAATGCCTAAAGAATTATCAGCAGAAACAAATATTTCGGGATCATCAAGGAATTCCAAAGAGACCACAGAATCATATACGGCTTTGATCAAAGTACGAATTTCAGACTCATCTTTTTCATTATATTCATAAATCTTATCATACACTTCTCCATCGCGATCAGGCACCACAAATAGAATATGCGCTTTTTCAACCTTATATTTTTTGTAAGTTGGTGAATTATTTAGCAATAATTTATAGAACTCCAGTTGCAACATATATTTATAGAGTGTCGCATGGGATTGCCATTTTTCTTTATGGTATCCGCCAGTTTTAAAATCAAATATCTCGATAGTTTTATTCTTTTCATCAACTAGAATATGATCAATCTTCCCTGTCACTGGTACGCCGTCAATGGTGAGTTTTTCTGGGCCAAGATCAACTTCAGCTTTACCTTGCCGCAAAACATCACCAAAACTGCTAAGCGAAACCAGTAAATCATCGACACCACGTTCGCGGATTTTCTGTAAAACATCGGTTGGTAGTTCTTTTTTATTTAATTCTTCAAGGAAATACTCAACCGCTTTTTCGTTTGACAACCCCGCATTCGTTACTTTCTCGAAGGTTTTATGGATTAAATCACCAAAAGCCAGAGCCTCTGTCTCAGGCTCTCGTGGAGCTTGCAATATATATGACCTGAAAAATGCTTCGGGACCTGCATAAACGATATCTATAAACGAAGTAAGAGCCGAAGCTGACATCTTCCATTTTGAGACCCGTTCTTTATAAATAGCACGCATATCTGGTGTAGCCTTAACGTATGGCATCAGCCAATATTTAAGATTGTTTTCGGAACAAACTTGCGCGCTTGCTTCATAATGTGTAACGACTTTAGCTGACGGTATTAGAGGAGAAAACACTTCATCTCCTTCTACATACTCTTCAAAATATTCTAATCTTTCTGGACTTTTCCCATTGAAATCATGAAGAGAATTCGTAACAGTGATAGAATCTTTAGCTCTCGTTAATGCTACATATAAAATCCGTAATTTTTCCCCATCAGTTGTACCAGTATGCCTAATTTGCATCAAATTCTTTGGCAAACTAAGTAAGTTATTGTTACCCTTACCCTTACCCCAAGCCATATGATCTGCTGAAATAATAAATACATGCGAAAATTCCAATCCCTTAGCCTTATGCGCAGATAGAATCGAAACCGCTTCATCAGCATCACGATAAGGTGAATTCATATTAATTGGCATGTCAGCCTGTTCATAATCGTCCAACATCTGAATCAAATCAGATAATTTAAGTGATTTATCACCAAAATGTTTCTTCAACTTGCCTCTGAGAGAAGCAATCTTCTCATACAACGAAAAAGCTGTATATTCATCTTTAGTAGTATAGTATTCAAGGAAAGGTGAGCGTAAATTATCAAAACCAGCAACACCTATCAAATAATCCAAGAATATCTCTAATGGTTCGTTCAATGCCTTAGTAACGAGATTCGCAATTAATTCTGCAACATTATGAATCGCAGGATTATCAGAGCTTGCTATCACGTCATAGATGGCTTTTTTCTCATATCTAGCCTGAGAAACAAGTCTCACTACATCAATAGCGGGCAATTCGAAAAATGGATAAGAAAGTATTTCCAAAATAGAAGTAGTCGGTCTTTTATCATTAGCTAACTCATCAACATACCTAGCTAAAGTAAGTAGTTCATGGATTTTTTCGTCTTCTAATAAATTATCTTTTTTCTCGTACGCAATCTTTATTTCAGGATATTCCTTTAAATAAGGGAGAAGTGGTAAGAAGTACTTCGTTTTATAGGAAATGATTGCAATTTCATTTTGAGACACACCATTTTTAATCAAGTCGGAAATCTGTTTAGCTACGAATGCATATTCCATATCAGAAGACAAAAATTCATGTCTCGATATTTGTGATGATGCAGGGAGTTCTTTATGAGCAATCAATTCTTTATCAGCAAACCTATCTGGTGCTTGATTGATAATTTTTCTCGAAAAATCCAAAATTTCTTGCGTGCTCCTATAATTATCAATCAAAGGAATCACATGGGCATGATAATGCTTTTGAAAATCAACTAAATTAGTAGATAACGCTCCTTGAAATTCATAAATAGCCTGATCATCATCGCCTACTGCCATTACTAATGGTTTTTCATAATCAGAAAGCTCCTTGATGATAGCAAATTGAGAAGGGTTAGTATCCTGAAACTCATCCAGCATTATTACCTGGAATCTCTCCATCAATGTCGCCTTAAACCCCGCATCTTTTTTAAGGATTTTTAGAGCTTCTTGAATCATATCATCAAAATCAAACAGTCCTTCATCGTGTAGCTTTTTATCGTACTCGGCCATTACGTGCGACATAGACAGTAACTTTTTATTAGCAATTCTGTCGCGCAATCTATAGTTATTCTTATTGTCCTTCTCGAAATACGTATCCTTCCAACCAGAAAGCGGTTTGATCTTTTGTTCTTGTTCAGCAACGACTATCGCATCCTTCAAGTCTCTCGCCATACCGCCGATGGAGCGCTCAACATTCCTTACAATCGTATCCGCAGTAGTATAGTCTTTAAGGATCTCATAAATAGGGAGATAAGCATTCTCATATGATTCTTTGTAGGCGCGTGGCACAATATTTTTAAGTAAAGGTGAAATAGCTTTAGATAAAGCCTCTGAATCAGCAATATTTGTCTCAGCAATAGTTTTCAAATCTTCGGCACTTAAACCTGCAGATTTAGCGGCAGAAATTACCGCAATGATATCTTTAACATTATCTCCGCGTAAAATATCACGACCATGCAGATTATCCTGAATATCTTTGACTATTTTATACTGAGTAACCTCATCAATCGCATTATCTAACTTCCGATCATATTCATCAGAATAATTCTTATATTGTGCTAAAATATCAGAGCCAAAAGCATGGTAAGTATTAATATTAACTTTGGTCCCATCTTTACCAACTATGGTTTTCAAACGTTCACGCATATTCGAAGCGCCAGATTCAGTGAATGTCATACAGAGAATATTCTCAGGGTTTGTGTCAGTATTTTTCAATATATAAGCTACTTTTTCAGACAAAAGTTGCGTCTTACCAGTACCAGGACCGGCAAGCACCAACAAAGGTCCATCAAGGTATTCAACTGCCTCTTTTTGCTTCTGATTTAATCTCATGATTATAACCTCTCCATTAAATCCTTCATTATAAACGCATCGTCTGGTACATTAATATCACCCCTTTTAACCCTTTTTAGAGCAGAAAGACCTTCAACGGTCTTCTGTGGCTTATAATTAATATCCTGGCGTAATAAATCACCATATTCGTAATTTCGTGAAGGATAACCACAAGTAAGTTCCAAATCAGATATACCACAGTATAAATCGACCGTACTTGCTTCTGCACTGTTTAATGCTAGGATACTTTTCATCTCGCCCGCAGCATTCACGATATACTCTTTCCATGCTAAAGTGTCGCGTTTAAGTCCAAGATATCCAGCTTGAATTGCATAAATATTCTTCAACGCACCACACATCAAAACTCCATTTACATCGGTAGTTTTATCAAATTCAATATAATCGGCTTTAAATAATTCTAAAAGTCTTTCATCTGTAATGGTAAAATATGTCTTCTTTCCCTGTTTGATATCATCAGCAAAACCGGGCCCAGAAACCGCCATATAATCCTTAAACGCTGAAAACTGTTTATTGCCGAATAAACCCTTAGTTGCAATAATCAAAGGAACACTTTTGGGGATATGTGGTAATAAATGCGGTACTGCCTCTGAAGGAGAAACAAGTAGAATATATTTTGCGCCTTCTATCACACTAGAAAAATTTTCTTTTTCAATTTTAGGGTCATAATAATCTATATCATACCCATTATCGGCTAAAATACCGCCAAGAGCCGTGCCAAAGGCTCCCGCACCCAGAATAGCTATTTTCATAATTATAATTATACCATGCTAAAATTATCGATCGAAATAATCAGTAGAAGTCATACTATCAATAGGGTTATAATCATCAGTCAATACAATATCATCATCCGAGAACTCTAATTTAACCGCATCATCCGGCGAATATTTTTCACTATCAGTGGCAATCAACATCCAATTCGCATACTCATCGTCTTTAGAAACTTTTCTGATAGGAAGAACATAAACATGTTCAAAAACTTTCATTAAAGTTTTTGCTTCAGATCTTAAGAAACGACCTTTTTGACCACTAACCACCCCCAATACGTTAGACATATATACTCCATCGTTTTTTAAGCATTTATGAACAATCTTAGCCGCCTCAATTGTAGTCATAGTTGAAACGGGTACGGAGCCAGAAAAAGCATCATTCAATATCGCATCATATTTATTATCGCAATTCGACATAAATAATCTACCATCATCATTATATAATCCCAGTCTGTCATCACCATAATCAGCCAAAAGATCGTCTAAGTAAAAATATTTCTTAGCAATCTCAGTTGACATAGGATCTATCTCTACCACATCCATTTTTTTATCAGTGTAATGGGATATATAATACTTAGGGTATTGATATGCCGCACCACCAATCATCAGAGCATTTTTTACGTCTCGATACTTAAACATATCGTCATATTTTTTTAAGTACTTAAAAACCAATTCATATTTAAGATTTTCATCAGTATAGGTTGCCGAAGAGTAGGCCCCACTTTGTTTGTAATATAGGACGCCATCGTCTTCTGACTCGATTATTATACGACCATATTCTGTATCAATACTAATGATATCTTCATTTTTATTGCTTTTCCAGACAGTAATCATTGATGATAGAACCACTACAACAGTGATGATTGAAACAATTATATATGGTGTACGCTTTGAATCTTCCACTTTTGTTAAAGGTTTAACAACAAATGATATTAACAAGATAGTTAGAGCAATCAATGCAAAAATCATTCTAGTACCGAGCGCAGGAATCAACCAAAACCCACCAATAAAAGTACCAACTAAACTACCAATTGCAATAACAGCCGTAATCTTACCGGACTCTTTGCCTTTATCCTTAGCGGCGCCAATTTTTTCTTTCATTAAAATCGGTGGAAAGACACTCAAAATTATCGACGGGATTAAGAAAAACATAATACTACCCAAAGTGGCAGAAAATTGCGTCGGAAAATTCATATCCTTGATAGATTGGAGCCAATCTTTATCTACGACAGGAATAATTGCTACATAGAAGGCCGCAAATAACAACATTAAACCAAGAACATATCTCGGATGCTTAATTGAAGCAATTTTTCCGCCAATGATGTTACCTAAACTACCAGCAAGTAGTATTATCCCAATAATAGCAGTCCAGACGTAATTACTATTACCAAAAATAGGAGACATTAATCTAGCAGCAACTAATTCTAAGATCATTCCCACTACATCAAGCAAAAATAGAGCAACATAATCGCAATTATCATTAATAACCTTCATAATTTTTTTCATCTACACCTCACCAATCAGTTTTACAGATTCACTCTCCGGTAATTCTTCAACATTTTTGAGTTTCCGTTCAATTGTACGAGAAGTTGTTTTAGCAGATTCAATTTTATTAGCAGATTCTTGTAACTTTTTCTGTACTCCCTCCAACAATTCTGAAAATTTACCGAATTGTGTTTTGACTGCCCCAAGCGTTTGCCAAACTTCAGCAGAACGTTTTTCAATTGCAACAGTTTTAAAGCCCATCAAAAGCCCATTCAAAGCAACCGGTAAAGTCGAAGGGCTGGTTACGGAAACATGGTATTTCTGTCTAATCTCGTCCGAAAGACCTGGGATTCGCAATATTTCAGCGTATAACGATTCTGTAGGCACAAACATCATCCCAAAATCAGTCGTCATTGGCGGATCTAAATATTTTGTCGAAATTTTTTTTGCTTGTTCTTTTACATCGGATGCCAAAGCTTTTGAATACTTATCGATTTCAGATTTTTCTCCATTATCATAAGCCGCCAATAATCTTGAATAGTTCTCAACTGGAAATTTTGAATCAATTGGAAGATATACGACATTGTCGACATCCTTCCCTGGCATTTTAATAGCGAACTCGACACGATCACCGCTACCTTTTTTAGTAATTACATTTTCTTCATATTGAGACTTATTCAATATATCCTCAATAATTGCACCAAGTTGTACCTCACCATAGATTCCACGCGTTTTCACACCCTCCATCACCTTCTTCAAACTTCCGACTTCCGAGGTCATCGTTTTAACTTCACCAAGACCTTGATATACCTGTGTCAGCTGTGTTGATATCGACTTAAAACTTTCATTAAATCGTTTCTCTACGGATGCTTTTAGTTTTTCATCTACAGTTTCACGCATTTCTTCTAATTTCTTTTCGTTCCCAGTTCGAAGTTGCTCAATACTCTTGGCATTACTATTTTGCATCCGCTCTAGATTTTCTGAGATTTCTTTACGATTCTCACGAAAATTCCGATCAATCGATGGATTAATTTTACCAACTTCACCCTCCATGCGTATTAAACGCTCTTCCATGGCCTTATAATTAGCCAATTCGGCACTATTATTATTTTTACGAAGAAGAAGCGCAATTACAATTGCAAGCAAAATAATTATCACCCCGCCGATTATCATAAACACTATATCCATAAAGAATATTATAGCACAACCTTACCGCTAATTAATTAGTTTACTTATTCCTCGAGTTTTACATACATATCAGTGAGTTTTGCTACAAGTGGCCGCATCGGTGAAATACCATCAGCATTAACTGCCCCACCAAACCAAACTTTCGTTTCAATTGGAAGCTTAGTCTTATCCGTAACATCTTGGAATAATCTTTCAACACCATCAACTGTGTAATAAATTTTATAAGTTATATTTCCTGGAGTAGCTTCTTCTTTACGTCTAGATATCTTGACTGAATGCGCTGCAGAAGAGAATGTTACCGCATTGTTAGTATCGCCTTTCCATCTAGCAGTAAGTTGAAGACTTGTGCCACTTCGACGAAGTACAAACCCAGGATAATCATTGGCACTGTCCTCTGCTTTTGAACTAACAAATGTCGCTTGAGATCCGCCAGCATTTCCAGAAGTAGGTATTTGACTGGAAGGAGAGTACTCTACAATATTAAACCCAATTTCAAAGTCTTTTTCATAATTAGCGTCATTAAGCAATTTAATATTTGTATCTATGTAATACGAAGAGTCAGAAATATGGCTACAGTAATCTCCAGATACTGCCGTTCCTGTAAAGTTACAAACATTAGTTTCGGCGAATTTAATCTGGAAATTTCCAGAGTTTTCTATCCATTTAGCATAATAAGTCACGTCATCATTGATTTCTTCCTCTGGATAAACTTCTTGATAAAAAGTACCGTCGTCCTTATACCAGCCGAAGAACATATAGTCAGATCTTGTTGGAGTGGGCATAACACCTACAGCAGTGCTTTCCTCAACTTGTTTTGAACCGTCACTTGGATCGTTAAACGAACCGCCATTCGCATTGAAAGTAACAGTGTGCATTATTGCAGGCACCGCGACAACATTCACCTCTAAACTTTTAGTTAAACCAGATTTTTCACCAGTCATAATAATATTAGTGACACCTATTCCTACACCAGTAATTACTCCAGTGTATGTATCTACTGTGGCTATCGAAGAGTTATCTGACGAGAAAATATAGGGCTCTAGTTCATCAAGATTATCGATGGCCACAGAGGTCTGTTCGCCTACATATATTGTCAAGTCATCATTTTCAATGATTGCTTGAGTTACCGGCAGTATTTCCTCAGTTACATTAACAGTAATTGTCTTAGTGGCCCCAGAAATAGAACCCGTCATAATAATAGTAGTGGTTCCTTCGGCAACACCAGATACTTCACCTGTAGACGAATCCACAGTTGCAATTGATGTATTACTTGAAGAGAAGGTATATGGTTCAAGCTCGGCAGAGTTTGTGACGTTTATTGTTACACTATCTTCAGGCTCTACTGCAATAGTGTCCCTCGCAAGTATAGCTAAAGATGTAGTCTTCAACCAATGCGCATGATAAGTCGTATCGCTAGAAGGTATAGTCAAAGCATTTATCTGAGTACCACCAGTATCTGCCGTAAACCAACCTTGGAACAAATGATTAGTGTAAGTAGGATTTACCGGAATATTTGAGCCGAGAGCAGCGCCTTGTTTTATTCTTACAATAGTTGCATCAGTTTCATTATGTGCATCAAAGCTGATAATATACGCTGCAGAATATGGTTCTATTTTATCTAGCGGAACGCCAATCACAGGGCGAACACCATTTTTACTGGTGCTACCAGGAGTTCCAATAGTTTGGCCATCTCTAAGATGAATACGTCTATTTGTATTATTCACTCGATCAAGCCAAATCGTATCATGTTTACCACTTGGGAATGCATAAGAAGACTGTTCCGCAATATAGCCACAGTTAGCTTTTGAAGTATTATCGATTCTTCGTACAATTCTATTTGTCCCATTACATATTGTAGATATTTCATTTACAGTCATAAATCTAGCAACCTTGGTACCTTGCGAAATCAAATTTGGGTTCGACCATAAAGTACTATCCGGCATAACTTCTAAAGCTGCATCCCACGCATAATTATCATCATCTGGTTCGTTCATATAATATACTAAAGAAGCATTAGTCCCATCTTCTCCGATATAATAGAATCTCTCTGTATTCTCATCAAAAACCCCATCATAATTAATATCGCAGTTATAAGCATCACCATAAACTTTAGTATTCGATTCGACTATATTACCATAAACAATGGTGTCTCCCGATGAAAAACCAGCAGCACGACATCCTTTCGAAGAATCCGAAGCGCCCCAACCACAAGTTTCTGTATGCAATGCGGCCGCAATCTTACACACATATGCTTCTTCTCTCCAAATAGCATAAAGTGTAATATTCGGGCCTGCGGTCTGATCAATTGGCAAATCTGAACTGGCAGAATATGTCACACCCGAACATAAATCATCACCCGTGTCAGGGTCTATGGTCGTAGCCACGTCACACCATCCAGCAAATCTCTTCCCATCTCTAATCGGTGTATTTTCACTCAGAGTAGCATAGCTGTCCTGAACCGGAGTACCACCATCTATATTAACAATTTGCGGATTTGGAGTGGGCATATTAGTAACATTATCAGAAGTATTATCGTCATAAGTAATATTGTATACAATTGGATTAGCCACAATCTGTAAAACAAAAGTATATTGATATGTCCCAGGAGGTAATTGGTGATCAACCTTCGCACCGAAAGACAGAGTATATGTATCATCAGCACTGTTTGCCACATTAGTTTTTGCTAGTAAATCCCCCTCTAAAGAAGGTGCTGGTAAATAATTAGTATTACTCACAATAGTGTTTTCGTCGATGTATTGACTAGGAACATACCCCCATTTATTAACATAGTTATTATCAGAAACAAAGGTTGATTCATTTATTGCGGAATTAATAGATTGAATTTCATCATCGTTAGTATCCACTAAGCTAGTGGACCCCGTTGAAACTATCTTCATGGAATAACCAGTATAATTATCAGTGTTAACGTCGATTGTTGAGTTTGCAGATTTACCAAACCTACCATCAATATCAGGAGTCAATGAAATATCAAGTATACCTTGAGTCATATTCACTGTAATAGTACTTTGCTTTGCTGCTGCAAAAACACTATGGGAAGAAACTAAGCTACAAAAAACAGTAACGCCTACAAACAAAAGGCAAACAAGACTAAATCGCAAACGCACACCATTCCTGTTTGATATACCCAACATCTACCTCTACAACACCTCGCATGTATTAAACTTATACTTATTATTATATAGACTATCCTCAATAATGCAAGTGCTTTAACTCTTGTAAAATTCAATAAAAATGTGTTATAATTACTCTAGGCCGTGATAGCTCAGTTGGTAGAGCAGCCGCCTTGTAAGCGGCAGGTCGCCAGTTCAAGCCTGGCTCACGGCTCCATCAAAAAAGGCCCCCGAAGGGGCATTTTTCAATATTAATAGTTTTCTGCCTTGATTTCGAAATATGCTCTAGGATGCGCACAGACCGGACAAACCTCAGGCGCCTCTTTCCCGACTACAATATGCCCACAATTACGACAAATCCAAATAGATTCACCATCACGCGAGAAAACTTTTTTATCGTTAATATTCTTCAATAGCTTGCGATAACGCTCTTCATGGTGTTTCTCAATCTCGGCTACACCTTCAAATTTTTTCGCTAACTCCTCAAAACCTTCTTCTCTCGCTGTTTTAGCAAATTCAGCATACATATCGGTCCATTCATAATTCTCACCATCAGCCGCCGCCTCAAGATTTGTGACCGTATCTTCTACAGCTCCACCATGAAGCTCTTTATACCACATCTTAGCATGTTCTTTTTCATTGTCAGCTGTCTCCAAGAAAATTGCAGCAATTTGCTCATACCCATCTTTTTTAGCTTTTGACGCAAAATAAGTATATTTATTACGTGCTTCGGATTCACCAGCAAATGCTTTCTTAAGGTTTTCCTCAGTCTTCGTTCCTTCATATTTTGTTTTCATCACAATCTCCTCTTATTTAATTATATACAAGTATATCCACCATCAACTGGCATAATTAGGCCCGTCACATACGACGCCTCTTCAGACGCCAAAAATACCGCTGCAGCATCTAATTCACCAGGTTTGCCATAACGTTGCATCGGCACATGGGTTTTTGCAAAATCCTGAAATCGTGGAGTATCAAGAACATCCTTGGTGAGCTCTGTTTCAAAATAGCCAGGGCAGATCGCATTGCATGTGATACCATCAGTAGCAAGCTCTGCTGCAACAGCCCTCGTAAAATTTACTACTGCACCCTTAGACGTATGGTAAGCAATAGTATGAATCTCAGTGTTCCCAACTAAGCCATACATTGAGGCAATGTTAATAATTCGACCATATTTATTCTTCTTCATAATTGCAGCAAACGCTCGTGTCATTTTAAAAACAGAAGTTTCATCTGTAGCAATCGTGAAATCCCATTCTTCATCTGACATATCAATCACACCTTTATCCTTCGACGAACCAGCGCAATTAAGCAATATATCAACCTTACCGAATTTTTTCTCAGTAGCCTTCGCAGCTCGATTGATGTCATCTGTAGAAGTAACATCACACTTAATTGCTAGGACATCTTTTGCCCCCGCCTTTAAAAGCTTTGGCTTAAACTCTTCCAAACGTTCAATTCGACGTGCCAAAATAACAAGCGAAGCACCTTGTTTTGCAAAAGCCAAGGCCATTTGTTGACCAAGACCAGAAGATGCACCCGAAACAACCGCAACTCTCCCTTTTAAATTAAACATATTATCTCCTTTCCGTTGATACTATTATAACAAACCTATGTTAAAATAATAGTATGAAAAATTCACGTAGCAAGATTATCCAAAAATCTGGTTATATTTTTATATTTACAAATTTCCTGCTTGCAGTATTCAATATTGTAGTTGGTATTTTTGCAAATTCACTAGCAATCGTTTCTGATGCTATCCATAGTCTAATTGATTCAATTTCAGGATTCTTAATAATTATCAGTGAAAAAATTGCAAATCATAAAAAATTTACCGAAAAACGTGAAAAAATTGAACGTATTACTACGATAATTATTGCTTTAATAATAATCGCACTAGGTATTGAATTGATAATTGATTCTATCAAAAACATCATTACGCCCGAAGAACTCAACTATTCCGTCGCAACAATCATTATCTTAGTAGCCTCAATCGCTGCAAAATTCTTGTTAGCACAATACCTTAAAAACACTGGCAAAAGTATTAAATCTAATGTTTTAATCGCCTCTGGCGCTGAAACAATGAATGACACCTGGATTTCCATCGTCGTATTAGCTTCAATTATTATTTATCTAATCTTTAATATTAATATTGAATCATACGCAAGTATTTTAATTGCTTTAATCATTATTAAAATTGGTCTCGAATTTATCTTCCCCCATATTTCTAAACATCACCATCATCATCTAGAGAATAATCCAGATCATACTCTTCATCATAAATAATTTTCTCCCATTCCTGATCGAGCAGATTATTGGTTTTATCATTAATATCATCGTCAAAACCTCTTAGCGATTTAAACGGCATAAATTGTCCCGCCCGATCATGCATACTCATAAATGGACGTTTAGGGTCATGAAAATGAGGCATATCAATTATATTCATGCTTTATGTCCTCCAACTTGCTGATTACGCTCACGCATCGTTGCTCCTTCTTCAAAGTTAATACCTCTAAGAATCGCGTTTTTACCATAACGATGCTTTATTTTTAAAATTGCTTTTTGCCGATTTAATTCCTTTTTTAATTCTTTCTCGCGTTCAATAGGATCATCAAATAGTCCTAATTGCATAGGATAAGGTTTTACGGCATCATAACGCACATGATTTGCCACTACATAAATACGCCTAATCGATAATTCAGGGTTAACAATCATATCAAATAGCTCCGAAGTTTTTTTAGCTATAGTTTTAAAGGATGCATTAAAAAAACCTAGATTAGCTGTTCCGTGTGCATGCTTTGGTATTGTCCGACCATAATAATCTTTTTGTGTCTCTCCAAAATACTTTTTCATAGTAGAAATATCATAAACAACAGTAAGAACAATCTGATCTGTAACCAAATTTTTGTTTACAAGATCAAGTACCAAGGCGTCGACCATTTCTAACATAATATTACGCGCTTTATCAAAATCATACGGTTCTGATAATACTTGGCCCAAAGAAACACTGTGATTCTCTGCTACATAACTTTTAATATCTTTCATTTCTACAGGTTCATACCCCCAAGCATGATCAATCAGAAGCTCCGCATTTTTACCAAACGTTGCATATAGTTTATCTGAACCAGTCAAAGAATAGCGTGCTAATTCGCCCATCGTATATATACCGAGATCAAGGAGTCGCTTTTTATATCCATGACCTATACGCCAAAAATCTGTAATCGGTTGATAATCCCACAGCTTTTTACGATACGATTTTTCATCTAACTCTGCTATTCTCACTCCATTTTTATCCGGTTTCATGTGTTTAGCTTCAATATCCATTGCAATTTTTGCAAGATACATATTACTGCCAATCCCCGCTGTAGCAGTAATACCAGTTTGCTTCAAAACTTCATTAATCATTATCCTAGCAAACTCATGCGCCGTAATCTGATAATTTTTAAGATAGCTCGTAGCGTCTATAAAAACTTCATCTACAGAATAAACATGCATGTCACGAGTCGCTACAAAACTTGCGTAAATTTCAAATATTTTCGCCGAGATTTCCATATATTTACGCATCCGAGGTTTGGCGATAATAAAACTATCCCGCGGGACTTTTTGTAAAACTTCATATAATCTTGCTCGACCTGAAATACCTAGTTCTTTCAAAGCAGGAGAAACCGCAAGACAAATTGTCTTTTCAGTGCGAGATTCATCTGCCACCACAAGTTTAGCTTTTAATGGATCAAGTCCACGCTCAACACATTCAACAGAAGCATAAAAAGATTTCAAATCAATTGCAATATAGACCTTCCCCATAAATCTATTATACATTCATTTTCGATACAGTTAAACAAAAAACAATCTCAAAAGAGATTACTATGGAGCCGCGACCGAGGCTTGAACTCGGGACCCCTTCCTTACCATGGAAGTGCTCTACCACTGAGCTATCGCGGCGTGAGTTAATTGTATCATATAATAATATTTTTGTAAAAAGGTTGCTTTTACCAAATAAATAATATATAATATATACGTACGCTGGAGTCGTCTAGTGGCAATGACAAGAGACTGTAAATCTCTCGCGCTTCGCGCTTCGTTGGTTCGAGTCCAACCTCCAGCACCAAAATTAAAATAGACCCGAAGGGTCTTATTTTAATTTTGACATTGTGAGGTGGGACGAGAACCGTAGGTTCGGACGTCGTAGGAGGTGAGTAAATATAACAAACTTGTTTGTTATATTCCGAACCGACGCCCGACGTTGTCATTTCGCTTTAGCGAAATGACTGTCCAACCTCCAGCACCATGGCCTTAAAGGCTATTTTTGTTTAAACTCGTTTTAGCAAATTGGATTCAACCACCAATTGTTTATAATTTAAACGGATCAAAGATCATAATACCATCTAGATTGGTAACCGGAATAAAAAGTCTACTTTCTTTAACTGACTCAATAACTTTTTCTACGCTCTTCTCATCGGTTGCAATATAGTCAATTTCAGACGATGGGATACCTGTTCGAATTCCACGGTCATCCATATACCAGTATTCTTCCGGATGTTCAAACTCATCAGCATCCTTGTTTTTTATAACACTACCGCCACCATATCCACATATTTCATATTTATCTTCATCAAAAGAGGTAACATCATCATCATATTTTTCAAACCTTTCGTCGTTACGAAATATTAAAAATACATTATCATTGTTGTCTGATTCTCCCATAGCAGAAAATACTGCAGCACTAGTTTTTGAAATAGCGTTTCGCAAACCTAAAGGTTCCTCTAAAATCATCGATACGTCTGTGTCCAGTGGGGTACAATCACTGGCCTCACCTACTCCTAAATACTCCTTTGATATCACACCATTTTCTAGTAGGAACGGCAAGTAATCTGCATTAACTACTGATTTTATCAAATCTCCTTTACGAATTCGCCCGACTTGACCATTTTCCATTAACTGACGATGTCTGAAAAATGAATTCATTCTAGCATCTTGAATATAATCATATGCCTCCGAAACACTTTTTATCCCAAGTGGATAACAGAAACTTTGCACGACTTTATCCCCCAAATCATCTCTTTCGTCCAGCCGATATTCATCATAAATGGTTTGTATCTCTGTCTTAACCTCAGTTATCGTTCTTTTTCCATAATCATAATATTTGTTATGTAACGATGAGTCATATTCTTCTTCCTCGCCTCTCTTAGTTTGATAATGCATAGAATGCAACTGTCTAATCAATGTTTGAAAACTATTCAGGTCTTTTTGGGAATAGTATCTGCTAATCAGTTCATTACTATCAGGCCAACGCATGATTGCGCGCATCATAAAATTACCATTGGATAACTTGTCTAAGAATTGCTCAATGTTTTTCCCGCCAGAGTTAAATGCACATTTTATTATATCTCTATATATTACTTCTTCGGTACCGTATCTGCCATATTTACCCTCAAGTTTATGATCGTCGAAAATCGTTTTTCTTAGAATTGGACTTTGTATCTGGCGTCCATCAGTCCCAAACCCTGTAGAAAGAGACAATTTACTGTCAGGGTCTCTAAATTCATCAGATAATTTATTAATAGGATGCTGAATCTTAAATACTGCCATTTGTTTTGCAAAATTCGGAGTATCAACTTCACTCATCATTAAAACGATTTTTCGAATATTATCATCCGAAATATTAAGATTCAAGACAGAGTCCGTCAAAGCCAGATTTAATTGTTGCGTGTATTGTTTATCTGGCGAAATAATCACACTTGATAATAAATTATACCAACTTATAAAAGTATTTATATAAGATCTCTTATTATCGTTATAATCTCTAGTCGACAAATCTTTATTACGATGAAATAAACTATAGCTATATTCTATCATTCTCCGTTCAGTATAATCCATATCTAAAAATTGCTTTTCTTCTTGTGATAATTCGGAATATTTTTGACTCTTAGACAGCCCCAATTGACCAAGTCTTCTATTTCTTTCGTCTTCATCACCTAGCCACTCTAGATTTTTTGTTTTTTCAGGATTATTCATAAACGTATTATATATCAAAATAATACCCATAATCAACCTACAGCTTCGCAGAAGTTATAGATATAGATTTTGGGAGTCTTACCACTATCAAACGCATAATAGGAATTACCTCCATAGTACTTCTACAAAAGTATTTATTTTTTCGAACATATTTTTAGGGTTTTGCCGATATAGCCCTTTCCCTACAGAAACAGTATAATATAATCTTACTATAATGAAAGGATAAAAGGTACGATGAACAGTTTTATCCATCAAATCTTCCTTGAACATAGTTGAAACTTCATTAACTATGATATACCATGGCTTAAGAGTCAGTTTTTCTCAAACTCGTTCTAACAAATCGAGTCCAACCTCCAGCACCAAAAGTCCTTCAGGGGCTCTTTTTTTGTGCACTACTCTTCTTCCTGCTCTTCCTCTTCCTTTTCCTTCGACAAGAGTATCGCAGAAGCTAACCCAGTCGCAGTAACGATTGAACCAGCGATAATTGCATCAACTAAAGCATTGTTAGAGCCAATCTTACCGTCAGTCGAGCCGTGAACTTCTAACTGCGGTTCAACATCTTTACCTATTTCAGAATTCTCATAGTCGTCATCATCGTCTTCAGAAGAAGATGAAGTACTATTTAAAACAGGAGTTACATTCTTAGTCGAAACATTTGTATTATTTATCGAATCATCAGGCTCAGGGATTACCGGACAAAACTCTTCTTTTAATCTCTCCGAGCCATCACAATAGTGCAACCAAATATCTGTGTTAAGCTGATTACTTAACAGATATCCCTTAAATGCTTCGAGCGTAATACCATATTTAGTCGCCAAATATTTACCTTCACGTACGCGCAAATCATCAAACATCTTACGTGGCATCCCAATGTCTTCAAAATCTTCAAAAGTATACAGATTGTTCGGATCTGACATAATTTCTTCACGTATGGCAGGCCACTTAATATTCTCATCAAATCCGTATAAGTTCGAAAGATATACTGCTCCATCTGTAGTTATAATGTTATTGGCAATAATATTATAATACTGACTTGAAACGACATGATAATAGTGTACTTCTTCCTGAACTCTTTCAATACTAACCGCAGTTATAGCTTCAAGTTCGTTGTTTTCATTAACTTTGTAAATCCTAGTACCAACTACAAACTCTGAATCATCGATTGAAATAAATGCGTTTTTATCTACATCAAATACACCATGCCAACCAGAAGTCTTTAGTTCCGTACCGTCACTAAATTTGGTCAATTGATAAGAAACAGTAGTGCCCCTCTTTTCAATCCAAGCAGGGTATTCTGCGCCCACACTACCAGTTTCATAATTCCAGACTTTAAGCAAAGTATCATAAGTCACCTCCTCAATCGGCACAGAAGTACCGTCAGCGAGCGCAATCATAGTACCTTCAATCAAACACCAATCCCAAGGACAGCTTGCCGTAACTATAATATCGCCATCGACTGGAATTTGAATAGTAATCGAACCATTTACGTATCGATATTCGCTAGTGGTTAGATTTCTACCATTCATCGAAACAGTAATAGAACTCGGTGTATTATATCCACTATTAGGGTTGATAGTACCAGTATAGGTGGCACCCATCTGAATCGTACCACCATTATTACTTAGTGAGCCATTAGTAATCCTTCCAGTAATATTGAACGTCCATCTTATTTCGGTATCTGCACTTCGGCAAGCAGGACCCGAATCGACCGTAGCCTCATCAATCTCTTGTTGCGTAGCAGTATTGCCCTCATCATCATATCCAACTACAACCACTCCATATAAACCATCTGATAGTCCAGTCAATGTATAAGAAGTAGCGTCACCACTAATCCCAGTCACGGGGTTACCGCATGTATAAATATCATTAGCCTTAGTGCATGGATAGATAGCGTAGCTTGCCACACCTACGTTATCGGTACCGCTCCAGGTAACGGTTGCAGAGCCAATCGTATCATTGCGTACAATAGTTACATTATTAATAATAGGAGCTTCATTATCTACATAAGATGAATCTTTATCTACGGCTAGTTTAAGGGTACCAACACTAGATTGTAAGCCATCATAATTGATCGCTATTGCACGGTTAACATAATCACTGCCATAAGTAGCTCCATTTGCTTTCTTAACATAAAATGTATAAGTCGATGTAGTATTAGCAGCAATAGTTTGGGTCCCTAAATACTGTCCAGAAGAATCAGCAATCTCAAAATCATTCCCTAAAATATCAATTGTGAAAACTTTATCCGATGAATAAGTATTATTCACGTTAATCTGGAACATTGCCAAATCATGATTCCCGGTAAGGTCTCCTTCATCTGAACCATTAATGGTGCCAGTTAAAGAACCTGTTTTATCCTCTACCGGATTAACTTCCATATCACCTTCTACTCCGTGTGTGCCTGACACATAATCAGCCGACAAAATTATATCAAAAGTCACTGAGCTATTAGCCGGAATTGTGTCGCCAGCCGAAATACCACTTAATTCATAATATACTTCGCTAGTCGTTGTAGAAGATAGTCTAAGAACAAGATTTGATACAGGAGCTGTAAAGATGTAATCGCTAGATGTTGAATTAGTGATTGTCATGCGATATCTTGCTGTGAATGTATTATCATCCTGTGTCACACCAGATTTAAAAGTTAAATCAAAATCAACATCGTTGTCCCCAGTCACTGTTGGATGCGGAGTTCCATAAACATTAGTACCAGAAATATAACTAATACTAGAAATCTTTACATCCCCCGTTTCTAAATACTCATATCCATCTTCTATCGTATAATTAATACCTAAAGAATTTATATTTATCGCTACATCAGTCTGCCCTGGAGTATGGGCTTGAGTTGTGCAAGTAATTATAAGTGTGCCCGTGCTAATATTACCCCTAGGATTATTACAATCTAATCCGCCGACTGTGACATCAAGATCATCAGGCACAAAGTCAGTTTTAAGGGATGTTGTTATAGTTACACTATCATTCCCAGTCTTTGGCCCAGAAGATGGAGTAATAGTTGCCTCACCGCCTGCAACATCAGTTGCCTCAATTAAAGCATGGTATGAAACATGTGTTTCATACGTGCCAGGCGTTGAAAGAACATCAGACCCAAGTCTCAAACCATAATACAAATCAAAGCTATCAGTACCAGATACGGCAGATTGTACATTACGAACTAAAGTATAGCCTGGATTAATCTGAATGCCTGAAAAAGTATTGCTCGAAGATGGATTTGCAACATTATACGTAGGGCTAAAAGTATTTGTAGGAAGTCCAGTAGTAGAATTTGGGACACCAAAACCCCAAGAGTCAGTGCTGAGCGTACTTGCGGTAGCAGGAGTTGTATTTACTAAATCAATACTAGGGCTAGACGAAGTACCGCCCACCAAAACCAAATCTCCTTGAGACTCTTCATTGCTAGGTACATCAACATAAATCCTATATCCGGAAGGAGCATTAGTCGAAACCGACAAAGTACGCGGAATCAAAACATAACGCTCTCCATCAAAAGAACCTGGCACACTGACGCCCTGATCCTGGTTTTGAATACTGAAATTAATCGAATAATTATTCGGATTAATTGTAGCAAAAACATCACCACAACCATAGACAGACAATACCAAAAATAGTATCGCACCTAAATATTTGGTATATTTAAATTTATACATTTTTGACCTTTTTAGCACATTCTCCCAAATATGCTTATATTTAATTATAACAATTACAATTCATAAAAACAATAGCTTTTTAGTATTTTTTTAAAGAAATAACGGAGAAGAAAATGGTTTATATATGCATTAGTGATATAATGTGAATATGTCGAAGGAAAAGAAAGATTCAACAAACTTAAAAACTAAAGCCGTAAAAATCAAGAAGCAAAATAAAGTAACTAAAAAACCAAATCTTCTTCATAAGTTTTTCGGTGGGCTCAATATGTCTTGGCCCGTGGTAATAATTTTCGCAGTAATAATGGGTATTTACACTGCACTTATGGCTTTACTAGTTCCAGATGGAAATTCATTTCATGATATAGCCGTCACTCCAGAATGGTGGGTATTACCTGCAATCATCATCATTATGAATTGCAAAAAGCCGATCGAAGCCGCACTCAAAGTATTTGTATTCTTCTTAATTTCACAACCACTCGTTTACCTTATTCAAGTACCATTCAACAATATGGGGTGGAGCCTCTTCGGTTACTATCCTTACTGGTTCAAAATTACTCTCTGTACTCTTCCAGCAGGCTTTATCGGTTGGTATATGAAAAAAGACAAATGGTACTCTGGCCTAATTCTATCAGCAATGACTATCTTGCTCATTTTTACTGCCCTCACATATATCCATAGCTTCGAAAACAGTTTCCCAAATCATCTAATCACAGTAATCTACTGCATCGGAATTATTCCGATCTTTATTTTCGGGATCTTCCGCAAACGAGAACCTCGTATCATTAGTTTTATTGTAGCTATCATCGCAGCAATTATTCTCACTATAACTACAGCTACCCCAGAAGAGTTCGAAGTCTATCGCAATGCTTATGACACAACCGATGGTAAACTCATCGAATTAAATTTCGACGAAAATCCTTACGTCAGTTTTTGGTCCAGTGAAGGTGGAGAAGGTAGTGTTGAAATTATTAACGCAGACGAAGGTAAATATACTTTAAAAATAACTGGGTTCAAGAACGATACTCATTATCATTTTGCCATTACAGATGATTCAGGCATAGAATATAAATATACTTATTACTTCGATAAAAACCAAGATACACTTATTCTTATGCCAGAATAAGTGTACTAAATACGTTTTCTACCAATATGAGATTTTATAGTTCTTCGATTTTGTTTAGTTTTTGAAGTTGGAACTGTCTTATGGGTAGCTACACCTTTTTGTTGAACATTCTTCGTTATCACATTAGAACCAGTTCGCTGAGCTCTCTTAGCACTCTTTATATTTGCACGAGCAGAAGATAATGGTCTTTTTTCAATAGTTTTAGAAATCCCACGTTTTTTAGCAGCATTATCTCTGGTGATTTGCTCTTCGATTCTTGCAGCAGTAGCCGTAGCTGCTTCAGTATCACCATTATCTTCATATATAGCTAAAATTTGACGGAGAGTTGAAACTTTTGGATCTAATTCAAAAGAACTTTCAAGTGCTTCAATCGCTTTTTTAGTGTTGCCCATTTTTTCTTCTGCTTTTGCAAGCGCAATATGACGCGATGGGACATCACCCTCCAATGCAATCGCTTGTCTAAAAGCCATCGCAGCTTTCTCATAAGCACCTGTTTCTAAGTAAATCAAACCAGCATTATGAATCGAAGCTGGATTATTGTCAAGTGATTGAGCAATCTCAAAACACTCTACAGCTTCATCGTATTTTTGGCCTTTAGCATACAAAATGCCTAACCTGTTATAGGCTGCTGCATTTTTTTCATCAAACTTCAAAATAGTTAGCAACGCTTTCTCAGCTCGAAATGGTTTACGCTCTTTCATCGAAGTCTGCGCAACCTGCCATAGCTTTTTCATTTGTGGAGAATATTTTGCGGATTTTTCTTCCTCTTTTTTCTCCTTTGCTTCCAGAGGGAAAAAGAAACATAGATAACCCGTAAAAATCAAAATAGCAATAACTGCAATCATATCTCTATTTTAACATAAGTTTGCTACTATTTGCAATTTTACATTACCGTTCCGTGCGATCCCCTCATAAGCCCGTAAAAATTTTGGTAGTTTTTCTATGAACACCTTCTT
The DNA here is from genome assembly GCA_017406565.1 of Candidatus Saccharimonadota bacterium. GTDB lineage: Bacteria > Patescibacteriota > Saccharimonadia > Saccharimonadales > Saccharimonadaceae > Nanosyncoccus. The sequence goes on along the minus strand of JAFQYG010000002.1, from coordinate 187,442 downwards.
ATTAGTTAAAAAATATGTTTTATACGTCATTTCAATTGCAACTCGAAGAATTTCCATAGCATAATTTCTAACGCCATCTTTTTTCTTAGCAATTTCTTCCGCAATATCCACCAAATCTGCCCCATGAGCAACCATCAATTTTTTCGCCAAATCTTTAATTTTATCATCTGCATCTATCTTATTCCAATCCTTATTTCTTAATATATAAATAGACGAACGACTTAGGATAGTAGGTAAAACCTGTGAGGGAACATCTGTTACCAAAATAAAATGGATTTTGTCCTTTGGCTCTTCCAAACTTTTAAGTAGAGCATTAGCTGCTTCAGGTTGCAATAATTCAGCAGGACGAATTATTATAAACTGGTCTTTACGCTGTTTAACATTTAATTTGCTAATCAAATCACGCACTTGCTCAATTGTAATTACGGATTTTTCTTCGGGTTGAAGCAAAATAGCATTTTTTATCTCAATCGTCTGCGATTTAGGCACAACAAACACAGAAGTCCCGCATTGGTTAGCTATCTTAGAGATATCACTGATATTATCGAAAAACATTATTAAATTCTCGCGGTACTTGCGCCTTAAATATCCTTCTCTCGCCACTCGGCAAAGTAATCTCAAGTTCCCTTGCATGTAGATATAGTCTATCAGCTTTCTCTTCACCGTAAACCGGATCACCTAAAATTGGATGACCAAGATATTTCATATGTACTCTAAGTTGATGAGTTCGACCAGTAGTTGGTTTTAGCTCTACCATCGAATACTTATCATTCACTTTCAACACTTTATAAAAAGTCTCAGCTTCTTTACCATTAGCATCTACTCGAAAAGTAGTTGGACGTTTCAAATCTCGAATAAGAGGCAAATCTATCCTGGCTTCATCTAATTTTGGTCGTCCAGATACCACTGCCACATAGGTCTTATGTACCGTCCTATCTTGAAATTGTTTTTTTAAGAATTTTTGGATTCCCTCTGTCTTTGCTAAAATTACCACTCCAGAGGTATCACGATCCAAACGATGGGCAATATACCCAAAATCAGCTAATGTCTTCTCTGGACAATATTGTCCTCTCGGTTCACTGAGAAGTCCGGCTGGTTTATTCATTACAATAACATCATCATCTTCATAAATTACGTCAGGTTCAACATCAGCATTCTTCATGTCTTCAGGCACATCTAATTCGATATATGCACCTTCAACGAATTTCTGATTGGGCTTTTTTGCAACTACACCATCAACCTTTACAAATCCACTCTCAATAAATTTTTGCAATGTCGAACGATTATAGCTCTTAAAAATCTCGACCATCATATGGTCAAGGCGTTTTTTCTCAGGGACTTCAGGTGTATCAGAAAGCACCACGTCACCATTAATCACGCGTGACATCTCCGGTTTGCTAAACTTCTTACCTGTTCTAATCATACCCAAATTATACCATATATGATATAATCAATCCACTGGTGGGAGCACATTAAGAGGGAGGTGAGTTCAATGCCAATTTCAAAAAGTCGTGAAATTTATTTAAATAAAATCAAAGATACCGACAAACGAAATCAAAGGCGTGAAGAGTTAGAACAATCCGATCTAAAGGTAGAGAAAATGCGCACAAGGCTAAAAGTATATTTTGACGACCTTGGGCTTGAACAAAGCATGGACGCATTAGGCTACATGTGTGAAAAACACAGCAACAGCCTACGTAAAAATGGTGAATTGTATATCATACATCCGTTATCCATGGCTTGCAGATTCCAAGCACTCAAAATTCCTGACGACGACTTATTTGCCACAATTCTATTGCATGATGCTATAGAAGAAACAGCTACACTCGGTAGAATATTATCTTCAACCGAAGTTGCCAGATTAGCTGAAGATTTGCCAGTTGGGCCAACTGTTAAATCTGCGGTCAAAATGGTCACCATATCGTCAATTTACCCCAACGAAACCAAAAGTGAAATCGCATTCCGCTATTATCACCAATTTATCGAAAATGATAGTATTGTTAACAAAATAGCCTTAAAGTGCAAAGGATTTGACCGTTGGGATAATAATACCACAATGACCGCCCTGTCAAAACGCGCTATCAGGAAGAATGTTCTAGAGACCTCAATTTTGCTTTTACCAATCCTAAAAGAAGCTAAAAGCAAATGGCCACGTGAATCTAATATACTTTATCTACTAAGATCCTCTATTAAGGAGACCAATGATATTCTGGCTTTTTATAACGGCATCGAAGATCTAAACGACCAAGAAGAACTAATCAAACTAATGGATGATCCTAGTTATCTTCGTGGTCTACGTTAAACTCCCACCAAAATCTCGGCCATATCAGGCCGAGATTTTCCAATGCCAAAATTCCACACTACTCTAATTATATCACACTTATGCTTAAAAGTCAATTACCGTAACTGGAAAGCCTTTTGCAATTCGTATAATTTAGCGTTCGCTTTCTTATTGGCGTATTTCTCTCCCTTTTCCATCAAAGCAAATACTTCTTTGTCTTCAATTTCGTTTAATTTATTATGAAATTCCGTTAGCATCTTCTCAACACTCTTTGCCACCTGCTTCTTCAAATCACCGTAATTCGGCTTCCCTTCCCATTCTTTCACAACTTTATCTAGAGGTTTATTAGTCACCAATGCTTCAATTTGCAATAAATTAGAAATCCCAGGACGTTCTTTCAAATCATATTTAATCTCACCAAACGAATCGGTCGTTGCCGACATGATTTTCTTAGCTGCAACTTCCGGCTCGTCCGTCATCATAATTTTTGAATTAGCCGATTTGGCTGATTTACTCATTTTCTTTTCAGGGTTTACTAAATCACGGATTCTAATACCATCGTCAGTACCCATGAATTTTGCCTGCTCAGCTGTTCTAGCTGGAATTGTAAAGATTTCCTTTTCAAAGCGATGATTTACCCGCATCGCAATATCACGAGTTAATTCGATATGCTGAAATTGATCCTGACCAACTGGAATATAGGTAGTGTCAAATAGCAAAATATCCGTCGCCATCAATACTGGATAATCGAAAATACCTACATTACAAGAATCTTCTCCCTTCCCTTTTTCCTTATATTGAATCATACGGCCTAGTTCACCCATTGTTGCAACACAATTCAAAATCCAAGTCATTTCCGAAGTCGCCGGAACATAACTTTGACGATAGATATGCACGTTTTCGTTAACTTTTAGTCCAGCTGCAAGATACATTTTAATCAACATTAATAAATTATCCTGCAAAGCTCCATCCTGCTCAGCAATAATTGTATGCAAATCCGCTACAAAGATATTTACATTATGGTCATCTGAATACTTATTGGCAAGTCGCGTCATCGGCAACAAAGCGCCTAGAAAATTTCCGAGCGTAAGTTCACTATTCACGCGAATACCAGTTAAAATTGTTTTCATAAATCCTCCTTAAATCAAAATTAATGTCTGTGTCAACCAGAATCAGCGCCAATGCGGTAAAAATGCTGAATCATATATCTTCATACTTTTATTTTAACATATTCTGTGATAAAATAAAAACACGGGGCGTTAGCTCAGCTGATTAGAGCGCTACTATGGCATAGTAGAGGTCATGAGTTTGAATCTCATACGCTCCACCACAAATATATTTTCGCTGGAGTGTCATCCAGAGCACGGAAAAGCCCCAATTTACAGGGGCAAGACACATTCAGTAAATTCGCTTATGAATGTATAAATATGATCATGAGCGATATTTTTTTGCGTTTTTATTTACTATATATTCTAACTGTGTGCAAATGGCTAACGATAAGACACCCCCCGTGTGCAATTGACTAGCGATAAGACGCCGATGCGACACTAATTTGGCAGAGGGACACGTAAAAAATAATGAGTAAAATATTCATATTCTAGAGCATTAGCTAGACGAATGATAAGACCTATCATGCAAGGTTTAATCGTGACAAAAGTAAGAATTATGCTGCCTTTTCTCCCGATTACGTCTTTAAGTTGGAAGAGACAGTATTACTGTTTTTAGCAGTAATAGCATTATCCAATGCGAGGAAGGGTGATCTTAATCTACGAGTATTCTAAACTGCAAGTTTCAGGCAAGGTATCTAGTATAAGGCTATATTATACGAAAGGTTTCATTTCGCCCGACATAGGGCGATATTTGGCGAAGAAAGCCCAAAGTTCCGACATCAGCTTAAGTATTAAAAAACGTGATATAATTAAATTGTCTATAACAATTTAATAATCCGTACTTAGGTTACGTAATCCGCATTAGGTTTGCGCGTATGCCCTAAAGATTGATGATCAGGGCATCACGCGAAACAGTTAGGTCTTTAGGGATCTAAGTGCGGAAAAACGTTATAGACACCGTCGTGGTGTCCTGTTTTTTAGGTATGATTCTGACACCGCGTGCCGGTGTCTTTTCGTTTAACGTCTCCTAGGAGTTAGGAGGCGTTATATCGAGTAACTCAGGCCTTCACAAAGCCAGTATCGCAAAAAATGATGAGTTTTATACGAAGCTTGTCGATATCGAAAATGAGCTGAAGCACTATAGGCATCATTTTAAAAATAAGGTTGTTTTTTGTAATTGTGATGATCCATTTGAAAGTAATTTTTTCAAGTATTTCGCAATGAATTTTAATTATTTACAATTAAAAAAATTGATCTGCACTAGCTATGCTGGATCTCCTATTTCACATACTGAGCTAAATGACTTACCACTATTCAAAACGAATATGAAGATGCCGTATATGATAGAAATTACAGAAGTGAAAGATTACAACAGCGATGGAGCTGAAGACTTAGCGGATATCGAATATTTGTTGAAAAATAAAGAGAACACATTGACCATTTTAGATGGGGATGGTGATTTTAGAAGTGAAGAGTGTGTTGAATTTTTAAAAGAAGCAGACATAGTTGTTACGAATCCTCCTTTCTCGATAGCGAGAGAATACTTTATCCCTCAATTAATAGAATACGAAAAAAAATTTCTTATAATTGGCGATTTAAATTGGATAACATATAAAGAATTTTTTCCATTGATAATGGATAATAAAATATGGTTTGGTTACAACGGTATTAAAGAGTTTATGCAACCAGATAATAATCCAAAAAAATTTGGCAACAAATTATGGTACACAAACTTAGACATTGAAAAAAGACATGAAGGCATTATTCTATACAAAAAATATAATCCTGATGATTACCCATTTTATGATAATTATGCTGCGATAGAGGTGAATAAAGTAGCTAATATACCATATGATTATGATGGTACGATGGGTGTGCCAATATCGTTTCTGAATAAACACAATCCAGAACAATTTGAAATATTAGGAAAAACTGATAGACAGGCGATTTATGGATACAGGACCAAAGTATATACAAAGAATGATTCTAATAATTACAACGATTTAAATAGAGGGCCATCTTTGTACATAGATGGAGTACTAAAACCCATATATCAACGAATCTTTATAAGAAGGAGGAAAAGTGAAAATTGAACAAAAGAACATAAAAGTAAAAGAAGTGTTTAATGGCTTCGTGGACAATGAAGAAGGCGGGGTTTTAGGTTATGGGGGCAAGCTAAACATCCGTCCCAAATATCAGCGAGAATTCGTTTACGACGAAAAGAAACGTGCCGCGGTAATTCAAACAATTAAGAATGGTTTTCCATTAAACGTGATGTATTGGGTGAAAAATGAAGATGGTACTTTTGAAATCTTAGATGGTCAGCAGAGAACAATTTCCTTTTGCCAATATTTAGATGGTCAATTCTCTTTTGAGGGCAAATATGCGCATAATTTAACTATAACTGAGCGAGAAGCAATAGAAAACTATGATCTATTGATTTACATTTGTGAAGGAAATGATTTGGAAAAATTAGAGTGGTTCAAAATAGTTAATATAGCAGGAGAAAAATTAACGGATCAAGAATTATTAAACGTTGATTACACTGGGCCATGGCTCACAGACGCAAAAAGGCATTTTAGCAAAACCGGATGTGTAGCATATAAGTTAGGGGAGAAATATGTCAATGGTTCTCCGATACGACAAGAGTATCTAGAGACTGTTTTGAAATGGATTTCTAACGGGAATATTCAAGAGTATATGGCTAAACACCAACACGAAGATAACGCTTCAGAACTCTGGCAATATTTCCAAACAGTAATTAACTGGGTAGAAACAATCTTCCCAAATTACCGCAAAGAAATGAAAGGCTTAGATTGGGGGAGATTATATAATGAGCATCATAAGGATAGCTTTAACGCAGCAAAACTAGAAGAAGACGTTGCTAGATTAATGCAAGATGAAGATGTCACAAATAAAAAAGGTATTTACGAATACCTATTAACTGGTGAAGAAAAACACTTAAATATTAGAGCGTTTTCAGATAACCAAAAACGAGAAGCCTACGAAAAGCAAAAAGGAATATGCGCAGATTGTGGTAAGTCTTTCGACATCAGTGAGATGGAGGCAGATCATATTACTCCATGGTGTGAAGGCGGTAAAACGATTGCAGAAAACTGTAAAATGCTCTGCCGTAACTGTAATCGTAGAAAAAGTAACAAATAAAAAATGACACAAATGTTCCATTAACCTCTGATAGTTTTATGCTGTGATATAATACTAGTGGAGAGCTCCGCCAGCCCAAGGGAATTAATCCTGAAGAGGCCTCTGGGGTTCTCTTTTTTTATTGGTTAAAAACATATGTTATAATATCAATGGAAGCTCCCCCCGAATAGGGATTTTGTCCTGAGGTCGGCTCTTAACCGGAGCTTCCATTTTTTGTGATATAATATTTGTATATGAAGTATAGATGTAGCAGATAAATCGTATAAATCGCGCCCCTGAATCGCGGATTCGATGCTCTGCTCTTCTAAAGCTAGGTTCCCAGTTCGACTCTGGGCAGGGGTACCAGAATTATTTGACTAATTGATGATATAATATTAAATGTAGCTTGACGAGCAGAAATTGGCAATCTGCCTTCAGTAGACGTACTGACGGATGAAGGACAATATCTTGCCACCTTCCAAGCTATCTATCGGGACTTTGAGAACCACTATTCTTGCGGAAATTGTCCCACCGTACTGGTTCATTTGAACCGATAGTGGTTCTTTTTATATCTGATAATTCACGACAAGTACAAAAACATGGTTTTTCGTCTATTTGGAACGGCAAGAATAAAATGTACATCCTAAAAAAACGGCAACAGATGACACTCATTCTTGTAGTATATTGGCATAAATACAAATTTTGTGGAGTGTCACAAAAATTAGCTCCTAAGAGGGGTATTTTTTGTGTTCAAAAACAATTTAAAACACCATAGACTGAATAGGAGTAGGATCGGCAGTAATGACCTACTACTTCTACGGTGGCGAATCAATAAAAACCAACATAGAGATGACCAAGAAAAAGATATGAGGAAGCTGACCATGGCCACAAAACAAACTAAGAACAATAGCTTTAAGGAAATACTGGTAGCTAAGATTGATGATTATATGGACGAAGCATTTGCAACTAATGATACGGATAAGAGACAGAAATATCGTGAAACTATCCGGCAGATGGAACAGTTATTACTTACTGTTGCTGAGATAGAAAAGTGAAGAGATATAGGTAGTAAAAAACACTGAGGTAATCGCCTCAGTGTTTTTGTGAGAAGGTATTATCTGCTACACGCCAGCGACGCAACGCACCATCCTCCCGACGTACTTGTAGCTGCCGGTCGTGCCTGGGTAGACGCTACTGCTATTGAAGTTCAAGTAGTAGGCGTAGTAACTATTGCTCGCCGAGGACGACCAATAGTATCCGTAGGAACTGCGGTAGAGCACTGAAGAGCCATCCACGTAGCCGGAATAGACAAAGTTGTTAGGATAAGAACGCCATTTTGCGGATTGAGCTGTACCAGCATCACCAGATTGGTATGCGCCTGTACCACCTAGAGCAACATCAAGAGCGCCAAACTCTGCTGTAGCACTTCCTCCAGTAGGTAGGTGCCATCCTGCTGGGCAGATGTCACCCGGAGCTATGTACCCGGAAGCATAACTAGAGCCATATTTACCATTTCCTGCTGTAGCTGAATACCAGTTGTAATAATTGCCATAGGAGTAAACGTTACTAGATGTGCTGTAGCTAGTGGATGTATTGTCTGTGAAGAGAGTGGTATTGTTAGTGGCGAGCATAGATTGGTCGTCACAGTCTGATGAGCTCTCGTTACACCATGCCAAGGTGTAGGGATCATATGGTTGAGAGAGATGATTAGATTGCGATTTATCTACAATACCATTGTAATTAGTAAGAGGGAGAGACGGATTATTGGTGTTGGAAGATGATAGCTCCGATGAATTGTCTAGTCTTAAGTTTTCTATAGTCCAGCATTTTCCATCTGCGAGCTTAGCTACTGCATATACGTTACCGTCACGTTCGTCTGTAAGGGCAGTTGTGGCTCCACTTGCTAGACTTGAACAGCCATCCCAGTTCTGAATTGTGCCTGCTGATTTGACCCAGACGGCATAGAGGGATAGACCGTTTGTAGATACGTCAGCTGGAGTAGTGATAGTTTGGTTAGGACCGTAGAAATTACCGGAGTAGTCAAACTTGTCATTCCAGCCTGCAAAACCATAGCCATCTCGTTTGAAGTTAGATGCCCAAAGAGTTCTCGATGCATTATTAGTTGCAGACTGACAACCCATTTCACCAACAGTTGTGCTAGCATTAGCAAAGTAATTGATGCATCCGGCAGTAGCTGGTTGAGGCTGTAATGGTTCTTCCGTGGCTGGATGGACTAAAGTGTATTTCACTTGCCCAGTATAAGCCCCAGCAGGTTGGGTTTGGGACATAAAGGCAGCATAAGTAGATGTTAAGGATGCACCTGTAGCATTAGTACCTATGTCTGTACCACTATCTCTATGTGCAACTTTTGTATATGAAGAAGGGACATCATGATAGGCATTAAAGCTATTATCTAAAGTGATGGCGTATATAGCAGTGCTGTCTGTAGCTAACTTCATAGCCCAGTTAGATGTGCTTCCACTTGTAGCTGTTCCTGTTACTATATCAGCAGTAGAACCTAGTGTGTTATTAGTTAGTACTGTCTTACCATATTCATCATTAGTGTATCCTATAGCATAGATAGCAAAGCCTGATGAATCATTACAATAGGTTTTAATTGTAGTAGTACCTATATTTGCTTGGTAGGTACCATTTACTATACTAGCATTATGAGTATTCATACCAGTACCAGACATAGTACATGAGATTGGTACATTAACAGAAACATTGTCTATGGCATTATCATCAGTAGCGTAAGAATAAGGAGATATTAAAAAAGCTCCAGAAAGGACAATTAAACTAATTAGCCCTAGTGGAGCAATTAATATAGGTTTCTTTTTGAGCATAGACTATATTCTTGTATACCTTTTACATAACCATTATAGCATATGTTTTAATTTGTCTATAAAAAAATCAACCAATAACACCCCAGAAAGAAGTGGGGCGATGTTTTTTGAAATTTGATATAATAATGGTATGCCAATACGATCTGAATCATTTATAAGAGAAGGTGACAAAAATGAAGAAAATATCGAAAATGATATTGTTTCCACCTGCAATTCATGGGGTTTTGCCTCTTTTGAATCAAAAACCCCAAAGTATTTCATGTATGAATATCCACTCATAGATGAGTATACAAAGGAAGAATTTGGATTAATAACTAATTTATTAAAAATCGAAAATAGCAAGATTATAATTCGCGATTGCAATTTAACAATTAACGCAGAGCCTAAAAGAATACATCTACACAAACACTTAAAGGTTTCTGACGAAGAAACACACGATTACTATCTTGCAAAAGAAGACTCTTTATTCCCTACACCTTCATTTGTGATTGAAGCAGTAAACCGTCATGCAATTTGGGACAAAAAATTAGAAGGCAAAGATTTTTACGTTGGATTATCTGCTTTTGCATATGGATTTGCAGTTTGGGATAACCTAGAGGAGTTCAATAAACATTATAATGATACTTCAAATCATCCACCTAAAAACACAATTACCAAATTTAGTCTTGACTCCGCTACTATAATAAACGAAAAAGATGATAATCCTTGTACCCTTTTCCTAGGTGAAGTGCTCGACATACAAGATGTCAAAGTTAAGCTCAAAGAAAATGAAATAAAGTTCTCAATTATCACGATAGATTGTTTCTTAGGTTTGTTAAAACTAGTTGCAGGCAAAGATGTATTCTACTTTGACGGAATAGAAAAAGGCAAAATACTAGAAATAATAGCGACCATAAAAGCAAATTTCGGAGTTGACCCTACACCCGAAGCAGTAGTAGGCAGTCAAACACAAGCACCACAAGACAATGAAATTTATGATAACGCTATCACTAAGTTAGCCGACGCGAGTTTTGACATATCTTCAGAATTAAAAAACAAAATAAAAAGAATTGTTAAAAAAACTTAGAATTAAATAATAGTTAATCTGCAAATAGTATTCAGATCGTAATTATGATATAGTAATAAAATGGACGAAAAAATTAATATCGAGGATTTCAATAAAATAGAAATGCGTGCTGGCACAGTAATAGAAGTAGGTATTAATAAAAAAGCCCGCAAACCAGCCTACAAAGTCAAAATTGATTTCGGTGAAGAAATAGGCATCAAAACTTCTTCAGCACAAATTACAGATTTATATAAAGAAGAAGATTTGATTGGAAAACAAGTTATTTGTTGTGTGAATCTTACACCAATGCATATTGGCAGCGTAAAAAGCGAAGTCCGTATCCTCGGTACTGAATCAGAACAAGGCGTAGTTTTACTCACACCTACTGAACCAGTCAAAAACGGTGATCGGGTTTTTTAGTTTTATATAAATACAGTCATTATTGCGCCGGATAATGTGTTGTCACATTTTCTAATGAAGACGACACTGGACGAGCTATACAACGTACAGACAGTCCATAATCGCGCAACTGAAAACTTATCGGGTCAGAATAATCACCAACACATAAAACTTATATCGCATTCGCAAACACTACATACCGATGTGTTGCATCACCACCGCCCAGCATCGTACCATAGCAAGTCATTAGCACCATATCATAACGGCCTTTGCCATTGGCAATAAAACTCATTCGATAATCTCTACCGCCTACAGACAACTGCGTTGGTGAAGTTTTTTCATAAATTTGTACTTCTTGCACTTGGTAATTACGTGTCGTACCACCATAGGCAACCGTAAACACATTCCCTACACCCACACTTGGCAAATTTCCGAACACAGCACTAGTATTATGTCCATACAGGAATTTTGTTCCATATTTATTTACATGATTCCCTGCATCTACGGCCGTGTCAGCCACATCTACAATCGGAATCACTCTACCAGCCACTGCAATCGAATTCGCTGGCACAACCTCTGCTGATTGAGTTGCAGGAGCAACATAAGTCGTCTGAGAACGTGGCGCTACCGCTGTTACAACCACTGGTTCTGGTTCAGGTTCTGGCAATGGAATAGTTTCGACAACACCAACATTCGAAAGCCCCGTCACTGGCGCAATATCAGACGCAGTCAAAATACTAGGAGCGCTAATCATCCCCAGTAAACTACAAATAATTAACAAAAAAAGGCGCTTGCCCATCTTAAAACTCCCATTAATGACCATTTAATACTTACATTATAGCATACTTTGTCATTTTTGTCAAGATATAGTACAATTATACCCATAAAACAGGGGGTGTACATTAAAAATGGGAGGTTCAATTATGGGGTATAATAACGGCAATCGCGAAAACCGCATTCTTAGAAATAAAGCAGAATATCAACGCATAATGGAACAAGAAGACAAACTTGCCAAAAAATGTTGGCAGATTCCACCAGTCAACGAGATATTCAAAACTGCAGAACAATTACATGAGATAGCCGAATCCAGTTCAGTGCTGCGTTCATATAATGGTCGCTATGGCCTTACAAGTAACAAGATAGCCTACGAATCAGTCGGCGCACATTCTAACTTATGTTGTGCAATTTTAGACCGTTGTCTATCATATTTATACGGTCCAACCCTCTATTCTATTCCAGATGGATATACTTATCGAGAACTAATGGAGGTAATTCGTCGACATGATTTGCCAGAAAATGTCATCGGTGATATTCCGGATAATGGCGCTGGAGATGCTGACACTAAACGTAAAGCCGAAATGATTTATTTTCAACATTTTAAATCACTATCGCCGTTTCGTGAATATGAATTTGAAGATAATGTAAATCGTCTTCTCATTGAAATGGATAACCAAACCAGTTTCATAGGCAAACTTTTGTATTTAGCAGACAAAACATCCGCTTTAATCATTACACTTTGGCATGATCAAAAAGGTCGCTATCCGCTCATGAGCCCAGACAGCCCAGCAGTATCTGGACGTGACCGCGCCGAGATGAAGCTCTGTGACTACGATTTTAACGGACACTATCGTGCCAGCGAAATGTGGGCCATAGATTTCTTCAAAATGCGCAATCTCACTGAATACGACGATACCGGGTATTACACGGCACTTATTGTCGCATACACACTAGAAGTCAACGGCTGCTGGTATAAATGGCGCGAAAAAGACTATATCTGAACCCCCTGTCGCCCCGACCACTTGGTCGGGGTATTTTATAGACTTGGTACTGGAAATCTTAACGCTAATTCAGTTACTTCTTGATGTATTTTATCCAATTCAGATTCATATTCTTCCAGTCTGCCTTCTTCTTCTGCCTTTTGACAAATCTTTGCCACAGATTCCATCCATTCGGCCAGAATCTTCATTTCTTTCTCGCCTAAACCTCTAGTCGTAATAGCTGGAGTCCCCAATCTTACACCATTTGGTCTAAACGCACCGCCCTTATCGCCAGGCAAAGAATTTGCGTTAAGTGTTAGCCCGACCATATCAAGTGCTTTTTCATACATTTTGCCTGTAATACCAAAACTCTCCATCATATTCATCAAAATCAGATGATTCTCTGTTCCGTTACCTTGCAAAACGAAACATCGTTTTTGAAGTTCAACAGCCAGAGTTTTTGCATTTTTAACAATGTTCTTCGCATAATCTTTGAATTCAGGTTGTAAAGCTTCGCCAAACGCCACAGCTTTAGCCGCAATCACATGTTCCAAAGGACCTCCTTGTGTACCAGGAAATACCGCTTTGTCCACTAAAATTGGAATATTATCGAGAGTTTTTTCGGGCGTTTTCTTGAGCGGTGAACCAATTTTACCCATGGTTAAGATCATCCCACCTCGTGGTCCACGTAAAGTCTTATGTGTAGTCGTCGTCATTACATTAAAACCATATTCCAAAGGATTTGGATGCACTCCAGCCGCAATCAAACCTGCCACATGTGCCATATCGGCCATTAGAAGAATCTCGTGACCCCATTTTTTGGCAGCCTCATCACGAATCTTCTCGACACGAGCAAAATCTGGTATCTTCATAAAAGCCGAATACCCTACTAGGATCAATCTCACATCCTCCGAAAGCGCCAAACGCTCCATCTCGTCGTAATCGATATCCCCATTCTGATCTGTACCGTATGCCACAAATTCATAGATATGTGCGCTCCGAGTTACCGGTGAACCATGCGTCAAATGTCCACCATGACCTAAATTCATCGCCAAGACCTTATCTCCTGGATCTAACCATGCATAATATACGGCCTCATTAGCATTAGCTCCTGAATGTGGTTGTACGTTAGCGTGGTCCGCATTAAATAACTTACAAGCCCTAGCAATAGCCAACCTCTCAATCCTATCCACGTTAATTTGCCCACCATAGTATCTGTAATTCGGTAGAACCTCCTCGGCTATCTCTTTTTCATCCCATTCAGTTAAACCCTTAAAACTCGGATAACCCTCCGAGTACTTATTGGTCAACACGGAGCCCATCGCCTCAAGTACGTCGCCAGAAACATAATTCTCACTCGGAATTAATTCCAACCCTTCTCTTTGACGAGTCTTCTCCTGCTCAATCAAATCAAACACAAAATCTTTCATAAAACCTCCTTATTTTTTAGTATATTTTACGAAAGTATATGCTAAATCATCGCTCTTCCCTTCTTTTATCACTTCTCTATTATACTTGAGTTTATCAAATTCTGGAAAATACGAATCCGCTCTTTCATCTTCAGCTTCCACTTCAGTCAAATAGATATATTTCGCATATGGAAGCGCCGCAAAATATACCATTCCGCCTCCAATAATGAATATTTCTTCGGAGGTATTCTCGTTTTCCTGTAAATACTTATTTAAATCATGTATTACTAAATCCGCATCAGGTATTTCACCGCGAGATGCTACAATATTTTCACGACCAGGTAGTTTTCTGGGCAAAGATTCCCAAGTTTTTCGCCCCATTACTACTTTGTGCCCCATGGTAGTTTCTTTGAAATATCGCATGTCTTCTTTGATATGGAAAATTAAATCACCGTTTTTACCAAGTTCCCAATTTTTACCAACTGCTGCAATCAAACTAATCATCACTACTCCGTCACTGGCATCTTAATCACACCAAGGTGTTCATAGCCCTCAAGTTTAATATCTTTAAGTTCACGCGAATTATCAAATTCATAAAAATCTTTAATCTTAGGGTTAAGCCATAGTCTCGGTGCTTTCGGTAAGCCACCTTTTTCCATTGCTTTATCATAACGTTCAATTTGTTCCTTAATCCCATCAATTTGATTTTCATAAATATGTGCGTCATTAGTAATAAATGTCATTTGGCCAGGCTTTGCACCTACCGAAGCTGCAATCAAATGACAAAGCACTGCATATTGCACCACGTTAAACGGTAATCCCAAAGGTACATCCGATGAGCGTGAAGTAACCAATACATTTAATTTTCCGTCAATCAAATTCCACTGTGAATTCCAGACGCAAGACGGTAAAGCCGCAGTCTCCAGCCATTCATTTTGCCAAAGACTTAGTACCATTCGCCGATTTCCAGGGTTCGATTTCAAAGTTTCAATCAAATTTCTGATCAAATCATATCGATTCACAATCCATCCATATGCTGTACCAATCGTATGAGCAAAATTCTCAGGCTCTAAATCAGGATGTTTTTTAGCAAAAATTTCATTTAAATTACGGCCTTGATAAGTGCCGTCTTCTGCGATTTCCCATTCATTCCAGATCTTCACATTTCTGTCTTGCAACCATCTCACATCATTCGACGCCACCTGATAAATCCATAGAATCTCTAGCACCGCCGTTTTAAATCCAACCTTTTTTGTTACCAAAATCGGAAATTCCTCCTCAAGATCAAATTGTAGTACTTGATGAGGTAAACGAATAGTGGAAGCTGCGCTAGTAGCCTGAGCCGTATGATCAGGGATCACAGAAGCCGTTGCTTTACTACGTAAATCTTTCTTCTTGTAATTCGTAATCTTCTCACCCTGAGCCAAAATCCGCTTACATAGATCTATATATTGATCATCAAACTTACTCATTAAACCTCCGTTTTGAATAATTATACCACAACAGCAATTGCGTTTTTTATTTCTGCAAACTTAATTTACTTTTATTGGACTACAATATGCTCTGATGCACTCACTGATTGAACCCCGAAGTTGAGATACAGTTCAAAAAAATAAGAGCCACATTGAAATGACTCTTATCTTTTGTATTTTAGGTTGGCTCAGAAAAGGCGGGAAGGACACAAGCTGGAAAACTAGAGAAACCATTAGACGCTAGGACCCTCTGGACCACCGCCACCGCCTCCAGAAACTGAATCAGACACAGGACGAACCACGCAGCGAACAGAGACGCCGTCGCTTCGGTTGCTGTTGCCAGACGGGCCGACGTAGCCATCCACGCCGAAGCCCGCATCCCTGGCGCCGCCCGAGCCATCCGGGACAGGCGACCAGAAGAAGCCGCCGCCCCCGACATCGTCCAGATTACCGATAAAGACCCCACCCGCGGCGAAGTATAATGGACTGACCCACAATTTGTTGTTTCCGTTTATAGAACTGTTGCTAAAGCCATACTGGTTCCACAAGCTATAGAAGGAATCTTCTCCTTCACCGATTCTAGGCAAGGTCCACCCAGCAGGACAAATGGATTGTTCTACTAAACTAGAGTTATTGAACGCTGAGGAATCATTAGTAGCAAGCGCAGCTGCCCAGTTGTAGTAGTTGCCTAGATGGTATTGAGACGCACCGGTAGATGAGACGTAAGTAGAGATAGGGTTAAGAGATTGGTTACAAGATGGGGTAGAAGTAGTGTAATCGCAACTGCTATAGTAAGCATCCCAGTCAGTATAATCACTCTCCGTAGCGTTCCAATATAGATTACCTGGATCATAGGATTCTGGGGTATCGTTTAGTTCACAGTAACCATATTGTGAGTTCCAGGTTCCACCTTGGCACCACTCGTGAATATGTCCGGTAGTGGCAGTGTAGGTAGAGCGGATTGGGCTCCAGGCAGCAGTATCGTATGAATTGGTTGTAGTGTTATAGCCTATATCTGTATCTTCGTCAGTATAGGTAGTTCCTGCTTCTAGATCTAAGTCTAGGTTCTGAGTCATCCAGATATCATAGTTACCTGAGTTTCCTACTTGGTATTTAGCAATAGTATAAGTCTTACCGTCTCTACTATCTTTTAATGTGTATTGTTGTTCTGGAGTCATAGAAGCGATGATGGAGTTTCTATTAGCTTCACTGACATGAGCAAAGTCTTGGAGACAGACTGCTTCAGATATAGTAGTAGCCTTATTGTTACATGCTACTGGAGCGACGTGGGTAGATGGATGGACTAATGTATATTTAACTTGTCCTATGTAGGTTCCAGCAGGTTGAGTCTTACTCATATAAGCAGCATAAGTAGATGTTAGTTCACTTCCTACAGCACTAGTTCCTATATCAGTACCAGAATCTCTATGTGCTACTTTAGTATATTCTGCTGGAACATTATGATAATTACCAAAGCTATTATCTAGGGTTAATGGATAAGTAGCAGATGAATTTGTAGCTAGTTTCATAGCCCAGTTAGATACATCAGGACTTCCTGTACTCGTAGCTGTTCCTGTAGCTATATCAGAAGAAGTGCCTAAAGTGCTGTTAGTTAGTACTGTCTTGCCATATTCATTGTCTGTATATCCTATAGCATAGATGGCAAAACCATTGCTATCATTACATACAGCTTTCATGGTAGTAGTACCTATATTGGCTTGATAGGTGCCATTAGGAATAGTAGCATTATGACTATTCATACCAGTACCAGACATTGTGCAAGCTACTGGAACATTAACCGAAACATTGCTTATAGCACTATCACCAGCAGATGCCCCCGACGACATAAGGATTATCCCAGTAAAGATAGTCAGACCTACTAGACCGAATGCCGATGTAGCTATCTTGTATTCTGTTTTACTCATTTACTCCTTCCGTCCTCTCAATAGATAAAACCTATCATCATATTAAAGTTGCCCCCCTCCAGACTCACCATCGTCACAATCACTGATTCCAAAATGATATGTGCATGCAATGCAACGCGCCATCCTCCCGGTGTACTTGTTGTCGGCGTTCGTGCCTGGGTTTACGAACGTACTACCGAAATACAAGATGTCGGCGTTGATACTACTATTGCTCGCCGAAGCAGACCAATAGTTTCCGCCGGAAGTACGGCTGCCGACCGACGAACCATTCACGCGCCCAGAATAAACAAAGTTGTTGGGGTAAGAACGATAAGCAGAAGACATGGTAGCACCAGTAGGAGTAGTGCTGGAAGATGAATATGCCCCAGTACCACCTAAGGCAATATCTAGTACACCAAAGTCTCCAGTGGCATCTTTTCCGGTTGGTAGATGCCAACCTGCTGGGCAGATGTCTCCTGCTACATTATCTGAGGATTTACTATATTTACCATGTCCGGCTGTAGCAGAGTACCAGTTGTAATAGTTGCCATAGGAGTAGACGTTACTTGATGCACTGTAGCTTGATGAGGTGTTATTGGTGAAGAGAGTGGTATTGTCTGTTCTTAGTCTAGATTGGTCGTCACAGGCAGAGGAGTCAGTAGTGCACCATCCTTCTGGAGCAGTAGTAGCATCGTAAGCCAGTGATGAGGTTGGAGAGAGGTGGTTTGATGTAGTGCTAGAATCATAGATGTTAGTGAGTGGAAGAGATGGGTTGTGAGTGTTGGTGGATGAGAGTTCTACAGAATCATCTAATCTTAAGTTTTCTATCATCCAGCATTTATTATCAGCAAGTTTAGCTACGGCATAAACATCATTATCTCTAGTATCTTTAAGAGCCGTGACGTCTCCTATATTCATGCTAGAACAACCTGACCAGTCTTGCATATTACCTTGGCTTTCTACCCAGGTAGCATAGAGTTTGAGACCACCTGTGCTATATTGTCCAGTAGCGAATGATATATCTTGGTTTGGACCATAGTCAGTGCCGGTTCCGTCTTTCTTAGTATTCCAGGATTTAAAGCCGTAGCCGTCATGTTTGAAGTTGGGAGCATAGAGTGTAGCTGAAGTGGTTGAATTAGATATACTCCGATTGCCCATACTACCTTCTACATCACTAGCATTTGTCACGTTGGCATTATAGCAAATGTTGTTACTTGGACAATCTGTCCACATGGCATAAAGAGTTATCGTGCTTCCAACTGTAGTGAGATCAGTTACAGACTGGCCTAACGTGTAGCTAGACCCGCTGCCATCTTGTGCAGTATTCCATCCAGCAAAGTAGTACTGAACACCACCAATATTAGGACCAGTATATGTGCTAGTCGTTAGAGGCGTAGATACACCCTCATAGATAGTCTGGTCTGCTACTGTACCAGTACCAGTGATGAGATTTCCTTCAAAGTAACTAGAAGGATTGTAGTGTACGGTATAAGATATACAAGAATCTGAGATAGTAGCATTATAGACTAAGGTTCCATCATTACCTGAATTATTAGTATCTGGTATTAGTTTATATGTACCTACTGGCATATCATCTGATGATGCTACACCATAGTAGATACTAAAGTTATCATTAATGTCTGTACTACTAGGATTAGTTAGTGGAGTCTTAATAGTAGCAGGGTTACTAAGAGTTGGTACTGGAGAGAAGATAGAAGATGAAGTAGGAGCTGTAGTAGGAGTAGAGCTATTATAATAGTATCCCCATGTATTAGAAGAGCTCTTTAATGTAGATGTGCCATTTACTGGAGAGAAGTATGTACCAGTTGTATTATTAGAGCTATTACCATTTAGATATAGATTATTATTATTTACTGAAGTAGAGAGAGTAAGGTTATAGCCATATCTACAGTTAGTAGCTACATTGAGATTATCTGCACTAATAGCAGTCTTATCTCCCATGTTAGATACATCAATGGATTGAGAGCCGGAGGAAGAGAGAGTGAGGGTGTAGGATGCAGCATAAGTATTATAAGTGGATAAGACGCTAGATAATAAAAATGCTCCAGTAAGGACTATCAGACCTAGTCCTATTGGAGCTAATATTGTATGTTTTTCTTTTGTCATGGACATGTCTTTTAGTATTACCTACTACATAACCATTATAACATAACTGTTTTACTTATTTTGAATGTTTTCTGATTTGGTTGGCGTGTTCTTCACAGATTAGCTGATCAGGTCTAGATAAGAGAGTAAGTTTTTGCATGATGTCTTTAAAATGTTTAACCATGATTTTTGAATCCGGTATTGTTTTTAGTACATCCACTAAGTGGCAATTATATCCTAAGAAATAATCATTTGGACCAAGATTCTTTACCTTCCATTTACCACGAGAGATAGTAGTCACAAAAGATGTTGCTGGCAAATCCCCATATTGACTAAGAAAAGCTTTTAAGCTATTTATATGAGTCTGGTTTTGAAGAAATGGATTATAGAAGAAGCTCTTCTTATTACCAAGATATTGTATCCACTTTTTTCGTTTCATGTCTCCATACATGTTTCCGGCATAGTTTTTACATTCAAAAACTAGTAGCCCTTTTTTAGAGACTACCAGTATATCAATTTCAGAAGTTTTACCATCTTTTGTAGGTATATAAACATTTCTAAGTATTTGGTTTTCCGGAACATGAATTTTGTCACGCAAAGTGGTGAATATGATTTGTTCACCAGCCTTACCTGTATCTTTCCATTCATTAGGATTCTTAAGTTTATCCAAACCATGATCATAGAATAACCAAATAAATCCAGCTAAAACAAACAAGGCTACCGCAATTATAATAAGAACCAGAAGTAGAGACGGCATTACAGCTGTCCCATGTAATTATGGTTACTAATTCCAACAATATCCATAAATTCATTATAACATAGGATAATTTCACCCCTGTAAATGTCGCATCGCTGGTATATTGCACACAGGGGGGTGTCGCGTCGCTGGTCGGTTGCACACACTTCCCTCTTGCGGCAAAATAATGCGACACTCCAATATACATCACAATGAACCAATATTGTTTCAAAACACAAAAAAATACCCCTATCAGGGGTCTATTTTTGTGGCCCTCCACAAAGACGCTATCCGTGGTGGAGCGTGCGGGAAAGTCTTCCCGGGCCACTCCTAAAAAATAAAAAATAAATCATAAATGATTTATTTTCCATTTTTGGTGGAGCGTGCGGGAATCAAACCCGCGACCTCAGCAATGCGAATGCTGCGCTCTATCAGCTGAGCTAACGCCCCATCACCTATATTATAACATAAAAATAAGCCCCTGAGGGGGCTTATTTTTAACGCTTAGAGAACTGTTCTTTCTTACGAGCTGAGCGTAAGCCATATTTCTTGCGCTCTTTTTCTCTAGGATCGCGCTTCATCATACCAGCTTTCTTCAAAACCGGACGAAGGTCAGGCGCTTCCGTGACCAAAGCTTTCGAGATAGCAAGCTTAATAGCATCTACCTGTCCAGCCAAACCACCACCTTTAACGAGAATCGTAATATCGTACTCTTTTTGCTTTTCGGCTAGAGCCAAAGGATCAGTAATCTCAGCTAAATAAGTCTTATTGCCAGAAAGATATTCTAGAGCTGGCTTATCGTTGATTTTAATATCACCCTTACCTTTGTAGAGGCGAGCCGAAGCTGTAGCAGCTTTACGTCGCCCAAGCCCGTAGGTATATTTCTTCTTATCTACCATTATTTAATCTCCTTTGGGTTTTGCGCTGCGTGAGCATGTTCTTCGCCATCGAAGATACGAAGGCGTTTCAAGCGCTCTGCTGCTAATTTATTCTTAGGCATCATACCTTTCACTGCTTCGCGAATTGCGCGAGCAGCATCCTTTTCGATTACTTCTTCAAGACGTAATTCCTTGATACCACCAGGATAACCACTGTGGCGATAATACTTCTTTTGGAGCATTTTATCACCAGTTACTACCAATTTCTTAGCATTAGTAACTACAACATAGTCACCGTTATCAATATGTGGGGTATAAGTAACTTTACTCTTCCCCATCAATTTATCAGCAATCACAACTGCCAATTTACCTAAAGGCATCGAGGAAGCATCAATCATCCACCACTCACGCTTGATTTCAGCAGCTTTCTGAGAATAAGTTTTCATTACTTGTCCTCCTTCTGAGTCACTGGCTTTTTAGCCTTAGGTTTTTCTTCTTTAGGAGCTTCAATCTCAAAATCGATTTCATCCACAAAGCTAATCGTACCCATCTCGGCATTATCGCCACGACGGAATCCAGCTCGCTCAATTTTGAGATAGCCAGAATCACGCTTAATCTGTGGTGCAATTACATCGACCAACAATGAAGCAGCTTCTAAATCATTGAGGCGGGCAATAATCAAACGTCGATTATTGAGACCACCCTTCTTCGCCATCGTAATCAACTTTTCAGTTGAACGGCGAATCTCTTTAGCTCGTGCCAAAGTCGTAGTAATACTTTGGTACTTGATCAGAGAGCACTGGAGCCCACGGGTTAGCGCCAACCTCTGATCGGTTTCGCGGCCAAATTTTCGGCCTTTATATCCGTGCCTGTGCATATTAAATATTTAACTCCGTTAACTTTTCTTTTACTTCATCTAGTGCCTTCTGACCAAATCCTTTCAAATCCTTCAAATCAGTCTCTGACAAAGTGACCAAATCTCGAATTGTGCGAATGTCATTGTTGAGAAGTGCATTAGCTGTACGAGCAGACAATTCAAGCTCTTCAATAGGAAGCATCAAACCAGCGTCTTCGTCTTCGGTATTACTACCAGGAGCTGGGCTAGATTCTACCTTAGTTGAACCTGCAAGTGCAGTATATTGATTAACCAAAATTGCAGCAGCTTCCTCAAAAGCATCTTTTGGTGTCAAAGTACCATCAGTGTCAACTGTAAGTGTCAACTGTTGCAAATTAGTATCTTGACCAACACGAGTGTTTTCTACTTTATAACGTACACGAAGTACAGGTGTAAACACTGCGTCAATCGCGATCATATCACTATGTAAGCGTTCTTCGCTTGCCTTATCAATAGTAAGGTAACCACGGCCAGACTCCACAATCAAATGCATCTTAAGAACATGCTTAGGATCATCAATGTGACAAATAGTCTGATTTGGGTTAGCGATTTCAACTTCAGAAGGAAGTTTGATATCACCAGCCACTACACGCTTATCACCATCTTTTTCAGATTGCTTATCGCCTTTCATCTCAAGTGTCAATTCAACAGGTGCATCAGTGTGCATCTTGAAACGAATATTCTTGAGATTGAGCATAATATCAACTGCATCTTCACGAATACCAGGAATCGAAGTGAATTCGTGTGTGGTACCTTCAATTGAAAATGCCGTAATCGCAGCACCCTTCACGCTAGAAAGAAGCACGCGACGCAAGGAATTACCAAGCGTATTACCATAACCAGGGTAAAGTGGCTTAATCACAAATTCTGCACTAGTTGGACTAAGCTCTTTTACTGAGTCTAGCTTGGCTTCGTGAATATTCTTTGTTGTCATGTTTTATTCTCCTTAGCGTGAGTAATACTCAACGATTAATTGTTCGTTAATACCAGCTTCCGCCTCTTCGCGTTTCGGCGTTGCGGTAATTTCAATCTTCATCTTCTTGCCGTCGACCTTCATCCATGAAAGCGGAACTACGTTAGCCGCCCCGATGATATTCGGAAGATTCTTGAAATACTCAGTTTTTGCTGATTTCGGACGAACCTCTAAAACATCACCCGGGTTCAATCGAATCGATGGAATATCAATTCGACGACCGTTTAAGGTAAAGTGTCCATGTGAAACTAATTGACGTGCTTGACGACGAGTCAAAGCAAATCCAGCGCGGAAAACCACGTTGTCAGCTCTCCTCTCCAAAAATTCAAGCAATTTTTCACCAGTTAGGCCATCAGCCTTCTGGGCTTCACGCATTAATTTCGCAAATTGCTTCTCTAGTAGTCCATACATACGACGAACTTTCTGTTTCTCACGAAGCTGAGTGAGGTACAGGCTACCGCCACGTACTCTCTTATCGCCATGCTCACCTGGAATACCAGATTTTTTAGCCATCACCTTATGCGCTTTAGGCGCCAGTGCGAAACCTTCACGACGACTCTGTTTTACGATAGGGGTATTGTCTCTAGCCATTATGGTTTCCTTTCTCCCTTCGGTCGCACACCACCATGTGCAATCGGAGTCACATCTACGATGCTATCAATTTTGATACCAACAGTCGAAATTGCTCTGATAGCCGCATCGCGACCGAGACCAATCCCGCTGACGTAAACATCAACTGAATTTAACGCATGGTTCTTTTTTGCAGTTTCTAATGCTTTTTCTGCTGCTACACCAGCTGCGAATGCTGTTCCTTTCTTAGAACCACGAAAACCATTCGCTCCAGCACTAGAAGCTGACAATACACCACCAGTTTTATCAGTAACACTAATAATAGTATTATTGAAAGTTGACTGAATATGTACTTGTCCGCTATTGACAATTCTTTTACCTTTTTTACCTGCCTTTGACTTAGGAGCCTTCGACTCAGTAGTCTCAGTAGCAGTTGTAGCTTTAATTTCTTCTTCTGCCATTTTATTCTCCTTTTAAGTCTTACTTGCAGCTTTTGGTTGTGCACCACCGACCGCGATCGCCTTACCCTTACGAGTACGTGCATTCGTACGAGTACGCTGGCCGTTGACTGGTAATTTCGCCTTGTGACGCATTCCCTTATAGGAATTGATATCCTTTATACGTTTGATATTATTACTCACTGTGCGACGAAGATCACCCTCAACGCGATATTTCGCGGAAATAATGTCGTTGATTTTCTGTTCGTCAGCCTCGGTGAGATCTTTCACCCGAGTGGTAGGCTCGATTTTAGCCTCCGCAAGGATTTTCTTTGAAGTTGTGCGACCAATTCCGTAAACATAAGTAAGAGCAATCCATACTTGTTTTTCGGAAGGAATCACAACACTAGCTATTCTAGCCATATATCTTAACCCTGCCTTTGCTTATTCTTAGGTTTTTTCTTATTGATAACACGAAGCACACCTTTACGGCGTACAATAATGTCATCAGGGGAGATTTTTTTAACACTTGCACGTACTTTCATTGTGTTAAAATCCTTTCCTTGTTATTGTTGTAATTTTCACATAAATATAAAGAATCCCCGCTAAATACTTTTGCAAATAGTATTTAACTTCTTCCTTATATTAAATGTTGTAAAAAATACAACAGTTAATATTAATCCTTGAGTCTAAAGCTGATTCTGCCCTTTGTAAGATCATATGGGGTTAACTCAACCTCGACTCTGTCGCCCGGGACCAAACGAATGTAGTTCTTTCGCATTTTCCCGCTCATATGGGCAACAATAATATGACCATTCTCGAGTTCAACCCGAAACTGGGTATTAGGTAATGCTTCAACAACACTACCAGTGAGTTTAATCACTTCCTTTTGACTAGCCATAAATTACCTTTCAAGTTTAGCACAAAAATTACAATTTGTAAAGAGTTAAATCCTCTAATTTTCTACTAGCACCGCCCGCGTAAACTGCCTAGAAAGATATGTCCCTTGTTGTTGCGACCATTCACCCGTACATGAGATCAAAGTCACTGATTCTCTACCTTCTACTGGCGTCTTTGCTGCTATTGACATATACGCGTTAGACTCATCCAAAGCTATCGCTTTATTTTCTACCACTTCATACTCAAAAACTTCACCATCACCTCGCTCAATTTTAATGATATCCCCATTAGCAAGTTTTGGTAAATCCTTAAAAACACCATGTACATGGGGGCCACCATTATGACCATCAATCATCATAGTGCCACCCAACCCAGGCTTACCAGAACCTTCATACCAACCCACATCAAAGATATTACGTGGTGTATCAAGTTCGCCACTCGTGTTAACTCCCATGGGTAAAATTCGAGCTCTTTTTACCCCTAGTTTCTCTACAATTAAATACCTCGGTCTGTCAGGAGCGACTACATATTCTTTTACTTCGTCATCACTCGGTTTTTCTTCGATCAAATCCTCGTTTCCATTCGAAATTGTCGCAACATCACGCTCGCTTCCCTCTTTCTCATTATAATAATATTTCTCAAATGAAACTACTCTTATAAAGTATATCAAAAACAGTACCAAAAGTATTGACCATACGGTCCACTTGACAATACTACGCCACCCTTTATTCACTTTCAAGCTCATCACCAAAATCGTCGTATGTTATCATTAGTGCCCTAGAATCCACCGACCTGAGATTCTCTAACGCCACCGTCACCACGATTAGAAGCCCAGTACCAGAAATCGACAAACCAATTGGAGCACCAGTCAAAACGATAAAGATATAGTCAGTAATAAATGGAAGCATCGCCACCAAACCAAGCGCTAACGCACCAAATAAATCTAACCGATTAACTACTTTACTTAAATATTCCGCCGTTTGAATACCCGGACGTACACCTTCAATAAATCCACCCTGCTTCTGCAAATTATCCGCTATTTCTTTAGTATTGAAAATAATTGAAGTGTAGAAATATGTAAAGGCAAATACTAATACAAAGTACATTACCGGATAGACGAACCATTGACCAGTTATACCATCTGGATACATTGCTTTAAAATTATTTGCCGAAGGTGCTGAAAAAGTAGACACTAACCCAGCTCCTACTTCACTGCTTGGGTCAATTGACGTCATTACTTGACCAACAAGAGCAGGCAATGACAAGAAAGCTGTCGCAAAAATCACTGGAATAACACCAGCCGCAATCATTTTAATTGGTAAAATCGATTTAATACCACCATAAGATGAATTACCGTGTACTCTCTTGGCATAATTGACCGTAATAATACGCTGTGCTTCATTCAATTTCACCAGGAAGTAGATCACAAACAACATTGCCACTGAAAAACCTAGAATAATCCAAAATGTTGTAGGATTAACTGGCAATTCAAACCAACCAAACAAATTTAAAGTACCCTGTGAAGTATCTGTGAGAGATGCCCAAAGTGTTGCCATCGTATTTGGCAATTGTGAAATAATCGAAGCAAAGATCAAAGTAGAAATACCATTGCCAATCCCTTGCTCTGTGATTAACTCACCAAGCCACATCAAGATAACCGAACCAGCTGTCATTGCGGTCACTGATAATGCCCAGTCACCCATTGTCGGAGTGAAATCAGAAGCGATATTTGCCGCAACAGTAGACTGATATAAAATAAAGATATAAGCAATAGATTGAATAATAGCTAGAGGCACTGTCAAAATACGAGTCCATTGGTTGATCTTACGACGACCAGTTTCACCATCATTAGATAATTCCTCAAGACGTGGAATCGCTTTAGTGAGCAATTGTACCACAATAGAACCAGTAATGTATGGAGACATACCCACCAAAATAATACTAAATGAAGCTAACCCACCACCAGAAATCAAATTAAGAAAACTCGAAAAATCAGATTTTTCTAACAAATTCGACACAGCTTCCTTAAAAGTAGAAGCATCGCCCATTGGTACTGGAATTTGTGCCATTAAACGATATGCAACAATAATACCGAGTATTATTAATACTCGTTTTAGCATGTCTTTATTCTTTAGGGATTTGAAAATCGTCTTAAAATGCATAAAACCTCTTTATAACTATATATTATAGTATCATATCTAAGATAAAAAATAAAGGGCTTTTAGCCCTTTATTTTTTAGAGATTCTCGAGATCTTCTTCCGTAGGCTCCTTAGAGTCCGACGTTTCAAAATCCGATAACGGCGCTACACCAGTTCCTACCGGAATCTTACGACCGATAATCACATTTTCCTTGAGACCACGTAATCTATCAACACGACCGTTAATGGCTGCATTAATAAGCACACGAGTAGTATCTTGGAATGATGCGGCTGAAAGGAATGAATCTGAGAAGATCGATACCTTAGTAATACCAAGCAACAAATTAGTGAAAGTTGCTGGAGCTTTACCTGCTGCCTCTAACTCACGATTCTCCAAGGTAACAGCTGCACGAGAAGTGATGTCACCGGTCACAAATGATGAATCGCCTGGATCATTGATTTGTACTCGTGAGAACATTTGGCGTACCAAAATTTCAAGGTGTTTCGGTGAAATCTCATGTCCTTGTGCTGCATACACGTTTAGAACGTCATTCATAATGTAACGTTCAGTTGTCTCAATTCCCTTATACTTGAGCAAATCTTGTAGATTCAAAGAACCAGTAGTCAAACGATCGCCAGCCTCTACGGAATCATTGGATTTTACCACCAATTCGGCATCGCCAGGGATTTCAATCCTCGTTACGCCGCCAGCCGATGTCACTAAGATAATAGCATCTTTGACAAGTTCCACGATGCCTTCGTGAGGTGCCTTAATAGCTGGCTTCTCACCACTCTTTTTCACCAAAGTAGCACCAGCCTTTACGCTCTCACCATCCTTGACAGATGGCTTACGACCATCAAGCTCAAACTTTTCGACAGCGCCAGATTGTGGAGTAATTTGGACAATATATTTATTACCATCTTCCCAAACTTCTACCACACCATCAATTGGCGATACATAAGCTTGACCTTTTGGTGTACGTGCTTCAAGAAGCTCTTCTACACGAGGAAGACCTCTTGCGATTGCACCAGAACCCGCCACACCAGAACCGTGTTTAGTGTCAAGTGTTAGCTGGGTACCTGGCTCACCAAGTGATTGTGCTGCAATCACACCTACTGGCTCATTGGCAGCCACCAATGCACGAGTTGACATATCAACACCATAAGCCTTACGTGGAATACCCTCAACAGCAGTAGTTGAAAGAATCGACTGAATTTTTACGGCTTCAATCTTTTCATCAGCTTCAAGCTGTTCTGCCATTTCTTTAGTAATTAGCTCATCTGCTTCTAGGTAGCCTGGCACTGCTTCAGCTGTATAACGACCGTTAAGTCTAGCTGCAAAGCTAATACCAGATAATTCAGTTTCATTACGATATACTGTGAAGCCAGGATCTTCTGCTTCTTCATCAGTTGTGAATACGTCTTGTGAAACATCAACCAAACGACGGGTTAGATAACCAGAGTCAGCAGTACGTAACGCCGTAGAAACCTGACCTTGACGTGCACCTCGTGTCGCAATAAATGATTCAAGAGTATTCAAACCTTTCTTATATGAAGATTTTACAGGAAGCTCAATCTCATTGTTGTTGATATCTACCATGATACCAATTTCTGCAGAAGCAAGCTTAATGTTTGAAATGTTACCACGAGCGCCAGAGTTCACCATCACCGCAATATCAGTATCCATCTCAGAAAGTTTACCTTGCAAGAATTCAGAGATTTTCTTATCGATATCTCGCCAGTTAGCAATAGTCAACTTATAACGCTCATCTTCAGTAATCAAATCATCATTGAACTGCTCTTGGATCAATGCAGTTTTAGCATCACCTTCAGCGATAAAGTCATCGATTTCATCATAAGTTGGGTAATCATCTTTTGCAGTTGAAATTGAAGCAATTGTTTCATATTCAAATGCCAAATCTTTCAAAGCATCAGCAGTCTTCACCATCACCTCTGAGCCATAAAGATCAAAGATATTTGCCATCACCTTAGACAAGTGTTTCTTAGTTTGTACTGAATTATCATATGGATAATCTTTAGGCAAAATCTCATTAAAGATAACTCGCCCGAGTGTCGTATCGCGAATTTCACGCTTCGTAAACACACGAATTGGCGTCTGAAGCGCAATAATTCCCTGGTCATAAGCCATTTCGGCTTCATAAACGCTCGAGAAAGCTTTTGGATCGCCAGTATCAGTGCCTGGTTTATCATAAGTTAGATAGTAAGCACCAAGCACCACGTCCTGGTAAATTGCCAACACCGGAGAACCGTCTGCAGGCTTCAAAAGATTCTTTTCAGCCGACATCAATTCTTTCGCTTCAGCTTGAGCACCTTCTGAAAGTGGCAAGTGAACAGCCATCTGGTCACCATCATAGTCAGCGTTAAACCCAGATGCTACTAAAGGATGAAGCTTAATTGCTTTACCGTCAATCAAACGTGGCTGGAAAGCCTGTACGCTCAAACGGTGTAGCGAAGGAGCACGGTTCAAGAGCACATATTTACCCTTAATCACATCATCGAGCGCATCCCAAACTACAGTTTCTTTTGATTCGATTAATCTTGAAGCAGCTCGAATGTTATTTGCATATTCATTACCGATTAACCATGAAATTACAAACGGCTTAAAAAGCTCAAGTGCCATCTGTTTTGGTAAACCACATTCATGTAATTTCAATTCTGGACCCACTACAATTACAGAACGGCCAGAATAGTCTACACGCTTACCAAGAAGGTTCTGGCGGAAACGGCCTTGCTTACCTTTTAGTAAATCAGATAATGATTTGAGTTTACGACGACCATTAGTAGAATTTGCCCCACGTGAACCATGCGCAGCAGAGTTATCAATCAAAGCATCCACTGCTTCCTGCAACATTCTCATTTCATTTCGGCAAATCACCTCTGGCGCATTCAAATCAATCAACTTCTTCAAACGATTATTACGATTAATTACTCTACGATACAAATCGTTCAAATCTGAAGTAGCAAATCTACCACCAGGCAAAGCAATCATCGGGCGTAGATCCGGTGGAATTACTGGGACGACCGTCAATATTAAATCAACTGGTCTAATCCCCGCAGCTTGCATGCCCTCAAGAGTCTTAAGTCTTTTTTGAATCTTTTTCTCTCTTTGGCCTTTTGCTTCAGTCGCTTCTTTGCGCAAATCTTCAATTAACTTGTCCAAGTCAATCTCATCAAGCATTTTCTTAATAGCAGTTGCGCCCATCTCTACAGTAATCAAATCTTCGTATTCTTCTGGAAGATTACGATATTGAACTTCAGTAATTACGCCGCCCTTCTTAAATGAATCAAGCATAGCTTTTTTAGCAGAATAATCAGCTTCTAATTCTTCAATTTCTTTAGTTTGAGCTTCGGCAAGTGCTTTTACATCTGCACCTTCAGCCTTAGATTCTTTCTCGTAGCGCAACCTAATTGCATCACGAGCAGCACTAGTTTGTCCTTCTAGACTCTCCAAAGTTTTTTGGATTTCATCGGTCTTTGCATCCGTAATCAAATAAGTTGCAAAATATACTACTTTCTCAATATTTTTAACTGTAATATCTAGCAATAATGATAAAGCAGATGGAATCCCGCGCATAAACCAAATATGAGCAACAGGAGCAGCCAATGAAATGTGCCCCATTCTTTCACGTCGGGTAATTGATTTCGTAACAAGATTACCTTCTTTATCAACCGCTGCTTCACGGCTTCTTACGCCTTTAAGCTTCGAATCATGTGGATTGATGTCTTTGGTTGGACCAAAGATACGTTCACAAAACAAACCATCACGTTCTGGTTTTTGAGTACGATAGTTAATCGTCTCAGGCTTGGTTACTTCACCATAGCTCCAATTCAAAATATCGTCACGACTTGCTACGCTTAGACGAATTGAATCGAAGTCCGAAGCGCTGATAAAATTATCCATCCACGCCATCTTAGAACTCCTCTCCGAGATCAACGGTACCATCATCCTCGTCAATCTCCGTTATTTCGATACCTTCTTCTGCCATCATTGCTTCCGCCTCAGTATCGTCGAGGTCAAGTATTTGTGGCTCAGTATCTTTTTTATGTTGATCATAGATGGATTGATCATCTTTATCCTTCTCAATTGCTTTGGATGTCTTTTCGATCACATCGCCAGCATCCGCTGATTCACCGTGATCCAAAAGATCAACCTTGAGACCAAGACCTTGCAACTCCTTCACTAAGACATTAAAGCCTTCAGGGAGTTTCGGCCCTTCAATTGGTTCATGTTTAATGATTGCCTCATAAGCCTTTGCACGTCCATAGACATCATCAGACTTAATCGTCAGCATCTCTTGCAAAGTGGTAGCAGCACCATAAGCTTCAAGTGCCCAGACCTCCATTTCCCCAAAGCGCTGACCACCATTTTGAGCTTTACCGCCAAGCGGCTGCTGAGTAACCATAGTATATGGACCAGTCGAACGAGCGTGAATTTTGTCTTCCACCATGTGGTGAAGCTTCAACATATGCATCACGCCAACACTAGTACGTTCATTAAATGGCTCACCAGTTAAACCATCGTATAACTGTACTCTACCGTCTCTTGAAAATCCAGCTCTTTCTAGTTCGTCAGAAATTACTTCATCTGGTACCCCATTAAATGACGGTGTCGCAACTTTGTACCCTAGAGCACGTGCTGCCATACCAAGATGTGTTTCAAATAGCTGACCTAGATTCATACGTGAAGGCACGCCCATTGGTGACAAGACGATGTCAATCGGAGTACCATCTTCCATGAAAGGCATATCTTCAACTGGCAATACACGCGATACCACACCCTTGTTACCATGACGACCAGCTAGCTTATCACCTACACCAATCTTGCGCATCTCAGCTACAAAGATTTTAATCTGCATGATTACTCCAGCTTTGAGGTCATGGCCTTGCTCACGCGTATAAACACGCACATCAACAACTTTACCAGTTGACGAACCATTCATACGCACTGAAGTATCACGTACATCTTTAGCTTTCTCACCGAAGATTGCACGAAGCAAACGCTCTTCTGAACTTAACTCTTGTTCACCCTTTGGCGTAATCTTACCGACTAAGATATCACCATTTTTAACTTCAGAACCAACTGTCACAATACCATCTTCACCTAAATGGCGGAGTGAGTGTTCGGATACATTCGGGATATCGCGAGTCACTTGTTCTGGACCTAATTTAGTCTCACGAACTTCTACGTCAAAATCTTTAATGTTAATTGAGGTCAAAGTATCATCTTCAACCAAACGATTCGAAATCACAATAGCGTCGTCCATGTTGTAACCACGCCATGGCATAAATGCTACTAACAAATCACGACCAAGCGCAAGCTCACCATCATTAATTGAGGCGCCTTCAATCAATGTGTCACCTGCTTTTACCTTTTGGCCACGCACTACTCTACAGTGCTGGTTATAACAACGGTCATCATTTGTCTTTTCAAAGTGTTGCAGTTTGTATTCTACATCACCACCCTTATCATAAGTCACAACTACGGATTCGCTATCGGCTTTCTTTACCACACCACTGCCAGTAGCCATCACGAGCTGTGAAGTATTCTTAGCGATTTCTCGTTCAATACCAGTACCAACAATTGGATTATCTTGCTTCAAAAGTGGCACTGCCTGTTTCTGCATTGCGCAAGCCATCAAAGAACGGTCAACACGGTTTTTCTCCACAAATGGAATAAGTGCAGCAGACGCACCTAAAATTTCCTTATGAGCTGCATCAATATGGGTAACACGTTTTGCTTCTACCTGAGCTGGTGTACCATGTACACGGGCCGATACCCAATCTTCTACGAACTTACCATTTTTATCAAGTTTCACCGAAGCATCTGCAATAATCATATCGTTTTCGGTATCCGCATCCATATATATTACTTCATCAGTCACCTTGCCATTCTTAACTACACGATAGGGAGCTTCAATGAAGCCATATTGGTTTATCTTGGCATAAGTAGCAAAGTTAAGCACCAAACCTACGTTACCACCTTCTGGTGTTTCAACTGTACAAATACGACCATAATGAGTCGGGTGTGCATCCCGCACATCAAAACCAGCACGTTCCCTAGTCAAACCACCAGGACCCATCGAACTTAGACGCCTCTTGTGTGCAAGCTCTGAGAATGGGTTAACTTCATCCATCAACTGCGACAGCTGTGAGGTAGCAAAGAATTCTTTCACCGCAGCTACAACTGGACGTGAGTTTAATAATTGTGAGGGTGTAACATCTTCAGCACTAGCCATTGACATTCTATCCAAAATGTTTCGCTGTAAGCGAAGCATACCCAAACGGAATTGACGTTGCACCAATTCACCGACTAATTTAACTCTGCGATTCGACAATGAATCGATATCGTCAGCTGGCTCTTGAGTGTTATTGAGGCGAATAATCTCAGTGATAATCGCCAATACATCCTTCATTTGCAAAGTTCTATGCTCTGGATCATTTGGTGTATCGAAACCAAGACGACGATTGAGCTTGAAACGACCGACATTTGAATAATCGTATCGCTTAGGATCAAGGAAGGTCCTTTCAATCATTGATTTAGCGTTTTCAACGGTAGCTAAATCACCAGGACGAAGTCGACGATAAACTTCAAGCAAAGCTTCACCTTGTGTTGAAGTCGTATCTTTTTCTAGTGTCGCTTCGATATATTTACGCTCACCGGTATCAACTTTTTCAAACTTCTTTTTAATCTCTGATTGAGACATACCGAGCGCACGCAAGAATGTCGTTACTGGAATCTTGCGACGACGGTCAATCTTAACATAAATAGCACCGTTTACGGCTGTCTCGAATTCTAGCCAAGCACCACGACCTGGAATAACCTTCGCACCATAATAATTACGAAGACCAATCGTAGTTGCATTGAAAAATACGCCAGCTGAACGAATTAGCTGTGAGACAATCACACGTTCTGTACCATTGATGATAAAAGTTGCACGCTCAGTCATCCAAGGATAATCACCAAAGTAAATATCCTGTTCTTTCTTTTCGCCCGTAACTTTATTCTCGAGCTCGACCAAAACATGCAAAGGAGCCTCATAAGTCGCTAAATTGTATTTAGCTTCTTGCTCTGTCTCCTTAGGGTCTTTAAAATAATAATCTTTGAACCTTAGAGATAATTTCTGCCCAGTGTAATCGTCGATTGGATTCAACTCAGCAAAAACTTCCCTCAGTCCATTTTCGACAAAGTCTGCCCACGAATCTTTTTGGTGTGCCGTTAGATCCGGAATTGGCAGAGCCTGGTCGCCTTCGGTGAAGAAAACTCTCTCACCTGACTTCGGTTTTGTAGCCATTCTACCTCTTTTATTATTTAGTGTTGATAATCTTTTTGACAATTTTTAAGACATAAGGAACTCCTAGCCCTGCATCTCAAATTGTCTCAGCGCCGAAGATTACTGCCTGTTTTTACCCTAGCCCCGCTACATCTAGAGTTGCACAAAAACAAGGCACACTACTTCTTACTAATTATAATAACACAGATCGTCAATTATTACAATAATATTCATAATCTAAAATTAGTTTCACTTTTATTTCGAATTTTTTAAACTTTTTTAAAGGGAAAACTTAAGCACCAAAAAATTCCGCAACGGACGGAATTTTCTAGACATAGATAAGCTCTCAACTCTTTGTTTATTTTTTTTACAAGCCGACTCGCAGTTAGTTAGCTTAAGAATAATTATACTCAGAATCACAAAAATGTCAATAGCATTATCGACTTAAAAACCAAACTTTTCCACAAAAATCCCTCGGCGAACTGCCGAGGGTGACAAATTATAGAATCACTTGGGTGTAGAACCGATCGTGTAAAATACGGTATTTACTTCCGGATTTCGTGGTCACAATAAAACCATCGCCATAAGGTTCCGTGTCTATTGTCTTTACAATAGAAGTTTCTATCATGTCTCCATGATTAAAACCTTCTCTATTATACACTCTTCCCCTCAATCTACATGAGAAGCTGCTAATATCCACAGGCGCAACCAATTTTCCTTCCATTAAATCATGCATTACACGGTAAACTCTTTCATCTCTCTCAATTCTATCTGGGGCTAAACCACTATTGTCCTTAACTTTATGGACAAACTTCCACCCCTTTTCAAAAAATGGGATATTCTTGTTCATATACACCTCCGATGTATAACTCTCTAAAAGTCCTATAGATATGAGATAAAACCTATCATCTATAATTATATCATACATTTACATTTTTGTCAATAAAAAGATAGCCCCTCAAGGCTATCTTTATCAGTATTCTTAAATATCCAAATCGTCTAAATCAGCTAATTCTGCACGTGTCTTCTCGGCAAGTTCTGAAGTCTGTTCTTCTTCATCGTCTTCATCCTCTTCGTCATCCTCATCCTCTACTTCTTCTGGTTCTTCTACATCTTCTTGTTTTTCTTCTACAGGCTTCTCTTCCTTAACAGCGCCACCTTCTTCATCGGTATTCACTATTTTCAAATTATATCTAGCATCCTGCTTAGTACCGAGAGCGCGGAGCAAAACCCGAATCGCTTGGGCTGTAACACCACGCTTACCAATTACGCGGCCCACGTCTGAAGGATCAACGGTCAAAGACAAAAGCACACCCTTTTCATCGATTTTTCGTTCTACTGCTACCTTTTCAGGATTGTTGACTAAGGTTTTAACGATATATTCTACAAATTGCTGGTCAATAGTAGCCATATTTTTCTCCATTTATTATTGTTATACTAAAATTATAGCACAAAAATAGTCCCCGCGGGGACTATTTTATTATTCTTGAGCTTCTTCCTTTGGTGCTTCCTCAGCTGGAGCAGCTGCTTCAGCTGGCTCTTCCTTTGGCTGATTTTTGCGTAATTTGTCAGCGTGTTTAGCGACCTTAGTTTTCTTTGGCGCCTCCTTGTACCATTTTGGCAACTTTACGCCGTTCTTTTTCAAGATAAAAGCTACACGGCTAGAAGGTTGTGCGCCATTTTTTAGATATTTTTCCACCGCTTCTTTATCCAAAGTCAAAGCTTTGGTTGCGGGATTGTAATTGCCGACCTCAGCTACCACACGTCCCGAAAGCGGATGACGCTGTGATTCTTGGACGACTATCCGGTACGTTGGATAATGTGACCGGCCATTACGTTGCATGCGAATCGCTAGCATATTTCTCCTTAAATTATTTACTTTCGCCATTATATCATAAAATTCTAAAAAAGAAAAGGGCCGCACAATGCGACCCATTCTCTACTTGTTTTTCTTCAGAGGTTTCGTCTTCTTCCTCTTATCGATAACTATTGATGCTACATACTGCATACTAGCCATCCTACCGCTCTTTAAGAGCAGCTGTAGTTCTGCCCAAAATTCCCTAAGGTTTTGGTCATCGTTAAAAATACGAATCGGAGTACCGTATTCATCATCATATTTAATACTTCCATCATCGTATTTATCGTAATAATAATTGAAGGTGAGCCAATCCAGGAATTTGTCCACATCAACCTGCTGTAGACCAAGTTCAGCAAGCGCTGCATTTAGCTCATTGACAATTCTATTACAACGACCATGACAACCATCCACTACAGCATGATCCAACCTCGTGAACGCGTCCCTCAAAGCTTTCTCACTTGCATTCTTTATCGAAACGCCATTCAAGAAGCGCTGCGAAAAGTAAGCCTTTGCGGTAGCATCGATATCCTGCAGGCTCCAACCATTATTACACCAAAGCCCCATCCAATACTGAGTGTGACGAACCCTTGCGTAATTTCTGAGCGCCGAATCTCGACCCATGAATAATTCATGCAATATTAATGCTATGCTTCTAATGTTCTCTGCCATTTTTTACCCTCCCTTTTGGCTGACAGCTATAACCTATACTCTCATTATACCATAAAAATACTAAAAAGTCAACAAAAAGGAGTTATTCTACCTTAGAATAACTCCTTATCTAGCTTATTTTTTTATTTTTTTGTACTGTTTGACACCCTCTCTAGCCGCTGCAGTTTGCGCTTCTTGTTTAGAGTGGCCTACCCCTGTACCCTTTAAGACATTACCTACATAAAGCCCTACCGTAAATTTCTTATCGTGATCAGGCCCTTCTTCTTTCAGTGTTTTATAGACCGGCGTTATACCGTCAATTTTTTGCGCCAATTCTTGTACATAAGATTTCGGATCACGCCACGTCCCTTCTTCAAGCACAGTATCAATCTTCACCAAAATATGCTTATCGATAAATTCACGCGCTGTCTCATACCCCTGATCAAGATAAATCGCCCCAATTACTGCCTCAAAACAATCTGCAAGTATCACATCGTGTGCTCTTTCAGAACCCAGTTTCTCACCTTTAGACATCCTAACTAATGGTGCATACCCTAGCTCATGTCCAGCCGCGCCAATTGATTCGGTTCGCACCAAAGCTGCTCTCACTGCCGTCATAATTCCCTCAGGTTCGTTGTAATTTCGATACAAAAAATCTGAAGAAACTAATTCAAGTACTGCATCACCTAAAAATTCCAGTCTTTCATTATGTTCGTGAGCATTTTTGTGCTCATTTACATAACTACGGTGTGTCAAAGCCGTCACCAGTAAATCAATATTATTAAATTCAAACCCAAGTTTGTTTTTAGCAAACTCTACATAAGGTGTCTTATCCATTTTCCTCCTTTATTTATAATCGCCCGCACGAATCTTTTTCTTCGCAATCAACATCAATTTCTCGATGTCTTCATATTCAATTGCTTCAAGGGCATCAGCAAACGAAAACCACCTAATTCCTTTCATCCATTTTTCAGGAATTGGCGTTTCGTGACTATCTAAAGCCTGCACCAAATAAATCTGTGTCGTCATCAATACTAATTTATCCATCCTACGATATTTAAAATGAATCTTACCAAGCCATGTCAAAATCGAAACATTCTTAAGCCCAGTTTCCTCTTCAATCTCACGCCTAGCCGTCATTTTAGCAGTCTCACCCGGCTCAATATGACCTTTCGGTATTGTCCAACGCTCCTTCGAATCCTGAATCAATAGTATCTCAATATCTTTCTTGTCCCTAGTGAATCGAAAAATTATCCCACCAGAAGTCGGCTCACGTACAATCGACTGAATCGCCGCCTTGCGATGAAAAACAGCAGATTTGATTTTATCAAAAGCCGATTCTTTAACTCTTTCCGTCGGCAGTGCTTCCGGAACCTTTAGCGCTCTTCTTGCCGTTGGCTCCCTCAGCGGGTTTCCCGCTCTTCTTGGCACCTGCGGTTTTCTGTTTTGTTCCATAATTATTCTTTTCAGTAATTCCTAATTTTTTGTAAGCTGTACCGAGCACACCGTTGACAAATTTCGATGAGTTTTCTGAGCCAAACGATTTTGCGAGCTCAACAGCTTCGTTAATGGCAACCTTCGGAGGAATCGTGTCTCTACACTCCGAAAGTTCATATAGGCCCATCCTTAGGACATTACGATCAATCGCCGCAATCGATGCAATTGGCCATTCAGGGGCCATTGGTTGAAGCGCTTTATCTAGCGTCTCAAAATTCTTTGCCACATTACGCACAAGATTATATACAAACTCCGTATCACCAAGCGCTTTATCATATGGCTCAATGTTTTTAGCGATAATAACGTCCAAATCGACTTCTGGGTCATTAGCCAAAGTCCTGATTTCATACTCGTATAAAGTCTGTAAAACAATTACTCTACCTAAATGTCGATTGCTTGCCATTTTAAAATTCTCTTTTATTTATTAGTTTTAACTTTTAGATTTGGGGTCTTTTTCTTAGTCTCGAATGCTTTAACTGGTGAAAGCTTATTCACCCGTTTTGCAAGTTCTAGCCTTAAGTGACTCCTACGAAGCCCAGTTTTTCTGGGGCTACTCTGTTTCTTAGGTTCAGGCATTTTACTCCTTTAATTTAATAGATAATTTTACTTATTCTACCACGATTATTGACAATAATCAAGTAGTTGACTAGTAGTCAAAAACATTGTATAAAAACATTACCGAAACCAAAACTATTTATTAATCAATCCATACATTGCAATTCCAGCCGCCACCGAAACATTGAATGACTCTTTTTGCCCTTTCATTGGAATTTCAACAAATAAATCAATTAGCTCATATAACGCAGTGCTAATTCCATTAACCTCTTCCCCTAACACCAAAACAACTTTATCGTCTAATTTAGATTTCATCTCATTATCGTTCAACTTATATATCACTCCAACGTCAATATTATTCTCTAAACCAATAATCTGCCAACCATCTTTTTTATGATTACTTAACTCCTGAAATATATCACCACATGAATAAATTTCTAGCATATCTTCCGCACCCAAAGCAGTTTTATGAATTTCATGATCTAATTTATCGCGTAGATGTGGCAAAAGCGTTTTATCATGGACCCTTGGCGTATAACCCGACAAAATCACTTTAGACACGCCAAACCCCTCTGCTGTCCTCAGAATTGCCCCTACGTTATAAGTCGACCGAATATTATCAAGTACCAGTACTAATTCCATAGTCCTTCAGCTTTAAGAGCTTTTTTAATTGCTGGACGATCAAAACCTACAATTCTTTCCTTACCAATCACCGTAACTGGCACAATATCAATCTCCTCTTCCGCTTTTGTTGCATCCTTTTCTGTATATTTGATACCTTTAGAATCCAACCAATCCATCAAAGCATGACAATAGCCACAAGTTGGCGTCGTATATATTTCTACCATTTTTTCCTCCTATACTACCATATTAATTAGTTTATTCTTTTTAACGAAAATTGTCTTTTTAATACCATTCTCAGTATACTTTTTTATTCTCTCATCGTCTAGAACCATCTCAGTAATTTTCTTCTCGTCTTCCAAGTCTTCCACTGGCACCGCAAACTTAGCCCTAAGCTTTCCATTTACCTGCACCACCAATTCTACCTTATCAGCAACTAAATACTTCTCTTCCCACTTCGGCCATTCATCATCACTATCTAATTTTTCCAACATTTCTGAAGCTAAATGTGGAGCAAACGGTTTCAATAGCTTAGCTAACACCGTCAAATCTTCTTTACTAGCACCGTTTTTATATAGCTCATTCACATATTCCATCAACGCCGCTACCGCTGTATTGAAATTATAGCGATGGATATCTTCCGTAACTTTCTTAATTGTTTTATGCCGTATTATGGTATTTTTCTCCACTCTCGAGCCGCTTCGCTCGCGCCCATCGTCACGGGGCTCGCTCGCTATTTCGCTCCTGTCGTCGCGTACACTCTCGAGTGGAGAAAAACTACCTTCTTCATCAAAACACAAATTATAACACCGATTAAGGAAACGATATACACCCCCTACACTTCGCGTATCCCAAGCTGCATCCATATCATAAGGCCCAATAAACATTTCATATGTACGAAGAGTATCTGCTCCATAACCATCATCAATCACATCCAAAGGGTCAATCACATTACCTTTAGATTTACTCATCTTCTTTCCATCTGGCGCATTAATATAACCATTATAAAGCAATCTCTTAATTGGCTCTCTAAAAGGCAAATGTCCTTCATCCGCAAAGAATTTGCACCAAAATCTGATATATAGAAGATGCGCTACCGCGTGATCACCGCCACAATAATAATCCAATGGTTCCCAGTATGAAATCGCCTTCTCATTCCAAGCAGCCTTATCATCATGTGGTGAAGAATATCGCCACAAATACCACGATGAGCAAGCATAGCCGTCCAATGTATCAGTTTCTCTGGTCATTTTTTCCATGCGAGTCTTACCAGTCTTTGGATCTTTTACAGGTATTTCTACAGTCAACCAATCTTTAGCCTTAGCCAAAGCCGAGCGTCCAGACTTATCAGGTTTATAATCCTTCACCTCTGGCAACACCACTGGCAATTGATCCTCAGGAATCGCATGCGGATTACCATCTTTATCATATGCAATTGGGATCGGACAACCCCAATAGCGTTGACGCGAAATCAACCAATCACGCATTCGATAAGTCACTTTAGGTGTACCATATGCATCAAAATCAATTAATTCTGCTTCTACGATTGGTAAATCAAATTTCTCAGCAAATTCCCTATCTCTTTCATCATATGCCGGCACCGCCATAATCGCGCCAGTACCATAACCAGATAATACATAATCTGCAATATAAATTGGGATTTTCTCTTTCGTTGCCGGATTGATAGCATAAGCCCCAGTAAACACACCAGTCTTCTCTTTATTCTCTTGTCTTTCAATTTCAGATTTCTTCAATGCATCCGACTTATACTTCGCTACAGCATCCTTGCAATCATCCGAAACAATATATTCGAGCCCTGCGTATTCAGGTGCCAACACTAAGAATGTTGCCCCAAGAATCGTATCTGGTCGTGTAGTAAACACTCTAATTTTCGGCGCACCACCCTCAACTTCAAAATCAATCTCAGCACCTACACTTCTTCCGATCCAATTCTTTTGCATTGTCTTAATTTTTTCAGGCCATTCCAAATTATCAATTTCTTCTAATAATTCGTCTGCATACTCTGTAATTTTGAAGAACCATTGTTTCATCTTTTTCTTTTCGACTTCGTGTCCACAACGCCAACATTTACCATTTTCAACCTGCTCATTCGCAAGCACCGTTTGATCTTCTGGACACCACCACTGATATGATTCCTTCTGATAAGCCAAACCTTTCTTAAATAGTTGCAAGAAACACCATTGTGTCCAACGGTAATACTCCGGGTCAGAAGTATTTATTTCGCGCGACCAGTCTATCGCATACCCAAGTTTTTTAGCTTGTTTACGGAAATTAGCAATGTTCACCGCTGTTACCTCTTGTGGTGCCGTACCAGTTTTGATTGCATAATTTTCTGCTGGAAGTCCAAAAGTATCATAGCCAAATGGCCGCATCACATTCAGCCCCTGTTGCCTAAAGAACCGTGTTAGAACATCTACGATTGTAAAATTCCGCACGTGGCCTACATGAAGCCCTGCACCCGATGGGTATGGAAACATCTCAGCCAACATTACCTTTGGTTGACCTTCAACCTCAGTAGCCTTAAAAGCTTCTTCCTCTTCCCATTTTTTTTGCCATTTTTGCTCTATTTTTAACGGTTCATATCTTTCCATGAAAAATATTATACCATAAAACCCCCTATCTTAAAACTAACGTTCAACAACCTTATTGTATATATTGATAAACTTATCTAGTGTAGTTTCAAAATCATGCCCTTTCGCAATCTCTAGTGATTTTTTCGCAAATCTTTCTCTCAACTTTTCATCAGACAAAATCTTTTTGATCGCTGCTGCAATTTCAGGCACCGAACCCGGTTCACACAAATATCCATTCTCTTCATCTAGACATACTTCTGAAACCGCCCCTTTATCGACTGCAATTACAGGTAGTCCACATGCTGCTGCCTCTATTAATACAATCCCCTGCGTCTCAATTTCTGACGCCGTCGCAAAAACATCACCAATCTTATACAGTTCGTACAAATCATCCCCAGCCACTCTACCCAAAAAATGAATATCATCTAATTTACCAAATTTGTTTTCGAGCTTAGCCTTATCTACACCATCACCTACTATCACCATTTGAGAATTATCCACTTCGGCTTTCAAAAATGCCTCAATCACAGTCCCAACCTTCTTTTCTGGATCGACCCTACCTACATAAAGCACCGTCAATTT
The DNA here is from genome assembly GCA_017406565.1 of Candidatus Saccharimonadota bacterium. GTDB lineage: Bacteria > Patescibacteriota > Saccharimonadia > Saccharimonadales > Saccharimonadaceae > Nanosyncoccus. The sequence continues at coordinate 144,795 of JAFQYG010000002.1, read as the reverse complement.
ATCAGTAGGAATACTATATTTCTTATAAATCACATCTGATGTTTTACCTGGTTTAAAACGTGAAAGATCGACACCATTTGAAACTGCCGCAATCGGAACACCTAAATCCTTGTTCCCCTTCAAGAGACCTCGGATAGCCTGTTCTGTCGGCATCGTCACAAAATCACTTTTACTCTGTCTATTTCTAAAATAAGCAGATAATAAGTAATTAGTTGGGCGCTTCATGATTCTTGGCATATGTAAAGGATCAGTTAACACTTCCGGTTGATTATGTTCGGTTGTCACTACCGGAATATTATTCTTCTTTGCATAAGATACCACCGATAAACCAATTGGATCAGACACCTGTACATGTACCACATCAGGTTCAAACGAAGATAGCGCAGCTTTAATTTCTTGATTAGGAAAAACAGAAACTTTAAAACCATTTTTATACCAAAGATGTGGTAATTTTAATCCTAAAAACCTTCTTTTTTCCGGCACCGAATGTATTTGGTCTGGGTAGACCTTCATATCTACCGATTTTAGATACACAGTCCTCACTCCATCAACAATCTTTTCGTATGATTTACCAGTTTGTGACGGGCAGATCACCATTACTTCATGACCGCGACCAGCAAGACCCACAGCTAAATTGTGCGAAAACACCGCTACGCCATTTATTTGTGGATAATACACAGCCGTCGCTATCGCAATTTTCATCAAAAACCTCCCGAAGAAAGCGCGTATGTTTTCTCCGATTTACCTCTTTTAATTATTATAATCATAGTTTCTTTGCCTTATCCATCTGCGGATCGCGCATTGCATTAATATCTTCAAATGAACGCTCAACTTTTACATCCGGTTCAATTCCAGTCTTATTAATTGAACGTTCCTTTGGTGTATACCACGATGCTGTTGTTACTTTAAGTTTTGAACCATCCGAAAAATCAAATAAGCTTTGAACCACACCCTTACCATATGTTGTCTCACCGACTACCGTAGCTTTTTCATAATCTTGCAAAGCACCAGCCACAATCTCTGAGGCCGAGGCAGTCGAACCATTTACCAAAACTATAGTTTTCATATTAGCAAGTATCGCTTTATTAGTATCAGCTTCAGTCGTTTTATCTTCAGAATTCTTCGACTTTTGCACTAAAATCGTATCACCATCCACCCAAAGACTGAGTAAATCTTTCGCTGAATTAACATAGCCACCACCATTATTCCTCAAATCCAATATTACTTTCTTCACGCCTTTCTTCTCAAACTCCTTTGCGAATTTTTGCACGGTAAGGCCAGTGTCCTCATCAAACCTAGTCACAGTTACCACGGCAGTAGAACCATCATAATCAACGTACGCTGACACGTTATTAATTATTTCGCGTTTCATTTTGAAAGATTTTTCTTCACCATCACGGATGATTGTGACTTCTACTTCAGAACCCTCTTCGCCTCTTACTTTCTTTGAAATTTCTTCGGTCGATAAACTGTAAACTTCCTCTCCGTCAACTTTGTACAAAATATCACCAGCTAATATGCCTGCTTTTCGTGCTGGATTGTCCGGCAAAGTACGAAGAACTCTTACATATCCATCGCGAAGACCCATCTCTACGCCAATACCAGCACCTACATTGCCGTGCAAATCATCGTCAAATTCTTGAGCTTCTTCTGCATCCATATATACAGTATAAACATCACCCAAAGCCTCAGTTAAGCCTTTTTTTGCACCTTCAATTATTTTTGACTCAACTATCTCACCATCATAATGATTCGCTAACTTGTTATATACTTCATTTAATCCGGACCAATCAACTTCCGAACTATGGTCTTTTTCAAAACCTAAATATGGAGCAAAATCGCCAAACCAATTTTTCCAGTTTAGTCCAAATACTAAACCAACGACCAACATCACAATCGAAATAATTATTGCATTGCTAAGACTAGTTTGTTTTTCTTTCCACTCCACATTTTTATCCATAAGAGAATTATATCACAAATTAACGCAAATGAATATAATTATACTGACCTACTTCACTTGCCGAAATGATACGTGAACCAAAATCACCATAATGGAACGAGCCAGAGTACAACTGTGTCGCATAGGCATTATTATACTCAGTCACACCAATTGATCCATCGCTATTTACACTTTCCACCCAGAACACATGTCCATATGCACCACCATCGATCTGACCAATCGTTTCGGGGGCAGGATTATGATCTACCACATATCCAGCAGAGCGTGCACGATTATCCCAGTTATATGCATTACCCCAAGCCAACACTAACCCAAATGCTTCATATGCCTTCCAACCAGTATAGCTCACACATTCACATACCAACCCACCAATATAATAACCATTAAGAGTAGTTCCATACTCATCTTGTCTACCCGGACAATCCGCTTGCCACGGATAAGTATTATCACCAGTATAAGCACTACCACTGTAGAGTTCTGGATGAGCTTCCTGTTCAGCTTTTTCTGCTGCACGTTGGGCTTCTCTAGCCTCTTTTGCAACTGCATTATAAGCCTCCGCATCATTTGCATACTTATCAACTAAAGCTTGCTGTTCAGAACGTTTCTCCATCAAAGCTTTTTCAGTATCTTGTTGTTGAGCCAACAATGACTCTACTTCAGACTTTTCTTCCTCTAATTTTTCTTTTGTCTCTTTAATGGTAGTAGCTGAAGCTGAAATTTGTCCCTTTACAGTTTCCTCGCGCGCTGCTTTTTCTGCTAAATCTGAAATCGATGTTGCTCCAGCCAAAATTCTAATTGGTTCTGCATCTGATTCAAAATGCATATTTACTAAAAGTTCGGCCAAAGCATCCTGTTCCTCAAGTAACTTCTCCTCAGTAGTTTTAATCTTAATTTTAAGCTCTTTAATCTCTGCTTCAGTACCAGCAATCTCTACCTGCATACTAGCAATTTCAGATGACAACTCTGTTACTTTTAATTGATAAGCGTTCGCCGAATCAGCCGCAGCTGCAGCATTTTTATTTGCTTCCTTTTCCTTTTTAACTGCTTCAAGACACTCTGGCGAGTTTTTACAAGCTTTTGAAATTGCCCATGAATCATCACTGCGTATCACACCAAAAACAGATACTGTCAACAATACTGCTACCACAAGACAAATTATTATTCTGTTTTTGTTTCTAAGTATTACCATAAACTCATTATAACATATTTGATCAAAATAAATCAAATGTTTTCAGATAATTCAACCTAAACTATGTTTTATGCAAATATCTTGAAACCGCCAACCAAGCTGAAACCCTACCAATAATCACACCTGCAGCAATAAACACTAAGAACACTATAATCAATTGGTTAGATTCAAGCACACCATTTATTGTATCAACATTAATTCCATAATTAGCAAGCCTTGGAGATAGGAATCTGAATCCAAAATATGAAATTGTTGCCGCTGCAACTCCCGCAATCACACCACATATCTCTGCTTCAATCAAGAAAGGTCCACGAATAAAACTTCGATCAGCCCCAACCAATTTCATCATATAAATCTCCTCGCGTCTAGAAAATATTGCCATTCGAATGGTCGAGAAAATAATTAATATCGAAATTACCAAAAATACTGCCGCTAATATAATACCACCAGTTCGCGCCATCCTCGCCCATGAAGTAATAGTGTTAATCTCCGCCCTATTCACATCATAAGTCGGTGGCATTTCTTCATCAGTAAATTGTTTAAATAATTCATCATTTTCAACCATGTTTTTTATACTATCTAGATTATCGATATTATATACCTTGATACGCATTGTCGCTTGCATCTTCGCAATCATCATCTTTGTCATCTCATCATCTAAAATATTTAATATTTCTTCGCTGTCTCCATTCTCAATCAAAAACTTCTCATATTCTTGTTCAGCAGTAGAAGTCTCAACGCTCTTAACGTTAGAATCCTTCTTAATCTCTGTCGATAATTTATCCAAATTCTGCTGTGAAGTTGTAGGTTTAAAATAAATCGTTATATCAATTTTATCTTTCATCATTTCAGCAGTGTTTGTCAAAATTACACTAGCTACAACCGTTACGAATAAAATGATGAGCGTTACAGACATTACCACAGTAGCTGCAGTAGACAACCAAATATTACGCGAAAAACCTCTCGTTCCATATTTAACAATACGCGCCCTTTCTCGCACGACGTGGCGTTTACGAGTTTTTTGCATTGTTTTTAAGCTCTTTTTTGAAACTTTCTTCAGTTTCTGCTCACGTTCTTCTTTAGTCACTTAAATCACCCTCCTCGGTCTTAACGCATGCCCAGGAGTTTGCACTCTCCGTGTCGGCACTTTCTTTTCGTCAAGCTTATAAATACCGTGGCTCTTTTGATCGTCTACAATTCGACCATTCTTCAAAGTCACAACACGTCGCTGCAAGGTATTCACGATGTTTTCATTGTGAGTAGTCACCAAAATAGTCGTACCAAAATCATTAATCTTCTTTAGTAATTGAATAATCTCCTCAGTAGTTAGTTTATCTAGGTTAGCTGTCGGCTCATCCGCAATTAGAATCTTTGGCTGTCTCGCTACTGAACGCGCAATCGACACCCGCTGTTGTTGCCCACCCGATAGTTGATCTGGAAACTTTTTTGCTTGATCTGCTAAATCAACTAGCTCCAATACCTTTGGTACGGTTTTACGAATTTCTTTACCACTCATACCTGCAATCTCAAGCGCAAAGGCCACATTCTCATAAACTGTACGACGAGGCAACAACTTAAAATCCTGGAAAACCACACCAAGACGTCGACGATATCCAGGAATATGACGCTTCTTCACATAGTCAAGATCAATCCCACCAATAATTATCTTACCTGAATCCGGACTTTCTTCCTTAGTAATCATCTTCATTAAAGTGGATTTACCAGCCCCAGATTTACCTACTAAAAATACAAACTCATTTGGCTCAATATGCAAAGAAACATTATCAAGCGCTGGCTCAGCATCACCCGGATATTGTTTAGTAACCGAATCAAGTAATATCATAAATACATATTAACATAAGAAGAAAAAGAATTCAAATGTTATTTCTTTTCAATATGGAAAGTGATGTTACGGGTCTTCTGTCCATCAGCCTGATAGATTACTCCAGGGGTAATTTTAGCTCCCGGATTATCTTTTTGCACTTTTTCTAAAACCTCAGCATAAGATCCATCAGTCGTAATTGTCAAATCCTCATGTTTTTTATTACCAAAATCAACTATTTTTTTATGACCTGCATTTTCCACCAGATAATCCATATCAATTTCAAATCCAGCCACGTATGGTGCCAACTTAAAGTCCGCTTTGACTGAATTTTTAAACTCACCAACAATACCAATGTATTTACCGTTCGAAATAATCTCTGCCGAACGTTTAGATTCGAATGGCATCTCCTCTGCTCTCATTTTACGCCCACTAATCGGCAAGAACTCGACATCAATACTCAATTCTTCAAATAGTTTTGCAGCGTACTTTTTCGCTTTATAGAATGCAGTCTCCTTATTCTTGCGTTCTGCTACCACAAACCCCAATGAGTATTTTTCTACCGGAACATTCTCTTCATCCATACCAAGCTCTTTACGATATACTGCATTCATCTCAAATAACGCGAACTTTTCAACTGGCATTTTTTCATTCATGTAAGTCTTATCTAATAAACTTGGTACAATTGATTGACGAATATATTGCAATTCTGGCGAAATCGAATTCACAATCTTATACGAATTTTTAGAGTCTTGGCCAGCTTTTTCAAGTAATCTACCACTCACAAAACTGTATGTAAGAACTTCACTTGCACCATATTTCGCCATCATTTCACGAATCCTTCGTCTTAATACAAACACAGGATTTCGCTCAGCCGTTAAATGAAGTGGCAAAACTGGAGCAATATTATCATACCCAAGTAATCTACCGACTTCCTCAGTAATATCTTCACCAATATGAATATCCGTTCGCCAAATCGGCGCAAAGACCAACAAATTCTTACCTTTTTTCTCAATATCGAAACCAACATTACTTAATGTTTTAATAATTAATGACTCATCATAGTCTGTACCCAAAAGTCCATTTATTTCATTTATACTCACTTCAACAGAATTTGGCGCAACATCCTCCAACCATTCATCATTCATATCAATTACTTTGCCGTTAATTTCCTTTACAGCCTCTGCCAGCACATTGAATGTTCCACTAGCAGGCACACCTTTCGTGTATCTCGTAATAGCTTCTGAAAAAATTCCATGAGCCATCTGGGTCTTACGCAAATTGTATAAACTAAACGTAGCAACTTCTAGCAACACATTTTTCGTGTTCTCATCAATCATAGTATTTGCCCCACCCATTGCACCCGCCAATCCAACTGGCACATTATTCGAAGTAATCAGAATATCATCTTTAGTACATTCAAGGATAGTCCCATCAAGCAATTCAATTCTTTCACCATCTTTAGCTAATCTCACAATTATTTTTGGCTCTGAGGTTTTTCCTACTTCATTAAACTTATCACAATCAAACGCATGTAATGGTTGCCCGGTTAGTAACATTAAATAGTTTGTTACATCTACAATTTTTGACACACTATGCATACCAGACTTAGCCAACAATGCATCTACTAACGAAAAGTATTTATTCTTCGCTAAAGGATCGACAATTTTAATCTGCGCACAAGTGTAACGCGGACAAATCTTTGCATCCTCAATCTCAATTTTAATCTTAGTACCCTTTTTACGAACACTGTTCTTAGTTTGTTCCAAAAAACCTTCTTCAAAAACTGCTTCATGCGTTAGAAAATCAGGCTCTTCAAATTTCTGTCCCAAAATCCCAGCAACTTCTCGTGCGAATCCGATCAAACCAAAACAATCCGGCCTATGAGTTAATGATTTATTTTCAATATCTAATATTTTATCCTTCAAATCGAATACGTCTGCAAAAACTTCGCCAGGTTTTGCTGCTTCAGGGTCAATCTCTATAATTCCCTCATGGTCAACACCAAGATCCAATTCATCCGCTGCCGCCAACATTCCATAAGAATCGTACTTCTTTAGCATTGTTCTTTTACCGATTACAAAAGGTGCATCTTCATGTACGGACGCTGGCACAATCGCACCAGGCGCAATCCAAGCCGCCATCATCCCCGCATGCACGTTTGGCGCACCACACATTACTTGTACTAAACCATCAACCTTTGGTACATTCTTAATTTCAACATCACCCACATTAATCTTACATAAAGTTAAATGTGTATCCGGAATTTTTTCAGTCGATTCGACGCGTACTATATATATATTGTCATATTTGTGAGTTTCATCTATCACCCCTTCTACTTCAACCAAACGTGCACCAATTAATCGCACTAATTCCTCATCCGAAATCTTAATATCTACATATTTTTTTAACCAATTCAGTGAAATTCTCATTTTAATTAAACTCCCTTAAGAAATTAAGATTACCCGATTCAAATAAACGAATGTCACCTAAAGCATATTTAAGTAAAACTAGACGTTCGATGCCGCCACCCCACGCAAAACCATGATATACCGTTGGGTCAATCCCCGCCATTTTTAACACATTCGGGTGTGTCATTCCGCAACCCAACATTTCAAGCCAATCGCCTTTTTTACCACCTAATGATTTAGGTTTTTCGATCAATAATTCTACAGAAGGTTCTGTAAACGGAAAATAACCAGGTTGTGTCCTGATTTCCAACTTTTGCTCATAATAGCGTTCAAAGAATTCTCGCAATACTCCAAGCATATTTCCAAGTGTACAATCTTTCGACACAAACATTCCTTCACACTGATAAAAAGTGTGTTCATGTGTTGCATCAACATCCTCATTGCGATAAACACGACCAGGAATCACCACTGCAATTGGTTCACCTTTTTCAAGTTTATACTTATATTTCTTTAACGCACGGTGTTCCATAGTTGAAGTATGCGCCGGCGGAATTAAATTCTCTTCCGTCCTAAACGTATCATAACCATCCCGAGCTGGATGTTCCTTTGCAAAATTTAAAGAATCAAACATATGAAATTCATCATCAAGTTGTCTTGAATCCATCACATCAAAACCCATCAATTGATAAATATCAATCACTTTATCAAGCTCAGTCATTAAAGGATGTTTTGAACCAAGTTCAGTAGAATAAAACTCAGGCATTGGCTCATTTGTTCCCGACCATGCTGTTACGTCAATAGATTCTACCTCAACATCAAGCAAAGCACGTTCTAATTTGTTAATTTTAGCCAAAATTTCCTGTTTTTCTTTATTGATCTTGCGGCCGAATTCTGCACGTTGATCAGCTGCTAAATCTTTTACTTTAGCTGCCTTTTGGTTCACTCTTTTTAATTCTTGTTTTAATTTATCTAACTCTCCCATAAGTTTTCCTATCAATAATATATTATTATATTATACCCTAAAACCTAAAAAATAACAAACCAACATAATCCGTTAAACAGCAAAGCTACGATTTCTTACATCGGCATAAATAATATGTCCGAGAAGCACTCCATCACCAGACATTACATTTTCTTGTTCAAAGTGAATTTCAATAGCTGGTTTGACAGAAGCCCCAAAAGCATAACTATCTGAAGGATCATAATTTGCTACAAATTTCGCATAGTCAATAAAATCTAAGAGCGCAATGACATTATCCTTAGTTAATCCTGAATATCTAGCCAAAATTCCTTCATAAGTATTATCTAAAGGATGCTCTTTGTAGTAGTCCTCTAGATATGCAGTAACTGCGGATTTTTCAATCAAACCCATCGATTCAGCTAACGATTGATCTTCGATAAAACGCTGATAATATTTTGCCTTGCTCCAATTAGGAGACGAAGCAGCATCGACAGTGTTACCAGCCACACATGATTCTCCGCTAATATAACCAATATTATTTCTTTCTTCCACGGATTGAATAATATCAATCGCATCACCAACAAAAGGAATCATCCCGATTATACTATTTGAAATAGCATTCACCGTCCCATTATCAGTATTAACATCACCAGTACCAGCCACTTCACCCGCAATATTTTGGTCAGCAATCCCAAAAGCCGACTGTCGATTGTCACAATACTTAATATACTTCGCTAAATCTGAGTTGCTATCAATTGTTACATTATCACCATCATCTGAGCTAAAGTTCCCTCGTTCTCTTAGTTTTTCAAGTACATCATCTGGATCCTTATCCATTGTTGCGGTATCAGTAATCACATAAGGATTACAGAAAGAATCACCAACCGCATTAATTGAAGCAAGATATGGACACGTATCAGCATAATCATCAATACTATCAGGCAATTTTTCTGCTATTCCATATGCCGAAGCTGAATCAGTCATACCGATTAACGATGTATGTATCGCAGATCCACCAGCCGTCAAAGTGCTCATAACAGAATTAGCATGAGTAAAGCTCATCATCTGGGTCAGCAACGTACCCATAAACGTATATTTCGATGTAATATCAAACGGACTCAAGCTTCCTCTCTCATACTTAGCATTTTCTGCTATTACTTGGCTTTGCTCCACTGCAAACTTTTTATACTTTTTTATGCTAGATAACGAACCGCCATTCGCTCTATGTGAACTACCTAAATACATCAGCGCCCCCATGGCCAAAGCATTTCCAAAGTTTTCCCCCGCAAGATCTTTTATAATGTCTCTTTGCATAATATCGGCTACCGTTGGAACCATAAATGAGATTAATACTGCTACCCCCGCAGATTTCAACAAATCTAGGTGGCTTATTCCTTCAAACACTTTAGCCAAACACCCAACGCCAGTTAAACATAAAAGACTAGCCCCAAGCGAAAGTGCTGCTGTCGCCATTCTAGCTACCGTACAGGCCTTAAATGAAGCCATACTAATACCTAAACCGCCAAAAACATTTTTCATATTATTAGTAATATTAAAACTGGCTACACTTGGATCGCTTGGGTCGGCCGGTCCATTACCATATATAGACGCTATGCCAGCCGATTCCATTGCAGTTCTATCTCTAATAACTTCTACTGCTTCCACACCGTCCAAATCATCCCCGTTATTTTCAACAATTACATTTGAAGATGTAAAACGCTCATTTAATGCGTTTGAATATGCCATAATTGGCGCCTCATCACCAAGACCCGCTTTTGTCTTATCGACTACTTCAAAGAACGATGTGGTAAGGTTCATTATCTGTAGGGCTTGATGTGCAGTAACTAATAAATTAATGGCGCCAAAGGCATTAAAAGCAGCACATGCCAAATTAGCACCGCCGCCATATTTACCAGCCACATTATTCATCATATCTCTTACCTCTGTCTTTGTTTTAACTTTTCTATCAAAGCTAGCCTCGGAAACATTATTTTTTCCAGTCCCGTTACCATCCGCATCTGTTTCCTCGCTGTCATCAGCAACTTTGACCTTCAAATCGCCCTCTTCCTTTATTTTTTCATTCATAGTATCCTGCACTACCTTCTTCTGCTTTTCCAATTCACTCATTTTTGGATCATTTATTCCATCCATCTTCTCTTTATATTTTTCAAACATATTTCTCGTCAACTTATTCGTACTCAAAAAATTCCTCATATTCGTTCCAAACCAATTCGCAATTGCCCCTCTCCATGTCATCGAACCAGCGTTGTAACTATGAAAAAAATCAGGGTTATTATAATATATATCCTTGAAATTCTTTGCAGTTACGGGTATTATATCGCCATTTTTATCCTTAAATAACAGCGCCTTTTCACCCTTATAGTTATCATCATATTCAATCCCCTGTTCCTTCAGTTTTTGTTTCTGTTTATCAGAAATAGAAAGCTTTGTTCCAAATATATTATAAGGACTCTTCACCTTTCGGTTCTTACTCATTTGTAATCGGAAAAATTTCTCTGAACGAATATTTGCAGAGACTCGCATCGAATTATAAACTTCTTCAAACTGAGCCACCAAACTAAACGGTTGGAACATTTGCGTACTAGTCATTACGCCCCCAGACACAAGAAGCACAAACAGGATTACATAAAGTGGCCCACCTTTCATCACTTTCCCCCTAAACCCAGTTGGTCTTAGTTTTTCTACTCCTCTACCAGAACCAGAATAAAATCCTCCAGCGTCTTCCTCAGCAGTTTTGATATCATCATTTTCTAAATCCGACCAATTATCAACTTTTTTTGCAGCAGCTTTTTCAGCTTCAGCTAAATCAGTGTTTAAAGCAGATGTTCCGTCAACCGAATCTCCTACGCTAGATTTTTTCCCAGCATTTTTTTCATAATCAGAATAAATGGCTTCTCCGCCAGTTTGCATATTACGATAAGGATCATGTTCACCTAAGCTTCTAGCCATACGTCCATTATAGCACTTATGCTAAATTCTTACAAAAACACAATTGATATCAACGACAAAATCGCTAAAACAATTAATACAATCCAAACCCAACTAAATCTACCGGTCTTTTTTAAATCACGAAGATATTCTGCATCTTCAGCAAGATCAACATCCTCACCGCCATCAACATCAACAGTTTCCATTGCTTTTGCTCTTAAGTCTGCCGTAATTCTACGCGACAACTCATTATCATCATCTTTTTTGTTTATAATTACACCCATTCTTTTTTCCTAAATAAATTATGATTTAATAACTTTTTTCATTATAACACACAATTTTATGATATAATAATACAAATATTATTTAAAGGAGGAATAAATGGCGACCAAAAAGTCGAAATCGTCGAACAAGTCCAAAAAGACCGAATCGACCAAAAAAGGAGCTGCCGCAAAATCCGCAGCAAAGACAGAGCTCGAAGCTCCTAAAACCAACAAGGTGGAAAAATCAACCAAAAAATCATGCCTATCTGGTTTCTTCGCTAAGAAATACGAAGGCAAAGAGAGCATCCTTACCGTTTTCAAGGATCATAAATTCTACGGTGCTTTGCTCGGCGAAATCATCGGCACTATGCTTCTCGCATTATTGCTCTTTGCAGTCTCGCTCATGGGTATTGCAAGCCTCGCAACTTACGCATTTGCACTTGTCGCAATTTTAATAGCAATTTATGCATTCTCAGGAGCTTGTCTCAACCCTATCATCGCTGCAGGTTTGATTGCAACTCGCCGCGTTTCAGTTATTCGCGGGATTATGTACATCATCGCTGAAGTTATCGGTGCTTGGCTTGGTTGGCTCATCTTCAATGCCTTCCACTTGGCTGGCGGTGAAACAGCCTACGAAATACCAGCAATGACCGCAATCGGCGAAAATCAATTCTGGCTATTTGCTATGATTGAGTTAATGGGTGCAGTAATTATCGGTTTCTTCGCCGCACGTGCCCTCGAATACAAGCGTAGTGTCTTTACCTATGCAGCAACTATTGCTGGTGGTATCATCTTTGCAGTAGTAATCGGATATGTCATCTCTGCTGCATTCTTGGGATTGAATAATAACTTCGCTATGAACCCAGCCGTAGCAATGATGCTACAAATCTTCCCAACATCTGGCGAAAACTTTGGCGAAATCTTTGGCGGCATCTGCCAGGCTTTGTCGGTATTCGCACTAGTTCCAATGATTGGTGGTATCGTCGGATTCTATCTCTCCGACTTCAACTCCAAACTATCTGGTGAATAACAACCCAAAAAAATAACCCCTCCAGGGGGTTATTTTTTTATTCTTTTGGAAATAGTGGTGTTTTAGGTGGCGCAATCGTTCCACCAAATACATTTCTTATTTTACTACATGTATCAGGAATAAATGGCGTAAGCTCTAAATTAATATTTAATAATTCAGTTATTAGCCTGCCTAGGCATTTCTCAAGTTTTTCGTTTTCACATTGTTTTGCCAAAACCCAAGGTTTTTCTTCGTCGATGGCTTTGTTTAAAGCTTGCACCTTCCCCCAAACAAAATCAAATGCCTTAGCAAATTCAAATTTATCCATCAATTCACAATATTCTTTTGAAAGCGAAGGTTCTACGTTCCCAATACTTTTTATACCATTTTTACTCGCAAGCGTCGCTAATCGTTGTACTAAATTTCCCAAATCATTTGCAAGCTCATTGTTGTACGCATCTTCAAATTTGGTCCAAGTAAAATCCGAGTCGTTAAAAGTATCAATGTGCCTTAAGAAAAAGTAGCGAAAAGCATCTAACCCATGCTTATCAATCACTTCAACAGGATCTACCACATTTCCAATCGATTTCGACATTTTTTGACCATCCGCCAAAATCATTCCGTGTGAAACAATCGTCTCAGGCAATGGCAAGCCAACACCAAGCAGCATTGCTGGCCAAATAATCGCGTGAAATCTTAAAATATCTTTGCCGACAAATTGTACCAATGCAGGCCACCAATCTGAAATATCTTCATCAGGATAACCTAATACTGTAATATAATTCGATAGAGCATCAATCCATACATACATTACTTGAGACTCATCATTCGGTACTGGCACACCCCATTTTAATTGAGATTTTGGCCTTGATATTGATACATCTGGTGATTCTTCAAGTAACTTAAGGATCTCTTTTTTACGAAAATCTGGCAGAATTAGCATCTTTTCAGTTTCAATTGCTTTTTTTATTTCATCTTTAAAATCAGAAATCCTTAAATAATAATTCTCTTCTTCTAATTTTTCATACGGTTTCTGATGATCTGGGCAAATTCCCCCATTCTCTTCATGTTCTTTGTCCGTAATAAATCTTTCACATCCAGTGCAATACCAACCCACATAACTGTCTTTATAAATATGGTCTTCGAGCTTTTTCCATATTTCTTGTACACGTCTTTCGTGCCAATCATCTGTTGTTCGAACATAATCAGTATAAGAAACATTCAACTTAGCAATAAAATCTTTAAATCTCTCGACTTTACCGTCCACGAATGTCTTCACATCTACACCAAGTTCATCTGCTTTCTGTGATATTTTACTGCCATGTTCATCCGAACCGGCTTCAAACTTCACTTCACTACCAAGTAATCTATGGTATCTCGCACAAACATCAGCCAAACAATAATCGACGGCATGACCAATATGCGGATCCCCGTTCATATATGGTATAGCCGTCGTTATGTATCTTTTTTTCATGAAAGTATTTTACAATACTTCACAGACAAAATCAAGATTCTCGTAGTTAGTCTTCACTGCATCAATCGAAAGATCTAACTCACCATCTGAATCTTCAGTAGTCAAGCCATAAACAAGCGCAGAATCTACTGTTAATTCAGACGCTGTTGCTTTATGTTCTTCGGTAGCTGAATCATCTCCATCAACAGTATTTTTCAATGAAATAGTTGTTAAAGTTTTGTCAGCAAATTCTACAGTCACAGTAGATGTGCCTGTAGCAGATTCGTTCTCTTTTGAAGCAGTACCTGCCTCAATTTCCTTAGTGCAAGTCATAGTGCCAGACTCTGCGGCTATAGGCCCACTATCGCCTCCACCATTTCCTTCTTCGTCATCACCCTCATCTTCATCGTCTATCACAACCTCAGAATTTCCGCCATTATCACTACTTGAACTACCACTATTCGATTGATTATTATTGCCGCTCAATTGCAAAAACAGAACTATAGCAAGAGCCACCACGACCAACCCAGCAACTACACAGAGAATAATCAAAGCAGTTTTGTTCTTAGACGGTTTCGCAGCAGCCGCTGGCGCAGCAGCCGCACCTTGGGCTTCCACTGCAGGGTCATTAAAAGGGACATTTGGAGTTTTCGCAGGTGCACCAGAGTCAGCAAAAGGATTATCCGCAGGTAATGGATCTGGTTCACCCTCTGCTTGAGGACCAGAGACGGCTGAACCGATCGAACCAGGCACTGGGCCTGCCGCCTTCATCGGAGCTTTTAATTCTTCTTCAACTGGATCTGGTTCTTTAGGAGCTTCTGGTTGCATAATTGGATCAGTCGCTGACAAACCGTTCGATTCGCCAGGCTGAAAAACCGGATTTACCGGCGCACCACTTCCACCTGGATTTATCACAGGGTTTACTGGTTCAGGTGTTGGCGCATCAGCTGGCGCAGAAGACACCGATGGTTCTGGTGCTGGAGCAGCACCTGGTTCAGGTGTTGGTGTTGGGGTTGGATTATTCGTTGGATCCATTTTTTCTTCCTTCAAAATTATTAAAATTTAAATTACTTATGTTTATATTATAACACATCATTGATTTTTGCAAATACTTTTTAGCGACCGCCGCCGCCACCTCCGCCGCCGCCACCTCCGGAAAAACCGCCACCACCTCCGCCGGAAGACGACGACGAATAAGTTCCACCACCAGCAATTGTGTTACCAGAACTACTGGCATACGAAGCCGCGCTACGCATGCTATTCGATAATTCTGCCGCAGTAATACCAGTCAACAAATAACTCGGTTCATCAATTTCGTTTATTTCACAATATGCTTTCATTTCCTTCATCCAACTTTCTTCCAAACCAAACACTGCAGCATATGGCAAAAGCTTTTCGTATAATTTTACTATTCCTTTGCTAGAAACATCTGCTCCTTCTACGCTCTGCAGAAATTTTAAACGATCAGCTTCGGCCATTTTTATATATAGTTTCAACCCTTCCATATAATTCGACGCTTCTAATCCTTCATCAGTTAACTCAGAAATTGCAGTTTTTCTATCACTCATCCACATAATAGCAAACGAAGCCACTGCGACAATAATAATTAATAGAAAATTGCACTCCTCTTCATACACTGCATATTTTCCAGCATTCATTGCTACACCCGAAGCAAAAGCGACAACAAACAATGATATCGGCCAAATCGTAAATGTTAAAAATATAGTCATCATCAAACTATATGATATACTATTCCCAACACTTATTAACCTAGCATTTCCAAGTTTATACTTACTTTTTACTAAATTATCGTTTTTAGCCATGTTCAGAATCTGCGAATCAAAAGATTTACCTATACTAACCAAACTCGTCGTCGCAACCTGAGATTTCAATTCAATCACATCATTATCTTTTACTTCATTACCAGCATTCAATAATTTTAACAGTATTTCTTCTTCTGGTTGAAGCAAACTCACATCTTTTACTATCAACTCCCATTTACCCTTAAAGAGTCCAGCATCGTCTTTTTTTCGTAATTCAATCTTTTTATCAACTATCATACCAAGAAGAATACCCACTTTAGCATCTTTTTTCTTCCCTAGATATATTTCAGCCATCTCCGCCAAATGGTATTTCGAGTTGGGCTGATATTGCGGTGCCACTATCATATTTTTATATTTTTTAACCTTATCACGAACTTCTCTATTTTTAATATAATAGTTAACAACAATCGCCAAGGCAATTGCTCCAATAATAGCTGTCATAATTACTACCGCATAACTTATCTCTGGCTCTGGCACTACAAAAGAACCAGGCTTAATCTCTATATCAAAAGTTAAGTTTTCATAAGAATTAAGTCTACCGGCAGTAAATTCAAAACCATCATCTATTTCTGTTATATTGCAACGCGTTTGATTATTCTCACCATATTTACCAACATAGCACCATTTTTCACCAGTATAAACATCAAGCAAATCATCTGCAAAATGCACCCGCGCCGTCACCGAATCAAATCTCTGCGGCCAACCATTACCATTAGTATCCCAGTATAACTCTTGGTGGGTCGGAAACTCAGTCACTACTTTTTCAAAACTATATTCAATTGTATATGTTTGACTACCTAGCACATAATCATCTGTCCCAGTTTCCAACACATAATGATCGCCACTCTGTTCAATATTCCAAATTGGCTCGTTAATGCCATTTCTCAGAAGAATAACATCAGATTTATTTAGATGAGGCAAAACGATATTCTTGCCATCTTGATTCAAGAATGGAATTTTACGTGTAATTCCCTTATTTTGTTCAAAATTCGGAAATTCCGCCGTCAAATTTTCAACAACTCTTAAATGGCTTATTCCTTCATCATCTTTAGATAAATAATAATCCGCTGTAAAATCACTAAAATAGAAATTATCCGTATCCGCCCATACTGGAGTAACAATGAAACTCGATAATAAAGCAATGACAATTATTAATCTCTTCATATTATTATTATACATCATAATATGCTATAATATGCTTATGGATAACAACAAAGTAATGATTGTGGGCACAGGAAATGTTGGCGCTTCCATTGCTTACGCTTTAATCAATCAACGCACTGCCGTCAACGAAATAGTTTTAACTGATATTATTGCAAAAGACGCCGAAGGCGAAGCTATGGATCTTCGTGATGCATTGGCTGTTGCTCCAAGTTACGTCAAAATCAAATCCGGTACTTATAAAGACGCCAAAGATTGTGACGTTGTTGTTATTACCGCCGGTGCTGCCCAAAAACCCGGCGAAACCCGCATGGATTTACTCAATAAAAACGTCAACATACTAAAAGGTATGGTTGAGCAAATTATGGATTCCGGTTTTAATGGTATTTTCCTTGTCGTATCAAATCCAATGGACGTTCTGACTTATTATACAATGAAGTTTTCTGGTTTACCTTCCGAACGCGTGATTGGTTCTGGCACCGTACTTGATTCGGCCAGACTACGCACGCGCATCGCTAACTATCTCAACGTTAACCCAAAATCCGTCCACGCTTATCAAATCGGCGAGCATGGCGACACCGAGCTCACCATCTGGTCACTTGCTGATGTTGGTGGACAAAAAGTTACTGAGCTCTTACCTAAACAAGTTCGTAATGACATCTCTGACTTTGTTAAAAACGAAGCCTATGACATCATTGATAAAAAAGGCGCTACTTACTACGGTATTGCTACCTGTGTCGCCCAAATTTTGAATAGTATTTTAAACGATGAAATGCGCGTACTTTCCGTTTCATCCTATGACCAATTCTCTGACACTTCCTTTGGTTTCCCTTCCGTTGTAGGTCGCGAAGGCATCATCCGTCGTCTTGATCTCAAGCTATCCGAACACGAATCAGTTGAACTCCAAAAATCCATCAATGCTTTGAAAAAGGCTATCAAATCAGTCAAACTATAATTATTGTAAAGATTGCAGATAAAGCATTAATTCTTCTTTAAGGAAATCGTCCTGAATTATTTCTAATTCTTTCAAAAACCTAGGTGCTTGTCTTTCTAGTCTTTGACGACGATATTCTTCGTATGTCTCTGCTTCTGATTCCGACAAACACTCCGGATAATTACGACCTTTATAGTGTAATAATAATTCCGGTAATCTTTCATCGATAAACTCCGGATGGAAATCTGCAAGATTTCTAGATTCTGCGTTTCGCACTGCTGCAACTTTTACTCTATCTGAATCATTCAAAAATCCATCATAAAGCGCTGCTTCTGGCTCAATCGCTGGTGGAAACTCTGGCCGATTTTCATATTCACTTCGCATCCGTTCGGCAAACTCTGGATGTTTCATCAATATCTGTAAATTACTATCAACCTGTTCTTTGGCTAATCCGATTTTGCTCCAACCATCTTGGGCATCCAAAACCGCCAACGGCGCCACTGCTGGACATTTGTTAAAACATAATTCCTTTACAATCGGAAAAAAGTTAGAGCGAACGGCTGAAATCTGTTTTTTCTGAAGCATAGAATGATTTGAATTTTCAACACATATATTCCTGACGTCACCGACAGGTTCGTCCCGAAGGGACGGTTCTGCCAGCTGACCAGTGTATGACGTGCTTGAAAATTCAAGTCCAGCTGAAGAAAAAATAGGTTCAGCCATAATTTGTTCTAAATCATATCTTAAATCATAAACTAGCACATTCCCATTTCGTCCTGCCGTAAGTGGCACTACTACCGTAGTTTTATTAAACTCATTTGCATATCTACCACTCGCATACACAAATGGCTGTTTATCTTCAAGATTTACTAGCTTTTTTACGGCATTTTTTTCACGCATCTTATACAAGTATTCAAATAATTTCGGTTGTTTTTCTTTAATCAATTTTGCTACTGCAATTGTCGCGTATACATCAGAAAGCGCATCATGAGCGTGCACGTGTTCCAAACCATTCAATTTAGTAATTAATTCCAATCGATTAGTCGGCCTGCCATCATCCGTAAAAGGCCAATTAATCCCCTCCGGCCGCAAAGCTCGTGTCAATCTCACAACGTCAAGCATATCCCAACGACTACGCCCATCTTTCCATTCCCATTCATAGGCATCATAAAAATTCCGCCACAAAGTCGCCCGCATGAATTCATCATCAAACCGCACCGTATTATACCCCACCGCTACTGTATCTGGCACAAATATATCCTCCGTCACATATTTACAAAACTCCGCCTCACTAATCCCATCCATCAAAGTTTGCTGCGGTGTAATCTTCGTCACATTAATCGCTCCAGGACTCGGTAAAGCATCATCCGTCATCTTCACAAGGATATTTACTGGTTCGCCAATCAGCTCCAAATCCATATCCGTCCGCTGCCCCGCAAACTGCATAATCCGATCTTCTCGCGCCAAAAGTCCGCTCGTCTCTAAATCATAAAAGAAAAATGTCTTCATCTAGCCCTCTTTCTCCTTTCCTTATACCACACCCCCATCAATTCTACAACCCCCACTGATACTCTTAAATCGTTATATTTCTATACGCCAGCGACGCAACGCGCCATCCTCCCGTCGTACTTGCTGGGGTAGACAGTGCCTGGGCTGACGTAGTTACCGTACAAGTACAAGTTGTAGGCGAGGCTACTATTGTACGCCGAAGACGACCAATAGAACCCGCCGGAATCACGGAAGTAGACCGACGAACCCGCGCCCCCGGAATAGACAAAGTTGTTAGGATGAGTTCTCCATCTGTTGGAAGCCTCTGCAGTAGATTGAGTTGCTCCTGTACCACCCATAGCTATGTCCAGAGCACCAAATTCCGCCGTAGCACTTCCTCCAGTTGGTAAGTGCCATCCTGCAGGACAGATATCGCCCGGAGCGGTGTATCCACTACCATAAGAAGAGCCATATTTACCGTGACCAGCTGTAGCAGAATACCAGTTGTAGTAGTTGCCATAGGAGTAGACATTACTTTCGGCATTGTAGCTAGAAGATGTGTTGTCAGTGAAGAGGGTGGTATTATCTGTTCGGAGTCTAGATTGATCGTCACAGGCAGAAGAGTCAGTGGAACACCAGCCTTCTGGAGCAGTAGTTGCATCATAGGCTAGTGATGAAGTTGAGGAGAGGTGATTTGACGTAGTACTAGAATCGTAAATATTCGTGAGAGGCAGTGATGGGCTGTGAGTATTCGTAGAAGAGAGCTCAGCGGAGTCATCTAGTCTGAGGTTTTCTATCATCCAGCATTTGTTGTCTGCTAATTTAGCTACAGCATAGACATTATTATCTCTGGTGTCTTTAAGAGCAGTAACTTCACCTTGACTTAAACTAGAACAACCAGTCCAGTTTTGCATATCGCCAGCAGAAGGAATCCAGATGGCGTAGAGGGAGTAGCCATTAGTTGAAACGTCACTTGGGGCTGTGATGGTTTGGTTGGGGCCGTATCTTAAACCATTATAGGTAGTTGAGTCAGCCCAGCCAGCAAAGCCATAGCCGTCACGTTTGAAGTTGGAGGCCCAAAGAGTAATGCCATTGGTTAACTCATCAGTAGTTGGTGTCTGTTGTCCCATCTCACCTTGAACAGTGGTGAGGGAGTTAGCATTATAGCAAACCTTCCCAGCAGGACAGGAAACAGGTTGAAGAGTAGGATCAGGATTAGCTACAGCATAGAAGTTAATAGTATTTTGATAAGTACCAGCAGCTTGGTTACTGGATGCTCTAGCTGCTATTTTGAATTGTAGAGTTCTATTGTCTGCTGGGTTAATAGTATTGATTAATTGTTTTCCGGTAGCTCCTTCATCATCATTGTCTAATGGAAGACCTGAGTAGTTAGACCAATTAGTACCACTATCTTCTGAATAGCTATAGCCCCAAGTATTGTCTGTAGTGAGGTTTGATAGACTAGCATTAGTAGCAATACTGGAGAACTTATAGGCTGAGTTGGTTTGATTGACTAAGTCTGTATTAGTAGTTTTTGTACCGGAAGTAGCAGTCAAAACATAGCCTTGTGAGGCATTGGTAGCTACATTAACATTAATGACATTAGAGTCTGAGACTGAACCTGGGGAGAGATTATTGATTAGTAGATCGCCAGACAAGTTTACTGAGATAGTGGGATTGAAGGTGAAGCCGACCTCTACATTGGAAGAGTAGGTGAGGGCGGAAGCTTTTTCACATCCAACAAATATAGTCATTCCACACACGATCAACAGAAAATGTTTCTTATTCATACCCTCATTATAACATAACTATTATAGACAAACATGAAAAATCCCCCGAATAATATCGGGGGATCGTGTAGGATTTAGAAGTGTCTGACTATTCTCAATCTACGAAGTTCACCAATGATGGCACCAGTATAAGCTAATACGAAGCAATAAGCCGCTCCAGCAAACATAGCTACCCAAGGAGCCAAAATCACTGACCATAGTGGCGAATCAGAACTGGTAAGACAAGTATCGAGTAATGCAATAATTGTGTCGCATCCCTCAATAAATAACGCTGCTGCCACTACCGCAGAGAAGACCACCGAAATACATAAAAACATCCGTTCATTGTATCTACGTCTTCCTGTTTCATCATACTGAAAGATACCGGCAATGATAACAGCTACGAGCCCCAGCGCACCGATTTTTGTCCAGTAATTCAGGCCCATCAGTGTCCCATTGTAAGCCCAGAAAAACATCCTTTCCGAAAACAGAACCGCAAACACAAATCCTACAAACTTAATAATCCTACTCATGATACCCTCCTTTTTATCATGATGGTACGAAACCGACCCTCCGCACCCCAAATGCCAGTTTATACTTACATTATATCATACTTATGCTAAAAAGTCAACTATTATACTATAGTCGCAACAGAGACACTACCACTATTCAGTATTCTGCTTTATAGAGTCATAATCCACTCCATATTGCGCATATTGTAACCTCATAAACGCATCATCTAATTCTTCAGACATGGTTTTAATTGGCTCTTCTTTCGGCACCGCCATCAACATAAATCGCAAAGGTTTATTGTATCCACCACAGATTTCCATCGAGTCACCATACGCTAATTCTCCTGGCATCGTAATTCTTCTAATACCACCTAGTTTCATCCCCTTCACCCCCTGATTCCACCCCTCAATCATACCAGCCGACGGATCAATAATTTTTGCAAAAGCTGTAGGATTATTATTGTCATCAAAAGACGAATCAAACACTGACTCATCTGCGCACCATCCCACATAATACGCTAAATAATTGTCATCGCTCACCTCTGCTCCAGTGCCCTCTTTCAAATCCTTCACCCCAACGTTATTGGTATCATTAACCGAAGCTTCATTGTAAGCCTTAATTTCTGATTTAAACTTAATAAATTCGTCAAAATCGCTTTTACTCGCTTTTTTGAACTCTTCTGCCTTTTTGTCGTAGGCCGCTTGATATTCTGCTATTTTAGCTTGATCTACTTCACCAAGTTCTGACGAATCTGTACTTGCACCTTTTGCGCCACTAATTACTATCGCTGCATAACTTGCGATAATCGAACCCACCATAATAATTGCAATTAAAATAATAAAAATGCGCTGCTTCGGACTGGTTTTTAATTCTTTTTCATCCATAATAACTCTCCTATCTCTAGACATTATACCACAAAAAATAGCCCCCGAAGGGGCTATTTCTAGGCTTCTTTCTTGCTTTCAGGTCTTTTTAAGATTGGGACCTGTTTGAATGAACCACCAGCTTTCTTAATTGCGGCAACTGCCGATTTCGAAGCAAATTGAGTTTCTAAATCAATTTTAGCAGTTAATTCACCACGAGTAATTACTTTCACCTTCACAAATGGTGAAGACACCAGTGAAGCCTCAGCCAAAGCAAAGTTATCGACCTTACCCTTTAGCTCATTTAAGCGATCCGTATAGACCACCTCAGCCTTAGGATGGAAAGATTTAAAACCTTTGAGTTTTGGCACAGCCTGCATGATAGCACGTTGGCCACCCATAAATCCAGCTGGCATCTTGCGATGACCAGTACGAGATTTTTGGCCTTTTGTGCCACGACCAGCAGTTTTACCCTGACCAGCCGAAATACCACGGCCTTTACGACTTGGACGAGCATTCTTCGTCACTTCTAAATCATTGTATTTCATTACTTGTCCTCCTTCTTAGTGGACTTCTTGGCAGCTGGCTTAGCTGTAGCCTTAGAAACAGGCTTAGCAGTTTCTTTTTTAGCAACTGGCTTCTTAGCTTCGGTAGTTTCAACCTTAGCTTCAGTCTTTTCAGCCTTTGCACCAGTCCATTCTTTTCGTGGAGTCTGTTGACGCAAAGCTTCAATCACAGCATAAGCTACGTTTACCTTATTGGATGAACCTAGTGACTTAGAAATCAAATTCTTCACACCAGTAAGACCCATAATTGAACGTACTGTACCACCTGCAATAATACCAGTACCAGGCGCTGCTGGTTTCATCAAAACATCAGCACCAGTCACTTTAGTACGAGTTTCGTGGCAGATTGTTTCGCCATCCATGTTGAAAGTAATCATAGATTTCTTAGCCTTACGACCTGCTTTGGCTACTGCCGTAGTCACATCATTACCTTTTGCAACACCGACACCAACCTTATTTTTATGATTTCCCATCGCTACGAGTGCTTTGAAACGCATTCTACGACCACCGGCCACTGTACGTGACACACGATCAACTGCAATGGTAATCTCATCAAATTCTTTTGGACCAGCATCAGCGCGTACACGATCGCGACGATTCCTGCGGTCCATCTTGCGCCCCGAAATATCACGAGTCTGTTTAGTCGCAGCAACCTTGTCATCCATTTTGAGGGTGCCGGACTTATTAATTACTCGCGGAGCTTTTTTATCATTTTCAGCCATATTAAAACTCCAATCCTTCTTTGCGAGCCGCATCAGCTAGTGCACTCATACGTCCTGCATATAGTTTAGAACCACGATCAAAAACGACCTTTTTAATCTTAGCGGTTTTAGCTTTTTTGGCAATCTCTTCACCAATCTTTGCAGCTTTTTCAGTCTTAGTACCAGTCAACTTACTACCAACTGTTGTCGCATAGACTAAAGTCTTGCCATTATCATCATTAATTATTTGAGCTACAATGTGTTGATTCGAGAAAAACACTGAAAGACGTGGTCTGTCCGCTGTACCATGAATCTTAGCACGCGTTCTTTTAGCCCTATAGATCTTATTCATTATTTCTTACCCGCCTTTCCTGCCTTACGAAGGATTACTTCATCGACATACTTAATACCTTTACCCTTGTAAGGTTCAGGTTTCTTTAATGAGCGGATTTCCGCAGCCACCTGACCAACTTTTTGTTTGTCGATGCCAGAAACCGTGATTTCCATTTTGTTAGTGGTAAGCTGTACACCTTCTGGAGCTTTATATTTCACAGGGTGTGAAAAACCAAGCGCCATTTCGATTTCTTGTCCACCACCAGATAGACGGAAACCTACACCATTTACTTCTAATTTTTTCTCGTAACCCTTAGTCACACCTACAACGGCATTATTAATTAATGCGCGCTGGAGACCGTGCCAAGCACGAGATTTTGGCTCGTCATCCTCACGGGTGACGGTCAAGACGTTACCATCAATCGCAACCTTTGTCTTTGGCTGCACCGGGACGTTGAGTGAACCTTTCGGTCCCGCAACAGTAATTTCGCTGTCGCCGACCGTAATTGTCACTCCCGCCGGAATATCGATGGGTTGTTTTCCGATACGACTCATATCTTTTCCCTTTTATGTTAATATCCGTACCATTATACCACAAATTACATAAATATACAAGCAAAATCCCCTGTTTTATCAGGGGATTTTGTATTTCAGGTTTTACGTCTATCTTCGACGAATTAAATATGCAAAGATAATGATCGTCATTAATAGACCTGCTGCGGCCGCAGTTATAATCGCTGCGCCCATCATTGAAGCAACAGTTGTAGTTAAAACCATTTTACCTCCACTTTTAATATTTTCATTATATGACAACAAAATACTTAAGTCAATATAAAAATAAGCATCATTCTCAATTTTTCCACCAAAAATCCCCTCATTAGAGGGGATTAATGCCCTATACTTATATTATATCACACTTACGTTATTTTGTCAATTTTACCTCTTTGCGCTTACCGAAGGCGACCAAGGAGATACCCAAGATTACCATCATTGCTCCACCAATCATATTTCCAGTCCAAGCTCCTTCGACTGTACCATTATCGTCAGACTTCGTTAATTTACCTGTCTCTGGTGTTTTCACCGGTGGTACTTCACCGCCACAGCCACCTTCTTCACACGGATCCACTACCGGCTCATGCATATTAACAAATATAACTGTATGCATACCGCCAATCTCATCGATTTGCTCATAACCGTCTGCCTCTAATATCTCTTCAGCATAGTATTCAATTACTTTGGCATTCTCATCTGCTACTGGTAGCCCTTCGAAAGTATATACCCAAATATCACTACTCTCTAATTCTTCTGGTAAATCTTCGTCTTGTATTTCATTGTCCGCCGACAATTCTTCATCATCAACCACTTCATCGTTTGCCAATAAATTAACTTTTAGTGTCTCTGGACGACTACCATCTTTATTATGTTCGTCCTCCCAAATCTTCACTACATCGAAGTAAGTTGTGTCAACTATATACTCATTATCAATCTCAAACTCAACCTCGTCATTCTTCTCTACGGTCTTTTCTTCACCATTATCACCAGTTACATTCAGGGTAAAGAATTCTATTTCTGCGTTACCTTCTGTAACTGTATATTCACCAGTTGGAATCTTGGCATCTACTTCACAAACAATCTTGTCCTCAGAAGATGTACAATCTTCGCCCACAGTGAGGGTCATAGTACCATTATCGCCAAAGTCTTCTGGACCTTCAATAGTAAATGTTACATCCCTCAATACACTCGCATTTACACCTGAGAAAGTCTTAGTAATTATTAGAGATTTAGCTAAGCTTCGTTTATTTACAACAGTAAGCGTCAAATCTTCTCCGTCCCAAACAAACTTATCGCTACCATCGGTCTTTTCAAACGTACATGTCTTCGTGTAGTAGTTTGTCAGCGTATCTGGATCCGCAACTAATGTACTTGTACATGTAACGCCCACCGTAGCAGAGCCTTCTACTTCATCATAACCTTCTTTAGCTTCATATTCACTAATTTCATATTCAAAGCTTTCTTCTGTCTTTGCTTCATCCTCATCTTCGTCTGTAGTAGTAATTGGCACTTCTACCGTGATTTCACCACTTCTATCAGTTTTCTCTTTGTCGTCATTTATTTCGAATGTTACGCCCGACAATGGTTCATATTCTTCATCTACCTTTTTAATTGTGAATTCACTCTCACCATTATAATCAATCTGAGTAGCTGCAGGAGTCCAAGTGTTAGTTACTTCAAACCCTTCAATACTCTTAACCCATTTTCCTTCAAGTGTTTCACCATCAGCTTTATAAACTACAATCGTACTCTCACCCTCACCAAATGCAGTTTCACCAATTTTCGACTCTTGTACGGAATAAACAATTTCTTCACCATCTGCATTCTTATAAAGATCGGTAAATGTATGAGTCCATTCATTGTTCTGACCAGCCACAATGCTTGCTGTATCAATTACTTCACCATCAGCGAGCAATTCCACCAAGACCGAACCTGGTCTCGCTAGCTCATTACCTTCACCTGCCCAAATCTTTTTCACTGTTATATCATCGTGCATTTCTGGTTCATGAGTATTTGTAAAGGTGAACACGCCATTTTTCATTTCGCCACCATCAGATTCATAATCATCACCTAAATCTTCTTCTTCAGCACTATATTCGATTACTTCAGCATCTTCGTTTACTAGTGGCAACCCAGTCCACTCGTATTCCCAATTGTCACCAGTTAATTCCACTGGATCGCCATAGGCTTCACCATCAGCAAGCAGGGTAACTTCTAGCTCATCTGGGCGGATACCATCTCTGTCCGAGTCATCTTTCCAAACTTTCTTAACCTTAAACGAAGCAGTTTTAACTGGTTCATAAATATTCTTAAATTTAAACTCTGCAGTTCCACCTAGTGCAACTGTCTTTTTAATCTCTTTACTGGTTGGCTCACTCGTGTAAGTAAAGTTATCAATGTCTGCATCCTTTTCGGTAACTGTATATTCACCAACTGGAAGTAAAGTCTCCGAACCATCAATCGTACATACTAACTTACTACCAGAAATTTCACATTCATCATCACCATTTCCTACCGTCATTTCAGTAAATCCTTCAGGGCCACTAATATCGAATTTAATCTGGCTATTCTCTTCGAAAGCATTTGCTGAAATTCCTTCAAATGTTTTCTCAATCACTAATTCATCTGCAAGAGCTTGGTCAGTTACAAGCAGAGTCGAATCGTCATTCTGCCAGACATAACCATCAACTGAAGTTTTAACTGTAAACTCAAAACTCTTAGTGTATTTATTAACCAAGTTTTCGGTGTCGACTTCCAAATCTAAATCAGTTGTAGCCTCCAAAACTTCCGTACCCTCGATAATGTCATAGAAATCTGGAGCATCAGTTTCTTCAATATTAAAGGTATATTTATCTTCTGGTTCTTCAGTAGATGCTGAAAATTCAACTTTTACTGTGCCATCATTTCCAGTTGTATAAGTTTCATTGCCAACCGTGAAAGTCACACCAGCCAATGCCTCACCAGCTTGATCGGTTTTCTTGATATAAAATTCACCTGCACCAGTATACTCCGTTTTAGCTGGCGTCCAAGTATTTGTTACTTCCACACCTTCACGTGTTGCCACCCATTTACCTTCCAAAACATTACCATTGTAAACGTACAATGTATTATTAGCATTAAGACTACTATCATCAATTTTCTTTTCAGTTACGGTATAATTAATCTCTTGGCCACCTTCATTCTTGAAGCCCGTAAAAGTTCCAGTCCATTCTGAATATGATTCTCCTTGCAGGGTTACAGTCTCTACTGTATTATTTTTATCATTTGAAACTTCAACCGTTACAAATCCAGGAGTTACCGTTGGTAAAGTCCCAGCCGAAGTGTCCCATTTCTTTTTAATGGTCAAAGTCACAGTTTCAGGAGTATGCTTATTAGTAATCACACCATCTTTATTTGTCATCGTATAACTATTGTCACCACTAAATTCACTCCTACAAGTAATACTTTCATCACTTCCACTACAGCCTCTCGCTTCAACTACCTCATAATTAATTTCCGAACCGTTGCGATACTTTGGCAAGTTTTCAAAACTATAATCCTTATCCTTGGTGTTCAAGTCTAACGCTTCGTACGCCACATATTTATTTCCATCTTTTACCGCTACTGCCAAATCATTATAATTCTTTCTCAACCCATCTCTATTATTATCATCATCCCATGTCTTATGAGCCTCAACTCTAGTCTCCGCGTAAGTGTTCTTAATCTTAATGTCTATTTCGTCACCATGATCCTCGGTAATCGTAAATTTATTACCAGTGTACTCCACCAAATAGTTTTCAAATCTCATCTCACTTTCATCAACTGCACCAGTCTCCGTGATTGTATACTCAGTTCCAATCTTAATAGGCATTGGTACTTTTACGATGTTGTGTCCACCAGAACTGACTTTGTAGGTTTTATTACTACCAGAAATCTTAAATTCATACTCTTCATCATCTCTGGTCGTTTTGTTGCCATCTTCGTCAATAATTACCAATTCCTTTTCCACATTCAAAGCAAATGGTTTTGCTTTCGGAATAGGAAACTCGCCTTTTTGATTATCATTATAGGTCAGTACCGCACTCTTATTTAAGGCATAGAAACCATCCTCTGGTGTCTGCTCATAAACACTTTCATCCATCTCAACCTGATATGAAGTTTCTGCTACAAACACATTGCCTTCAAGTTTGAACGCAGGCGTCCATTCAATCGATGTGTCACCAGTTCCACTAACCGTCACGCCATGCCCCATCGTATCTTCAACCGAGGCGCTTTGGATTAACGACAGGATATTTCCACCAATTTCATTAAAGATTCTTGTAAGTTCAGAAGGAGTTGCCGTATAGTGTTTGTCTGGGCTAGCAATCGCATTCAAAATCGGTGTACCAACCGCACCAGCATCAAGTGCAATTGTATATAAATCACCAATATTGCTATCCTTAAAGTAACCAGCCTCAGCAATAGCCGAATTACCATGATTATAGTATTTTCCGCTTGTACAGTTGCCCCAATAATCGGTCCCACCAATACAATACCTTAAGTTCCTACCATTCCCTACCGAACCAGTAGTGGTATAATTAAACACTGATTGATCAACCTCTGAACTAGTTTCAAGTGCATTACCATAAGCCACGAAGTTATTATTGTCATTTCTAGCAGACGAAGTAAAGGATACACTGTAGGTCGGCTCACCATCTGAAAGAAGAATCATCGTCTTAATATCCGCAGTTGAATTCGCTAGTAATCCTGCAGCCATATGGATTGCCGATTGCGTATAAGTACCACCATCGGCACGAAACCCATTAATTGCTCTTGAAACCGCACTAAGATCATTTGTAAAATTAGTATTAGTACTCGCAGAAGAAGCAAAGGAGACTACGGCCACTCTATTCGTAGTGTTACCACTAGGCAATAATTGTTGAGCTAGAGAATTAGCTGCATTTTTTGCTGCAGTTAACCTACCATCATTACCCATACTGCCAGAGCGATCAATCACAAGCACTGTATCTGACGTCTTCTCAGTCTTAGGAGATTCGATCCTCAGCGTAACTTCCCATTTGTTAGCATACCCAGGCACACTTTTCACAGTCTTGAACAACTTCACGCCATCAGCTAAAGTTACCGGATCGGCATTTTTTATTGTCGGATCATCTGCATCCGCCATTACTGGTATTATTCCCCCAAGATTATATCCCACCATCACCACTGCTAGCACAACACTAAACAGTCGTTTAAGTTTTGATTTCATATGAACTCCTTCGCTCTAATATTTTGCACTCATCATATCACACCATTTTACAGAGGTCAACGATAAGCGTTTTTTATTCAACAAAAATAGCCCCGCAGGGCTATTTTTTTGTATTACCAAACTTTTACTAGTACTTCGCCGCCAAGACGATTTTTCTTGGCTTCACGACCAGTCATCAAACCTTTAGAAGTTGATACGATAATCATACCGCGACCAGACTTCACTGTCGGCAAATCATTCGAACTTGAATAGACTCTTCGACCAGGTTTAGATACTTTAGCAATCTCGTTGATCCGAGCAACTTTACCAGGTTCGTTAATAGTAACTTTAAGCATGCCACGTGGCTTACCATCGATTATCTCAAAATCAGCCACATAACCGTTCCTATTCAATACTTCAACGACACCTGCTTTCAATTTAGAAGTCGGGACGAGGATTTCATTCTTACCAACTAATACCGCATTGCGAATACGAGTGATAAGATCTGCAATTTGATCTGTAGATTGTAATGACATATTCTCTCCTTTCTCCTACCAGCTACTCTTAGTTACACCAGGAATTTCGCCCTTAGAAGCTTTTTCCCGGAAATTAATACGAGACAAACCAAATCGACGCATGTAACCACGTGGACGACCATCTAAGAGGTCACGATTCTTAAGTCGAGTTGGTGACGAGTTGCGTGGCAACTTTTGAAGACCTTCAAGGTCACCAGCAGCTTTCAATGCAGCTCTTTTGTCTTTATATTTTTCGTACATCTTGCGACGTTTCTCATCGCGGAATACTGCAGATTTCTTAGCCATACTACTTCCCCTCCTTAGTAAATGGCATTCCGAAAAGCTCTAACAATTTTAGACTTCCTTCCTTTGAACCATTTTTAATAATAAACGTAATCTCAAGACCATGAAGCACTGATGCATCCTCAAAAGTAATTTCTGGGAATACAGTTTGCTCTTTAAGGCCTAAATTATAATTACCTTGATTGTCAAATGCCGTTCGCGACACACCATGAAAATCTCTCACGTGTGGCAAAGCAACATTAATCAAACGATCGACAAATTCGTACATCTTATCATTACGAAGTGTTGTGAGATAGCCAACTGGCGCACCCATGCCTTTACGAATTTTAAAGGTCGCAATTGATTTTTTAGCTAATCTAGAAGTTGCCTTCTGACCAGTAATTTTCTCAATTGTCAGTGCAACAGTTTCAGTAAATCTCTTGTCTTCGCGTTTTTTACCAACGCCAGAAGAAACAATTACTTTTTTAAGTTCTGGAACTTGGCTAATATTAGAAAGTCCCAGCTCTTTTTTGAGTTTCGCCTTCAACTCTTTGTTATAGAGCTCTTTGAGGCGTGGTTGTGCTTTGACCGTATCAGCTTTTTTGCTGACTTTTTCAGTCTTGGCAGCCGTTTTCTTTTCCGCCATTATTTAGCTCCTTTCTTTAGCTTTTTGTCAACTTTTTTCACAGCTGGCTTCACGGCTTTTGCCGCCTCCACCAACTTCAAATTTGACCAATCAATTCCCACATGAATAGTCTTTTTACCACCAGCTGGATTTAAATAAGATTTTTTCATGTGACGTTCAATCACACCGATACCTTCAAGCATAGCTTTCCTAGCACTGCGATCGATTTTCACAATCTTAGCTTCTTTGCCCTTATGGTCACCAGAGATGACTAAGACTTTATCATTTATCTTTAAATTCTGTGCCATTTTAGAGTACCTCCGGTGCTAAGCTTATAATCTTAGTAAAACCAAGGTCGCGAAGTTCACGTGGAATCGGCCCAAAGACACGCGTTCCTTTTGGTGTCTTATCGTCATTGACTAATACTGCTGCATTTTCGTCAAAACGAATAGTTGAACCATCTGGACGACGAATTGGTTGACGAGTTCGTACAATCACAGCACGCACTACTGCCTTCTTTTTAACGCCACCAGTAGGTGAAGCATCCTTAACTGAGCAAGTTACGATGTCACCAACTCGAGCATAACGAGCTCTAGTACCGCCAAGTACTCGGATTACA
This sequence comes from Candidatus Saccharimonadota bacterium, assembly GCA_017406565.1. GTDB lineage: Bacteria > Patescibacteriota > Saccharimonadia > Saccharimonadales > Saccharimonadaceae > Nanosyncoccus. Next base: position 112,828 of record JAFQYG010000002.1, on the reverse strand, counting down.
CCAAGTTCCTTAGCGCCACTGTTGTCAGCAACTTTTAATCTACTTTCTTGTTGTATCATTACTCTTCCTCCCCTTCAGCTTCAGATTCTGCAGCTTTTTTAGCTTTTGCAATCTCATCAGCACCAACTTTTTCAGGAAGATCAACTGTATGTACATCTTCCTTAAGTTCGACTGTGCCACGAGCTTTCTCAAGCACTTTTACCAAAGAGTAAGCCTTAGTTTTGGAAATTGGTCGAGTCATTGCGATTTCAACACGATCACCAACTTTGGCTTCGTTTTTTTCATCGTGAGCAGTATATTTACGAGTCTTCGTGTACTGTTTACGATAAAGTGGGTGAGTTTCCCGATTTGCGATGGAGACGGTAATGGTCTTATCGCGCTTATCGGAAGTCACTGTTCCAATCAAAGTGTGTGCCATCTTAGAACTCCTCTTTCTTAATTATTTTACATTTCACTGGTAATTTGTGAGAAGCAAGTCGGAGAGCCTCCTTTGCTTGTTCATCAGTAACGTCTGCGATTTCAAACATCACAGTGCCAGCTTTCACTTTTGCCACATAAAATTGTGGCTCACCTTTACCAGAACCCATTTTTACATCAAGTGGTTTCTTGGTTACAGGTGTATGTGGGAAAATTCGAATCCAAATTTTACCACCACGCTTAATGTAACGCGTAATTGCCTGACGAGCAGCCTCGATTTGGCGTGAATTGACTCGTTCGTTATCAAGCGACATCAAACCATAATCACCAAATGCTACAGTATTACAACGTGTTGCTACGCCAGCATTTTTGCCTTTACGAACCTTGCGGTGAGCAAGTTTCTTTGGAATCATAATTGCCATCTTACTTTTCCCCCTTATAAATCCAAACCTTAACACCTACGATACCAGCAATAGTTGGTGCATGATGGCAATAGAAATCAATATCTGCACGCAAAGTATGTAGAGGCACCGAACCTTCGATGAATTTTTCACGACGGCTCATTTCAGCACCGTTCAAACGACCTGCTACCTCAATACGTACACCCTTAGCACCAGCATTCATTGTAGATTGGAGTGCCATCTTTACCGCACGGCGGAAATTCATACGCTTACCCAATTGAAAACCGATGTTTTCTGCTACAAGTTTAGCATTAAGTTCTGGTTTCTTAACTTCTTCGACGTTAATCCGAATTGGACCTTCGACGATTTTCTCAAGTTGTTTTTTAAGTTCATTAATACCTGCGCCTTGCTTACCAATCACAGCACCTGCTTTCGCAGTTAAAATCGTGATGGTAGTAAGATTAGCGGAGCGTTCGATATTAACTCGTGCGATTGTTGGACGTGATTTAAAACGATCCTCTACAATCTTGCGAATCTTGTCGTCTTCCACTAGCCAGCGACGGAAATCTGCCTTACGGACAAACCATTTCGAAGACCAGTCCTTGCTGACTTGGAGACGGTAAGAGATGGGATTAACCTTCTGACCCATATTACTTTTTCTCCTTCTTCGCTTCTGCTTTGGCTTTTGGTTCAGCCTTTTCAGCAGTTTTCTTTACTTTTTCTTCGCCGGCGACCTCGACGAATATATTACTACTAATCTTTTCGTAAGGAAGTGCTCGACCACGAGAAGCTGGCTTATAGCGGCGCATCCTCGTGCCACTTGTTACGAAAATTCTTGAAATTCTTACAGTTTTTGGATCAATTGACACCTTTGAATTGTTCAACAAATTTGCATTTGCTGATTCTACTGCTTTGAGCACTGCTCTAGCAGCACGACGTGGCGTGTGTTCCAAAATTACTACGGCATCTGCCACGTAGCGATCACGTACTAAAGACGCAACAATGCTAGTTTTACGTGGCTGATTATCAATGCCTTTTTCATATGCATGTGCAAAGTGAGTAGCCATGATTAGTTACCTCCCTTTGCTGCAGCAGCCTCAGCAGCTTTTTTGCCACCATGGCGCTTAAACTTACGAGTTGGCGCAAATTCACCAAGCTTATGACCGACCATATTCTCTGAAATAAATACTGGAACGTGTACCTTGCCATTATGAACAGCAATCGTACGACCAACCATTTCTGGCGAAATTGTTGATTGACGTGCCCAGGTTTTAATCACAGTACGATCTTCGCTGGAAAGTGCGGCAATCTTTTTCGCGAGTTTGTAGTCTACAAATAGACCTTTCTTTAGACTCCGAGACATTATTTCCTCTTTCCTTCGTGGCGACTGCGCACGATCATTTTATTAGTTTTCTTATTGTGACGAGTACGATAGCCCAAGGTGAGTTGTCCCCACGGAGTGCGAGGAGCCTTACCTGAACCGTGACGACCACCATCACCACCACCGTGTGGGTGATCCGTAGCGTTCATTACAACACCACGTACAGTTGGGCGAATACCCTTACGACGCCTTCGACCAGCTGCGCCAATCTTCACATTCTGATGTTGAACATTTGAAACGGTACCAATTGATGCTTCACAGCCTACTAGGACTTTACGAACTTCACCTGAAGGCATCTTAAGAGTGGCATAGCCATCTTCCTTTGCCATCAACTGCGCCGAAGCACCTGCAGCACGTACCATTTGAGCACCCTTACCAGGTGTCAACTCTACTGCATAAACAAAAGTACCAACCGGAATATTTTCAAGTGGCATTCTAGAAGAATCTTCCACTTCAATTTCTTTACCAGTCTTAAAAGTCGTACCCTTTGTCATCTTGGTATCCGCTAAAACATAGTAAAATACACCATTTTGATCTTTTACACGAGCAATTCGAGCTGAACGATTTGGATCGTACTCGATTTCTTCAACCGTAAAAGTCAAATTTTCTGGTAACTTATAAGTCACCAAGCGGTAGTGACGTTTGACTCCGCCACCACGATGTCGTACTGTAATACGACCTTGATTATTTTTACCCGCCTGTTGCTTCTTAGCACGAGTCAAAGACTTCAATGGTTTTTTGGTCGTAATCTGATCAAAATCCTGAGTCGTCTTTTGGCGTTGTGCTGGTGTCATTGGGCGGTAAGCCTTAATAGCCATTACTTATTCTCCTTCCCTGCATTCTTGTCCGCCTTTTTAGCTTTTTTATCAGCTTTGGCTTCCTTTGCGCTGGTTTCACTTTCAGGTTCATCAAATACTTTGATTGAATCGCCTTTCTTTAGTCTGACATATGCAAATTTCTTATCTTGACGATGTGTAATACCAGGATAAGCATGTTTGCCTTTACTAAATTTAGTCTTCTTACCTTTTCGGATTAAAGTACTAACGTCAGTGACAGTTACATTGAATTCTTTTTCAACCATCTTAGCAATTTCTTGCTTACCCATTGATTTCTTCACTGGGAAAACATAGATTCGGTTAGTTTGTTCAAGATAGCTCTTCTCAGTAGCTCTTGGTTCTAGGAGATGAAGTTGGATGTTAGTATTATCTTCTTTTGCCATCTTACTTCTCCTTTCCTAATAGCCACTCAGAGGTAGCTTTAAGTGCTGCTTCAGAAAATACAACTGCATCAGCATTCATAATATCGAATACGTTAAGATAAGTTGCACGAACCAATTTAACATTTGGCAAATTATTGGTAGAGCGTAATACTTCAGGAGTTTTTTCCGCCACTACTGCTAGCACATTCTTACTCTCAAGTTTCAAATTTTTGAGTACTTTTACAGCATCTTTAGTCTTACCGGTAAGTTTAACTTCCTTATCAAGTACCACAACTGCCTTAGCAGCATTTTTCATCGACAATGCTTGACGCACAGCGAGTTGTTTAGAACTGCGTGACAACTTCTTAGTGAAGTTTTCATTGCCAGTGCGACCAAAGGCCACACCACCATGACGCCAAATCGGGTTACGCGTAGAACCAAAACGAGCTCTACCAGTGCCTTTTTGTCTCCATGGCTTTTTACCACCACCCCGTACTTCACCACGCTTTAAAGTTTTAGCATGAGATGAACGAGAGTTTGCGAGATACGCATCATAAGCGAGTTTCACGAGTTCATGATTTTCTACATTTAGACCAAAAATGTCTTTATTTAGTGTAGCCATATTACTCCTTTCCCTCCACGCTTACGATACCTTTGTTTGGACCAGGCACTGCGCCTTTAAGACCAATCAAATTCTTTTCTACGTCGACATAAGCAACTGTCAAATTCTTCACAGTAACTTTATCGTGGCCCATTCGACCAGGCATCTTCTTGCCTTTAAATACTTTTTGTGGGTACATCGAACCAATCGAACCGACTCGACGAATATTACCCTTAAAACCATGTGTATTGCGTGATTCGTTGAAGTTGTAACGCTTCACCGTACCAGCATAACCTTTGCCTTTTGAAGTACCAGTAACCGCTACCTTGTCACCGAGTTTAAAACTCTCGATCGTGATAGTATCACCAATCTTCATTCCTTCTGGAATCTCCTCAACGCGAAATTCTTTCAGGACTTTAGGACTTAATTTTTCTCCAGCCTTTTTAACATGACCGGAAACCGACTTGCTCAGATTCTTACCCTGACCGTAGCCCACTTGCACAGCATTATAACCATCGGTTTCGATAGTCTTTATCTGAGTCACCGTGCACGGACCGGCTTGCAGAATAGTTACAGGAGTAACTACGCCATCATCACCGATAATCTGGGTCATACCAATTTTGGTGCCGAGAATGACTTGCATTCTATTCCTTTCCTTTATATTGCCGATTTTTGCCTCTGTACATCAGGCAAAAACACTTCCCGCAATTTTTTAATATTTTTAACACGTAAATAACTAGACTTTTAGGCTGGTTTCCGTTCGTGAGTTTACGGACCTCTCCTTATGTCTAGAATAACTCCTAAATTATAGCACACTTTTTCTCTCTTGCCAACCCCTAATTTAAGAATTAAACATAAAAAATCCCCCGACTAACCGTCGGGGGTCTTAGATTTTAGGATTTAGAATTACTTAATATCAAATAGCTCATTCAGTCTACTATAGATATCACCTCCCTGATTCAACAGGTTTATGCTAGCCAATCTTAGAATTTCCTCTTCCTGATCGCTAAACAGATATTCTCTCTCCATCTTAAGATAGTATTCCACATACTCTGCCTGCCATGGAGGCAAGTTGAGAGATTCGATGATATACAGAATAACCCTTCCACTTTTCTCGAAATCATATGTTTCATAGATTTCGTTAGAAACATCTTCATCAGGAGCAAACCATCTATCCCAGTGCCTAAGTATCCACATATCACAATCTCCTGCTCCTATTTCCAACAGTTCCTTAAATCTGCGCTCAACGCAGCAACTTGCATACCCGCGCAGATAACCGAACTCTCTTCTCATAAAACCCGCAAGATTGTCTTCAAATATTTCGTCAGTTCCATCTTCGCTTGCCTCATATTTTCCATTCCGGACAAGATAAAGCAGTTCTTCTTCGAGCACACCACTATTATCAAAAATATCTTTCAAATTTTTATCGGCATCTTTCATAAGAAAGTACATAAGGTCAGACGAACCAAGGCAAAATCTCTTCTCTTCATTATTAAACATATTTACCCTCCCTAAATATATTCATCCTAAAATTTGTAATATGCTTGATTATCTATAAATATAACCACTATATAACATATATTATACCACAAGCATAATAAAAAGTCAATGTCTAAACCATATCCTCCAGATAGGCATCAATAAACTCATCAATTTCGCCATCCAACACCTTATCCGGCTCTTTTGACTCAAATCCAGTCCTAGTATCTTTTACTAACTTATAAGGTTGCAGTACATAATTTCTTATCTGTTGTCCCCAACCAGCCGACTCTCCAGCTCTAAGCTCCCCGATCGTTTCCGCATGTTGTTCTAATTGCATCTGCACCAATTTACCCCTTAAGATTTCCATCGCCTTTTCTTTATTCTGAAGCTGTGATCGTTCATTTTGAATTGCTACCACCGTATTCGTTGGAATATGCGTAATTCTCACCGCTGAATTAGTTGTATTCACCGATTGACCGCCATGCCCACCAGCGTGATACACATCAACACGGAGATCCTTATCATCAATTACTACCTCTGTATCCGCCTTAATCACCGGCAATACCTCTACTAATGCGAATGACGTCTGCCTCAAATTATTCGCATTAAACGGTGACAACCTCACCAATCTATGCACCCCATACTCAGACTTCAAAAACCCATAAACATTCGCACCGCTCACCTCATAAACAGCAGTTTTAATGCCCGCCTCTTCACCAGAAACTCGTTCCAAACACACCACCTTAAAACCCTTTTTCTCAAAAAACCTTAAATACATCCGCTCCAACATCGACGCCCAATCCATTGCCTCTGTACCGCCCGCGCCCGAAGTAATCCGTACGATTGCATCATTCTTATCATAGGGCCCCTGGAATCTCAAAGCCTTACGTAGTTTTCTCAACTCCGTCTCCATCGCACTTATCTGTTCGCCCATCTCATCTTTCAAGTCATCATCTGCCATTTTAATTAGCTCACCCATATCATTTATCTGTGTCTTTAGCAGTTCCCAAGGTTGTACCTCGTCAGAAAGACGCGATAATTCTTGATTTTTAGCTGTTGCCGTTGCCACATCCTTCCAAATATCCGGTTCCGCTACCTCTTTTTCCAGACTTTGTTTCAATGCCAATTTATCAGCAATCGCCAATTTTTCATAAACCTGCAAAAATTCCCCCTTAAGCTCGCTCAATCTTTTTTCTAAATCCTGCATAAAAACAATTATAGCACGAAAAACCCCGGTCTATTCAGACCGGGGCAAAAGGAGAAAGGTTATAACCACCAACAAACGCTAAAACGTTGTTTTAGGCGCCTGCGGTTATTTCTTAGGAACTGTCGGACAGCAGTAATGTCGGTAGAATTCCCCTCAAAACAGTATTTGTCAGCATTCATTATATCTTCTCGAACAGCTATAAACTGCTGAGGAGTTAGTTCTTCCGCCAGAATATCCAGGATTAATCTCAACCTATCATAACCGAAAGCGTAAGTTTCGTATGCCTCATTTGAAAAGAAATAAGGCTGACAGGTTTTACTGTCAACTAATCCACATGGTATCGCATACATTTCTGCAAAATACCGCTCAGGCATCATTATGTTATCAATATCGTGACGGATGTAGCCTTCCAGCCTTAAATAATCCTTCACATCATTGATCATATCCAGATACAGCCACCATTCCTCTTCGTCAATCTTTTTTCCAGTCGGTAAAGTTTGTCTACAAAACAGATTACCATTCCGGATTCCGAGTATTATTTTATCGAAATCTACATGACCTACCGCTTCTTTCAACCTCTCGAAAAATTCCAAGTCACTTATTGACCTCAATGAATCTACTCTTCTACAGTATTCCATCACTATAACCCTCCTTGTTAAAATTCTTTGCCACCAAAATGGCAACCTATCTCTATATTATAGCATAAAATACTTAAAAATGCAAGTAAAAGGTAAAATAGCCCCAAACGGGGCTATTTTTACTTTGTTATTGACCAGGCTAGATCACTGGAGTTAAACTCCAATGTCATTTTTTCCCGACCAACCAGAACGTCGAAAATATGGATAGCCGTTCTTCCTACGAACCGCACTTGCGTCGCTAGAAGCTCTGTTACCTCGGTTTCGCTTTCCCCGCGCCGTCGAAAAGTCAACGGTTGGCAAGGTGTCATCTCGTAACCGAACAAAGCCATCACTTCGACTCGTTCTGTATTATTTTTGTTAAAGTTTTTCATAGTTAGACTCCAATTATATTAATAAAAGAAGTCATCTATGTGAGCCTGTTTTATTGGCTCCTAGTTATAGGCATAAATGACGATACCTACAACCTTAAACTTTTCTCAATGCCAGTGACCGAAGTATAGCATGAGTAATTTTATTATAGCATAACTTCAAAATTGAATAACCCCCTCTAAGAAGAGGGGGTATAAAGAGGTTGGGACTTTCCTACAAGATAGGAAAAGCAAGTTACTATGGAAAGCGAATCACTGCCATTTCACCAGGAATAAAATCTTGTTTTATATCAGCAATGACTTCCCCGAAATCATCGATTCCAAGGCCAAGCATGATTTTGCAGAGTTCGTATTGCCAATTGGACATTCCTTCTGGGATATCAAATCCCATTATCAAATCACTAACTTCAACTAACCATTCAGAAAGACTTTCTGGATTACTATTTAGCTCTTCGAATTGTTCCCATGTTAGCAAAAACGGAGAATGAGTGCTCACCAAAGCCTCAAAAGCATAGATACCACCTTTATATGGATCCTCTCTGATATCTTCGGCACAACGAACGATAAACCTGTCGTCCATTTCATCCTTATTCCAACTACAAATCTTACCAACTACATGACATTCCAAGAATTTTCGACTATACTTAAACGATGAGTCTATATCCGAACATGTCGTCACGTATAACACCGCCGAGTCGCCATTCTTTAGGTTTTTTTCAACAAGCATACTCATATTCAACCCTCCTTTTAAGGTACTTCCAATAACGGACTATTCTCAAAAGAGAACGTCTTTCTATCATATTATAATCTTTAACAAAAATCAACCATAAAAGCATTGAATAACCTCAGTTTGGCAAATCATACAAATTATGGTAAAATATTTTTATGATATGGGATAATCTACCGAAACCGTTTCTGATTTTGGCGCCAATGGAAGGCGTCACTGATATTATGTTTCGACAAGTTATAGCGCATGCCGGCCGCCCAGACCTATTCTTTACTGAATTCACCAACGTCTCTTCATATGCTTCTGAAAAAGGTCGCTGGAACGCTTTAGAGCGTCTCAAAATAGCGCCTAGTGATACTCCGATTATCGCTCAAATTTGGGGCAAAAATCCTGAGCATTTTGCAGAAACATGTCAAGCTCTAGCAGAACTTGGATTTTCGGGTGTAGACCTTAATTTTGGCTGTCCAGATAAACATGTTAATAAAACTGGTGGTGGCGCTGCTATGATAAAAACCCCAGATCTTGCAGTGGAATGTTTTAGAAATGCTGTCAAATCTACCGACTTACCAGTTTCTATCAAAACTCGTCTCGGCTGGAGTAATATTGATGAATTTCGCACTTGGCTACCAACTTTACTCAATGAACACCCTGCCGCTCTTACTGTACATCTTCGTACTAAAAAAGAAATGAGCAAAGTCCCTGCCCACTACGAATTAATCCCAGAAATACTAGAACTACGCAATAAAATCAGTCCCAAAACCAAACTTATCATCAATGGCGACATCAAAGACCGTACCCATGCACTAGAACTTCACGCCAAATATCCCGAAATCGACGGTTTTATGATCGGCCGCGGTGTTTTTCAAAACCCCTACTGCTTCACCAACCACACACCCACTAAAGACGAACTCATGAATCTTTTGAAACTACATTTAGACTTGTATGACAAATACGTAAATAGACTTTCGAGGAGCATTCGCGACAACGGGAGCGAACTTCGAAGCGAGCCCCATGACGATGGGCGCGAGCGAGAAGGCGACGAGAAAGCTTATTTACGTATCCCATCTTACGAACCCTTGAAACATTTCTTCAAAATCTACGTCAACAACTTCCCTGGCGCCAAAGAACTCCGTGCAAAACTAATGGAAACTCACTCCGTCGCCGAAGCCCGCAAGATCCTTCAAGGATAAAACACCAATCCTATATCTATGTTATAATTAATCTTATGAAAATTGCACTACTTGGCTACGGTAAAGAAGGTAAATCCGTAGAAAAATATCTCAAAGAACGTCATCAGAACGTCGAAATTGATATTTTAGAAAACTTTGATCCAGAAGAAATCAAGCAAAAAGATTTCTCATCATACAATTTTGTCTTTCGCAGCCCTTCTGTCCCGCCACTTCATCTAGATAACGAGACATCTGTAACCAAATATTTCCTCGACCATTGTCCATGTCCTATCATCGGCGTTACCGCCACCAAAGGCAAAGGCACTACCTGTACTTTTATCAAAGCTTTGCTCGACGCCGAACAAAAAGACGCCTATTTAGTTGGCAACATCGGCGTTCCTGCAATCGACATTCTAGATAGTCTCACAGAAGAATCCGTCGTAATTTACGAAATGTCTAGTTTTCAACTCTGGGATCTCGAAAAATCCCCCCATATTGCTATTCTCGGTCACCTAGAGCCCGATCATCTCAATATTCACAAAGATTACAAAGATTATTTAGACGCTAAAGCAAATATTACCAAACATCAAACCGAATCAGACTACCTAATCTACTATAAAGACAATTCTGAAACAGTTAAAATCGCCGATACTAGCAAAGCCCATAAAATTCCTTATCCATTCAATATTCCCGAAGATATCAAAAACGCTATCACTATCCCTGGCGAACATAATCAAAACAACTGTATCGCTGCCATTGCCGCAGTTGCCTGTCTCAAAAATATCTCACCAGATGAATATTTAACCACTAGTAAGAACGAGATATTAGAAGGTCTAAAAAACTTCAAAGGTTTACCTCACCGCCTCGAATACCTCCGTACACTTAACAATGTTAAGTACTATGACGACAACTTTTCCACCAACCCTGCCTCTACTCGTGTCGCAGTCAATTCTTTCCCGAACGATAATGTTGTCCTGATTATTGGCGGCCGCGACAAAACCGATTACGAAGATCTTCCCGAAATTTACGAAATCTTGCAATCCAAAAACCTTAAAAACATCGTTCTTATTGGCGAATCTGGGCACAAGCTCGCCAAAAACTACCAAGACGATCGCTTTATTCTTGCCAAATCGCTTGAAGAAGCTATTAATACCGCTCGCCAATATGCCGAAGAATATAACAATTCTATCGTCTTAATGTCCCCTGCCGCAGCTTCCTTTGACATGTTCGAAAACGTCTACGACCGCGGTGCTAAATTCCATAATCTTATTAAAAACTTATCTTAAGTGAATATAGTTATAGTTTCCTGCTTCATTCGCTGAAATTGTACGCGCTCCAAAATCTCCATAACGGTATACACCTGAGTATAATTTAGTTGCATATGCGTTGTTATATTCAGTCACATTCACTGAACCATCCGGATTTACACTCTCTACCCAAAATACATGCCCATAAGTACCACCATTTGCCTGTCCAATCGTCTTTGCCGCCGGAGTATGGTCAACATAAAACCTACCATCTGCTCTCGCACCATCATCCCAGGAATAAGCATTACCCCAGCCTAGCGGTATACCCCACGCTTCATACGCTTTCCAACCTGCATAACTCACACATTCACAAACATATCCACCAATTTTATGACCATCTAAGTACGTCAAATAATAATCTTGCTTGTCCGGACAATCATTCTGCCAAGGATATGTATTAGCCCCACTAAACACATTTCCTTCATAATGCTCTGAATGAAGCATCTGTTCCAAAGCCTCAGCCTCTGCCAACACACGTGCCTCTTCTTCTGCCTTTCTCCTAGCTTCCTCCTCAGCCTGTATTCTAGCTTCCTCTGCCTTACGTGCTTCTTCTTCGGCCTGTATTCTAGCTTCCTCTGCCTTACGTGCCTCCTCCTCAGCTTTTTCCCTAGCCTCTTCCTCTGCCTGTTCTAATTCCGCCTTTGCTCTTTCTTCCGCCTCAATTCTAGCCGCTTCTTCTGCCTTTGCTTTTTCCTCAGCTTCAGCTAACGCTTTCGCCTCTTCTTCTGCTTTCTTAGCTTCTTCTTCTGCCCTTCTTACTTCTTCTGCTCTTCTCGCTTCCTCTTCTTCGTTAACATCTTTCAAACTCGGCACACTGACCGCACCTTCAAAGCTACGTGTTTTTCCTTCATGTTTTTCTGAAGTGTCAACTGCTACTATTTGTTCAGTCGGGTTTTCTGCTTTTACTACCTGAATCGGCGTCTCTTCACGTGCTGGCTCTATTTCAATCACTATATTAGTAGTTGTCGCCGCTGCAAAACTCACCGGTGTATTTATCACACTCGGATTTACAGCACTAGTATTTTGTTCGTAAGCCGGTTCACTTGATTCGTTTACCCCCAACGGTTCCTGATACCCATCACTAACATCAGCAACTTCCGCTACATCATCCACCTCCATCTCTCCTTCCACTTGACGCGTCGACGCAGTTTCTTTTTTATCGTTTTTATCCATTCCCACCACTATAAAAGTGGCCGCCCCCACACTAGCGAGTAATAAAAAACCCACCAGAATTTTTGTTTGTTTTTGTTTTAAATAATTCCACATATGCTTAAATTATGGCGCATATTTGAAAAAATGTCAATACTATTTTAAAAATTCAATCTAGTTTCTAATTCTGTAATAAAAGCCTTTTCCGTTGAAGAAACTGCCGCGAATCCTTTAATTCCTGATCCAGCAAATTCACGCGCTAATTCAATCATCCTAAATTTATCGATGGACTTAATGATATTAGCCATATTATCATATTTTTCAATCGTACCATTAGTAAAATATCCATCCGCATAATAATCTGCAATTTGCGCCGGAGTTTGCGCTCCCATCTGCATCCGTCCAAGAGCATAAGACTTTGCTGCTAAGAAATCCATATCGAGTATCTCACCATTTAATGTCTTCATCAGTTCTATCTGTATCAAATCAAACAACTCTTCTGCATTTTCGATATTCACCTCACCATCAAAATCCCAATATGAATTGTGTGCATTGCTCGCTACTGACGAACCCATCCCATACACTAATCCACGTTTTCTTGCTGCTCCAAAAATCTTCGAATTAGTCGTCCCATTTAATATATGGTTCAAACAGTTCATTGCAAACACTTCTTCGGGACTAAGGTGTCGTGGTGTCACCAACGAGAACCCAAACGTAATATTTGAAGCATCTTTCCGACGAATCGAAACCGCCTCCGAAGAATGCAATTCGGTCGCAGGTATCTCAAACTCCCGCCCTTCCTTCAAATTCCATTCTTCTAACATTTTAATAAGCTTACCTTTACGTCCACGAATCCTTCCCGCAATAATAAACCGCATATTATGCGCCGTATGGGTACGACGATAATGCTCTCTAATGTCTTTTAGCTCAATATTCGAAATTGTTTTCAAACGTTCTGATAAGTCCAAAATATCTTCACCCACCGCCTGCTGCACTCTCGGCCAAAGCAAACGGTAATAATCATTCATGTATCCAGTCAATTCTGAGCGTACATTAGCCTTTTCAGACTTAAGCTCATCCTCATTAAATCTCGGCTCACAAATCGAAACTTGCTGCAAATCCATAATCCGTTCCCACTCAAAATCAGCACATTCCGTTTCATAACAAACCGAAATATCGGATGTCCAGGCATTATGATATGCACCATTTTTGGTAAACTCCGCCTCAAAAGCCTGTTCATCACGAAACTTAGCATTTGCACCAAAAGCCAAATGTTCTACCACATGTGGTATCTCATAAACATCTTTATTTTTAGCATATAACATCCCTGCGCGAAATTGAATTCGTGTAGACATCACTGAAGCACCAGGAATATTAACCAATAAACCTTTTGCCCCATTTTTCAAATGTATTTCCTCAACTGAATGCTTCATGTTTTTCTACCTCTTGACATATTATAGTTCTTATGCTATAATATAATCATCGGATTATTTCCGCTTCTTTCCAGATTTTTTCTTCTTTTTCTTCTTTGAATTAGACTTTTTACTTGTCCTTCTTGGCACCGGTCTAGTACCAGGTGTCTTTTTCTTGAACTCACTATCTAAATTACGTTCCCCTTTAGTAATTTCATTTACACCACGTTCAGTTTGTGATTCTGCCATCTTAGTTAGCTCAGATTCATATTCTTCACCATCTGTCACATCATCCGCTGCCGCCTCGGCTGGTGTAATTGTGAGCAAAATCTTCAACACTTCTTCACGTAGATTTCTCTGCAAACCATCAAATAATTTCTGTGATTCGGAGCGATATTCAACTAATGGATCCCTTTGGCCCACTGAACGCCAGTGAATCCCCTCGCGAAGATGTTGCATATTTTCAAGGTGTTGCATCCATAAAGTATCTAAGACCTTCAAGTATACTTCACGCTCAACTTTACGCATTATTTCAGCACCAAACTCATCTTCTTTACGCTTATAAGCCTCTTCCACTGCCTCAAATGCCATTTTCTCACGATCTTTTTCCTTACGCACAAGCCCAATTCCATGAATAAGATCATCGTCAAAATCAAATACAGCCTTAAATTCTTCATCAAACTTCTTATTCACGCGTGATGAGAATTCAGTTAGCATTTGCACTTCTTCACGCATCAAACGCTTAATCTCTGGGTAAATATCATCTCCCTCAAGAATCTTCCTACGCATCATATAAACAACTTTACGGTGACGATTAATCACGTTATCGTATTGCACCACATTTTTACGTGAATCAAAGTTAAAACCTTCGATTCGTTTTTGCGCTGCTTCAAGAGTCCTTGAAATAGCTCTTGTCTGAATCGGCATATCTTCATCTACTCCAAGACGTGTCATCAACACTTTTACTCGGTCACCTTGGAAAATACGCATTAGATCATCTTCGCATGACACAAAGAATTGAGTCGTACCAGGATCACCCTGACGACCACCACGACCACGAAGCTGATTATCTACTCGTCTAGAATCATGACGTTCTGATCCAATTACCACTAATCCACCTAATTCTTTTACACCTTCACCAAGCTTAATATCCGTACCACGGCCCGCCATGTTGGTAGCTAGAGTAATCGCGCCTTTTTCGCCAGCTTTAGCGATAATCGCTGCTTCACGCTCATTGTTCTTAGCGTTCAAGATTTCATACGGCAAACCAAATTGATCAAGATAGCTGGCAATCTCTTCGTTATTAGCAATCGAACCAGAACCTACCAACACTGGTTGACCTCTATCGTGATATTTCTTAATCTCAGTCGCAATCGCTTTAAGCTTACCAGCTTTAGTCTTATAAATTAAGTCGTCTTTATCTACACGAATAATTGGCTTATTTGGTGGAATTTGGATCACGTCAAGCGCATAAATCTGTTGGAACTCTTCTGCTTCCGTAAATGCCGTACCAGTCATACCAGATAGTTTCTTATATAAACGGAAGAAATTCTGGAACGAAATCGTCGCTAACGTCATCGATTCTTGTTTGACCGCTACACCTTCTTTAGCCTCAATTGCCTGATGTAGACCCTCATTATAACGACGCCCCTGCATCAAACGACCAGTATGCTCATCCACGATAATCACTTCGCCAGAATTCGTTACTACATAATCCTTGTCTCGCTTAAACACAATTTCCGCACGAATTGCCTGCTCCAAATGGTACACTAATCGCGTATTCTTAGTTGAATACAAATTATCCACACCCAAAATACCCTGAACTTTTTCAATACCTTTATCAGTCAAAGTCACCGAGCGGCGTTTTTCATCAAAGATATAATCATCTGGAGTCAAACGACTCGCAACCTTAGCAAACTGATAATATGATTCTGGGTTATCAGCAGCCGGGGCTGAAATAATCAATGGCGTTCTCGCTTCATCAATCAAAATTGAGTCAACCTCATCCACGATCGCAAAATTCAATTCCCGTTGTCTGAGATATTGTACTTCCGAAGCCATATTGTCTCGCAAATAGTCAAAACCGAATTCGTTGTTGGTACCATAAGTAATATCAGCCTCATAGGCTTCTTTTCTCGTACATGGCTTGAGGTGCGAGAATCTTTCATCATCGTGATCAGTGTTTTCAAATTCCGCATCATAAATAAACGAAGCCTCATTGATAATCACGCCTACAGATAAACCTAGAAAATCATAAATTGGGCCATTCCAACCCGCATCACGTTGTGCCAAGTAGTCATTCACCGTTACCACATGTACACCACGTCCAGTCAAACCATTAAGATAAGCTGGCAACATCGCCACTAAAGTTTTACCTTCACCAGTCTTCATTTCAGCTACGGCACCTTCATTTAGCACCATACCACCAATCAACTGCACATCATAAGGTCGAAGTCCCAAAATTCGTTTCGAAGCCTCCCTTGCCACTGCGAATACTTCCGGCAAAAGCTCGTTCAATATCTTAGTGTCATCTACTGGAGGACGCTTCTTGCCAGTCTTATTGATGCCCTCTTCGGCTCGTGCAGTCTTTAAAGCTTTGTTAATTTTCGCCTTAAAAATCTCCGTTTGAGCAGCTAGTTCCTCATCGGACATTTTTTCATATTTTGGTTCTAATTTGGTAATCTCCTGCGCTCTCTTCCACAAACGCCTCAAAATCTTCTTTTGCGCATCACCAAAAACACCTTGTAAAAATTTTGTTAGTGCGGTCTTATCCGCGAGTTTATCACTCGGTTTCTTCTCTTTCTTAGCCATATAACTCCTAGTATTACCCCCTATTTTACCACATTATTTCCTCTTTATAAAGAGGTTTTTCAGACTTTTCCTTTGACGATGTGGTTGAACTTCCAACTTATAACGACGAATCTGGCCCATTAGTTTTGCTTCTACCAGATCCACTCCTGCAAAGACATTTGAGCACTCATCCCTAGCTGCTAATACCTTACCACCAGGAATCTCCATCGCTGCCGAAATTTCATACTTATCAAGCTTGCCTTTACCAATTTCAGACACTACTACTTTACAGATTACGTCCTTTTTATTACGACGTGGTAAATACTTATCCAATTTCCCTAATCTTTTTTCGACATACTTACGGAATGGCTCTTCAACTTTATATCCGTTACCACTGATTTCGATCTTCTCGATCATTTATATTTCCTCCTTATTGTTTAAATACGGTCTCAAAACTTCTGGTACTTTCAATTTACCATTCGGCATAGCATAATTCTCTAGCATCACCACAAGTGCCCTCGCTAGAGGAATCGCTGTCCCATTCAATGTATGTACAAACTGAATTGTACCATCTTTTCGTCTTACTCGACAATTCACTGCCCGTGCCTGAAAATCAGTACAGTTAGAGCAGGATGTTATTTCCTGGTATTTCTGATTCACCGGTGACCAATATTCCATATCATATTTCTTTGCTGCCGGTGCTCCAAGATCACCTGCTGCAATATTAATTACCCGATATGGCACACCAAGCCCCTGCCAAATCTCTTCTTCGATTTCTAGTATTTTTTCGTGCATTTCTTCTGATTTCTCTGGCAAACAAAACACATACATCTCAAGCTTATTAAACTGATGCACTCTAAACAACCCTCTAGTATACTTACCATAAGTACCCGCCTCTTTTCTAAAGCACGCTGAATACCCAGCATATAACAAAGGCAACTTATCCTCATCAATAATCTCATCCATATGGTAACCAGTCAAAGGCATTTCAGCCGTAGCAATCATCGCTAAATCTTCACCTTCAACATAATACTCGTCTGACTGTTCAGAACTACGTGGATTAAATCCACAACCTTCCAAAATCCTCGAAGATACCATATCTGGCACCGTCATATAAGTAAAGCCGTGTTCCAATACTTTCGACAAACCATATTGAAGCAGGGCATTTTCTAAAAGCGCCAATTCATTTTTAAGATAATAGAATTTCGCACCCGCAACTTTAGCACCCCGCTCAAAATCTACCCAATCCCGACTCACTGCATAATCAAGATGATCCACGCCAGATTCATGGTTTTCGCCCCATTTTTTTATTTCGACTGAGCATTCTTCACCGCCCAACGGCACATCCTCAAAAATCACATTCGGAATCTGCTTTGTTAAATCTCTTACCTCTGTTTCAGCTAAAGAGAGCGCCTGTTCTTTTTCCGCTAATTCATCTTTTATTTTTTTACCTTCAGCAATTAATTCGGGAGCAGGTTTACCGCCCTTCATTTTAGCCGCAATTTCATTACGTTTGCGTCTCAAATCTTCAACTTCGACCAAAATTTCCTTACGCTTATCGTCAAGTTCTAATACCTTTTTTACGTCTATTTTATATCCTTTTTCTTTCGCCGACTTTTCCACAAGCTCAAGATTATCTCTGATAAACTTCACATCTAACATACAGTTATTATATCACTATTTATTTGTTTTTACGAGTCTATCTTTTTATACAAATCGCCCCAATCTTCTAATCTCAAATCCCCTGGTCTAACATCTACCGAAATACCAATTTCCTTAAAAATACCCACTAATTCTTCTTTAGATTTTAATCCAGAAAGATTATGAATTAGCTTCTTTCGTGGGGCTTTAAATCCTTGTTTAATCAAATCAAATACTTCATTCGAAACTTTCGGCACTTTAAACGGCTCAAACACTACCACCTCCGAATCTACTTTGGGAGGTGGTGTGAATTCTTCTGCTTTCACCACGGGCCCAGCAAATACTTCCGCTCTATTCTTCACAAACAGAGATAGCACTGTCTCTTTATCTGATACAATCCGCTCTGCTACTTCTTTTTGCATCAAAAGCACTATTCGTTTTGGTAACGGCGAGCAAGTCAAAACCTTCTCAATAATTGGCGAAGTAATATAATATGGTATATTTCCAGAAATTACATACGGCTCTTTAATTGAACTAAAATCATACTCCAAAATATCACCCTTAACGACCTCCAGATTTGTTCCCGGAAATGATTTCGGCAAATTTTCGGCCAATCTATCATCATACTCTACCGCAATTACCTTAGAAAAACGTTTCAAAAGTGACGAAGTCAAAAACCCTAACCCCGGGCCAATTTCTACACAAATCAGATTATCATCGGAAGAATCATACGCGCTCCCTTCAATCCCCAAAAGAGATAAATCTGCAATATCATTTAAAATTGCTCGATTTTTTAGCCAATGCTGCCCCAAAGATTTTTTAGTACCAACCATGGGCGTACCAGAAATTAACCGCTCCCTGCCAACCGCCATAACGGTTTACATAACCAGCCATCCATCGAATTTGTGTAATTGGATTAGTTTCCCAATCTGCGCCAGCCGATGCCATTTTGCTACCAGGTAAAGCCTGTGGTATACCATATGCACCAGAACGTGCATTTCTAGCATCTGGTCTACAACCACTTTCGTGATAGATCAAATCTACTGCTGCATTCACATCTGCTTCAGCCACGCCAGCCGCTCGCACCCAATCAGCACAAGTACCCGTCGCTGGTGGCGAAGAGCGTTTTGCGCCTACTGCAGTAATGCGCGCTACTGGTTCTCGAATTACTTCTTCCGAAACCACTTCACGCGACACTTCTACATTATCTACATAATATACAGTATAATTTACGCGCTTCGTTCCTACTTCACCAAGTTGTCTTACTTCGGTCTTGCCAGTTTCGAGATTAGTATCTGCTACGGTTTCTTCTGTATAAGGAATCTCTACTTCCTCAGTGATAGTTCTGCCGCCATTTCGTGAAATCTGATAAATACTTGCAAGTCCAGTTTCCAAAAAATTAGTATTAGCCACCATTTCAATCTCATCACCATCATAAACCGTCAAACCAGCTTCTTTCATAATAGTCTTCACATCATAACTTGCTGTCATTAAATAACGATCCTTTGTGCCATCTCGTACCACTACCGGACGCGCTCGATATATATTGATAAAGAAATTATCTGCATTGATTTCGCTATCTAATCCAGGATCCACAATATCACCAGTATTTACTATAATCTCAGCTCTCTCCAACGCTTCTCTTACCGTCCGCGCCTCTGTTTTAACTGTCAATTTTTCACCATCATCATAAAAAGTTACAAACTTCGCACCAGCACCATCATAAATAAAGGTGTCATCACCCTCAGCAAATGTCGAAGTGTTCGCTACTTTTAATAAACAAGCAAAAAATATTCCCATTATCACAACAACACTGGTAATCAAAATATTTTTGAACTTATGAGAAAGTTCCATGCCGTAATTATACCACACTTAAGCTTATGGGTCCATATAAAAATTCACCTCAACAAAGGTGAACTTTTACACAAACTTCTAGGTGGAAGGTCATACACATCTTAGCCAATATAGCTCTACACTCCACCCTACATCAGCTATATCGCCTTAAACGATATGCCTTTATAAGATTATTGGTACAATAAGATCTTTAATCTTATGTATTCACATCTCCCGGCTCAGCCCGCTTTCAACGTTGGATTCGGTCCGAACCTACCCTAATTTTAGCATAGGCAACATCATTGTCAACCTTGTTTTTTAAAATTTTTCATGTCATAATATGTTTATGCTAAAACCAAAGAATAACAGAGGTAAAATACAAAAAACCGAACAAACATAACTTGACTATTTTAATATATTATTTTATTTATTTTGAACGAACCCAAGAAGATTTTTAGATATTTTAGAATTTTTGAGCGAGGGTGGTGGGCGTAGCGAAAAAAAATTCGTTAAAAAATATTTAAAAATCTTCCTGGCGTAAGTGAAGTATAAATAAAATAATATATTAAAATAACCGCAGCCATAATTGTTGTGTTATAATAATGTTCATGAATTGGAGGAAATGGCTCGACGGATTTGTGCTTGCCGCAAAAGGTATTTTACTTGCCACCAAAGAAAAACGCTTTTGGTACGGATTTATTCCGAGTTTCATCTTTTTTGGTATGTTAATGAATCTACTTAATGCTGGCCTCGCCAAATTTGAATTAATTAGAGTGCTCGGCTTTCCAAAAGGCCTCAGAATTATCGGTGAAAGCTTTATAGCAATTTTTGGTATTAATCAATCGTTTTTCGATTGGCTCCCAATCTTTTTCATTGCTATTCTGCAGGGCGTTCTAATTGGACTCATAGTTTTACTCTGGAAAAAGAAGAAAGAACAAAATACCGCTAATTTAGAAAAAGCTGGCATCATTACTGGGCTAATCGCCCTTGGCGCTGGTTGCCCCACTTGTGGTACTACCCTAATCACTCCATTAATTGGCGTTATTTTTTCCACTGGTAGCTTATCGATCGCCGGAACTATTTCCGCTATCGTCACTTGGCTCGCCATTGTTATTGCGATTCTATCATTAAAACGTTTAGGTGAAGAAACATATGTTACAATAGTAAATGAAAAATATCTCGCAAGACATGCGAAAGAGAAGGAGAAAAATGCAAAAAGCAGGTAGAATCATCGGCATAGTTGCAATCGTTATTTTAATTTTTGCCGCCATTATTGCAAGTATGAATAGTAAGCCATCCAATTCAGATAAGGTATGGGATGATAGAACCACCATCGGCAATCCTGAAGCAAAAAATTACTTTATTATTTATTCAGATTTAGTCTGTCCATATTGTTTGGCTTTTGAAAATGCCATAATCGAAAACGAAGAAGAGTTCCAACAGTATATTGAGGAGAACGACATCCTATTCGAAGTCCGCGTTTCCGACTTCCTCTACGAATATGGTGAATCCAATCCAATTAATTCACGCTATTCAGCAATTGCCACCTATTGCGCCCGTGATGAAGGTAAATTCTGGGACTACTACAATAAAGCTATCACCACCGTTTGGAACGACTATTTCAAAGATGAAGGTAAATCTGGTTTTGTCGCCCTCAATAAAAACAGTCAAGATTATTGGACTAAAATCGGGGAAGGGCTTGATCTTAGCGACGATTTTAAAACTTGCATAAAAGAAAAGCGACCTCTAGATGAAATCATAAAGAACGCCGCCAAAACTTCTGATTTAGTTACTGGCTTACCCGCCTTTAAACTAAACAAATACTCACCTCCAGGCTTTTCACCAGACGGCACTTGGGAAGATGTCAAAGCTTACTTTGAAGCAGGCCTAAACAGTTAATCTAACAATTTCTCATCCTTAATGCTATCTGGTAAATAATTTTTATCTAAATGGAATCCAGCTTCCCATTTTTGGCCTTTACCATAACCTAAATCTTTCATTAATTTTGTTGGAGCGTTACGCAACCATATCGGCACTGGCTCACCACGAGTCTTTCTAGCTAAATCTAAGGCTTTATACCAAGCATCTGTCGTTGTTCTCGATTTTTTAGATTTCGCTAATGCCACACAAGTATGCGCTAACATCAAACCAGACTCTGGCATTCCCACTCTTTCCACGGCTTGAAAACACGCTGTCGCAAGGCTTAGTGCCCCATTCCCAGCCAGTCCAATATCTTCAGAAGCAAATATTACCATTCTTCTAGCGATAAATTTCGGATCTTCACCCGCTTCTACCATCCGTGCTAAATAATACAGCGCAGCGTCAGCATCCGAACCTCGCATCGATTTTATAAATGCCGAAATCGTATCATAATGGTTATCGCCTTTTTTATCATACCCAGGCACCTTTCGTCCAGCCGCTTCTTCTACTATTTTTTCATCCACTTTATCCGCCAAAGAAAGTGCTAATTCCAAATCTCCTAGCGCGCTTCTCGCATCACCTCCGGATAACTCTGCCAATAAATCAAGTGCTTTTTTAGTCACTCTCTTAGATGCTTTTTCTGCCTTAATGGCTCGCTTTAATACTTCAATAATTGCATCTTTCGATAAGGGCGCCACTACCACTACCCTTGATCTAGATAGTAACGGTGAAATCACCTCAAACGAGGGATTTTCAGTTGTGGCCCCAATCAAAGTAATCAACCCTGATTCCACGTGTGGCAAAAAAGCATCCTGCTGTGCTTTATTAAAACGATGAATTTCATCTACAAACAATATCGTTCTAGTTTTTAAATTCCAGTTAAGTTTAGCCCGTGATACCACCGCTTCAACATCTTTTTTACCAGCCGTTACTGCAGAAATCTCCACAAAATCCGCTTTAAACTCTCGCGCCAAAATTCGCGCCAAAGTCGTCTTACCGGTACCAGGTGGTCCCCAAAAAATTAAGTTCACCGGTTCTCCCTTTCGTACAATTTCCGTCAAAATTTTCCCATCACCAATAATTTCGTCCTGCCCCACTACTTCAGATAATTTAGTCGGCCTCATCCGCTCCGCCAATGGTACTCTATTCATATATTATATTATATAAAATTTTTTTTAAATAAAAAATTATTATGCTATAATCAAATTAATATAATTAAAGGAGTTATAAAATGTTAAATCAACTCGCTGCATATGGTGCAAGCTATCGTTATGAATTGGAACCTCAATTTGAGGGCACTATCTCAGAAGGAGCTGCTGTTTGGATTATTATTGCCGGAATTCTCGCTGTAATCGGCGGAATTCTTACTTATTTCCTATTTGTTAAAAATTCAGCTGAGCCAAAAGGTAAATTTGCTAAATGGTTAAAGGATTTCTTATCCTTTAAGATTATGTGGCTAGAAGCAATTCTAAAAACACTTTATTATATTGCCACCATTTTTGTCATCTTGTTCTCATTCACCTTCCTTACAGCTGGCGGCTATGGTGTATTAGCATTCTTCTTCTGCCTCATCGGTGGTCCAGTCATCGTCCGTATTACTTACGAAATCACCATGATGTTTATCATGATTTGGCGAAATACCAAAGACATCGCTGAACACACCAAGTCATCTAAAAAATAATACTCCGGTAAAAATCCCCTTTTAAAAGGGGATTTTTTTAATGCTTCTGTACTATTTGCTGCACCCTACTAGCCACCCCATCATTACCATCTATCAATAAAGCTTCAGGAAAATACTTTTGAATCCTATCACGAATCAAAGAATAATGTGTACAGCCAAGTACTACCACATCATAGTTCTTCTTTCCTTTTAACAATCTATTTAAGACCTCATCGACATTCTCATCTTTTTCAATCGCATCGGCCAAACCAGCGCAAGCCAACAATTCGATCTTTTGGTTATTCATTTTATTGTCACGTACCAATTCATGTAAACGTTCTGATTCTATCGTACCAGGCGTCGCCATAACTAAAATTTTTTCTGCTCCCGTCGCTACCGCTAATTTAATCGCAGGTTCCGTCCCCACAAATTCTATTTTCGGATATAGTTCCCTCAGTTTATCGATACATTTCGCAGTAGCAGTATTACACGCTATCACAATTATTTCAGCTCCAAAGTCACAT
Source organism: Candidatus Saccharimonadota bacterium (assembly GCA_017406565.1). GTDB lineage: Bacteria > Patescibacteriota > Saccharimonadia > Saccharimonadales > Saccharimonadaceae > Nanosyncoccus. The sequence goes on along the minus strand of JAFQYG010000002.1, from coordinate 89,003 downwards.
AACTCATCGACGATTCCACACACTATACGCATCAATTCTTCATCAGATTTTTCACCATACGGACAATTCTTCGAATCACCAATATATTTGTACTCTTCATTTGGTAAAACTCTTTTTATTGCCTCGAGTACTGTTGTTCCTCCTTTACCAGAATCAAATACACCAATTTTCATACTTATTTATTATAATACTACAATTCACAAAAAACAAAATCTATGATATAATTACAAACGTGGCGCTGTAGCTCAGTTGGTAGAGCAGAGGCCTGAAGAGCCTTGTGTCACTGGTTCAAGTCCAGTCGGCGCCACCAATTATCGTCTAATGTTGGGCCGGTAGCTCAGCTGGTTAGAGCACGGGCCTTTTAAGCCCGGTGTCGAGGGTTCGAGCCCCTCCCGGCTCACCAATATAAAGACGATGGGCGGTTAGCTCAGTTGGCTAGAGCGCGTCTTTGACGTAGACGAGGTCACAGGTTCGACTCCTGTATCGCCCACCATAAACAAATTAATTCCGGAGTGTCATCTCCAGAAAAAATAACCCCTAATTTACAGGGGTCTTAATTGTTTTTGGGGATATTTTCGTTCATTTGCAACATATTTGCGACATATTCAAGACAGATTTTAAGCCGATTTTGGCCTATTTTTGTCTCCTTATTCAGTCTTTACGAACCATCACAAGCGATAAGACATATTCATTTACGCACGCATACTAGCGACATTTTTTCTAAATATCTAAGTTTTAATGATACAATAGTAGATGATACAGTTATGCTTATTTGCGCTGGCATAATTGTCGTACCTCTTGCGGTGCCATTCTTTACGCATATGATCCGTGTATTACTTTAGATCTTTATAGGGTGGCATCGCAGTGGAGCAAAGGCGATTTATAAATAAGGTAACCTACTAAATGAAAGATCCTAAACTAATTAATACTATTTCTGTCATGGCCATACTTTTGTCTGGTCTTTTTGTTTGTGATCATTCTGCATCAGCCTTAACTTATCAGTCCAACGCCGAGGTCGGCTTCACCTTCAACCCTACTATCTCACTTAATCTCTCAGGCGATCTTGTAATAAGTAACCTAGCTCCTGGTACAGCTAGTGATAGTAATATCATAGACGTAACTGTAGCTACTAATGCTTCACAAGGCTATAACCTACTAATCACAGTAGGAGTAAAAGGTGGTACATCTTCTCTAGTTAATTCAAGCAATAATAACTATACCTTCACTAACCTATCTACTACTCCAGGTACAGTAAGCTCACTAGCTAACTTTACTGATGATACATGGGGATACTCCTATTCAGTAGATAATGGTACTAACTGGATATCTGGTAGTACTGGTTCTACTGCATCAGGTTATGCAGGACTTCCATTAGACAATAATGATAATGCAGAAGAACGTGGTAATGGTGGTATAGCTTTGATTAGTACCACTAACCCAGCAGACAATAGGACCATTAAGTTCAAGATAGGAGCTAAAGCTAGTCAGTCACAAGCATCAGGTACTTACACCAACACAGTAAACTTCTATGCTGTAGCTAATCCAGATCCAGAACTAGGCCCAGTAGCTTGTCCTGCTGGTAAGATCTGCTATAACAACAACTCCTTAACCACAGTCCAAGGTGAGATGAGACAACAAAGTGCTAGTAATGGTGCGAGTACTACATTATGGGCCTCCAACTTCAAGAAAGATGGTTATGGCTTTGCTGGTTGGAGCGATACATATGATGGTAGTGGACAAAAGTTTGGTCCTAACCAAACCATCACTGCTCCATCAAACATCTCCACCAATGGCCTATCTTTATACGCCATTTGGGTCAAATCTGCTGGCGATATGCAGAATTGGGAAGGTTGTGAATCACTACCTAGAGGCGAGGTGACCGCCTTAAAGGATAGTCGTGACAATAATGTCTATGCCGTAGCTAAACTTGCAGACTATAAATGTTGGATGATAGAAAACCTCAGACTAGATAACATCCCAGAATTGTCCGATTCCAATACCAATAATCCGTCTCTCCCCCTCACTAACATTTATGATTCATCTACTACTTCAAATCACCTCTCTCCAACCTCATCACTAGCCTATGATGCAACTACTGCTCCAGAAGGCTGGTGTTCCACTGACTCTTCTGCCTGTTACGACCAATCTAGACTCCGAACAGATAATATTACCCTCTTCACCGACAATACATCTTCTAGCTACAGTATTTCTAGTAACGTTTACTCCTATGGCAACTACTACAACTGGTATTCAGCTACCGCAGGTCATGGTAAATACGACTCTAGAAGTGGCTACACAGCTCCAGGTGATATCTGTCCTACAGGATGGCAGCTTCCAACTGGTAACACTTCAGGCGAATTTGATAGCCTAAATACTGCACTTAGTGGTACTGATACTGGTATTACAGCTAGTAATAATCTAAGAAGCTATCCTAACAACTTTGTCTTTTCCGGGTACGTGACTAGTTCGTCGGTCTACGAACGTAGTTCCAACGGGGGCTATTGGTCGTCTTCGGCGTACAATGGTAGCAGTAGCAGCGCCTACTACTTGTACTTAAACAGTAGCAACGTCGGCCCAGGCACGTACGGCTACAGCAAGTACCTCGGGAGGATGGTGCGTTGCGTCACCAGTCCACCAGCCTAATCTGATGAATTTAAAACCATGATATAATATTCATGTATTCGCTTGCTAGTCGGGTGGATTTGGTAACTTTTTGACAATTATTTCTTATATAGTTTGTTTAACATACGCCTTTTGTTTCAACTATGACCTTTGCCGGAAAGTTCCACCATGATCAGCAAGAAGTGATACTTAGGAGATAGTTATCTATCTTCTTTTTTGTTCCTAGCACACACTCGCTATCCTAAATAAAACATACTAGATTCTGCAATATTCCTACTATTGCTCCACCTCACCCACCATCATCAGAAGCTTCTGTAATTCCCCGATCAGCTCTCAGTATGGATTATCATTTAAGATCTCAACAGCTCTTTCCATCAAAACCGCAGTATTATTCATCGCACATTCTGTTAGTACTGCACGGTTCTGTTCTGTAAAGATAGTGTAATTGAGATACTGAATTGCAAGTGGAACTCTCTCCCCAGATCTAACGGTGTCATCTAGGATCAGGTTTTTATTTACTGTTAGATATGCCATCATTACCTCCTTTCGTTAGCAGCAATATTATCTTGCTCTTATGCTAACACCTGAAATTTTTGGCACAATAAAAATAAACCGGATAAGTTAGGAATATAGTGGAGAGATGCGGAAAATGATGGGGAGGAAAAGATTTGAATAGCTAATAATGGAGAAAATATAAGAACTATTTGTAAATAGCTCATATATTTAGTTCATCAAATTAGTTCAAAAAAGGCGGAAAAGACACAAACTGGAAAACTAGAGAAACCATTAGCTGTAAGGACCCTCCGGTCCACCGCCACCGCCTCCAGAAACTGAATCAGACACAGGACGAACCACGCAGCGAACAGAGTTGCCGTAGCTTCGGCCGCCGTTGTCAGACGGGGCGACGTCGCCATCCACGTTGAAGTACGCACTCCTGGCGGCGCCCGAGCCACCCGGGATAGGTGACCAGAAGTTGCCGTTGTACCCGACACCGCCCAGATACCCGTTAAAGAACCCACCCGCGGCGAAGTAAAGTGGACTAGTCCACAGGTTGTTGTTTCCGTTTATAGAACTACTGCTAAATCCATATTGATTCCAGAGACCGTAAAAAGTATCCTCGCCTGTTCCGGTTCTCGGCATAGTCCACCCAGCAGGACAAATGGATTGTTCTACTAGCTCAGAACTATTGAACTGAGAAGAATCATTAGTGGCGAGAGCTGCCGCCCAGTTATAATAATTACCAAGGTGATATTGGGCTGTGCCAGTAGATGAGACGTAAGTTGAGATAGGATTGAGGGATTGGTCGCAGGACGGGGTAGGGGTGCTGTAGTCACAGCTATTGTGGTAGGCACTCCAGTCACTATAGTCACTTTCTGTAGCGTTCCAATATAGGTCACCTGGATCATAGGATTCGGGAGTATCGTTTAACTCGCAGTAACCATCTTGTGAATTCCAAGTTCCACCCTGACACCATTCATGAATGTGGCCAGTGGTAGCGGTGTAGGTAGAGCGAGCTGGACTCCAAGCTGCGGTTTCATATTGTTGTGTAGTGGTATTGTAGCCTATATCTGTGTCTTCATTAGTATAAGTTTCGCCTGCTTGTAAATCTAAGTCTAGATTCTGAGTCATCCAGACATCGTAATTTCCAGTGTTTCCAACTTGGTATTTAGCGATAGTATATGTCTTACCATCTCTACTATCTTTTAAGGTGTATTGTTGTTCTGGAGTCATAGAAGCGATGATGGAGTTTAGATTAGTTTCTGTGACATGAGCGAAATCTTGGAGACATTTAGCTTCACTGATAGTAGTGGCATTATCATTACATACTACAGGAGCTGCATGGCTAGATGGATGGACTAAGGTATATTTAACTTGTCCTATGTAGGTTCCAGCAGGTTGAGTCTTACTCATATAAGCAGCATAAGTAGATGTTAGTTCACTTCCTACTGCACTAGTTCCTATATCAGTACCAGAATCTCTATGTGCTACTTTAGTATATTCTGCTGGGACATTGTGATAATTACCAAAGCTATTATCTAGGGTTAATGGATAAGTAGCAGATGAATTTGTAGCTAGTTTCATAGCCCAGTTAGATACATCAGGACTTCCTATACTCGTAGCTGTTCCTGTAGCTATATCAGAAGAAGAGCCTAAAGTGCTGTTAGTTAATACTGTCTTGCCATATTCATTGTCTGTATATCCTATAGCATAGATAGCAAAACCATTACTATCATTACATACAGCTTTCATGGTAGTAGTACCTATATTGGCTTGATAGGTACCATTAGGAATAGTGGCATTATGACTATTCATACTAGTACCAGTCATCGTACAAGCTACTGGAACATTGACTGAAACATTGCTTATAGCACTATCATCAGCCGATGCTCCCGACGACATAAGAATTGCACCAGCAAAGACAGTTAGCCCCACCAAACTAAGTGTTGCTATGGTTAGTTTATCTACCGCTTTGCTCATCTACTCCTTTCATTGGTTTCTTCCTTTCTATCCCTCTCCTCATGATTATAAATCAGGTTGCTAATCGCCTACACGCCAGCGACGCAACGCACCAACCACCCGCTGTACTTGTTGCTGTAGTCCGTGCCTGGGTAGACGAGACTGCTATAGAAGCGCAAGAGGTAGGCGCCGTTACTACCGTACGCCGAGGACGACCAATAGCCCCCGCGTGAACCGCGGTAGTTAACTGAAGAGCCAAGCACGTAGCCGGAATAGACAAAGTTGTTAGGATAGGATCTTAAAGCATTAGATACTGGAGTAGCTTCTGTCCCTGTATAATATGGTTGCGTGGTGCTATCATAGTTAGCTGGATTAACCCCATTATTTAGTCCAGTAGTGATCAGTTGCCAGAATTCGTTGGTGGACTCTTGGGATTTGTTACCGCCTTTTGGTAGATGCCATCCTGCTGGGCAGATATCTCCTGGCGATTCGTAGCCTTGGCTGTAGCTAGAACCGTATTTACCATTTCCTGCTGTAGCTGAATACCAGTTGTAATAGTTACCATAGGAGTAAACGTTACTAGATACACTGTAGCTAGTAGAAGTATTGTTGGTGAAGAGAGTGGTATTGTTGGTGGCTAGCATGGATTGGTCGTCACAGGCGGATGAGTTAGCTTGGCACCAGGCAGTGGTGGTTGGATCTGTAGTAGCTGAGAGATGATTGGAAGTGGTTGGGTTAGTAGCATCATAGACATTAGTGATTGGAAGAGATGGATTATGGGTGTTTGTGGTAGATAGTTCTGCAGAATCGTCTAGCCTTAAGTTTTCTATAGTCCAGCATTTTCCGTCTGCGAGTTTAGCTACGGCATAGACATTGTTGTCTCTAGTGTCTTTTAATGCAGTCACGTCACCTATGCTCATACTAGAACATCCAGACCAGTTTTGCATATTACCATTACTTTCTACCCAGGTAGCATAGAGTTTAAGTCCACCAGTACTATACTGTCCGGCAGTAAATTCTATCGTTTGGTTTGGTCCATAGTTAGTACCAGTCCCGTCTTTCTTAGTATTCCAAGATTTAAAACCAAAGCCTGCATGTTTGTAATTAGGGGCATAAAGCGTAGCTGAAGTGGCTGAACTGGATATTGTCTGGTTACCCATACTACCTTCTATTTCACTAGCATTCGCTACATTGGCATTGTAGCAAATGTTGTTGCTTGGACAATCCGTCCACATGGCATAAAGAGTGATAGTATCTCCTGCGGTAGTCAGGTCAGTCACAGATTGTCCTGATGCATAGCTGGTACCAGAACCATCTTGAGCCGTATTCCAACCAGCAAAATAGTAACCACTTGGAGCAGTAAAGGTAGAAGTTGTGAGTGGAGTAGCTACACCTTCATAAATGGTCTGGTCTGCTACTGTACCAGTACCAGTAATTAGATTATCTTCAAAGTAACTAGAAGGATTAAAATGAACTGTATATCTCATGCAAGTATCAGCAATAGTAGCATTATAGACTAGAGTTCCATCATTACCTGAGTTATTAGTATCTGGTATTAGTTTATATGTGCCTACAGGCATATCATCTGATGATGCTACACCATAGTAGATATTAAAAGAATCATTAATATCCGTATCATTCTCTAGCATTAACGGGGTCATAATAGTAGCAGGGTTATTTAGTGTAGGTACAGGAGAGAAGATAGATGATGAATTAGGCACAGTGGGTGATGAACCATTATGAATATATGAACTATCAAAATAGTATCCCCAGGTATTAGGAGAGTCCTTTAACGAGGTAGTGCCATTTACTGGAGAGAAGTATGTACCAGTTGTATTATTAGAGCTATTACCATTTAGATATAGATTATTATTATTTACTGAAGTAGAGAGAGTTAGGTTATAGCCATATCTACAGTTAGTAGCTACATTGATATTATCTGCACTGATAGCTGTCTTATCGCCAGAACTAGAGACATCAATAGACTGCGAGCCCGAAGAGGAGAGGTTGAGGTAAAAGCCTTCGTATGCGGCAAATGTATCCTGGCAACTCAAAAAAGCTCCAGCAAGGACCATCAGACTTAGTCCTATTGAAGCTAATATTATATGTTTTTCTTTTGTCATGGACATGTCTTTTAGTATTACCTACTACATAACCATTATAACATATTTTTAAAATATACCTAAATAAAAAGAATTTGTATAAAAATAACCACTCACAAATGAGTGGTTTTATTATAGGATAGCATTCTATTCTCTTATATCTAAGTTAATCACCCTCGCTATTTCATCATCAGTAATCCCTAATTCATTTCTAATAAATACATATAGTGGTACATCAAATAATTCCGATAAACCATATAATAAACGAATATCCTTAAATTTTCTACGACCGCTCTTATAATGATTGAAATGAGACTTTGAGCAACCTAATTTAGTTGCTACTTCCTGTTCAGTAACTTTGTATCCTCGTTTTTCTAGAAGCTTAGCAGATTTTTCTTTAATAATCCGACTATTGTCTATATCATGATAGGCTCCACCATCTACAAGGAAGCATCTTCTTTCCTCTTCATCAGAAAGACCAAGATACACTTTTACTAATTGATTAAGTGGTATATTTAATTCACGCGAAATGCCATAGATTATATTAATTGTAGATAAATCACGCTCACCATGTTCTAATCTCTCTAAATGAGTTGGACTAATACCCACTCTTTTTGCGACTACTCTTATCGAAAAATCTTTTCTATGAGCCTTTTTCAAACTCTTCTTCAACAATTCTCTCTTTTCCCTTATTAATTGTGCAATTTCTTCAGTATTTTGACTTTTAGGAATACTTAGTTGTTTCATAATAATACTCCTTTCACTATCCTAATTCTAAAAGTACGCCCACTTAAAAGTAAATTATAACATATTTTCCAATTTTTGTCACCTAAAAATGTCTCTCATAAGAAATAATAAGAAATATAAAATCACCAAAAACTTTTCAAATACCAGTATGGTATAATAAAAAGTATGAAAAAATTCAATACTTCACCAATTTCAGGCGCACAAGAACTATTGCCTGAAACCCAAGCTGTATTTAGCAGCCTAAAAACTAAAATTGAAAATGTTTACAAATCTCATGGCTATCTTGAAATTGAAACCCCCTCTATCGAACGTACTGATATTCTACTCGCCAAAGCTGGCGGTGATACCGAAAAACAAATTTACAAAGTCGTCAAAACTGCCGAAGCCGCCGACAGCGCTTCGCAAGCACTAAGGTTTGATCATACCGTACCACTCGCTCGCTATGTTATTGAACACGAAAATGATTTAGACTTCCCTTTCAAAGTCAGCCAAATTGGCACTAATTTCCGTGGCGAACGCGCTCAAAAAGGTCGCTTTCGTGAATTTTATCAATGTGACATTGATGTAATTGGTCGCACTGAGCTTTCTATCGCTTATGACGCTGATGTAATTTCTGCACTCATTGATACTTTTACCGCTTTCGAACTAGACACTCCTATTCTTGCCCGAATTAGTAACCGTAAGATTATGACTGGCTTCCTTGAAGCACATCATCTCACTGAACTTACTGCAGATATTATGAATATCATCGATCACGCCGAAAAAGTTACTTCTGAGCAAACCAAAGTAAGCCTCGAAGAACTCGGACTCGATAAATCTACCGTCAAAAGCGTACTTTCACTCATTGAGATAAATGGCAACCGCTCTGCAGTCGTCTCAGCACTCAAAGAATTAGATATTGAAAACGATACGTTTAATACTGGCGTTGACGAGTTAGATCAAGTATTATATCTTCTCGAATCCGTCGGTCTCGCTGATCAAATCACTGCTGATCTCAAAATTATCCGCGGATTAGATTATTACACTGGCACCGTTTTCGAATTTATCCTCCCAGAGCACAAGAACATCGGTTCGATCGCTGGCGGTGGTCGCTACGAAAACCTTACCAAACACTTTTCTGACAAAGCCTTCCCAGGCGTCGGTGGTTCCATCGGTCTCACTCGTCTCTTCTACGTTCTAAACGAAAACAAACTCCTAAAAGAATCAAAAAAGGAACTAATTAATTACGCAATTATACCTGTATCTGAACATGAATTCGACGAAGCCTTCAACGTCGCTCAAAAACTTCGCGACAAAAATCTCACCACTACTATTGTTCTGACCAACAAAAAGCTTGGCGATAAACTAACTTATGCCAGTAAAATCGCCAAACACGGCATTGTCATAGGTGAAGCCGAAATTGGCGCTAAAACTCTCAAAGCTAAAGACTTTGAAACTGGCGAAGAAAACACCGTTAATATCGAAGTCGTCTCCAATCCCGAAGATTTCTGGGCAGACTAAACGCTATATCTGGCACACCACATCTAGTACGCTATATCTAGCGTACTAGATTTCTTTTAAAAATGCACCTGACTGTCTTGACCATAGTTTTGCATATTCGCCATTGCGTTTCAAGAGTTCGTGATGCGATCCTTGCTCTACAATTTTCCCTTCTGACAAAACCACAATTGTATCTAACCCCGCAATAGTAGATAAGCGATGTGCAACTACAATCGAAGTACGATTTTTCATAAGATTCTTCAAAGCCTCCTGAATCAGAGCTTCAGATTCAGAGTCTAGCGCCGAAGTCGCTTCATCAAGCACCAAAATCGGAGCATCCTTTAATATTGCCCTAGCAATCGCTACCCGTTGTCTTTGTCCACCCGATAATTTCACACCACGTTCGCCCACTAGCGTATTGTAACCATCTGGCAATTCTCGGATAAACTCATCTGCATTTGCCAATTTCGCTGCACGGATTACTTCTTCCTCAGTTGCATCCATTTTACCATATGCAATGTTTTCAAAAATCGAACGATGAAACAACGACGATTCTTGTGGTACATACGCAATCGCTTCGCGTAAGCTCTCCTGCGTCACATCGCGAATGTCCTTCCCGTCAATACAAATCGCTCCCGCCGTCACATCATCGAACCTCAAAAGCAATTTAGTTAGAGTAGTCTTACCAGAACCAGACACACCTACTAAACCTACCGTTTTCCCAGCAGGTATTTCTAAATTAAAATCAGAAAACAGTGCTGTCTTCTGTTCATGATGTTTATAACTGATATGATTAAAATCTACTCTCCCTTTCTTTACTTTTAGTTCCGTATCAGTTTTATCATCTATAATATATGGCATATCTAAAATTCCCACCATCTCCGAAGCATCACCAAACGAACGGTTCATACTCCTCATAATGTGATTGATCGTCCAAACGTTTGAAAGTAAAGAATTTGACACCGAATACAAGAATACGATACTTGCCACTTCTAGCCCAAACAAATTATGACTCATCACAATTAGTACTAATAATGCAGCAAAAGTGATCATATTCACTATATTCATAGATAAGTTTCGCCAAAACGAAACTTTTGCCACTGCAAAAGTCGTATCATGAGTATGTTTCGTCGCTCGACTAAATCTATTTTTTTCAAATCGTTCCCTAGCGTAAGATTTTACCGAAATCTCGTTAGTAATCGAATCCGCCAATTGTCCAGTTTGTTTATTTTCTGCATCAGCCAAAGCCGAATCATAATGCATAGTCTTATAATAAGTCACTACTGCCACGGTTACATAAATCGCTGCATAAACTAATAGAATAATCGCAAACGGCAAACACACAACTGCCGCCGCGCCAACCGAATAAATCAATGTCAACACCAGTGGAAACACATCCCACACAAAATTTGATTTAAAACTTATAAATGCATGTGGTAATTTATTTGCTGCTGAAGTTAGTGATCCCGAAAATCTATCATTGTGAAATGTCATCGATTGATTAATCACTGCATCAAATGCAAGTTTACTTAAATACTGGCCACCCTTAGCGTCAAGCGACCAATCCAACCAATCAATCGCACGTATCACAAACAAATTATTTATTCCAGCCGAAATCAATGTTAAAAGCAAAATTGAAATATAATTATTAATCTCAAAATCACCTGTCGACAGTTTTCCAACTATTTGAGAAGTTCCCCATGGCACTACAATATTGGAAACAAAAATCCAAATTGGCACCAAAAGCAATACCATAATTGTACGTGCTTTGTATTGCATCAACGCTTGCCAAAAATAATGTAATGTTCGCTTCACGCGAACTGGCTTCTTCTCTTTTTTCATGTTACAATTATAGCATGGAAAATTTAGACAATATAGTAAGCTTATGTAAACGTCGTGGCTTTATTTTTCAGGGAAGCGATGTCTACGGCGGTATGGCCGGCACTTGGGATTTTGGCCCACTCGGCACTGCTTTGAAGAAAAATATCATGGACGCTTGGTGGAAATTCTTCGTCGAAGACCGCAACGATATGTATGGCATTGATGCTGCTATTATTATGAACCCTCGCACGTGGGTAGCTAGTGGCCACACTGCTACTTTTGCTGATCCACTTGTCGAATGTAAAGAGTGTAAATCACGCTTTCGTGCTGATAAAATCGCCGACGGTATCAATGAATCAGTCACCACCGAAGAGTTCTTAAATACTCATACCAAATGCCCCGTCTGTGGTAAAGAATCGTGGGGTCCTATCCGCAAGTTCAATATGATGTTCGAGACTCATGTTGGCGCAATTCTGCCAGATGACGATGAAGCAACTAGCAATAAAAACATCGCCTATCTTCGCCCCGAAACAGCGCAGGGTATTTTCACTAATTATAAAAATGTCGTAGATACATTTTATCCAAATTTACCTTTTGGCCTAGCTCAACAAGGTAAAGCCTTCCGTAACGAAATTAGTCCTCGTGATTTTATCTTACGTGATCGTGAATGTTCTCAGATGGAAGTCGAATATTTCGTTCACCCAGATACTTGGGAACAAAACTTTGAACTAATGCGCACTCTCCAACACGAATTTTTAGAAAATGTCATCGGACTTCCAAAAGAAAAAATTCACGAATTAGAAGTTCCCGCCGAAGATCGCGCTCATTATTCCAAACGCACTATCGATTTTATGTACGACTACCCAGGTGGTGAAGAAGAGCTCATGGGTCTAGCTTATCGCACTGATTTTGATCTAAGTAATATTCAGAGAGAATCCGGCAAGTCTATGGAATACCGCGACAAACAAACAGGCGAATCTTTTATTCCACACGTCATCGAACCTTCAATCGGTGTCGAACGTCTCTTCCTTGCTGTAATGACTGCAGCCTACACCGAAGACGAAATCAACGGCGAAAAACGCACTGTTTTAAAGCTTCCAGAGAATCTCGCACCATACAAATTCTGCGTTTCACCACTATTAAAGAACAAGCCAGAACTCATTACTAAAGCTAAAGAAGTCTTTGATCTTCTTAAAAATAAATACTCTCACGTTACTTGGGACGATTCCGGTAACATCGGTAAACGCTATCGCAAGCAAGACGAAATTGGTACTCCAAAATGCATAGTCATAGATTTTGACACACTAAACGACAATACTGTTACCGTTCGAGACCGCAACACTACCAAGCAAACTCGTGTAAACATTGCTAATTTATAACTCTTATGTTAATATAAAATCATAAAAGGAGATTATTATGGCTAAACGAGCAGCAAGAAAGGATAATAAAAGTATAATTACTGGTGTTTGCGTTGCATTGGTCGCAATTATCGTTGTAGTAGCGATCGTAATAATAGCTCGCAACGGCGCCAACACACTCAACGACGACTATTTCAAATCCGATGGAACGAAATACGTCCTTACTTACGAGACAGATTCAATCGACATCGATTCAGAAGAAGGCGAGGAATATATCCCAACCAAAACCCACATTGTTTACACTTATTCTGGTGACGAAATAACTGGCATGAAGAGTTATGCCGAATTCGCCGATGCAGCCACGGCTGAAAAGGCTTACCAACAACTCAAAGACTCTGATGAAGAAGAAGCCAAAAATGCCGAATTAAAGGGCAAATATATTATATTCACTAACGATAAAAGCGAATATGAAGAATTAACTGCTTCTCAGATTAAAGAGCGCATCGAATTAATGGAAACATTGAAAAACATGGACACCGACAGCGATGATTATGTAGAAGACGTCGACTCCGAAGAAAGCACCGACGACGAAGAAGAGTAAAAAACAACAAAAAACCTCCCCGAAGGGAGGTTTTTTGATTACTACTTGAATCTCTTAATTGCTGCTTCGATTACTTTCTTTGCCTCTTCCAAGCCTTCAAATGCCTTTACTTCAGTTGTACCTGGCTTCTTCAAATCTTTATAATGATTAAAATGGAACTCGATCTGTTTCAAAGTTTGTGCTGGCAAATCCTCCAAAGTTTTGTAAGCATCGCCATTATTACGATCATCATCCGGCACACAAATAATTTTGTCATCTACCTCCCCACCATCAACAAACTTCATTACACCAAGAATACGTGCTTTCATCCAGATACCAGTTGTTAGTGGCTGATCAGTAATCATTAATACATCCAATTCGTCACCATCTTCATCCAAAGTTTGAGGAATAAAACCATAGTTACATGGCTTCGCAAAAGCCATCGGTTCAACTCTGTCTAGCATAAAGCAAGCATGTTCACGATCCCATTCAATTTTATGATTGGAACCAGTTGGAATCTCAATCACGACATTTAATTCACCATTTTTATAATCCCCAGGCGTCAAAATTTTATTAAAATCTGCCATAAATATCTCCTTTGTTTGTTATAAGACAATTATAACATATTTTATAAGTGTGCTACTACTCGTACCAAATCTAAAATTTCACGAATCATTGAATCATCAACTTTCACTCTCTGTACTACGTTTAACTTTGATGTGACTAGGAGTCGTAAGAATTTTATCTCGTTCGTACCGAACTCTCCCCCATCATTAGCCATAAATGCCAATGCTGTATTATCAAATGAATAATTCTCGTTTTCTACTAGTTTTTCTCCATTAATATCACGATATAGATTCATTTCTTCCCCCATCACCTTCATCAAATGTAATAAAAACCACGCCTCAATCAAATCAGTATTTAGGCCAGCATTCAAACCAACTAAACACTGTTTAGTTATATTAAAATACTCTTCCGAATTTGCACTTTCCGCTGCTTGACTAATTTTTTTTAAAACCAAACCCGCCAACTCCATTCGCCGATAATCATGTAAAATTTCACCATAATGCTCCAACATCTTCGCGCCAGTTACCACACCAAATTCAGACCTTCCCTGATGTATATTAAAGTCAATCAGAGAAAACATTTCTACACTTCCAGCCAGTTTCGATTTTGACTTCCGTACACTTTTTGCTATCACCACAAATTTGCCCAAAGGTGTAATAATATTTAGAATCCTGTCCGCTTCGCCATAGTTTGTTCTTCTTAGGACAAACCCCTGCGTACGTATATCATTATTTGTCACAGTATTCATTCGCATATTTTTTTATATCCTCCGGTAACATAGTATCTTTATTTAGTACTCCTATTACCCCATACACCGATAAATCATTATTGTCTATATTCAATGATGACACTATCACGATTGGGATTTTCGCCGTATCAGTATAAGACACCAACTCATTCAAAAAAGTAAATCCATCTGGGCCATCTAATAATATATCTAAAAAAATCAAATCCGGCACTTGGTTTTCACTAATCGCCTCCATAGCTGTAATTGCATTATTAAAAATACGCACAGTATAGCCAGCACACGCACGCGCAATACATTCGGCCATTATTTTATCATCATCAATCACGAAAATCATAGTCAAACATACTCATCTGTTTAGAAATTGGTAAATTTACATAAAAACTCGTTCCGTCCCGATGTCGCACTGCACCAACATCCGCATGCATATAACGAGAAAACCTCGACGCGATAAATAATCCCAATCCAGATGAACCAGGACGCATCGCAATCGAAGTAGGTTTTTTAATAAAACCCCCTTTCATTTCTCGCCAAATATCCATTGGCAAAGCTGGTCCATAATCGCGAATTGCAACCTGTACTCTTCCACAATAATCCTTAACCACGAGCTCCGCTTTAGTTCTATCATCAGCATAATGCATTGCATTTAGTAAGAAATTATAAATTACACTATACAGCAGTTCCCTATTTGCTGTTACTAATCTCGTTCGATTCGAATATTTTACTGACAAACCTTTTTGATCCACCTTAAACAAATGAGCTAATTCACGAGTTACTTCGTCACAAACCGCCCGCACCGACACTGGCTCCATCTCAAACAAACCGTCTTCAAGTCTTTTTACTTTAACTAAATCATTTACTTGTCTAATTGCTCGCTCTGATACATTAACCATCTCGTTACGAATATACTCATTCGAACTATTCATTTCATCTAATGACAACGCCAACTGCCTCAGCACCGCCAGTGGTGCCTTCAGTTCGTGCGCTGCCACCAAAATCCCATCAACCTCCACATCCATACCCCCATTATAACACGATTCTATTTATTATAGTTTATCGTACCAAGTAGCTTATCGAATTCTTCTCTGAAGTTAACCGAATCTGTTTGCAATATCACTGTTTTATCGCGAATTCTAAAAGTTACAATATATCCCAAAAATTCTGTATCAGGAATTGTACCAGAATAGCGATTCGCTTGAGTCGCTCCATCCGAACCGACATTCACTGCTTCTACAGTCAAATTTGAATCTTTCCTATCCATTTTCTTCTGATAATCAGCCGTCACTTCATCATAGCTTTTATTCAAAATAGTTACTCTAAGCGCATTGAGTGTTTCTTTTCCTACTGCATCAACTTGCCCAGGATTCAAATAAGCTTTAAAATCACCACCTTTATTTGCAGACTGTTCAATATAAACACTCCACGTCTTTGGATATTGAAAAGATAATTTGCCATAATCTTCTGGACCAGAAAAGGTCTTATATGGATATTTTTCACGCTCCAAGAACTCAGCCTCCATTTTAGATGATTGCTCATCACGCGCTTCAGCTTGAGCTTTTCTAATCATGTCATCTACATTTGTCTCGATGGTTTGTTTTTCAACCATCATCCAAATAAACAAACCAATAAATGTCACCGCAATCAACGAGACTATAATAATAACAATCGTCTTGATTAAACCAGATATATCTTTTTTCTGCTCTGGCATCACTTGCACTTGTTGCACCATAGGCATTCCATTCGGCCCAGTCTGATACTGACCCATCGGCTGCACCGGTTGAATTGGTTGTACTGGTTGAATTGGTGGCATTTGAGAATTATCCATAAGTATATTGTATCACATCATTTACATCCCATCAACACAGCATTCTCGGAAAATATTACAAGTATTTATGATTTTTTACTAAAATCCTCTGACAACACTTCAATTTCGTTCTTCAATCCATCAAGGTCTTTTTCAATTTCACGAGCTAGTTTAGCTGCATCCTTGTATTTATCCACTGCTTCTTCTAATTTAAACTCATCTGAATAAAACCATTCCACTTTCTCGTCTAATTCTTCAATTTTCTGATTCAAACTTTTTTCTGCCATTTATTTCCTTTCTTTAACTTTTTTAATCTCAGCTTCAACTTCTTTATTTAGAGTCGTGATGTTAATTGTTTCACCGGGTGAAATTTTACCAGAAAGAATTGCATAGCCTTGACTAAGCACTTTTTCTGGATTCAATACTTCAAGCAATTTTACTTTATGGCGCACATCACCTGCAACGTTTTGGTACTCTTCCTTTATCTTATCAATCATCTTAGTAAGTTTGCCTTGATTTACTTCTCGCATTGGCTCGATATATTTATCCAAAATCCCTTTCGCAACTTGCTTAACTGCTCCAGCATTATTTATCTTAGCCTTTTTAATCTCCTGCAAAGCCACTTGTTTTGTTTGCCTAATCAACTTGTCTACTTTAGCAGCCTCGATTATTCTATCTCGCGTTAACATTTCAGCCGCATTAGACGGCGTCGAAGCTCTCATATCTGCTGCTAAATCACATAAAGACTCATCCACTTCATGCCCAATACCCGTAATTACCGGGATACGACTTGCTGCAATTTCTCTCACCAAAGCCTCATCATTAAAACACGACAGATCATCCGCACTTCCCCCACCACGCAAAATTGCAATCACTTGTACTTCGCCTCGTTCATTAAAATACTTTAAAGCACGTATAATTTGATCCGGTGCATCCATACCCTGTACTTGGGTATGCGCAACTTGAATTTTTATTCCTCCCCATCTTGCATTTATAATCTTTACAAAATCTGCATAACCAGCCGCCTGCGTAGACGAAATCACTCCCAGTTTTGTTATGTCTTCAGGTAATTCGCGCTTCTTAGCCTTATCAAAGAGCCCCTCTGCTGTCAATTTTTTCTTTAGCAGTTCATATGCTTTTTTCAGACTTCCTTCTCCTATAGGTTGAACCGCATCCACAGTCAAAGAAAACTTTCCCCATTTTGTTAACTTTGGCACCGCTCTTACTACAACTTTCATGCCATCTTCTAATGGAATCCTAAGCGACCACAAGGTCATAAAGCAAGATACCGACGATTCTTCATCTTTAAGGTCAAAAAATACCCATTTATTCTGGTTTACTTTGAAGCTTGCTACTTCACCCGTAATCATCACCGGTGCATACGCATACTCAAGCGTCTGATTTACCACTCCAATAAACTCTGTCGGTGTAAAACTATTCATCTTTATCCCTAATTGCATCATAATATGGAATCGAACCAGACGCAATAGTAAATAATAAAGTAATCACTCTAGTCATCACAGTGATAATTGTTGCTGTCGGAAAATCCACGCCAAGCGCAATCATCACACCAGCCATTCCAAGTTCATACAATCCATAAGGAATTATTCCATCGAATACCGACCCAATCGCTTCCCCCACCATAATATATGCCAAAAGTTCAGGCCGTCCTAACGAAATAGCCACAATCCAATAAGTACCTACTTCGCAAAAACTATAAATCAACCCCCACAACGTAGGTTTTCTCAGCAACTTTTTATCTTTCTTAGCAATTTTGACACTTTCATGAATATCCGCAAAATATGCACTAATTTTGTCATATCTCATAATATACTTTTTACGGCCAAAAGTTACCAACCTAACTAATCCATTTAAAAAACGTGAAATAGTTCTAGAAAAAAATTCTATCCTTTTTTTGCTACTCGCTACATATACCATTAAACTCAAAAATCCAAATACTCCCAAATTCA
Source organism: Candidatus Saccharimonadota bacterium (assembly GCA_017406565.1). Classification (GTDB taxonomy): domain Bacteria; phylum Patescibacteriota; class Saccharimonadia; order Saccharimonadales; family Saccharimonadaceae; genus Nanosyncoccus. The sequence continues at coordinate 70,751 of JAFQYG010000002.1, read as the reverse complement.
TTAACAGTGATACTGGAATAATCCAACGTGCTTCTGGCGGAATCAAACCTAACGTCAATAAAACCAAAATCGCAATCAAAGCCTGCGCATAATTAATCACCGTCGTCACTGCATATCTAAAAATATACAAAAAAGACGCTTGCCCAGCACTTACTCCATATGGCGTCATTCGATACGTCAAAAAAGCCAGTCCGCCTACACCACCAGCTGGAACCGCATGATTCACAAAATTTAATTCAGTCGAGATTTTTAAAATCTCTTTTTTTGAAAACTTTGTAACATTTCTTTGTTGCTTCAAGTATGAAAAAAATATTTGCCCGCAAGCAAAGTACATAAATAATTGTTCCGGAATCAGTAATATCAAGACGAAACCATTCGCTTCATGTAGATGTTTAAATGTTTCCTGAATATCTGGCCAGTTCTGATATACTACATATCCCACTAAAATAGCCGTAAGAACAATTAAAATTGTCCGTACAGAAAAACCAACACGCTTATTTTTAGCCATAGATTAATTATAGCACACTAACGTACTTCAACTCGGACGCGTGGCAAAGATTTACCAGAAAAATGTGTTTTCTTTGTTTTCACAAAAGTCACCACACCGTCTTTTGCAGCATGGATTGTGAAATTACGTGACATATAAGTACCAGGACCAGCAATCTTGGTAGCCCCAGTCTGGCGAACTAATACTTCACCACTCTTAACTTTTTGGCCACCAAAGCGCTTAACGCCTAGGCGCTGGCCAGCATTATTATGGACATTTTTGGCGGTACCGCCAGCTTTTACATGTGACATTTACTTTTTCCTTAAAATTAATATATCTCTCGCAACGACTTGCCTCTCTCGATGATAAAGAAGCCCCTCGCGCGTTTTATTATTAACATTATACCCCAATTTCTCAATTTCGTCAACAATTTCTAGCCTGGAATATTCGCCATTTTCCCTCAGCCACGCCGGCGCCGCTATTGTCACAGGCGTTTCCGTTTTAATCTGAGAAGCTAAATTCTTCAAAAACCCTAGCACAATCGTCCCACATTCCTGTTTTTGCTCCTTTAATTCCATTTCTGTCGGGATTTTCGAAAATGGCTTGCCAAGATAACCTTCACACGCCACCGCATCAATCGGCTGCTCCCATTGAAAAGTGGTAGCATCACCAACTTGAACCTGAAATAGATTTCTTTCTTCGCGTTCTCGCTCGCGCCCGTCGTTACGGGGCTCGCTCGAACATGCTCCCCGTTGGTCGCAATGCTCAGAAAGAAACCATTTCAGGTTCTTTTGGGAATACTCAACCATCCGTTCACTAACGTCCGTTCCATATGCTCGATATCCCATAAGTAGCGCTTCTTGGAGCACCACTCCTGTCCCACAAAATGGGTCTAATACTGTCATGCCAGGTTTAAGTGGTCCACACAAATTAATCAAAATCTGCGCCAATTTTGGTGGCAACATCCCAACTTTTGCATCTCGTGCTGGACGCGCCTGGTCACGTTTTGCATATGCATCAATGTCTTGTACGCCAATTACTTTATACCAATCATTATCAACTTTTATTAGTTCAACTTTGCGCTCATTCTTACCAGATAATCCATTATGCAAAGAAGTAGCCGTGGACAAAACCGCTTCTTTATTCTCAACTACTCTCACGCTTCGACCTTGTTTTGCTAAAACTCTTTTCAACTTCAAAGCTTCCGTTGTTGCCGTTTTCCGCGAGGCTTTATTAGAATAATCCGATACCCCTAATGTAATCTTCCCTTCCGGTAGCTTTAATAAATAATCCAACGGTTTTTCCATTAGCTCCACCGCTAACTTCAAAGTACCCCCAAGACGAGCAATAGTAATTATATCACTGGTTTCAAAATGTATCACATGGACGGGTGACGGCTCTGGAGGGGGACCCCCAAAAATGTCATCATTTTTGGGGGAGGAAAAGAGCCGGCAGGACCCATCCAGAATCTGCATATCAGAAAACAGTGCTTCAAGTTCCGCTATTGATATCTCCGGTTGCCTACCCAGTACCGCTAAGTATTTCATTTTACAATTACAAATTTATTCTTACCCTTCTTTACGATAGCAGTTTGCTTAATAGCTACATCTTCAGAAGCTTTTTCGCCATTTACAGTAATCGCACCTTGTGAAATAAACTCGCGAGCTTTCTTCTTTGACTCTGCTAAACCATTTTCAACTAATACGTCTACTAACTTAACACCTTTCTTCACTGTTGGCAAAAATTCCGCAAACTCAATAATCTCATCTTCAGTAAAATCTTTAAAATCAGTCTTCAAATCAAACAATTTCTCAGTCAAAGCCTCCACTGCATCAGCAGCTTTCTTACCATGTACTACTTCAGTAGCACCTCGCGCCAAAGCCTTTTGTGCAATTCGCTTTTCTGGTGACTTCTTATGTTCTTTCAAAATTGCTTCAATCTCGTCCTTTGAAAGCAAGGTGTAAATCTTTATCAGATATTCCGCGCTCTCATCTGGTTGGTTTAGCCAAAACTGATAGAAATCAAAGACTGGCGTAAAATTGCCAGAACCATTATCGGTTGCAGCAAGCCAAATCGCATTACCTTCAGATTTACCAAATTTTCTACCAGTCACTGGATCAATAATTAATGGTGTAGACCACACATCAGCCGAACCATTTTCTAATCTTTTAATCAAATGCACACCTGATGTACAATTCCCAAACTGATCTGCACCACAAAGTTGCATTTTTACGTCATGTTCACGATATAGATGTAAGAAATCATACCCCTGAATTAAAGTGTACGAAAATTCAGCATAGCTTATCCCAGAACCACCTTCACCGATACGATTCTGTACGAATTGCCTATCTAAAAGTTGTGTCATTGAAAATGCTTTACCTACTTCTCGCAAAAAGTCTAGATATTTAATATCTTTAAACCAATCGTAATTATCTACCATTGTAATTGGAACTTTTGCTGCTTCTCCGCCACCTGCACGTACTACATGTTCAATTTGTTCTTTAATACATTTTTTATTATGCTTCACTTCATCAAGCGCTTTCAAATCACGCTCACCATTATCCTTAGGGTCACCAATCTGTCCTGTAGCGCCACCAACTAATAAAAACGGTTCATAACCGTGTCTTGCAAAACATGCCGACATCATTAAAGCTGCCAAATTACCAATCGTCAAGGAATCAGCTGAAGGGTCTAATCCGATATAATACTTCCTATTCTCTCTCGTATCTAAATCCGCTGGATTTTCAATGGTTGTTTCAGCTTTAAAGCCACGATAAATCAACTCTTCTGAAAGTTTCATCGTTTTTCCTTTCCTTTAGTTTTATCTATTAATTATACCACATTACTGATAGATAAACATCGAATCGCCATAACTAAGGAAGTTATAGTTAGCTTTCACCGCATGTTCATAAGCCGGCTTTAAATATTCCCAACTAGCAAATGCTGCTGTCAGCATCAACACTGTGGATTTCGGCGCATGAAAATTCGTAAGTAACGCATCTATCACCCTAAATTCAAACCCAGGATAAATAAAAATGTCATCTTCCCCTTCAGTCTTACCAGTTTTACCATAATACTCCAAAGTCCTAGCCACAGTAGTACCCAGCGCGATTATGCGGGGACGGGTCCTGTCGGACATTTCCTTCCCACGACTCCTCCCTTCGGGAGCTCCGTGGGAACCCTCCCATGTCCGCCACCCGTCCCCTTTTACTCGCTCTATTTCCTTTAGCGTATCTTCGGGAATATAAAACCATTCCGAATGCATCTTGTGTTCTTCTACCTTATCACTTCGAATTGGTAAAAATGTTCCGAGCCCAACATGAAGCGTCAGATACTTAATAATTACACCTTTTCTACGTAGCTTTTCAAGTAACTCATCCGTCATGTTCAAACTCGCCGTCGGCGCAGCTGCCGAACCCATGTTTTTTGCCCAAACCGTTTGATAACGTTTTTTATCTGCTTCAGTCGCATCACGATGCAAATACGGCGGTAAAGGCACCGTACCATATTCCTCAGCCAACTCAGCAAGCGGTGTATCTGACTCAACCTCTGCAATACCGTTACCTAGAATCCGCTTGATAAAGATTCTTTCTCGGAACGCTCCCTCGCACCCGTCGTTACGGGGCTCGGTCGCTCCGTAATCGCCCCGTCGGCGATTATGCTCCTCGAAAGAACTATTATCAAGCGTCAACTCATCTCCATCATGCAGCTTCCCTCGATACATCACTCGTTGCGGTTCATCACCGTGTTTTTCCAGTACTACTAATTCTCGCTTGCGTCCATCCGATAATTCGCAAAACAAACGCGACTGCATCACTCGCGTATCATTTAAAACTAACACATCTCCGGAATTCAAAAAATCCGTCAAATCCCGATAATACGAATCTTGCATTTCGCCAGTTTCACGATTTAATACTAATAATCTTGTAGTTCCACGCACTTCTGGTGGAAATTTCGCAATCCGTTCTTCCGGTAAATCATAATTATAGTCAGACACCAACATAAAAAAGTATTATAACAGGAAATGCATATTTTAGCAATCATATACGCTTAATAATACTTAAATTATAGCTCTTCGCCTTTTCTCGCCCGATTCGCCCACTCATCTGCTAATTCATTGTATTCCGTCCCCACATGTCCTCGCACCCACACCAGCTTCACGTCGTGTGAACAGTACAAATCATATAGCTCCTGCACTAAATCCAAATTTTTAATCGGCCCTGTTTTCTTCTTCCACCCATTCTTTTGCCAAGTAGGTGCCCATTTCGTCAACACATTTATCCAAAACTCTGAATCCGAATGAATTTCACATCCATCTTCACCTGCATATTTAATTGCCGCAATCATTGCGCATCCTTCCATCCGAATATTTGTTGTATCTTTCTCTCGACCTAACACTACTGGCGCAGCCTCACTATCATTAATCTCAAGCACTGCATATCCACCCGGCCCAGGGTTCGGCGAAGCACTTCCATCAGTCCATAAAATCTTCATAAAAAAATTATACCATATATATTATATGGTATAATTCCTCGTAGTTTCAGAATTCTATTTTATAATCTCATCAATTATTCCGTATTCTTTGGCTTCTTCCGCACTCATCCAATTATCCCTATCCATATCCTTTTCAACTCGCTTCAAATCCTTACCAGTATTCTTTGCAAAAATTTCTGCAAGACGCTTTTTCAAAAACACACCTTCACGCAACATAATTTCTTGATCAGTTATTTTACCTTCTGTACCAGAAGATGGTTGATGAATCATAATACGAGAATTTGGCAAACAATACCTCTTACCCTTAGCGCCAGACGACAAAAGCATCGCTCCCATCGAAGCCTGCAAGCCAATTCCGATCGTTTCTACATCTGGCTCAATATAATTCATCGTATCAATAATCGCGAGCCCATCATACACTGAACCACCAGGTGAATTAATATATAGCTTAATTGGTTTCTTTGGATCCTCATGCGCCAAATACAAAAGCTGTGCAATTACTAAATTCGCCGTATGTGAGTTAACGTCTTCACCTAAAAATACAATTCGATCATTTAGCAATCTCGAATAAATATCGTAGGCTCTTTCCCCTTTATTAGTTTCTTCAACCACCGTTGGCACTAAATAATTCTTTGTCATTTTACTCCTTTACTAATTTAAGTTTCTTATTAATATACTTCAAAGTTGGAATATCACCTTTCTTTAAGTTTTCCTTGATAATCTCTTCAGAAAGCAGTGACTCAACTTCCTCTTCAATTTTTCGTCTCAAAGGACGTGCACCATTTTTCGGATCATATCCTTCCTTAATCAAATAATTTTTTGCAGCTTCATCTACTTTTAGCCCTACACCCTTTGTTGCAAGTCGCTTCTTTAGCTCATTAATCAAATTATCAAATATCTTTTCAACGTTTTTGCGCGTCAATGCGTGGAATACCAATATCGAATCTAAACGGTTAATTAACTCTGGACGCATCACTTTTTTCAAAGCCTTCATCGCATAAGATTTGTTTTCTTCATATTCTTGCTCTAACGCTTTTTTATCCTTTGTAGTTTTAGCAGTAAAACCAAGTTCCGATTCTCTATACATATCCGCCGAACCCAAATTAGAAGTCAAAATCACAATCGTATTATTGAACTTAATCTTATTACCTTGCCCATCCGTCAGCACACCATCTTCCAGAATCTGAAGTAATAGATTAAATACATCTGGATGTGCTTTTTCAATCTCATCAAATAACACTACCGAATATGGTTTACGACGCACCGCTTCAGTCAGTTTGCCGCCGTCATCGTAGCCAATATATCCTGCCGGTGCGCCAACTAATCGAGATACGTTATGTTTTTCACCAAATTCTGACATATCAATCTTTATCAAAGCATTCTCACCGCCAAATACTTCCCGAGCAATTACCCGCGCAAGTTCAGTTTTACCGACACCAGTTGGCCCCATGAATAAGAACGAGCCAATTGGCCTTCTCGAATCTGTAATCCCAGATCTACCCCGCCTTATCGCTTTAGCCACTGCATTGACAGCCTCGTCTTGTCCAATGATAGACTTCTTTAGCTCATCCTCAAGCCCAAGCAACATCTTCATTTCCGAACCATGTACCTTAGACACTGGTATACCAGTTTTAAGTGAAACCGCTGTCGCCAAATTTTCTTCTGTCAGTATTGGGTTCTCAGTTTCCTTCACGCCAGCTTTTTCAAGTTTCTTAATTTCTTTTTTTAAACGTTCACTTTCCGTCTTGTATTCCGCTGCTTTTTCATAATTCTCTGCTTCCGCAGCTTCTTCAATCTTCTTTTCTAATGTTGCTATCTCAATTTTCATCTTCTTATATTTACCACCGCCCTTTTTGTCTGCCGCAACTTTACAAATAGCCGAAGCTTCATCGATAATATCAATTACCTTATCCGGCATAAATCTATCATTAATATAGCGTTGACCCATTGTAATCGCTGTCTCAAGTATTTCATCTGGTATCACTACGCCATGATGTTTTTCGTAGTGACCTTTGATACCTTTCAAAATCCTTAGAGTCACCACCGCACTTGGCTCTTCTACCATCACCGTTTGAAAACGTCTCGACAAAGCTTTATCTTTTTCAACCGTTTTACGATATTCGTCTAAAGTCGTCGCACCAATCAAATTTATCTGATTTCGTGCTAACGCTGGCTTCAAAATATTTGCCGCATCCATCGATCCTTCACCAGAACCCGCTCCGCATAACAAATGTATTTCATCAATAAATAGCAATACCGAGTCATCTCCCATCGCTTCATCAATTACACCTTTAATTCGCTCTTCAAATTCACCACGGAATTTCGTACCTGCTACCAACGAAGACAAATCTACTTGAAAAATATGTTTGCCAATCAAATTACCAGGCACTTCATTATTTGCAATTCGTGTCGCAAGACCTTCTACAATTGCTGTCTTACCTACACCAGCTTCACCAATTAATACAGGGTTTGATTTTGTTCGACGACTTAACACTGTCACCACTCGCTCAATCTCATTTTCACGCCCAATCACCGTATCAAGATGGCCCTGCTTCGCTTCTTCAGTTAAATCTTTACCATAGCGCCCAAGGAACTTCAATGGTGTCTTTTTTAGATATTTAGCTTTTTCTGCTTTTAGCTTTTCATCTTTAGTTTGTTCTTCTACTAAATGTTCGATTTCACCTAATACTTTTTCTATATCCACCTTTAGCCCAATTAAAATCAAAGACGCCCGTGAATTGGGTTGACTAAGAAGCGCATATAAAATATGTTCAGTACCAATTACCTTTAAACCTTGCTCACGCGTATAATTCTGCGCCATCCTCAGAGTCAATATCACCGCCTCGGATAATGACATCATTGCCATATCACTTCCAGGTACTTCCACCGCTACCTTATTTAGTGCTTTTTCAACTTCTTCCATCGTTACGCCTTCCTCTCGTAACATTTTCGCACCCGTTGAATTATCCATCGACATTATTCCAAGTAGCAGGTGTTCTGTCCCCATATAACCATTGTTATATCTCTTACTATAAAAATCCGATTTTTGCAGCGCAAATCGCGCATTTTCGGATAATCTATTCATTATTTCGCTAAATTCTTCCTGCATAATATAATCATTATACAAAACTAGCACTCTCATGTCAAGAGTGCTAATTAATCTGTTTGTTGAGTTTTTAACTATCTAAATAATTACTTTTTTAGATAATTACCGTTCTCGGAAACATTCAACTTATCCAAAATGTTTTTAAACCAATCTGGATAATCACCCGTGCCAAACTTCATACAAGTTTTATCAGCAGTATCTACTTTAATCGACCAATCGTAATCATCTGGAACAGTTTCATCTGTCAAATTATCTACACCACTATCAAAAACAAATTGTCTTATTTCCATAGTGTCCGTTTCAATCTCGCGTTCCGATTCTTCAATTAGTCCCTCGTCATTAAAAGCATAGTATTCTACTCCATCCTCATATACATCTATACTTTCGCTATCGTCATTATAAGTGATATAAATAGCCTCAATTTGATCTGCAGAGTCTGGCTTCCCAAATTCTAGTTCTTCATCTGCAAACTCGTCTTCAGATTCATCCTCAATTCCATCTTCTCCATCAACCTGTTGCTTCAGTTTGCTAATCTCTTCTTTTAATTTTGCTTCTTTAGTATTTCCATCTGTTACTGCCCACATACCAAACCCAATCCCACCAAGCGCGATTAACACAAGACAAATTATCACGGCTACAATACCACTATTCTCTTTTACTTTATTCTGATTTAACTCCGTAGAATCATTCTTTTTGTCTTTTGCTGCAACATCATCGTCCTGATTATGTTTATCATTTCCTACATCATCCAATTTCATTAAACCCTTTCTTATCATTTTTACTTATGCTTACATTATACCATAATCTATGCTATAATAATCTCAATCAAAGCGAGGTAATATGTTAAAAATCAAAGGACAGAAGCGCGATCCATTTGTTCCGCCTATCAGTATATCAACACTATTTAATCTTTCAAGCTTTCGTCATTGGGACGATATTGTCATTAATCAAAAAGAACTCGACTTCACTCGTCGCGAACTCAAACAAGATGCCAAAACCTTGGCAAAAGCTTTCTTAGCTCTCGGCATCAAGAAAAAAGACATCATCACTGTTGCGACCGGTCGTAGTATGTATGAAAATATTTTGATTTTTATCGCCGCTAATCGCATCGGCGCGATTGTAAGTTATTTAGATGAAAAAACTGCTCGCGATACTCTAATACATTATCTTGAAGAATTCAATTCTAAATTACTAATCACTTACAAGTATAATGAAAAACGCATCCATGAACTTAAGCGTGACGTTAAAAACCTCAAGCACGTCATCAATCTCGATGGACGCACTGTCGACGAAGCCGATCCCGATGATGCGCAAGAAGAAGATATTGAATTTCATGCACTAGATGGATTCTGGCTTGGCAAAACCAATATTTCTGTTATCGCCGACAAGCACCGTGGTCGTGTGCCCAAGAATACTTTTAAACCCAACAACGAAGCCCTAATTTCTTTCACTTCCGGCTCTACTTCTGGTCCTAAGCCTATGGTTTTTACTAATAAGAACCTTATTGCTTCCGCTATTTATTCCAAAGTTGCCTCCGAAGTTAAAATGTGGGACAAAAACCTCCATACTTGGATGGATTACGTCAAACTTGATTGTCCATACGGATTAGTCGTCTCTACGCTTGCACCAATTTGTGGCGGCGGCGAAGTTATCATGACTCCAGACATTAATGACGATAATCTTGACTATTACATCGGCAAAAACCCTAATACAATTTTTGGTGTCCCAACGCTTCTTGAAACCATGCCTACATTAAAAGAAACCACTGACATCTCTAACCTTAAGATGTTCGCCTCAGGTGGAGAACGCCTCGAAAAAGCCACTTCACTCGCTGCACTTGATTTCTTCAAATCTCGCGGAATCAAGGATATTAAAATAAGCAATGGCTACGGTGTAGGCGAAGCTCTAGGCTTAATTTCTACCGCCGTAGGTGGTTCAGCTTATAATCCTGATTCAGTCGGAATCGTTCCAGCCGGAGTTCATGTTATGGTACTAGATGCAGAAACTGGCGATGAACTAGATTTCGGCAAGACTGGTATCCTATATGCTACTGGCAAACATCTATTAAATCGCTATTATAATCGCCCCGAACTCGATGACGAAAAAATCATCAATATTCATGGTAAAAAATTCATTAACACTGGAGACCTAGCCTACGTTACGCCTTCCGGTTATGTCACTTTAGTTGGTCGTGCCACATTTTTCATCAATAATCTACCAGCCAAAGTTTATTATGAAGTTGTCCGCGCTGCCGTATCGAAGTCTGAGTTAGTTGATAAATGTTATGTAGTTAAAGGGCCAGATAAAAATCTCAAATTAGCACCATATGCTTTTATCGTAACTAAAGAAGGAGTTCCACACAATAATGACACCCGTAAACAAATCCTACAAACCGTCCAAGAACCATTCAATTTAGGCCGCCGACGTGTCACTCTAAAATCCTATGAACTCCCTGCTAAAATCGTTTTTCTAGATAAACTCCCACTTACTCGCGCCAATAAAACCGATTTTAGGAAGCTTGAAAAAATCGCTCGCGAGATGTAGAATAGTAACATTATGATTACGAAAGCTATTATTCCGGTAGCAGGCTGGGGAACACGACGGCTACCAATCACCAAAATTATTGAAAAATCTATGTTGCCTGTCGGTAATCGTCCCCTAGTTGATTATTCAGTCCAAGAATTAATTAAAGCTGGTGTGAAAGATATTTATATGGTTATCTCAAATGTCGAGCCTTGCCAAGTTCAAGAGTTCTATAAAGACAATTTAGCGCTGAATCAATATCTTATTGATCGTGGGAAAGAAGATCGCCTTAAGCTTGCCAAAACTCTTCCAGACGACGTTACAATTCATTACACTATTCAAGATCCAGCTGGAAAATATGGTACTGCAGTACCTATTGCTATGGTTGTCGAAGAATATAATCTCAATGAACCCATCTTAGTTTTTATGGGCGACGATTTCATCTGGAATCCAAATGGCGAATCTGCTGCCGAAGCTCTCATCAATTCTATTAAAGACGATACAGACTCTGCTATCCTTGGTGTCGAAATTAACCAAGACAAAGTCGAAAAATACGGCGTTCTTTCCGCCAAAGACGGCAAGCTCGTTGGAATAATAGAAAAACCAACTCCAGAAGAAGCCCCATCAAATCTAATTAACGTTTCTAAATACATCATGTCACCAGACTTACTCCAAAGAATCGTTAAGTATGTCGACGAACACGATTTTGGCCCTAAAGACCAAGAATATATGGTTACTGACCCAATCGATGAATATATCAAAGATGGTGGCACTATGCGTGTTGCTCCAACTACTGGCGAATATCTCGATGGTGGTTCAGTTGAGGGTTGGCTCCATGCTAATAACGTAGTTTGCAACAATTAACCAACTATTTTAATCAAAGAAGGGTTCCAATCTTGTGGACATTCAACCCCACAAATCATTGCTATTGTAGCAGCAAGATTTGATAATCCAGGATTTTGCAAATCATTTATTTGGTATTTCTTTCGGTTGTCTGTATCATCACAAATAATACATGGCACTTTATTCGTCGTATGAGCAGTTTTTGGTTTTCCTGAAGCATCTAACAATTCTTCTGCATTGCCATGATCAGCCACAATAATCAAGCATCCACCTAGTTCAGCAACTTTTTGATAGATTCGCCTGAGACTAAGATCGATCGATTCCATCGCGACAATTGTCGCTTCCATATCGGCAGTATGCCCCACCATATCTCCGCCAGGAAAATTAATTCGAACAAATTTATAATTCGATAAGTGTTTTAACACCGCATCAGTAATTTCTGCGCAACGCATCCAAGGGCGTGTTTCAAAAGGCTCCGTATACGAATTAATCTCTATAAACTTTTCACCCTTAGCCTTATCATAGCTATTACCGTTGAAATAATAAGTAATGTGGCCAAATTTTACCGTTTCCGAAATAGCAAGCTGAGAAATATCATGCTGCCCTAAAAGCTGGTTCAAAGTTTCTCTAATATGTATAGGCTCAACTAAACGATGTTCTGGTACATGTGTGTCCGAATTGTATTCCGTCATCCCGACAAAATACACGTCATCTGGTTTATAATGGCCACGATTAAAATGTGGAAAATCCCAATAAGTAAATGCCTGTGCAATTTCAATCGCACGATCAGCCCTAAAGTCAAAATATATTAGAGCATCACCTTTCTTAATTCTTCCGACTGGTTTTTCATCATGATCAACTACAACGAATGGCGGCAAATTCTGATCCTGTACATTTGGATCAATTCTCCTTAACATCATAATCGCCTCTTCAGCCGACTGGAAATAATAATCAGCTTCTCCATTCACCATCATATCCCAACCACGAGCTACCACCGTCCAATCATTCTCATATCTATCTGAAATGCAAACCATACGACCACCGCCCGAAGCAATCTTAATATCTGCCCCCTCAAACTGCTGAATATAAGTTTCTAATCTTTTAATATATTTGGGTTCAGATTGCGGCGGTACATCACGTCCATCAAATACTGCATGGACACGCATTTTTCGTATCCCCTCATCGTAAGCCTTGCTAATCATTTGTTCAAGATGTGAAATATGACTATGTACACCTCCATCTGAAAAAATACCTGCAAAATGCAAAACTGCATTATCTCCATGTCGTACTTTAGTAATCGCACTTTTCCAAGCTTCAGAGTTGAATACTTCACCGTCCTTAAAAGCTTCTTCAATATGCGCAATACCTTGCTTAAAAATTCGTCCACAACCCATTGTGTTATGTCCAACTTCTGAATTACCCATTTGTCCAGGCAAAAGCCCCACGGCTTCGCCTGACGCATCCAAAGTTACATGAAAGTACTTGCTTGCCGCTTCACCCAAAAATCTAGTCCTTGCTTTGGAGACCGCATTACCAGGTGAATCTGGCGCTAATCCCACCCCATCCAATACTGCGAGCACCACAGGCCCATCAAACTGTAGTTTATCCATATAAATATTATAGCATAATCATTTTATTTCATCATGACAAAAAAAGAACTGGAACATAACTCCAGTTCTTTAAACTAATCAACATACTATGCTTTAGGCACTTGTTGAGTAATACAGTGGATATTACCACCACCTAATAATATTTCACGTGCATATACAGTCTCAATCACCCTATCCGGGAATAGACCTTGTAGGGTCCTAACTGCTTCTTCATCGTGTGGATCATTAAACACGGGTAAAATAATAGCACCGTTACAATTATAATAATTAATATACGATGCAGGTAATCGGTCCCCCTCATTCCTCGGGAAAGTCCCTTCAACTACATCTACGCCCTCAGATTCTTCCTTAGTGATAGTAACCACATTTGGAACATGAATCTTAGTGATTTCAAGCCTACGTCCTTTAGCATCAGTTTGATTGACTAAGTATTCATAATCAACCTGTGAACGCTCATGCTGAGGATCATCCACGTTATCTTCCCATGCTAGCACTACTTTGCCTGGCGCTACAAACTGGCAAATATTATCCACATGTCCATTCGTGTCTTCATCTTTATAAATACCGTAAGGAATCCATAATACTTTTTCTGCACCACAATAATCCAATAAGAATTTCTCGATCTCTTCCTTTGATTTACCAGGATTTCTTCCTTCATCTAACAAAGTTTCTTCTGTCACCAATAATGTCCCCTCGCCATCACTATGCACCGAACCACCTTCCAGCACAAATCCTTCTGTCCTGTATCTATCAACTTTTTCAATTGCAGCCATTTTTGCAGCAATAGCATCATCTAAGTCCCAAGGAAAATAAATACCATTCACCAAACCACCATAACCATTAAACTCCCAGTCCACAGCACGCATCTCGCCTTGATCGTTCACTACCATCGTAGCGCCAGTATCTCGAATCCATGAATCATTATTTGAAATCTCTACCACGGAAACATTCTTCATATTCATTCCAAGCACGTGTGCATATTGCGACGAATTCACACCAAGTACTACTGGTTCATGCTTAGCAATTTTTTCAACTACTTCCCGAAAAGCCTTTTGGGCTGGCTTTGCACCACCACGCCAATTATCCGGTCTTTCCGGCCACAATAAATAAGTGCACTTATGTTCCGACAGTTCCGACGGCATATAAAAACCATCTTGTTTCGGAGTCGAATTTAATTTCATATTACCTCCATTATTAAAAAGTAGTGGGTCCCCCCACCCACTACTATTATATACTATTTATCTTGATTTCCTTGCTACTTTCTTTCGTCGATCTTTTCGTACCATATTTGCAACCATTATTTCACCAATCACAATACATACTACAGAGCTTACTATCAAAGTCATATTACCTTCAATAGCTTCCATGTTAAACTCTGGTACCCAAGTGAAGAGTAACGAAATACCTAATAGGAATAATGGCACAATACCCATTAACCATCGCATCACTGGACCAACTTTGACCCAATAGCCATTCTTGACTTGTTGTCCCTTTTTATGCAACTTGATAAATGCCGCAAACATTGGGATATACGACAATAGTAGACATACTAGGGACAAATCGAAGAATGCCCAGAACATGTTTTGCAAATCTTCCCATTCTGGGAATATATAAGCCAAAACAATACCTGCTACAGCTAGTATTATTGAGATTATGCCGGTCCATACACCTACCATATATGGCACACCGTCTTTATTGCGTTTCTTCCAAGATTTCGGGAACATCCCGTCTTCTGCTGCAAACGCAATTACCGAATAAACACCGAAATTCCATGATGAAATATTCGAAATCAAAGTTAATATAAACAAACCACCTGCCACTATCGTGATAGATTGGATTGCTGCTTCCGTGAATCCTGCATTCGCCATTAATACATTATAAGAATCCAAGAAACCAGTGTTGGTTTCGATATCTTCAAACGCAGTACCTACGCCCATACCGAACGATGGAAGAATGTAGAAAACCGCAATCAAAATACCACCAAGAATAATTGCTTGAGGTATTTGTTTTTTAGGTTTATCCATATCATCGTAGAATGTTCCAACCACTTCAAAGCCAAGCATATTGAAAATAATTAACGACACAAATGATAAGCCAGCCCAATCGATTCCCCCATCTGCGGAAGCTAGAGGCACCAAGTCATGCCACGATTCCACTGGATTTGCTGTACCTTTTGTGAATAACACATAGAAGCCTAGGACGCCAATACCTAATAAAAGGAGCATCTTAATGACAGCGCCAATATTTGATACCCAGTCTGACTGCGATATCCTAAGCATGCCAAGTATCGTAATCAAAATAATATAGCCAACTTGAATAGCTAATACCATCCAGATTTCCATATCGATACCAAACATTTGCATCAACATTGTAGTAATAAGATCAGCAAGCGAAGCAATCCACAAAGGATAATTCACCCAATAAAACCAGGCTACACGTGATGCCCATTTTTTACCAAACGCCTTCTTGATCCAGGTATACATACCACCTTCAGACGGATATTGAGTACCAAGCTCCGCCGAAATCAAGGCGTAAGGCACGAAGAAACCGATAAGCATAATTGCCCACCATACGTACATCGAATTACCGATGGCCGCAGTAGGTGCTACCGCATCTCCCACCAAAATTATACAGACTGTCGCAAGCACAGCTGAAAACAGCCTGAATTTATATTTCTTCTTAGGCATTAATTAGCCTCCTTTCTTTCTTTTATATAATCCAGCGTGGATTGTCCAACCCCGCCAAAATATAATACTAACCCCCTCTGTGCCGTTAGGCGGTTCTCCGCTTCATCCCATGCTGCAGAATTCGGACCGTCCAGAACCGAATCAGTCACTTCTTCATTGCGATTCGCTGGCAAACAATGCATAAATTTCACATTCGGATTACCAGTCGCTTGCATCAATTCATCATTCACTTGATATTTAGGATAAAAATCAGCCATGTACACATCTTTTGGTGTCTCTTTATCATATAAACCATACCAAACATCTGTATATATAAAATCGGCACCCTCTAAGCATGCAGGGTCTTCAGACCACATACATGAACCGCCATATTGTTCAGCATTCTTCTTACCAATCTCTAGCCATTCATCGGAAATTTTATGATTCTCTGGACCATAATGCACGAAATTAAAACCAAGTTTGGTTGTAATTTCACAAAGCGTATTACATACTTGAGTTGCATCACCAACGAATACGAACTTAATATCTTTAGCTTCTTTACCTTCTGGCCAATGATCATACACTGTGATCATATCACCAATACCCTGAGTAGGATGTACACGATCACTCATGCCATTCAGCACTGGCACATTTGCATATTTAGCTAAAGCTACAATCGATTCATGTCTGTCAACCCTTGACATAATCATATCGCACATACGTCCAAGCACAACTGCAGTATCTTCGATCGTCTCATGAGCACCAAGCTGAATTGCACCAGGTGCTAAGTTCAATGCGTGTCCGCCCAATTGAGTCATCGCAGTCTCAAAAGAAACACGTGTTCTCGTAGATTTTTGTTCAAACAACATAGCCAAAGATTTATGGTAAAGAGAATTCAAATATCCTCCACCTTTAATCCAATCACGAACAACTCGTGAAAGATTAATAATATCCATAATCTCTGACTGATCAAAATCAGCTGTATCGACAAAATCCTTTAAAGTTGGTGTTTTATGATCAAGAGTGTATTTATCCATAAGCATATTATACCACAAAAAATAGCCCCGCAAGGCTATTTTTTGGTCATATTCATCCCTATAGTGAGAATAGACAAAGTACTACAATATTTGCAACCGCAATACATCCTACAACACGGATACCCCACTTAAACCAAGTTGAGTAATCAACTTTTGCAAGTGCAAGACCAGCCATAATCGCACCACAGGTTGGTGTAATCAAATTGACTAAACCATTTGCAGCTACAATTGTCATTGCTGCTACATCGGTACTGTAACCAAGATTGGCTGCCACCGGAGCAATAATTGGAGTCGAAATCGTCGCAAGACCAGACGAAGATGGCACCAATACTGACAATACAATATGCAGTATATAGTTCAATGGCACAAATGCTAGTTCTGGCAAAGTTGCCAAGAAATCAGACGCATTGTAGATAATAAAGTTATCGAGAGCAGTTTGACCCATCAATACTGATACACCACGTGCAACAGCAATGACCAAAACTACACCAATCATATCATCAGCGCCATCGATAAAGGTGTCCACAAAACCGTGTTCACCTTCGCGGTTGATAATTGCAAGCAAAATTGATGCAAGTAAGAACCAGAGTGCTGCTTCATAGAACCACCAAGCACCGAGTGGAGCACCCGTGAGCCAGCCAGTCCATGAATCAAAGAATGTAATTTCGAAATCACCCCATGGGATAAATCCGATAATCATTACGAGGAAAGTCAAACCAAACACGATGAGTGAAGCGATTTGCTTTCCAGTTAGCTTTAATGTACTTGATTTTGCATCCAAGAACTTCGAGTATTTCTTTTCAGCTACAGCTTGTTCACGCAAGCTAAGGAATGTTGATCCTTTTTCTCTTTGAACTTTCTTTGCATAACGTACCACAAAGAAGGCTGAAATTGCCAAAGTTGTGAGCCATAGTACTACAGCAATCAAGATAACTGTACCTTGGTTAAATTCAATTCCAGCATCTTTCATTGCCGAAACGGCTACACCAGTCGCAAATGGGTTGATGGTAGAACCAAGCACACCAGAGCCAGCACCAAGCAAAATCGTTGCGACACCTACTAACGGATCCATGCCCGCCGCATACATGGTTGCAGCAATAAGTACATAGAAACCGACACTTTCTTCAAGGAACCCGTAAGTTGTACCAAGTACCGAGAAGATAAACATGAGAAGCAATATCAAAAGATATTCTTTACCATGCAATTTCTTCACCAAAATTTTAATTGCAGTTTCAAGTGCTTTAGTCTTCGCCATCATTGCGAGAAAACCACCGAGCACCATCACAAAGATACATACATCAATAGCATTCTCAAAACCAAGAATTGGTGCCATTAAAACTTGGTACAATTTTGCACCAACTACACCAGAACCATCAACAATAACACACCCTTCTTCACCGTACACTTCTTCACAGGCTTCAAGTGTTTCATAAGTTTCAGTCTCTTCTTCGTCAGTCGCTATTAAAGCAGCTTCTGATTCATCTTCATTTTCTTCCTCAGCAATCAAACTGGCGCCAGTAGATTCTACGATGCCATCTTCTTCCGATTCTGCTTCAGCTTCATTTTTCACTTCTGAACTTAATTCAGAATCGAGCAATTCATCTTCCGATTCAGCAAATTCATCACCAGCATCATAATCTGCGCTTTGAAGTTCAGTTGAACCGCTAGTCAACAATTCATCTTCCGATTCTTCCAAATCTACTTCCTCGCTCATCTCATCTTCGAGTGGCGCGGCCATATATTTTGCCTTCGGCAATACATGCGATACAATACCCAGCAAGATAATCAAAATCATGATAATCGAGTATGCCGAGAGCATCGCACGACTTCGTTTTTTACTACGATTTTTCTTCCTAAACATTTTTTATCCTTTTAAATTTAATATCATCCCCCTTTAATAAAAGTATTCTATCGCCTGCTTATTCCTCCTCTCTCACTAATGCCATACTCATACAATGTGAACCGCCCCTCCCTCTTGACAGTTCAGAACTCGGAATCTCAATTACCTTGACACCATGACGTCTTAACGCCTGATTTGTTACGAAATTACGATCATAAGCCATAACGACACCAGGACGAATACAGAGTAAATTCACGCCATCACTCCATTGTTCACGCTCTGCATCAATTCTACGGCCATTACCACATTTAATTAACTCAACGCGATTCAAATGCAAATATTTCTCCAGTACTTTCTGCAAACTCTGATGGATTTCGACAATCTCGATCTCTCCACCACGACCTTGTGATATTTCATAAATAGTAGAAATATCCATAATAGCTTCTTGTACTGCAAATTTATCTACATCAACCTGAGTCATCACAGTATCAAGGTGCATAAAGCTTCTTTCATCTGGAATATCAATTGCAAGCACATATTTAAATGAAGCATTTTTATCCTTAAACAAATTACGTGCAAATTCTGCAATCGCATCCGGTTCAGTGCGTTGTGAAATACCAATTGCAACAACTTCCTTTGACAATACCTGTATATCGCCACCTTCAATACAATAAGGTTCAACTCTATCATAATAAATCTTTGTATGATCATAAAACGGATGGTATTGGAAAACATATTCCGCAAAGATTGATTCCCTTGTCCTTGTTACTGACCACATTTTGTGCACAGTTGCACCATTACCAATTGTTGCCATTGGATCGCGTTGGAATAAAATATTTGGAATTGGCTCGATAATCATCTTACCAGTATCACGTGTTGCATAAAAGCCTGACACTTTACCAAGTTTCTTCAGCTCCGTAATATCAATACCAGCAATGCACTTCTTAACCATATCACGAGTATCTTTAATCGAATTCAAAAAATCAAAACAATGCTTTGCAACTTTTGGTGAAGTCACGCCAGCTTCGCTGATAAATTGCTCCAAGAATTTCTTACGCACAGTCCTACCGCCAGCCTCAATCGCTTCAGCAGCTAAATCGGTAATGTATACAACCTCAATCCCTTCCGACCTCAAAGCATTTGCATACGCATCATGTTCTTCTTGTGCTTGTTTGAGATATGGAATATCATCAAAAAGCAACCGTTCCAAAGTATTCGGAGTCAAATTCAAAAACTCCTCACCAGGACGATGCATTAATACCTTTTTCAAAGGTGCGATTTCACTAAAATTTGAAATCGATTTTCCCATTATTTATCCTCCTTTTTATATAATGTTAAGAACATTACCGTTTTAATTGTGTGCATGCGATTCTCCGCTTGCTCGAATACTAATGAACGCTTTGATTCAAATACTTCATTCGTAACCTCCATTTCCTTAATCCCAAACACCTTATTTACATCACGTGCAATTGATGTATTAAGATCATGAAACGAAGGGAGACAGTGTAAGAAAATTGCTGTATCTTTAGCACCACTCATCATTTCTGAATTTACCTGATATGGCTTCAAAAGCTCAATTCTTTCACCCCACTTCTCTTGCGGCTCACCTAGTGACAACCAAACATCTGTATATATCACATCTGCTTTCCCATTGAGCGATGCGACATCTGAAGTAATCGTAATAGTCGAACCATTCTTTTCCGCGATTGGTTTACATTTCTTCACAATTTTATCAGAAGGACGAAGCTCATTTGGGCCACAAGCTATGAAATTCACACCCATCTTAGCGCTCATTGCCATCAAAGAATTTGCTACGTTATTACGAGTATCACCTACGAATGCTAAAGTCAAACCCTTTAACTCACCAAAGTGTTCTTGAATAGTCAAGAAATCACCCAACGCTTGTGTAGGGTGACATTCATCAGTCAAACCATTCCATACTGGCACATCTGAATATTTAGCCAAATCATCAACTATCTTCTGATCAAAACCACGGTATTCAATCCCATCATATAACCTAGATAATACTCGCGCAGTATCAGCAATTGATTCTTTATGGCCCATCTGTGAACCAGACGGATCCAAGAAAGTTACGCCCATACCAAGATCGTAACCAGCCACCTCAAACGAACATCTTGTCCTTGTAGAGGTCTTCTCAAATAAAATTGCTATATTTTTACTCGGGAAAAATTTATGATTTTGACCCGTTTTTTTCATTTCCTTGAATCTAGCAGCCATCGCCAACATATAACGCAGCTCTTCCTCGCTAAAATCAAGTATTCTTAAGAAATCTTTTCCGTAAAAATTCATTTGATGCCCTTCATTATGCTTAAGTTAATTATATATCATTTTTTTTAAAACGCAAGCACATTGTGATACAATATAAGCATGAAACAACGAGTAGTCTTAGCGCTCGGCGGCAACGCTCTGCAAAAAAATGGCGAAGCCACAGCCGAAGCCCAAAAAAAAGTCGCAATAGAAGTTGGCGAAGCTATTGCAGAACTTGCTGATAAATACGAAATAATCGTCGCCCACGGTAATGGTCCTCAAGTGGGAAATATTCTTATTCACGAAGAGACAGCTTCTACCGAAAAAGCTCCTGCAATGCCACTTGAAACTGCTGTAGCTATGAGCCAAGGTCAAATCGGCTATTGGCTAACTCAGGCAATCAACAACGCATTTGCCAAGAAAAACAAATCCAAAAAGGTTGCAACCGTCGTCTCGCAAGTCGTCGTTAGTCGCGACGATCCAGCCTTTAAAAATCCTACCAAGCCCATCGGTCAATTTTATGATGCAAAAACCGCTAAAGATTTAGCCAAGAAAAACGGCTGGGTAGTTAAAGAAGATGCCGGCCGCGGTTGGCGTCGTGTTGTCGCTTCACCAAAGCCAATTGATATAGTTGAGAAAAAATCAATTATAGAATTAGTAAAAGATGGCGTAATTGTTATCGCCGCCGGTGGCGGTGGTATTCCGGTAGTACGTACCAAAGTTTTAAAACGTCTCAAAGGTATTGACGCCGTCATTGATAAGGACTATGCTGCTGAAAGACTCGCTGAGCTAGTCAAAGCCGACATCTTCGTATCAGTCACTGCTGTACCTAATGTATTCATTAATTACGGTACTCCAGACCAAAAAGCCCTAGAGCATATTTCCGCTAAAGAAATCAGCCATCTAAAAAAATATGGCTATTTCAAAGCTGGCTCGATGTTACCTAAAGTTGAAGCTGCAACTAAATTTGCTGAAAAAGGTGGCACCGGTATTATTACTGATATCGACCACCTCAAAGATGCTCTAAAGGGCAACGCTGGCACTATTGTCTCTAAATAAACCGTGTTATAATAATAGGGCGCCCGAGTGGCGGAACTGGTAGACGCGCTAGCTTCAGGTGCTAGTAGTAGCAATACTGTACAGGTTCAAGTCCTGCCTCGGGCACCAAAGAGGCAAATAAAAACCCGGAGCGAGCTCCGGGTTTTTAAAAACTAGGACATTATTCTAGCTAACAAAGTCGGCGTTACAAGGTTTTTACGCCAGCAGTTTTTTAAGTTCGCTTTTATATGCCTCTACTCCAGGCTGATCAAATGGATTTACACCAAATAGTTTTGCCGAAATCGCACAAGATAGCTCAAAGAAATAAATCAATTCCCCAAATCCTTGCTCATCATACGACGGCACTTCAACATCGAGCACTGGAATTCCACCATCAAGATGTGCTACTCGCACTGCTTGCACAACTTTCGCATTCATTTCGTCTGTCGGATAATCAATAATTGTTTCAAATAGATTCCTACGCCCATCTTGCATAAACTGCCCCAACGAATGTAAATCGGTCGAATACACTACCGAAGCTGGGAAAATTCCTTGACGACCTTTTCCTTCCGATTCGCCAAAAAGTTGCTTTAACCATTCATTAAAATACATCGTTGATGGTTCAAAACTTGCAAATACTTCCGTATCGTATCCCTTATGGCCTAATTCATAACGCATCCATGCATATTTAGTAGCAGGTTCAACTGCATTTTCGGCCGCGTCCGCTGCACCTTCGAGGAGTTTATCCACATCTACTCCAGCCACAGCAAGCGGTAACAATCCTACAGCCGTCAACACCGAATATCGCCCACCAACATTATCTGGTACCACGAACCTTGCATAGCCACAAGCTACCGCTTCATCATGTAATGCTCCCTGCTTTTTGTCAGTCGTCGCATAAATTCGCGCGTAAGCTTCCTGCTCACCGTATTTTTCTATTAACTTCTTTTTAAACTCACCAAACGCCACTGCTGGTTCCAAGGTAGTACCCGATTTCGAGATTACATTTATTGAAAAATCGTGATCACCCACTTTCTCCATTGCACGCTCTAACTCACGCCTAGACAAAGAGTTTCCTGCATAAATAATCTTAGTTTCTGAATGAGGGTGCAACGCTTCAATAATCGCTCGATGACCCAAATACGATCCACCGATACCGATACATACTAAATACTCAGATTCCTCTTGAATCTTTTTTGCCGCCTCTTTAATTCTCGCGAACTCCCCCATATCAAATTTTCGTGGCAAGTCAAACCATCCCCCCATCTTATCATGTGCAATTTCTTTCAAAACCTCAGCTGTTTTGTCCATGTCAACTTTAGGTTCGAAATTTACTTTTATCATAATACCTCCATATCTTACTATCATTATAACAAGATTTGACCAAGCTCGCAATATAAGGTATAATTATATGATTATGAGAATGTCAAAAACCTTTATCAAAACCTTGCGCGAGGCACCCAAGGAAGAAACAGCAACAAATGGCGCCTTATTGACTCGTGCCGGCTTCATTCATAAAGAAATGGCCGGTGTCTATGACTACTTACCCTTTGGTATGCGCGTCATTAATAATATCGAAGATATCGTTCGTGACGAGCTTAACAAAATCGGCTGCGAAGAAATGCAGTTTACTGCTCTTCAAAATCCCGAACTATGGGAAAAAACCGGCCGCTGGTCCGATCAAGAAGTCGACATCTGGTTTAAGACTGAAGTTTCTAGTGGCGGTATGGTTGGGCTTGCTCCTACTCACGAAGAACCAATTACCAACATGATGAAAGAATACATTAGTAGTTATAAAGATCTTCCACTCGCTATTTATCAATTTCAAACCAAATTTAGAAATGAAAAACGAGCTAAATCTGGCATCATGCGTGGTCGTGAATTCCTAATGAAAGATTTATATAGTTTTCATACTTCCCAAGAAGATTTAGACAAATTCTATGACAAAGTCTTTCAGGCCTACATTAACGTATATGAACGTCTCGGCCTAGGCGATGTGACTTTCCCATGTTTCGCTTCTGGTGGTATCTTCTCGAAATTCTCTCACGAATTTCAAACTCTACTCCCAGTCGGAGAAGATACGATTTATTACACTAAAAACAAAGCTATTGTCCTAAACAAAGAAGTCGTCATTCCTGAAGTATTAAAAGAATTTGGCATTAAGAAATCTGATCTCATCGAAGATACTGCCGCCGAAGTTGGTAATATCTTTAAACTCAGTACCAAATTTAGCTTACCTCTAGACCTCAAATATACTGATGAAAATAACGAACGTCGTGAAATCTATATGGGTTGCTACGGTATCGGTATCTCTCGCTTAGTAGGTGTACTTGCAGAATACTTTTCTGACGACAAAGGTCTCTACTGGCCAGAAGCCGTCGCTCCTTATAAGTATTACTTGATTGGTATCGACGACAAAGGCGCCAAAGCCGCTGAAAAACTCTACAAAGGTCACGAAGAATTAATGATTATGGATGATCGCGATCTCCGCCCAGGTGAAAAGTTTGCCGACGCCGATCTCATCGGTATCCCTTACCGCGTCATCGTCTCCGACAAGACTCTTGAAAAAGATTCTGTCGAAATCACCGACCGCAAGACTGGCAAATCTAAACTAGTTTCACTCAAAGATTTCAAGAAATCATGTAAATAATTAACCAATAAAAATACGTCCACATCCGTGGGCGTATTTTTTGTTACTTATATAGTTTGAATATTATTTAATTGCAGAGTATCCTATTGTCAAACCCACTTCAAACTAAGAGCCAACAACACATCGAACACTCGAACCATCATATACGTTATCGGTCTGCGCAATAGTTGCCCTTACCTCCCCATCTGTTAAATATAATGCGTAAATATTCCAAGAATTAAATTGTGTTCTCGTAAAATACTTACCAATTTTTCCAAGTGCATTACCAAATGTATTAGCATATACAAAATTATATGGATAAGCTCTAAACTGTTCAGATTCTTCAGAATGACCTATATCCCCTGTGTATCCCATCGAAACAAATAAATGATTATAACTTTTATTTATGTCTTGAATGCCTCCAATTGGCAATTCCCAACCTTTCGGGCAAATTGAAGTAGATGGATTATTTGTATTTGTTGTATTGGCAACAGCAGCAGGCCAATTATAATAATTACCATACGAATATATTCTAGCAGCTCTTGTATTGCCAAGTGATGTCACAGGATCCGCAGTATTACTATTAGCAAATCTCGGGAGTCGTATACCACCACTGACAACATATATTGTACTACCATCTATACTATACAAACTATTAGGTTTAGACCAGTCCGTAGAATAATTAAAGTAATTGGGAGGATCTGGAGTAGCGAGTCCATGGAATACGCCACCAAAACCCTGACTTAAATCATCATCTCCCCAATTTGGATTAATACTATTATTATCTAAACGTAAGTTTTCTATCATCCAACAATTTCCGTCATCAAGCTTTGCTACAGCATAGACATCATTATCTCTAATATCCTCAAGAGCAGTAACATCACCAATATTCATGTTAGAGCATCCAGACCAATTTTGCATATCACCAGCTGATTTTACCCATATCGCATACAAAACAGCACTATCGGACCCTGGATATGGAGGTGCAACAATAGTTGCCATAGGACCAAATACCTTACCGCTATTAACTGCGCTAGCTAATCTTGTCTGAAAATTACTGTCATCCGGATCTAATTGCTCCATACTCCAACCCGCAAACCCATATCCATCACGTTTATAATTGGCTGGATAAAGGTTTATTATATCACCTTCCCCCACGTTAGAATGATTAGACTCCATAGTTATACCGATATCGGCATTATTGCCATCATAATTTATAGTATAAACCGGTACCCAAATAGCGTATAAATTAAATGTATTGCCTACTACAGCGAGATCCATAACGTCTACCCCATCCTTATATGCAACACCCGTTCCATCCTGCAAAGTATTCCATTCTTTGAATTTATATCCACTAGGCGCAACAAAAAGATTGGAGTTTAAAGAAGTTAGCACGCCTTCATATATTAACTGATCACTCATCGTTCCGCTACCAGTCAATTCTATACCACCATAAGTGCTAGTAGCATTAAAACGTACTGTATATTTTACGCAAGTATCTGCAATCGTAGCAGTATAAACAATAGTACCATCATTATTAGAATTATTAGTATCAGGAATCATCTTATAAGTACCTACAGGCATAGAATCAGATGATGAGACACCATAGTAGATATTAAAGTTATCATTAATATCAGAAGAAGCTGGAGTAGTAAGTGGAGTTTTAACCGTAGCAGGATTATTTAGAGTAGGTACTGGTGAAAAGATACTAGTACTAGTTGGAGTATTAGATGCACTACTATTATAATAATAGCCCCATTTATTAGTGGAAGCATTCAGAGCAGTAGTACCATCTACTGGTGAGAAGTAAGTACCTGATGCATTATTAGAGCTATTACCATTGAGATATAGATTATTGTTATTAACTGAAGTATTAATAGTAAAGTTATAGCCATACCTACATGTAGTAGATACATTAATAGAATCAGAACTAATGGCTGTACCTGCACTAGCTGAGATATTAACATCTTGAGAACCTGAGGAAGTGAGGGTGAGACTATAATCATCAGCAAAAGCATTATTAGTAATAACAAACGATACCACTACACCGGCAATCAAAAACAAACTATATTTTGCCCTATTTCTCAAAAAAGTGTTTGTTTTTTTCATGTATTAACCTACTTACGAAATAAGTATATCATAGTTATGGTAATATGTCTAGTTTGAATACTTATTCAGCTAAAGCTTCGACCACTTCATCTCCATACTTAGAAATCAACGCTATTCTTGCCTTGATTTCATTTAAACCAATCTCCACCGCTCGCTTCAAAGATGGATCATTCATCATCGGCTCGAAAAATTCACGATATCTGTCATACTCTTCCTCTGTACGTGCAAGACGTGCAATTGCAGTTGGATAATTATCAAGAGATTTATCACCACTGATGCGTCGTACTAAATCCCAATTTTTCGTCAACCAATCAAACACCTGCGCTCTACATTTAGGATTACGATACAACCAAATAAACAAATAGAATTGATCCTGTGGTTTCACAATCTCATTTTCACCTAATAGCGCTATTATTCTGTCTAATTCTTTTTTATCCTTCACCATAGTCGCCGCCGCTAAATAGTCAAATCTCACATCTGGGTCGGCGATTTTCTTATATTTCTCCAAGAAATCACTTACCACATCTGGCGCCAAATAAACTTTCGCACTCAGAATATCACTCCTTATCTCTGCATCCATCTTAGTGTAATCATCATCATACATTTCTACTAATTGTTTAAATCGATCAACATCCTCAGCATAGTAATCCAATGCCATCAAATTTGCTCTAAGCCGAATCATATTTTCATCATCACCCTTATTAGTTACCATTCCAACTTCAGCCAGTTTACTATTGACTAAATCAAATACATACTTTTTCAAGTTCTTTTCTTCAACAGATTCATCGTCCACATATACTTTTAAGTTCCCTACTAATCCTGCAATTTTATTCCAAACTGCTGCTGCGTTTTCATTTTTAAACTCTTTTGCAAGTGATACTAATGACGCTGCACTTTGCAACCCAGCCTTCGTAATTAAATCCCTGTCAATCAATAATCTTAATTTTTCTTCTAACTTGAGTTCATTAAACTTTGAAAGCCTGCTCTCAAATTCATCACTCGTCAAATTCAACACATAATGTCCGCTCATATCTTCCGATACTTCAGGCAACGGCCACTCATCATCTACACAAGGACCATCCAATAAGAATCTCTGCTGACTAAACTTTTCAAAATTTCCTTCCAAATTTGTTATTACCGGATACCCAGGCTTATCAATAAAGGCATGCATTAATTCTTTTGGTTCAAACTTCGCATAAGGAGAAAGGCTCTCCCATAAATCATCTCCTACGGTATTTTTATATGCAAACTTTTTAAAATAATCAGTTATACCTTTACAAAAGTCTTCCCACCCCATTAATCTAATCAACATCAACATCAATCGCGCACCCTTAGCATACACGATTGCTCCATCAAACAAAGTCGCGATTTCCTCTGGATCATGCACGTCTTGATGTACTGATTGCACTCCAGTATATGCATCACGTAGTAATGCAGCACAACAATCACCAGTAAAGAATGATTCAAATATTTTATATTCTGGATGAATCGCATCTACTGCATAATACTCCATTACGCTAGCGAATGATTCATTCAACCACAAATCATCCCACCATTTCATCGTCACAAGATCACCAAACCATTGATGCGATAACTCATGTGCCACAGTTAAAGCTACCGATTTTCGCGTTCCTAGTGTTGCATCAGACGAAGCCAAAAGCATTGATTCACGATAAGTGACTAATCCCCAATTTTCCATCGCCCCAGCTTCAAAATCCGGTAATGCCACCTGATCTAATTTCTTCAATGGATAAGGCGTACCAAAATTATCATCATAAAATTCTAAACTACGTGCCGCAATCTCATTAGCGTAATCTACACAAGTGATATCCTGATTCAAAGCACAATATGTTGTAATCTCTACACCATGTTCATTTATAATAGTTTTGCCATGCAATCTACCAATTACCCATGCCAATAAATACGTTGACATTCTCGGCATGTCTTCAAAAGTATATTCTATAAACTTTGCTGAAACTTTTTTACCATCATCATTGTAAAAAATCGTATACTTACCATCCGGCACTTTAAAGTATTTTTTTGTTTCCGCTATCGGTGTATTAGCTAATACCAACTCGTTTTCTACTTCTGGCACAGTCAATTTTAAAACAAATTCTGCCTTTGCTGCCGGTTCATCTATACACGGAAATGCCTGTCTCGCATAATGACTTTCAAACTGCGTTGCAACAATGATTTCCTTCTCACCATCATTATCATAAGTTGAAAGATATGCCCCTTCCATATTCTCGTTTAAAGTCCCCAAATAACTAATAGTAATAGTCACTTTACCTATCGTCACATCAGACAATGTCAAAACATCATCCTTCACTTCAAACTTCACTTCTTTGTCATCAGCAAAAACTTGCTTTATTTCAAGCCCAACCGCGTGAAACTTTATTACTCCTTCTTTTGCTTCACCGATAATCTCTACTACACCACCAATTTTTTTATTGAATTTATTAATACCTAAGTCAAGTACATATTTCTCGGGCACAAAATAATCTAAAAACCTCTCCATCACTCACTCCTTTCTTTATTTATATAGTTTTGCAGCTTCGGGCAGTTTAGTATTCTTTAGAATTGGCTCAAGCTCTGCTTCTTCAAGCGTCTCATGTGCTAATAATTCTTCTGCTAGTTTATCGAGTACCGCCTTGTTTGCTTTTAATACGCTTTCAGCTCGTGCGGCTGCTTCGCTAGAAAGCTTTTTGATTTCACCATCAATTGTTTCAGCAGTTTTTTCCGAATACGGCTTACCAGTTGTAATCGTATAATAACCAGTTGCTTCAGATGGGAATACTAAGTTTCGCGTCTCCGAACCCATACCTTCTTCGACGATCATTGACTTAGCAAGTTCTGCTACATTGCGAAGATCCGAAGATGCACCAGTCGTGACTGCATCCGTTCCAAAAATCAACTTTTCTGCAACACGTCCGCCCATCGCTCGTGCCAAAATATCCTTTAGCTCATAAATACTCTTATAACTTCTATCTTCTGGCGGCAAGAACCACGTCACACCGCCAGTACTTCCACGCGGAATAATTGTTACTTTATGTACTGGATCTGAATCAGGTAACACATGCCCTACAATCGCATGTCCAGCTTCATGATAAGCGGTAATCTTACGCTCTTTTTCATTCATTACTTTCGATTTACGTTCCGGACCAATCGCTACTCGTTCAAATGCCTCTACTACGTCACTATTGGAAATTGCCTTGTGCCCTTCACGTGCCGCCGTAATTGCCGCTTCATTTGCAATGTTAGCCAAATCAGCACCCGACGAACCGGCCGTCTTCTTAGCCAAAGCCTCAAGATCAACATCTTCTTCAATCGGTTTTCCTTTGAAATGGACTTTTAAGATTTCTAATCGATCTTTTCTTTCTGGCAATGTCACATTCACATGACGGTCAAACCTTCCAGGACGAAGCAATGCTTTATCAAGCATATCCACTCGGTTTGTTGCCGCCATCACAATCACACCACTATCATTATCAAAACCATCCATTTCAACTAAAATCTGGTTCAATGTTTGCTCGTCTTCGCGACCAGCACCGCCCCTAGCATCACGTTTATGCGCTACCGCGTCAATCTCATCAATAAAGATAATTGATGGAGCGTTTTTCTTAGCTTTTGAAAACAAGTCACGTACTCTAGATGCACCTACACCCACAAACATCTCCGCGAATTCTGAGCCAGAAATTGAGAAAAATGGCACATCTGCTTCACCTGCTACCGCACGCGCCATCAAAGTTTTACCCGTACCAGGATCACCGGCAAGCAACACACCACGTGGAATTTTCGCACCCAATTTCTCATATTTCTTTGGACTCTTTAAGAAATCTACTATTTCAGTTAAATCTTGCTTAGCAGATTCATTACCCGCCACATCTTTAAACGTCACTTTTTTCTTGTCTGGACCATAGAGTCGTGCTCGAGACTTACCAAATGACATCGATTGGTTATTCGCTGCATTAGCTTGCTTCATCACCCACATAAAGAACACCACCAACGCTATAATTGGCAACACTGTCAAAGCTACATCAAATACAATCCCCCAGGCATTTACATCTTCTTTATATTCAATAACTGGGTATTTTTCCTCACAAGACTTCAAATCATCTCCAGATAGTCCTTCACAATGATTGACCAATCCCTGATCATATAAAGTCCCCGCACCATCTTTACGGGATGTTTCAGTCGGTTTATCATTATCCTTCAAAGTGATATCAAGTGTACTGCCAACAACTGTAATTTTAGAAATATTTCCATCTGGATTATTCGCTCTCTGAATCACATCCGAAATCGGCACTTCCTTTTTCTCGGCTTCCCGATAGCTCACATTAGTAATTAAAAAAGCACCAAAACAAATCAAAATAAAAGAAAACAATATACTCCGCACCGTATTTGAAGTGTTATTAGTATTGTTCCGCCCCGTAGGTTTCTTTTTTGGTATATTTTTTGGTAGATTATCCGCCACTTTTTCTCTCCTTTATCCTTCTATTTTAGCACACAAATCATCAAAATATGATATAATAGAAGTACCTGGGTGTGGCGCAGTTGGTAGCGCGCGACTTTTGGGAAGTCGAGGCCGCTGGTTCAAGTCCAGTCACCCAGACCATTTTCACTCATTGATTTGAGTGATTTTTTTATCTCTAATATGATATAATATAGGTACTCTGGGATTGGCGCAGCCTGGTAGCGCGCACGCATGGGGTGCGTGAGGTCAGGAGTTCAAATCTCCTATCCCAGACCACACTTATCAGGGTGTGGCGCAGTTGGTAGCGCGCAGCGTTCGGGACGCTGAGGTCGTCGGTTCAAGTCCGATCACCCTGACCACACGAAGAGCAAGTAAGAAGCTTGCTTTATTTTTATGTCTATTTTTATTCAAATACCGGCACATCATCCGGAAATGGGTCAAAGTCCGAATCACCATAATCATCAAAATCCGTAAACCCATCACCATCACTATCCTTAAAACCAGCTGAACCATATGGATTATAGCCTAACTCTGTCAAAAATCTAGACGGCATGTTATAACTACGATTACCATAAGACAAACGAGATAAAGCATAAGTTAAAAATAATTTTTGCATTGCCCTTGTCATACCTACATACGCCAAACGTCTTTCTTCTTCCAAATCTTCTTGATTTTCCAACGAACGGCTTCCAGGAAACAACCCTTCTTCCAACCCTACTATAAACACCACCGGAAATTCCAAACCTTTCGCAGCGTGCAAAGTCATTAACGTCACTGCATTTTTCGCAGAAGATTCGTCTGCAGATGACATTAGCGAAGCATCAGCCAAAAAATCATCCAAATTATCATACTCCGCCGCTTGTGCACCAAGCACTTCTAGGTTTCTCATTCTCTCTTCACTGCTAGGTGTACCATCATCCGTCAACTTCTTAAAATCAAATCTCTCTACTGTACGTTTTACTATCTCACCAGGGTTCTCATCAATCTCAACTGATTTCAAAAAATCCACCAACCTACCGAATCCATTTCGCGCTTTAGCCGATTTTAATACCTCAACTATTTCTTCGTTCATCAAAGGCTGAGCACCTTTTATTACATCCATCACCATCAAAATTTTCGCCAAAGAAACTTCACCAACACCCGAAATCACATTACCACACACCCGCACCAAACTCACTTTATCACGCTGATTAACGATTAATCTCAATATAGCTAGCACATCCTTCACTTCTTTTCGATCGTAAAATCTTACACCACCTACGATTTTATATGGAATATGCATGTCCATAAATGCTTTTTCAAATGCATAGGACTGCGCATTAGTTCGATATAATACCGCGAAATCCGCTAAATCTGGATAATCGCGCTGCATATTCAAAATTTTTAATGCCACAAAATTTGCTTCCGCTTTTTCATCTTGCAATGATTCAATATCTACCGGCTCGCCTTTTCCCGCCTCAGTAAACAACGTCTTATCCGTACGTTGTTTGTTCTCATTGATGATTTTTTGTGATGCTTCCAAAATATTTCCTGTCGAACGATAATTCTGCTCCAGTTTAATTACTTTCGCACCAGGAAAATCTTTTTCAAAATTCAGAATATTTGTAAAATCCGCTCCGCGCCACGAATAAATCGACTGCCAATCATCCCCTACTACACAAATATTTTTCTTTTCATTCACTAACGATTTCACAATATTATATTGCACTATATTTGTGTCCTGATATTCATCAATCAAAATGTGGTCAAACCTATCCTGCCAACGCTTACGCACTTCAGAATGTTCTTTAAATAACTTCAATTCATACAACAATAAATCATCAAAATCTAATGCTCCCGCTTTTTGTTTTTCTTCTTCATAACGATAAAATATCTTTGCAATCTTTTTTTGATTAGGATAATAAGTATTCGCTTCGTATTCCTCTGGACCATGTCCTTGATTTTTTTCGTTTGATATAATTGCCTGAACTGATTTTGGTTTCAAGCTTTTATCATCCGTATACTTTAATGCTTTCATAATTCGACGAATCAAAGATACCTGGTCATCCATATCATAGATTACAAAATTTTTGTCTATCCCCACCGCATCTGCCTCTTGCCTTAAAATACGCACTGCAATTCCATGGAATGTCCCCATATATGGCATAAATGATCGTGATGGTACATCATTAGAACCATATAAAAGCTTCCATAGTCTTCTTCGCATTTCGTTAGCCGCCTTGTTGGTAAAAGTCACCGCCAAAATGCTAGAAGGTTTTATCCCATGAGTAATCAAATTCGCAATTCTGTGTGTCAAAGTCCTTGTTTTACCAGACCCAGCCCCCGCCAAAATCAGTAAGGGACCTTCTAAATCTTCCACCGCTTCTCTTTGTGCCTGATTTAACCCTTCAAAAATCTTATCCATTACACCATTATAACAAACAAAACAAATTGTCAGCTAATCCAAACTACACATTGATACTATTAAAATCTTTAATTCCCCGTCTCCAAAGATAAATCAACAAAAGCACCAAAGCCGCTACACCAAACAACAACCCAGCACCAACTGTTCCCGAAGCAGAAAGACCATTATTAAATGTATTATATATTATATATATCATCATAATCGAAGACCCAAAACCGACAAATACTGCAACCATTGAACTCATACTTTGCTTCACCACTTCCGTATCATCCTGTGCATTCATTTTAGGATACTTCAAATTAATCACTATACCAACCACTTCCGACACAAGCGGCATAATTATAGATGAGCATACAATCATTAAAATTTGCCAAATATCAAAATCAAACCTAACAAACATTACAATATCACCAACTAACAATATCGGTATCATCACCGCCACCGCTGCCAAAACTTTTGCCATAATTATTGTCACCGGATTCGTTGGTAAACTTTTCAAAATATTAAATGATTTTCCCTCCAACGAAATCATCGAACTCGTAATCGAAGTCATCATTGACGTAAAGAAAATCAACCCAAACAAACACGCCGGCATATAATTAATTATCGCCTCCACAGGTATTTCAGCACCCATCTTAGAAAACATATCTAAAGTCCCGTCCATATTTACGCATACTAAAATCACAACCACCACGTAAAGCACTAATCCAAAACCAGCATTTATCAAAAAAACTGGCGAACTTACAAATCTTCCAATTTCTTTTTTAAACAATGCCATTAAAGGTCGATTGTATTTCAAAGTATAACTACGCAAAGCCGTATCGGTTTTTACAATTTTTACTCGCGAATTAATCTTATAATATACACTACCTAACGTCAGCAACATTAATGTAAATAATCCAACATTAGTAAGGATAAAAATCAAATAATCCACAAACTTAAAATCCAATACTAAATGTATATATTGTCCAGCTGGATAATACAATTTAGTAATTATTTCATTCACGCTTTTTGCATTTTGCGCCAAAGTTTGTAATATATCTTTAATGTTAATAGAAACAAATAATAATACCAAGAGCAACAAAGTTGTTAAGATGATTTGGGCTATATTCTTATGTTTAAACTGCGCCGACGAAAATGCTATTATTCCTCCAACTAACGACGCAATCACAATTGGTAGAATCGGAAGAATTAAAAGTGCCGTCAAAGAAACTAAATAAAAAGACGGCCCCACTCCAACCCTCATAGCATAGACAACCATCGCTGGGATAAAAACTATCGCATTTATCATTACTTCGAATAAATAGAATTTCAATACCCGAATAGTTAACACTGTGGATTTTTTGACAGGTAAAGACAGCATCAAATCATCATCACGGCAATTGAACAACAAGCCACTAGCTTTATATATTCCTTCCACCAAAATAAAAAGTGCAGCCATAATTATATATAAAGTCAAAACTACAAATTCCATCCCCACTTCTGCTAGTGGCTCCATCATCATATCGGCATATCCAGCCACCGACACCATAATGATGATAGCTAAAACTATCGGCAAACTAATTCTAACTAACTTGGATTGTTTCTTCCCATATACACGAAAAACATTCATCCCCTCCGACATTGATGCTTTTAATAGAGAGAAGAACTTACTCATTTATTTTTCCAGCTCCAAGAATACCTTTTCCAAACTCTTATCCCCTTTAATCTCCTTCATGCTCCCTACTTTAACAATTTTTCCTTTCTTAATAATCGCCACTTTTGTGCATAGCTTCTCTGCCACATCCAGAATATGTGTAGAAAAGAAAATTGTTTTTCCAGCTTTAGTCATTTCACGCATCAATTCTTTCATATCGAATACTGCCTTAGGGTCAAGTCCTACAAACGGCTCGTCCATAATCACAATCTTCGGATCATGAGCCAAAGCCGCAATCAGAGCGACCTTCTGTTTCATTCCATGTGAAAATGAATCAATTGTATCATTAAGGTTTGCCGTTATTTCAAACATTTCGGCATATTTTTTAATATTCTTTTCTCGACGTATTAAATCCACCTCATACATATCACAAATGAAATTAATAAATTGTATCGCCCGCATATTCTCATATAATTCAGGATTATCTGGTACATAAGCCATCTCTTTTTTGCAAGCTACAGGTTCTTTTGTAATTGATTTGCCATTTATCAGTATTTCACCTTCATCAAAATCATGTATTCCTACAATCGCTTTTATTAAAGTAGTTTTACCAGCACCATTATGGCCAATAAAAGCAAATATTTCTCCGTTCCCTACCTCAAACGATACTTTGTCTAAAGCTTTTTTATCCCCATATTTTTTTGTGACATCAGAAATCTTAATCATACCCTGATTATATATTACATATAAATCTTCTTCAACTAAATACCGGTCAATGGTACAATATCCGCACCAAGATGTCGGAGTCTCGCCGCAAAGTCCTGGTATCCACGATTAATCGTATAGACATTTCTAAGAATCGATTTTCCAGGTGCCGCCAACATACCGATTAGTACTACTACCGCTGGACGTAAAGCCTGTGGTGCAACCAGTTCTGTTGGTCTAAAATTCGTTGGCCCTTCAATATACACACGATGTGCATCAAGTAATTCTACTTTTACATTCAAATTAGATAATTCAGTAATATAAACTGCACGATTTTCGAATACCCAGTCATGAATCAAAGTTCGTCCTTCTGCTACCGCCGCAATAATTGAGAAAAACGGTAGATTATCAATATTAAGCCCAGGAAAAGGCATTGGATGAATTTTGTCAACAGGTGCTACAAGTTTTGATTTCTTAACTGTCAAATCAACTAACCTAGTTCGTCCATTAGCTGATAAGTACTCTTCCGATTTTTCGATATCAGCATTCATAGTCTTAAGCACTTCAAGTTCAATTTCCAAAAACTCAATTGGCGCCCGCATAATTGTTATTTCAGAATTTGTTACTAACCCAGCAGCAATAAACGACATTGCTTCAATCGGATCTTCCGAAATATTATAATCCACATCCATATCAAACTTAGCTCGCCCATAAATAGTCAATCTAGTAGTACCAATCCCTTCAATTTTCACACCTAACTTTTCTAAAAAGAAACACATATCTTGCACCATATAATTTGAAGAAGCCCCAACGATTGTCGTCTTACCAGCATTCATCGCAGCTGCCATTAGTACGTTTTCTGTCACTGTGTCACCACGCTCAGTCAGCACAATATATCTATCGTCTCGATTTTTCATTATTTTTTGATCTACTTCTACTTCATAAAAACCACTATTACACTCAGCATCTACTTCAAGCCCAAAAGTTTCCAAAGCTTTAAGGTGTGGCTCTACCGTTCGAGTACCCAATGAGCATCCCCCTGCATATGGAATCGAAAACTTTTTAAATCGATGTAGCAAAGGTCCTAAAAACATAATAATCGAACGAGTTTTACGCGCTGCCTCTATATCCATTTCATCTAATTTTAATTCGCGCGGTGATATAATTTCTAAATCACGGTGTCGATTCGTCCAGTGACATTTTACACCAATAGATTCTAAAACCTCAATAATTCGAAATACTTCTTCAATCCTGGCTACACGATGTAAAACAGTCTTCCCGTTATTAAGTAACGCTGCACATAGCAACCCTACCGCAGCATTTTTCGAAGTGTTTATCGTAATTTCACCGCTTAATTCTTTCCCACCGCGTATTCGAAAACTCTGACTTGCCGAATCATTTATAGAGAGAATTTGCGTGCCAAATACTTCCGAAAGCTTCTTAACCATCTCTAATGAAATATTCTGACCACCTTTTTCTATACGATGAATTGCCGACTGGCTAGTACCGACTTCCTTAGCTAATTCTTTCTGCGTCCAGCCTTTTTCAAGACGCATATGTTCTACGGTCTCACCAATCACCTGTTGATAATTACGAATTTTTTTCATAAAAAAATTATATCACACCATGCATAATTGTAAATAGTTTTAATACACCTAATTTAATGATAACGTTCCTACATTTTAAACTATGAATTATTTTGTCGCTCGATAAATCGTATATCCGCCACAGCCACCACTAGTAACGCCGCCCCATCTTTTATCTCCAGTCTGAAGCCCGCTACTAGCTTCAGCTATTTTACCGTTTCCTAAATAAATCTTAATATGTGCACCATTTCCAGAGTATTTCTGGCAAATATCGCCCCTTTGAGCTTTTTTAACCTTCTTCCACTTTTTAGTATCCTTAGTCATATTACTATGCATAGAATCATGGCTAAGTCCTATACCATCGTATCCCGAAGCTCTCACTACAGTTCCCACAAAATAGTCACAAGAGGCCCCAGTTCTTACCACATTCTTCACATAATTAGTATACTTTTTCCAATGATCAGGCCTAACTTTATCGTACGCATATTGAAAATATTTAGTCGGTGCACATCTTTTAAACTGACTCCATTTTTTAGGTTTCCAAGTTAAAGGATAACATTGTACAGAAGCTTTTTTGGATGATGCCGCCAAAAGCTCCGCAGTTTTTGCTATTCTTTCTGAACCTTTTTTTAATTGACAGACTTTGTCTCTCACTGTTTTGTCCTTAAATAAAGCTTTCTTCATACAAGTTTTATAAGCTTTTGTCTTATTATATGAAGAACTTGATGAACTTTTACTAGATTTGCTACTTGCAGTACCACTAGCAGAACTCTGCTTACCACTCTGCTCTTTTTTCCTAATAGCAGCCATCTCATCATCACTGATTTTATTACAAGAATTGCTCATTCTGCCTCCAGGCAATAACCATTGAGCTCCTACAAACAAAACTGCATAAACGGCCAGACCAATCACTATCTCAAACATTCGGTTTTTAGCTTTCCGTGTTTTTTCTTCACTATCTTTCGCCGTAAGATAATTAATACCAACGATTGTCACACCTATAACACCGAGTATTGCTATGCCCATAGATATTATATCTATGGCTGAATTCAGAATCATAAATACACCGCAACCCTCATTGTCGTCTTCAATATTACCAAAAAAGTTCGTCTCAACAACTCCATCGGTTGCATAAACTGATTGACCAAAAAAAATAAAGGTAGCCACAACAACTAAAAACAAGACAAATGACAGTTTCCTTAGTTTATTCATAAGCTTATTATAGCATATTCAATAATTTGCTTATCAAAGCATTTTATAGTAAGATTTTCAAAGGAGATATTATGAAAACAATTAAAGATATAGATGTTAAAAATAAAACCATTTTAGTTCGTGTCGATTACAATGTTCCACTAAAAAATGGTAAGGTCGAAAATGATCTTCGTATTCGCGCTAGTTTACCAACAATTAACTATTTATTAGAACAAGGCGCCAAACGTATCGTTCTAATTTCCCATCTTGGACGTCCCGAAGGCAAACCCTCATCAGAATTTTCACTTCGTCCAACCATAGGAGTACTAGAGCATTTATTCCCTAACCATAGTATTGGATTCTACGATTTACCAAAAAAGGACGAACAAATCCAAATTCCCAGCAAAGTCAAAATTGCTCTATTAGAAAATCTCAGATTTGACCCACGTGAAGAAGCCAACGATGCAGAGTTTATTGCCAATATTGCCAAATCAGTCAACGCCGATATTTACGTTCAAGATGGTTTCGCAGTAATACATCGCGCCCATGCTTCTACCGACGCTATCAAAGAGCATCTTCCAGTATATGCCGGCTTTCTCATCGAAAATGAGATTAAGAATCTCGAAAATGTCACCAAAAATCCAGAATCACCAGTCCTATTAATCATTGGCGGTGCCAAAGTTGACGACAAACAACCATTAATCGATAAATTCCTAAAACAAGCCGACTATATATACGTCGGTGGAAAAATTGCTGCAGATGGTTATAAGTCTTCTCACAAAAAAATCATCGTAGCTAGTGATTTTGACACCAATGAAAAAGGTGAAAAACTCGACATCGGCCCACTCAGTACCGGCGAACTCGCCAATTTAATCACTGATGCTAAAACTATCATCTGGAATGGACTCTTAGGTTACGCTGAGGATCCAGCCTATGCCACTTCATCCACAATTGCAGCAGAACTAATCGGTGAGCACCAAGGCGCTGAAACCATTATTTGTGGTGGTGATACCACAGGATTCGTCGAAAACCTCATGAAAGAGCATGATAGCTTGCACTATTCTCTCGTATCCACTGGCGGCGGTGCATCATTAGAATTCTTACTCGGCAAAAAACTCCCCGGCCTCGCAGCAATCAAACAGTAGATTAGATTTTTCGAACTTTTATTGTATCCGTACCGAATTTGTTTTTGTCGCCCGATACAATCACCGCAGTTAAGTCTTTATTGCCCTCACGCGTTTGCAAATATCCTGAACCTTTTAATTCTACGGCTAAGTCATATCCAAAATCTTCTGAATATGGACGCACAAAAGCTGAATTCGCATAAATCAACGCTAATTGATTCGCCACTCGCACATTCGAAGTAACCGTCACAATAGGTAAATTCGGTCTCTCACCAGCCATAGTAGTAGCAGTTACACCAGAAGCCGTCTGACAGATAATCACATCCGCATCAATTTCTTCGGCCAATCGTGCCGCTGCACTCGAAATGGCTGGATAAACTTCCTTGTCATCATCATTTCGTTTTATCGGTGCTAATTTTGAATGGTTTTGTGTGAACAATATTACTTTTTTCATCTCCATCACCGTCTCAACCGGATATGAACCATTCGCAGTTTCATCCGAAAGCATCACCACATCAGCACCTTGTACCACTGCAGTTGCTACGTCCGAAACTTCAGCTCTAGTTGGCTCTGGTTCATCTACCATCGAAGCCATCATTTGTGTCGCTACAATACATAGTTTCGCATGCTTACGACAAAGCGCAATCAGTTTTCTCTGCACCATCGGCACTACTTCTGCACCAGCTTCCACCGCCATATCGCCACGCGCTACCATTATCCCATCCGCCGCTTTTACAATCGATTCAAGATTTGCTTCTGAAGCAATCGCCTTTTTAGTCTCAATCTTAGCAATCACTTTCGCTGTTGAACCATATGACAATAATAATTGTTTTAATTTCAAAATATCTTCCGCAGTCTGCACAAACGATAATGCTACATAATCGTAATCACAACCTGCACCATACTCAATATCTGAAAGATCTTTTTCGGTAAGAATATCGCCACCAAAATCCGTATCGGGCAAATTCAGACCTTTCTTCGACATCACATATCCATCATTTAAAATCCTCACTTTTATCGCAGTCTCAGAAACAATTTCAATAATCTCTGCCTTAATTCTACCGTCAAACATCGACAGTGGTTCCCCAACCTGACATTTTTCAGCCAAATTATATTGCACCGGTACAGTCAACCCACCATCGTGTTCAAATTCTTGCGATTCTAGTACAACTTCATCGCCTTTTTTTAAATCCAACCGATTATCCTTCAAGGCTCCTAAACGTATCTTTGGTCCTTGTAGATCTTGCAAAATCGCTACACTTCGTCCTTTCTTCGCAGCAGCATCACGTATCCATTTTATTTGTTGATCACGTTCTTCATTTGAGCCATGCGAACAGTTCAGTCTACAACCATTTACTCCCGCCATAATTATCTCAGAAATTTTTTCAGCTGAATTCGTTGCAGGTCCAATCGTTGCTAATATTTTTGTTCTTTTAAATAGTCTACTCATATTAATATCTTACCATAAGTTCAATATTATGATAATATAGAACTTATGAATAACAAGAAAAAAAGAAATAATGTTCGTACTCGTCGCCGCTCCTTTACACTTGTTCAAAAAATCATTCTCGGCGTTATCGCCATCGCATCACTAGCAGTTATTATTGCAAGCATTTCCGTTACACTATTGAAAGATCAGAATCAAACTGAAGCGCTCATCGAAAAGATGGCTAAAGACTATTACGAAAATTATTTTTACCCCAATTTCTCTTCTTCCAGGGGTTTTCAACAAATTACCGACCTCGATTCTGCCATGGCAAAATATCACGAATATGGCTTCTCTCCAGTCAAACTCAGGCAATTATTATTATACGATAACCGCAAAAACGATCAGTATAAAAAAGAAGTTACCAAATACTGCGACGAAAATAAAACTTCTGTCACATTCTATATCGACCCTCCCTACGAAAAAACTTCTTACCATTACGAAGTTTCCTACTCTTGCAATTATTAGTTACAACTGTTATAATATATCCACGGTCTCGTAGTATAACGGTTAGTACATCGGGTTTTCATCCCGACAACGCGGGTTCGACTCCCGCCGAGATCACCAATAAAAAGAAGACGCTTGCGTCTTATTTTTATTGATAACGAGAAGTGAGGGCCAAAGGCTACCCCATCGAGATCGCCAAGTTTAATAGTATGATATAATCAATTCTAATAGAACAGCAGCCCGGCCACCCTCCAAGCCATTAACTATTAGTATTTTCTCTCGCAACCCTTTACTATATAAGTAATTTCATACTCACCAGGTTCAATCGGTAATGTACCCAAATACTTATTTGCACTCAATCGATTGTTTTCTTCATCGCACCCATTAATTGTTACTACAATTCCCTTTGGAATAGCCGTGTTCTCAACAATATCATATTTTACATCTACGCCACTTCTATCTTCCAGATATTCATAGTATGTCCACGGTAAATAATCACTCAGAGTATATTCATGTTCTGGATTATACTCAGTGCTAACAAGTGTCTCATTTTGCGTAACTTCATCTCCACCATCTTGTTCCTTCTCATCACTTATTGAATTAGATGATAAAAGCATTGCTAAGACTGCTAATAAAATCACAATTACTGCACCAGCCAACAAAAATCCAATCATTTGTTTTTTTCCAACATTATCGAAAAGATTTTTAAGACTATAGCTACTACTCATTCTTACACTCCACATCGATATTATTTGTTTCGTAATTAATAGTATATTTTTCTAAATTTAGTGGTGTTGATTCTAAATAATCCATCGCTTCTTTTTTATATTTCTCAACATCACAAACCGACACCATAACATTAATAGTTTTTTCATCTTCATCGCCCGTAATATAATAATACGGTGCCGCCATAGCATCCTCAGCGTCATCCGGAGAAACACCATAAGGTAAATAAAGGCTAAGCGAATAAGTATTGTTATACATTCCATAACAAACCGTCTCAGGATACTTCATTTTACTTTGAGGTGGGCAATCTACTTTCACATAATCAGACAAAGCCTCCTTATCAGACCAAGATACAGTAATAGCATAAGTCTGTTTCAGTGAATCGATGTCCAACAAAAATGTTGCTGTTGTTATATCGTTATTTGTAGTTTCTTCATAGGTCCCTTCACGTATTACGGCATCATCTATAGCAGATTGTGGCACATCCGCAACATTGTTTTTCACCAAATGCCATATCTCATTCTTGATGCCCCTCCACCTATCATCTGGTACCGACGTATCATTTTCATTTACGACTTCAATATGCGTTTCAGGCTGAATCGCCCACTGAACACAAGCTACAATGAATATAATAACAATCACTTGCAGAATCACAGCAATTCCAATTTTTTGATTTTTTGTTAAATTTTGTATTAAATTCTTAAACATTTTATTGCCCCGCTAAATTAATTATCGGATCAAGATAAGTATACAAATGATATTTTTTGATAGATACCTCATGGGCACCAATAAAATCATAGGCCGCCTGAGTCGAAGAACCACTATTGCAACCCGCCTCACCAATAATCATTGTGCCCTTAGCCGAATTTACACCCAACACCACTCCAGTATGTCCAGGCGAATATGAATCATCGCTAAATACTGCATAAGGCCGTGGCTCCGAACCAGTCTTAAGACCCAAAGCGTTTGCTAAATATTTATACGTATCTTTACCATCACCCGTCAAACCAGAAGTCCACT
The DNA here is from genome assembly GCA_017406565.1 of Candidatus Saccharimonadota bacterium. Lineage (GTDB taxonomy): Bacteria > Patescibacteriota > Saccharimonadia > Saccharimonadales > Saccharimonadaceae > Nanosyncoccus. Next base: position 27,302 of record JAFQYG010000002.1, on the reverse strand, counting down.
TTTTAGTAGTGTAACGATTCACGAAATATTTTACAAATGAAGGACAGTTTAAGAACAAATTACCATGACAACCAACTTTAATATAATACTTATTTGCAACAGCGGTATTCCCTCTTAAATTATTCTCTCCCGCATAGCCTTTATAAATATCCACTAATTTTTTAGCTTCTTCCATTGTCAACCCTCCATCTTTCAATGCCACATCACCAGCTTCAGCTGCACTTTCACCAGCACAAATATTGCAAAAACCACCACCAGATTTGTTATTTGGATTACGCCACGCTTCAGTAAATCCTTTATCATAACCCTTAGTAACCCACGGATAGCGATACCCACAGCCAGAATTATCTGAATTACAACCGCTTGGATTCGAAGCTTGAATCGTATACCCTTGGCCGTCTTTTTCAGCATATATACCATAGTGACATGGATAATTGGAGCTGCCATGTCTTGAACATCGACGAATCAATACATCACCATCTTCCAAAGTGTCTTCACTAAGATTACCGTCTAGTACTTTAGTCCAATTCGGATCAACATCTAATTTTTCGTCCAATCTTTCACTAATTTTAAAATTATCAATCAATCCAGCATAACGCAACACCCCCCAAACAAATACCACACAGCTAGCACCTTCCGTCACATGTTCATCTGGATAATGACCTAAGTTCTCTTTCACCATTTCATACCAAGCATCCTTTGAATCTGGTTTCATTCGGTTTTCAAATTCACCTTCTGGCCAAGCAAAATAAAAAGCTGTCGAGCCGATATCGTAATTACCTTTCGTACTATTACCAGAAATAGTCCCGGTAGTCGAAGAAGTCGAAACACCATCCTTTACCGATACACCAATTGTAGAATTATTCGCACTTTTAGCTCTAAATACCGTAGCGCCAGATTCGAATCCTTTAAATTTTCTAGAAATCCTTCCAAAGGCATGGCACAAACCCGCCTCTGCACGATAGAAATCTCCCTTTTCGTCTTGCACCACAATATATGTATGACTACCAGTGTTCACTATATCACCAGGTTGCGGATCTAAACCTTTTGCATTGTGAATGGTTTCCCACAAATCTGATTTCTCCTTTGCACGATCATCCTGCTGTCCTAAACCTCGTGGCCATCCTGAATCATATCCAGAATAACGTACCACGGTACCAACAAACACATCACAAGAAGCACCAATTTTTGGACATTGGCTCCAGCTGTTACGATCCTTATATACATCCTCAAGCGCCGCATTAAAAGCATCCGTCGCCTTCCCGCCTGTCCATTTACTTATATTATTATATGCATCAAAACTGTTCAAACCATTCGCTTGCTTATAATCCCATACTTCCTTGTCAGTGCCAAATGGCCAAGCCAAAGCCACTGCCGCTCCATTAATATTCTTGCTTCCCTTAAGTGAAGCATTACAAGCAGCATTTTCACCACTTTCTCCACTCGACCCAGTAATAGTTTTTCCTGCATATTTATCGTAAGCCTCTCTTGCTTTTTTCATTCTATAATCATTATTTGGCACGCCCGCACGCTCAAAATGCTCTTCAAACCATACCGCCGCGTCTTCTGGTACGGTTTGTTTATAATAATCTTTATAACTTTTATCAATCTCATATTTTAAGAACTCTATTTCAATTTGATAAATCTTATTTACGGTGTCGTCACCAAGTTTTTTAATCAACTCGTCACCAGTTATTTGCGCCAAACTATTGTCTTCGAAATGTTTTAATAGCGAAGAATCACGCTCCTTGACGCGATTCAATAAATCTACACGACGCCCAAAAGACCACTGCACCAAACCAAGCCCCATTTGTGTAGCTCGATTATAAAGGCCTCCGCTTTGACCAACTTCACGCCTTAATGGATTATAATTACCATCTTCTTGAGCAATATTCCCCATAATACCCGCCGCTTGCTCAGCGGAAAGAAAACTAGCTAATCCGCTCCAAACCTTCTCTTCAGCAGTTGATCCAGCAATACTAATTTCACCACCCAAAGGACGACTAGAGTCACCCGTAACACATGGTTCATAAAACAAAATGTTATTCTGTGAAAACATAGCTTCATCATCAGCTGTCAAACTGCTCTTAGCAGATGTACTTCCAACACCAACCATTACCCCAGATAATACAAGAGCAAATACTACAAACAGATTTTTAATTATTCTTTTCATCATTCTTTACCCTTCCTCAAAACGTATCCTATAATCATCTGGATTATATCCTGCATTCTTAATCAAATCTAATGCAATATTTTTATGCTGTTCGCCACCATAAACCACTAAACATAACAACACGCCACTACATTCTTCACCGTCTTCTTCAATAAAAACACCCATCTGGTTATTGGGATCAGAACGTTCATAATACTCAAGCGGCAACGCATCCCTAATTGACACAACTTTATCATGATAATCCATGAATTTTTTTACGTTCTCATTGTCACGAAACTTTGTCAATAAAGGTGCCTCATCAGGATGACTAATATAATAATCAAAACCCCCATTATCACTTAACAAATAATTCCAAATCCTTTCAAAACCATTATCTTCTAAAGTTAAATCATATTCACGTGTTTGCATGCCGTCCATCGAAATCCTAACACGATATTCTCCCGGCATTAAATTATGCGATGAAAAATTATCATATTTCCTACCATTCAATTCAATCGTCGCCTCACTGGGGAGCACATATATATCTACCGAAGCATTTGTTGCTTTATGCGCCACAATTATAAAAACCGCAATTAAAATCGCAAGTATATTCAAAACTACTACCATAGCCGCTATTTTATGCTGTCGAATAATCTCTATCATACCACTTAATTATAGCATATGCTTAGACAGTCAGCAATTGCAGAAACTCACCCTCGCCAATAGTTTTTACACCTAATTTTGCTGCTTTTTCGGTTTTAGATTTACCAGGTTTTTCGCCCACGATTAGTGCTGTAGTGTTTTTCGTAACTGATGAAGTCACTGTCGCACCTAATGCACGTAGTTTATCTTCTGCTTCTTCACGTCCCATTGAACTTAGTGTACCAGTTATAATATATGATTTGCCTTCTAATGGCAACTCTTTTTCAGCTTCTTCTTGCGGCCAAACACCCAATTCACGTAGCTCACCAAGCAATTTCAAATTATCTTCATCACTAAACCATGCCAGTATTGACTCAGCCACTACTTCTCCAATATCTAAAATATTTAATAGCTCATCTTCTGTAGTTTCAATTAATTTATCCAAGCTCTTATATTTCCTAGCTAAACTCACTGCTGTTTGAGCTCCTACATGACGAATCCCAAGCGCCGTAATAAATTTAGCTAAAACCGGCTTCCTAGATGCATTAATCGCTGTTACCAAATTATGTGCCGATAGTTCGCCGAATCGTTCTAATTTTGCTATATTGTTTTCCTGTAATCTATATAAATCTGCAATCGATTTAACTAAGCCAGCATCAATTAATGCTTCCACATTTTTTTCGCCTAACCCTTCAATATTCAACGCAGGTTTTGAAGCATAGTATTCTATCGCTCGTTTCAAAATAAAATCACTCGATTCCCCCTTCACACGATAAACCACTTCCCCATCCGGTCTTTCAAATGTTAACTCTGGATATTGTTTTTTCAGTGCATTCTCATAATCAAATGATTCAGTATTATTTGGGCGAAGACTAGTTAACACTTCCTTTATTTGCGGAATAATGTCACCCGCTTTATAAATTATAACCGTATCACCAATTCTTACATCAAGCCTAGCAATCTCATCCGCATTATGCAACGACGCATGTCTTACTGTCGTACCTGCTACAACTACTGGGTCCAAAATCGCAACCGGTGTCGCCGCACCAGTTCGGCCGATTGATATTACAATATCACGTACCTTCGTTGTAGACTCTTCAGCGGGGAACTTAAACGCTACCGCACCGCGTGGTGTCTTACCCACAATCCCCAACTTATCATAAGTTGTGCGATCATTAATTTTTATCACCATCCCATCCGTATTAAACTTTAAACCTTTACGATATTCATCAAGCTCTCGAATATACTCAAACATCTTTTGAATATCTTCTTTCTTAAAAACCTTATCTTCATTCGAAGTCTGAAATCCTAAAACCCTCAAAGTATCATACGCTTCTTTCCACGTCGCCGAATCAGGAACCACTAAATCATAGGCAATAAACTTCAATGGCCTCGAAGCCGCTACCTTCGGATCTAATTGCCGTATTGACCCCGCTGCTAAATTGCGTGGATTTGCAAATTCTGCCTCACCTTTTTTACGTTGCTGAAGATTAAGTTCATCAAAGTCTTTCTTAAAAATTACAATTTCGCCCCTCACTTCAACTTCAGAAGGAATTCTTTCATCCGAAACCAATCTTAGTGGAACATTCTCAATAGTTTTCACATTCAGCGTCACATCTTCACCTACCAAACCATCGCCACGCGTCACTGCCTGGTAAAATACACCATCATGATATTTTAGAGCACAAGCCAAACCATCCATTTTAATATCTGTAAAGAATTCATTTATTTCACCACCAGGAATTTGTTTCTCATTACGATTAATCCAGTCTTTGATTTCTTCTTCCGAAAAAACATCCGCCAAACTAATCATCCGTTTCTCATGGCGAACTTTAGTGAATTTATCCAAAGGCTTGCCAGCCACACGTTGCGTTGGCGAATCTGGTGTAATCAATTCTGGATATTTAGATTCTAAAAGCGACAACTCGTGTTTTAGTGAATCAGCCGCCGCCTCACTCATAGTTGATTCATCTAATACATGATAATGGTACCTATAATCATCAATAATCTGTCTTAATTTTTCAACACGCTCTCTGGCTTCACTGATACTCATATCTATTATTCTACCACAGTTAAAAAGAAAAATCAGGTCTTACTTCTGTCCTCAAACTTGATTAATTATCTAATAACCATCGATAATATAAGTATAAATAAGTCGTCACATAGATACTCGTAAAGCACGTCATAATAGTAAGACAAATCGGTATAAACGGAATCCCCTCCGTCCATTCAAACGATTTCATCCACATGTCAAATAAAATCAATGGCATCATTATTACTACCCACACAATCCCGAGAGTTAATACTAAAGCAATTAATCTCAGTATTAATCTTACTCTTCGCCCCATCATCATTTCCGAAGCCGCATTAAGTGCCCGCATCGGATAAAGTCCAGGCGCACTTACTGCTACAAACGCCATTAATGATGAAGATAACAAATACACCGAAATCAAAATCATCACTGCTGCAAACACGAAGAAAACCAAAGCATAAAAAGGTGTCGACAAAAATTCAGTTTGTACCGCTGCTGAATATGCAATTATCAACAAGAAAATCGGGATACATTGAAATAACACAACAACAAACACCAAAAATGTCGATACCAGTGGCGTCATCGCATTATACAATCCGTCACGTAATTTAACCTTATGCCCCGCCATAAGATGTCGTAACAAAAATATTGTCGTCAACCAAATAATCAAAAATATTAATACGCCAAACATCACCGCCGCTTCACTTGATTCACCCGACAATCCCCCAGTTGAAATCGTAGATACCAATATTAAGCCAGCTTTCGCAACACTGCCAATATTACCGCCAGCTACTTGTTCGCTCGTATCATCCAAAATATCCTGAAACTGAACATAATTCGATTCGCTCATTAGCCCCACAAAAAATACATTTAACAACACCGCAATTATTAAAAGTGGCAAAAACAATTTCCAATTTTTAAAAATCATTCCAAAGCTCTTAAGGATGTGGTACATTATACCGGGTACTTTAGTATCCCTAATATAATCTTCCCGATAAGACCGTTTAAATGATTTATGCGGGCTTTTATATTTGTTTTTCAAAAAATGCTTTTTCTTAAAATTTTTAAACTTTTTAGAATGTTTTTTTGCCATGCTCTAATCTTTCAATTCTTTTTTCAATTGGTGGATGTGATGAGAATAAATTACTAAAGAAACCTTTTCTTAGTGGATTATTAATATACATTGCCTCCGCTGCAACATTTTGACTTTTCATCGGAGCACTGTGTGATTGTAATTTTTTCAAAGCATCAATCATACCTTCTGGATAACGTGTAATGTTTACTGCCGAAGCGTCCGCCAAATATTCACGTTGCCTAGATACCGCCATCTGAGCGATACTTGCCACAATTGGCGCCAATATCGCTGCAATCAAAACTAATAAATAACCAACTGGACTACCTTCTTCATCACGACGCCTCGAGCCATAGAACATCATTCTAAATGCCAAGTCAGATATTAGTCCAATCACGCATACTAAACCAAACACAATCATTGATACTCTAATATCATAATTTTTTACATGTGACATTTCATGTGCCATAACTGCCGTCACTTCTTTATCATTCATTATATCGAGCAAACCAGTCGTCGCTGCTACTGCTGCATGTTTTGGATCACGTCCAGTTGCAAAAGCATTCGGAGCTTTATCATCAACAATATAAACCTTAGGCATAGGTAGCCCAGTCGTAATTGATAGGTTTTCTACAATATTATAAAAACGCGGGTTATCCTTTTTAGTAATTTCCTTAGCACCCGTCATCACCATAGTAAGTGATCCAGCCGCATAATATTGAATTACTGCATAAACAATCGACACTATGACTGTCCACACAGCAATAAATGGATCATTATATGCCCACGCAAAAAGTGAGGCAATTACACCCACCATCAATACGAACCCAATAATAATATATACAGTTCGTCTTTTATTCTCCGCAATTTGCTTATACATACTAACCCTATTATAACACAACACTGGGCCAGAGACCCAGTGTTGCTATCTTGCTCTTAAATTAGAATTTTACTTCAGGAGCATCTTTAATTTTAGCTTTTTCAGCATCATCTACTTCAAAGTAGTCACGAGTCTTAAAATGACCAATCATACTGTTAACTACATTAGTTGGGAAAGTCTTGATTTTAGTATTAAGATCTTTCGCACCCGCATTATAAAATCTGCGAGCTGCTTGAATTTTATCTTCAACATCTTGCAGTTGCGTTTGCAAAGTTTGGAAATTTTCATTTGCTTTAAGTTCTGGGTAAGCCTCTGCAATTGCAAAAATACGGCCGAGTGCAGTTTGCATTTCTTTCTCAGCTTCTGCTGCCTGCTTTACTGTCTTAGCACCCATCGCTGCAGTACGAGCTTCGGTTACCATCTGGAAGGTTTCTTTTTCATGCTTTGCATAACCTTTGACAGTTTCCACTACGTTTGGAATCAAATCCGCACGATATTTAAGTTGTACAGTGATGTCAGACCATGCTTCGTTCACTCTCTCATTGAGTTTCACTAAGCTGTTATAAATACCAGCTACGAAACCAATTAAGAGAAAGACGACCACGACAACGACAATCAATGCTATTATTCCTGGTGCCATTTATTATCTCCTTATTTTTTATATAACCATTATAGCATATAATTTCTCACAAAAATACAAATAATGTGTTATAATTAAATAAGATGCGAGCGTAGCTCAGTTGTTTAGAGCGCTTCCTTGCCAAGGAAGAGGTCGAGAGTTAGAGTCTCTTCGCTCGCACCATTTTTTATATCCCAAAAAAAAGGGCTTTTTTCTTTGCAATTAATACTTAAACGTGCTACAATATAAACATAAACTTAATCAAAAGACAAAAATGGAAATAGCATTACAAATCACACTTTTAGTCGTCGGATTCATCCTTCTTATCAAAGGTGCCGATTGGCTAGTTTCAGGCGCTTCATCAGTCGCCTCGCATTTTAAAGTATCAAAACAATTAATTGGGCTTACTATCGTCGCTTTCGGTACAGGTGCACCAGAATTAGCCGTCTCAATTAGTTCACTAATCAATGGTAACACCGATATGCTTCTCGGTAACGTTATGGGTAGTAACATCATTAATATTTTGCTGCTCATCGGAATTGCCGCCGTCATTCATCCAATCAGCATCAAAAAAACCACTATTAGTAAAGAGCTACCGTTACTTCTTCTCATCTCTACGGCTATGGTGGTTCTCTTCCTTGATATGGGTATTGCCGGCGAAGACGCAAATATCTTCTCACGCGGTGATGCTATTATTTGTGTACTTCTCTTTGCTATTTTCATCTATTATATCCTCAATATGGTTAAACAAAACCGCAAAGATAAAAAAGCGGTCGAAAAACCAAAATACAAACTTGGTCTGTCATTTCTCTTTGTCATTCTTGGTCTAGCTGGCGTCATAGGTGGTAGCCAATTAGTCGTAAATTCCGCCTCTACCCTTGCCGCTATGGTCGGTATTTCCGATCGTATTATCGCTCTAACCGTAGTAGCCTTCGGTACTTCCTTACCAGAACTTGTCACCACCATTACAGCTGCCCGTCGCCACGAAAACGAACTTCTAGTTGGTAATATTATCGGCAGCAATATCTTCAACATCTGTATCGTCCTTGGTCTACCAGTAGCAATCTTCGGCACTATCACCCCAGGTAGTTTTGAGTTAATTGATATCATCATGATGATTGGTTCCTCTGCTATTCTCTGGATGGTTGCAAAACGTGGTGAAGATGGAAAAGGTGGCACGATTCGTCGCTCTGAAGGATTTTTAATGCTTGTTATCTTTGCGATTTACTATAGTTATATAATATATGGAGCCCTAGCTTGAACTGGTTATTTTTTGTAATCATTGCTGTTTTCGCCGATTCCCTTCGTATTTTTATTGATAACTATACCTCAGACGTTTTCTTTAAGGGGCGCAACGCTGCCTCCCAAAAACTTTTCAATGCATACTCTCTCATTGTTGTCGCTCTAATCATGTTTAGCTTCTCAGGATTCGATTTTGACAATATCACTCTTTCTACAGCGCTACTTATTATTTTTTCCGGTATACTCCACGGCTTTGCTGGTGTTCCCTACTTTCACGCACTCGAGCTTGATGAGTCAACTAATATTGGCATTTTTAATCAATTAGCTCCAGTCTTTTATCTAATACTAGGCTGGTTCTTCCTTGATCAATCATTTTCACCGATGCAATTAATTGCGTTTGTTGTCATTCTTGCTGCACCTCTGCTTATCGTACTTACTGCTCGCAAAAAAAGCCGCAAAGTCAAACTACAAGCAGTTTTTTATGCATTATTATATGTAGTAATCGCTGTCATTGGTAATATACTATTCGTAAAAGTAAATCCTGAGAATGCTCAATTCTCAACCTCCATCGGTCTAGTACTTATCGGTAAGTCCATCGCAGATTTCATCGTCGCCTATGGTAACCCAAAGTATCGCAAACGTTTTTTTGCAGTATACAAATCCAGTCATCGCAAAGTACTTATCCCCCTCACTATCAATGCTATAATAGGCGGCGTTCAACAATTCACTTATCGTGCCGCTCTTATCACTGCACCAGCTGTCGCAGTCGCTTCTGCCGCCTCTGATTCTGCCGAGCCTATCGTCATCTTCTTCTTAGGATTATTACTCACTCTCATTTGGCCACGTTTCGGTCGTGAAAAACTCAACAAAAAAACCGTCCTCGTTCACCTCGTCGCTACCATGCTCGTAGTAATTGGTGTTATATTATTACAAATGTAGAAAAACTCAATCTATGTTATAATTAATCCAGGCGGTGCTTTGGCGGAGTGGTTACGCAGCGGTCTGCAAAACCGCGTACACCGGTTCAATTCCGGTAGGCACCTCCATTTTTTATTCAAAAATCTTTTTACCTTTTGCCAACTTTGCAGCCTTTTCAATCAAAGCCCGAATTTTCTCTGCATCTTCTGCCGCTTGTTCTTCCGTATATTGTTCTTTTTCCCGCATCAGATCTCCATAAAACCCAGTACCTTTTGCTGCTTGCCAAAAATCTTCGCTACAATTTACATCATCAAAATGCCACGGCTTTTTTGACAGATTAAAGTGTAGTAATTTTGCACCCTTCCCATCTTCGCCCTCCGGTTGTAAATTCCACTCCGGAGCAAGATGCATAATTTGCCCTTTCAAAATCACATTCAAATAATCTTGATCTGGAGCCACTAAATCAGCATCTTTTTTTATCAAATCTGTCATCTGCGTCATATAATGCAATTTACGAAGTTTTTTCAAATCCATTAATAAAACACCAGAATTCACATAATCATTCGCCGATATGCCTAGCGCCTTTTCTACGTAATTTACAAAATCCGGCACAGCTTGAACTTTTGGATCTACTCGCGCTGCAACCGCATTCTCGCCCAATTCAATATCGTACAATTTCCCCACGTCATCTTTCAAAATCGTATCCGAATCGATATAAATCCCTTTATCATATTGGAAGAAAATTCGCGGAATAAACGCCCGGTAATAATAAACCGGTCGCGCATAAAAATCCGCTGATCCAGACCGTTTAGCCGAATACCGCATAATAATCTGCATATACAAATTGTATTTCATCTTATGAAATTCAATCGCCACATTTTTCGACACCATATTTCTCAACCGCCAACGGTTTCTCAACTTCAATTTATCATACATAATTATCACACGATAAAAACGCTTTTTATTAGAGTTGCGCATTAATGACGAAATTGATGCCGCTGCATATTTTGCGTAATCATCTGTAATCGTATAAAACACCGGCACTACTTTGGTTTGTTTTAAAAAACTCTTACCTGTGTTAAAAATACTCATCGTTTGCTCCAAATTTTATTTCTTTGATTTTTTCTTATACTCAAAATATTCATAGCTATTTTTCTTACTATATTTTACCATAGAATCATAAGCTTTTTCCGCCAAGATTGCTCGATTCTCATCTTCAGATTTTTTATCATCTGGATAAAATGGACCATCCACATATATATCCATTCTTGGCAAATCACCGTGTTTTTTATCTTTTCGTTTATGATAAGTCGTCGTCATCGTAAATATCGGCAAATTATTACGCGCTGCATAAGTAAACGATTTATCTCCCGCTGGAAACTTTCGCACTTTTGTATAATACGGCCAAAGATGCGCTTCAGGATAAATCACCAAACAATTCCCTTGCCGAAGTCTCTCGTCTGCCGCTTTGTGAAAAGCCTTCTTCTCTTCAGGAGTTTTACCAAGCGGCAACCCACCAATATATGGCAAAAATTTCCCAATCCCAGGCACTTTCAAATTCACAGGACTAATAATCGTAAAAATTCTTCTATCCGCCGCAATTGCCGGACCAAACACATCATGAAATGGATTAGTATGATTTGCATACATTACGTAGCCAGAACCTTTAGCTTCTTTTAGTTTTTCACGCCCATAAAATTTCGCCTGCCAATAACGTTTTTCATACCAACGTCCGAACAATTTAAATATTCTAAACAATATTGCCGAATACATTCTCACAAACGGATTTTTGGGAATAAATTGATATCCTTCTGGCAATCTTACTTCCTGACCTTTTTCTTGTTCTTTCGTTTTAATTGGATCATCGGTTTCCGACTCATAATAAAACACTCGCTCTTCTTTCGGAATATCTTTTTGAAACAATTCTGCTTTTGCCATATTATAAATTATCCTTTAGTTTATTATATTCGTCAAATATATCATTGTATTCATTTATTCTCAGCACTTCATGCACTTTCTCAATTTCAAAAGGTTTCACTTTTTGCACTCTAAAATAAGGCCAAAATTTAAAATTGTTACTAAAATGATGCAAAACTGTATCTGCTTTTGGCCTTTCAGCTTGTTCGTTATATTTTCGTGGCATCAATTTACGACATTCAATCGATTTATTTAACGCCGCTTGATCTGCCAACATCATCCAACGTTTCGCACACAAAGAAACCGCCTTTTCGAACATCCCAGTTTTTATACATTCTGGTACATTAAACAACATCACACCCGAATTCATATAATCAAAATTAAACAAGCCGTGATAATGATAAAAATTCTTTCCATAAATATCCAATACGCCTGCCGCTTGCACCGCGTTCAGGTCCGTATCATAAAATTCTTTGATATCGCCTCGTGCTAACACGTCATAGTCCAAATATAATATCCTATCCAACTTTTTTAATTCAGACACTTGGTCGAGATATAATCTCAACATCGAACATGGCGTAAAATAAGAACCCATATTTTTCTTAGGCAAATTCTTTGTAAAAACATCTGTCGCGTCAATCAACTTTACGAAACTCTTTTTATTATATTTTTTTACCACTCCATCCAAAAACTTTGCCGTCTTCTCTTCAAACGGATTTACCCCCTCATACTTTATTGTCATTATATATATATTATATATATTGTTCTTTTTACCTCGCATCAAAAGCGACAAGATTGATACCAACACGCCTCGTGAAATTCCCTTATCACCACAATACAAAATATTCATACCACTATTATATCATTTAGATAATTACAAAATATGGTATAATAATAGAGTGCCCGAGTGGCGGAATTGGTATACGCGTTCGACTTAAAATCGAATGGAAACTTCCATATGGGTTCAAGTCCCATCTCGGGCACCACGAATACCGTCTTTGTGGCGTGTCACAAAAAATCACCCCTAACAGGGGTATTTTTTATTGTTTCAAACAATCCGAGTTCAATATTATACATATTGGAGTGTCACGTTTCTTAATCATAAAAAGAAGGTGTACGCAACTGACCAGCGATGCGACACCTAGGTGTACGCAACCGACCAGCGATGCGACACCCCCCTGTACGCAATATACTAGCGATGCGACATTTACAGGGATGAAAACTAGTCTATGCTATAGTATTAACACGAAAGTTTTTTCATGACAGAATCAGATCATTTTGCTTTAATATCCATAGCCTCGCATACAACTACTGTAGGTCGAATCGTAAGCTCCTTGCGGAACAGTTGTTAGTTCAGAACCACCAACACCCATAGCACCAAGTTGCCTTCTTGCGCTATCTCTAGCCCTTTCAGCTTGACTACGACAAGTGCTTTCTGCCGTCGATCTAGCTTGCCTCTCTGCTTCTTGTCGAGCCCTTTCTTCGGCAAACGGATCACTATTTGTCGTAGAGCCCGTAAAAGGTTCGGTGCCAGAGACATTGTTGGTCTCGTTATTTCTCAATTCACGCTCGCGCTCTGCTATAATTTCCATTGCTCTAACATAATCATCTGTTAGGCCACTCCCACTACTCCCAGAATATGAACTGACCGTAGGGCTTGAAGAGGATGGGGAATCAGCAAGGGCGACCGCTGTACCTTTACCATCTTTCGCACAAGCGTCTTCTGAAGCATGCGTAAAACCAACATTTTTATCCTTAAATTGCTCGTCACTATAAAACATCCAACCGCCATCCGAGCAAATCATATACTGCCATCGCCTAGTACCTCGTTTGACAAGTTTACTAACTGGCTCTTTAGTTGTTTCAAAGTCTATCTGAAAACTATCTATGACCTTGCCACTGAGTAGATATGACTTCTCTCTATATGTTACTTTTTTTACTCCGTCTTCGCCCTCACGTTCTACTTCCTCTGTACCTAGCTCTAATTCATCAGTATCGACATATTCTGTTATAAAAGAAATTGGTTCGTCGCGCGTGACATCTTCCGTCTTAGTAAGATTACTCATAATAACATAAATTGATGAAGCTATAACGATGGCGGCACCAGAATAGTAAGATGTTAATAGTATCCTTTTCTTATGTGACTTGAACCAATCCTTAAAGGATGTTCTTTGTTTTGTATTCTTAGATTTATTTTTCGAAGTCTTGTTTGACTTCGCTTTTGCTTTCTTTTTCACCATAATGTTTCACACTATTTCTTCTATTATAACAAAAATCCACCAGAATTGATGGATCTCTTAACTAAATTTGGTAGATAAAGCATTACTGATACTTAATCCTCAATAACCACTTACTATTTCTGAGTTATGCAGACACGTCTGCATAACTCTTTTTTATGGACGATAATGCTTATTATGTACAGTAAAAATGGACGGCAGTGTTTTTGCGTACACCTATTTTTGGACGGCAAGAATTTTGCGTACACTTAAAATGGACGGCAGAATATGACACTCCAATATGTATAACATTGGCACGAAAATCATTTTCGTGGCGTGTCACAAAAACTAACCCTTGAGCAGGGGTAATTTTTGTGTTTTAGAACAGTTACTTCTTGCAATAGCTGAAATAGAGTAATAATAAGCATTAATAATAAGAGATATCCAATACCGCTGGGAATTGCCCAGCGGTATTAATCTGCAACGTACTATTATTTGAGCCTTTAGGAAAATTCTACACGCCAGCGACGCAACGCACCATTCTCCCATCATTTTTATTTGCAGTGTTTCTCCCGGGACCAACATAACTACTATGAAAACCCAAACTATGAACAGTGTTATCGGCACTTGCGGTAGAGGACCAATACTTTCCGTAGTTGCCTCTATCTTGTATTGACACGCCGCTTACGTTACCAGAAAAGACAAAATTATTCGGAAATGAACGCCATTTGTTAGTAGCTTCTTGGATATATTGACTTGTGCCAGTACCCCCCATAGATGTATCTAGGATTCGATATTCTGCGGAAGTATCACCACTACCAGTAGGTAAGTGCCAACCAGCTGGGCAGATATCTCCTGGAGCGTGATAGCCATTATCATAATTAGAGCCATATTTACCATGTCCTGCTGTAGCTGAGTACCAGTTGTAGTAATTTCCATAGCTATATACATTACTTGATGCACTGTAGCTAGCGGAAGAGTTGCCAGTAAAGAGAGTAGTGTTATTGGTGGCTAGCATGGATTGGTCATCACAGTTGGATGAGTCTGTTGTACACCAAGTGGTTTGAGCTGGGTCTGTGGTAATTGAGAGATGATTAGAAATTGGTATAGTATTACTATCATTGTCCGCACTATACCACCATGAATTGTTAAGTGGGAGAGATGGGTTATGGGTGTTGGAAGCTGATAATTCTGGATTATTGTCTAGCCTTAAGTTTTCTATCATCCAGCATTTACCATCAGCAAGCCTAGCTACCGCATAAGTGTTGCTATCTCTTTCATCTGTAAGAGCAGTAACACTAGAAAGAGTAGCGGTTCCATCTGTTGGGGCTTGAGTGAGATTAGTACAACCATTCCAGTTCTGTATAGTCCCAGCTGATTTGATCCAGACAGCATAGAGGGATAGACCGTTTGTCTGTACGTCAGCTGGAGCGGTGATGGTTTGGTTAGGGCCGTAGTTGGTACCAGAGTAGTCGTATTTATCGTTCCAACCAGCGAAGCCATAGCCATCTCGTTTGAAATTGCTTGCCCAGAGATCTACTGATGCATTGTTTGATGCAGATTGACAGCCCATTTCTCCAATAGATGTGCTAGCATTAGCGAAATAATTAATACATCCGGCTGTAGCTGGTTGAGGCTGTAATGGTTCTTCATTAGATGGATGGACTAAAGTGTATTTCACTTGTCCAGTATAAGTTCCAGCAGGTTGAGTTTGATTCATATAAGCTGCATAGGTTGAAGTTAGTTCTGAGCCAGTGGCACTAGTACCTGTATCTGTGCCACTATCTCTATGTGCGACTTTAGTATAAGTTGCTGGTACTGAACTATAACTACCAAATCCATTATCTAGAGTTAGGGCATAGGTAGCATTTGTATTAGTGGCTAGTTTCATCGCCTAGTTAGATGTACTACCACTTGTAGCTGTTCCGGTAGCTATATTGTAAGTAGAACCTAGTGTAGTATTAGTTAGTACAGTCTTTCCATATTCATCATCAGTGAAACCTATGGCATAGATAGCAAAGCCATTATTGTCATTACAGAATGCCTTAAGCGTAGTAGAGCCAATATCTGCTTGATAAGTACCATTTACTATATTGACGTTATGGCTATTCATCCCAGTACCAGACATAGTACATGAGACTGGTACATTAACAGAAACATTGTCTATGGCATTATCATCAGTAGCGTAAGAATAAGGAGATATCAAAAAGGCTCCAGAAAGGACAGTTAAACTAATTAGCCCTAGTGGAGCAATTAATATATGTTTCTTTTTGAGCATAGACTATATTCTTGTATACCTTTTACATAACCATTATAGCATAATAATAATTTACAGCTAATCGACAAAAAATTAGTTATTACTATAAAGACTTCAAGCTTATGTTAAAATAATAACAAGATGGTTAAATTACCCAAATTATTCAAGTATATATCGGCGTCAATTATACTAATTCCTTTTTTGTTCTTATCTAAAAATGCTTTTGGGGTTGAAACAGTTACAATCAAAAAAAATCAAATATCTTTAGTAAAAGATTTCTCAGATAGCTATAACGAAGGAAGCTCTCATGCACAGGGAGGAATCATCACTGAAAAATACTTTATTTTTTCAAGCTTTACGAGTGATTCAAAAGGTCAAATCCATATAGTAGATAGAAAAACTGGTAAAAAACTTAATACAATTAACACGAAAAACCTAGGGCATATGAATACCTTTTTGTATGATTGGGGCAAAGGTGAAGCAATAATAACTGGAAACAATTCGGATGTAACTGGATGCATTGTAGGATTAAATGGCAAAGCAAAAAATATAAAAATAAGAGGCAAAAATTATAAATGCGCTTCTAAAAATCCAACTTACCATAATAAAAATAAGGAAGGGAAAAATGGGAAACATAGCACAACATGGCGCCCCCAAGGAAGAGCTCAAAGAGGCGAATATACAATGCAATTGTGGTGGTATGATAACGATAGTAGCACCAACTATCACGACGGTAAAATATATGTATATAAAAAATCAAAACTTATAAAAATATTCTACATACCAACAGGTGTCATTAAAAGCGTCTCGGGTGGTTATCCAGGAGAGATTGAAGACATATCGTTTGATAAAAATGGTGATGTATATCTTCTATACGCTGCAATAAGAAATAAAAATGGCCATGGAGTTTGGGGCTATCGGACAAGGTATTATAAAGTTAAACAATCAGTGTTTGCTAAATATGGAATCGATCTCAAGTATCAAGCCGACGACAGCAGTAAAGATAATAACAAAAATGATAAAGGTAACGATAGCAATAATAACGTCAACAATGATAAAAACAACAGCGATGGGAATAAGGATAGCAATAATGAATCCAAAGAAGACTGTGCAGTCATATTAAAAAGTTTTTGTGATGACCCCGAAAATGGAGTAAAAAACGTTCTAGGCCTCATACTAGATATTCTAACTTATGGTATAGGTATTGCAGCTGTTATTGGCATTTCAATCTCTGGCATTACTTACCTCACTGCCAAAGACAATGAACAACAAACCACCAAAGCTAAAAGGAGAATTTTCGAGATAACGATAGGTTTAGTAGCTTATGCTGCACTATATGCTCTACTCAAATTCCTAAATATTACATAGAAAATATTACTCACTCAAATAACTTACTGCCGCTTCGGCCGCCACAGCACCATCCGCCGCTGCAGTTACTAATTGTCTCACCTCCTTTACACGACAATCCCCTGCTACAAATACACCAGGACAAGAAGTTACGCAATCCTCTCCTGCAATCACGTATCCATTGTCATCCAAATCAACTAATCCCTTCAAAAACCCAGTATTAGTCACTCTCCCAATCGCTACAAACACTGCCTCCGCATCCTCCGGAATTGGATCATCATGATGAATATGATAAACTTTTGAAGCAATATTTTTGAGATACGCCATTTCCTGTTTAGCTGTATTACCACTCCCAACCACTACTACTGGCTTACCTTTATAAAGAGCTCCGTCACAAGTCGCACAGTAAGAAATCGCTCTGTCTCCAGCGTCCTTTGCTTGTTTTTCACTTAGCCTTCTTGGTTCTGTGCCCATCGCCACAATTATCGTTCCAGCGATATACTCATCTTCGTCTGTCGTCACCAAAAACGTTTTATCCTTTTTTGCAATTTCAACTACTTCTTCATATCTAATTTCCGCTCCAAGTTCAGCCGCCTGATTCTTAATGTCTTGCATCAAATCAGCACCCGAAATCCTAAAACTTCCAGGCCAATTTTCAACGCTTGGCGCAGTGATAATCTGTCCGCCAATCGCACCAGACTCAAATATTAACA
Source organism: Candidatus Saccharimonadota bacterium (assembly GCA_017406565.1). Taxonomy (GTDB): domain Bacteria; phylum Patescibacteriota; class Saccharimonadia; order Saccharimonadales; family Saccharimonadaceae; genus Nanosyncoccus. The sequence goes on along the minus strand of JAFQYG010000002.1, from coordinate 9,295 downwards.
CTGATTTACCAGCTCGACTAGCATAAATCCCAGCTGTAAGCCCCGCCATTCCGGCACCAATAATTGCAACATCATATTTCATACTAATATTATACCTTATTTATCACCGGTATCACAATCGGCGTATGCCCCGTTGCATCAAACAAAATGTGCGTAATGTCTTCCTTAATCTCTTCTTTCAAAACCTTCATTTCTGGATCAGTCGAAATTGATTTGTCCGTTTTTTGTCTGAGATAATGTCTAATTTTTCCAATCAATTCTTCTGAATTATCCAAATATATAAACGCTCTCGACACAATATCTGGTGTCTTCATTAAATGCCCAGTCTTCTTATTTAAAGTAAGTACAATTACAAAAATCCCTTCTCGCGAAATATGAATTCTGTCTTTCACAACCGCTTCATGTACTAATTGGTCTGCATCATCATAGAGTTTGTTACCAACGTGAATTCTACCAGCTTTACGAATTGTCTTATTAGGTAATAATTCTACCATATCACCATCATCCGCAAGCAGAATTCTATCGTGTGGAATTCCAATCACATTCTCAGCCATTTCTGCGTTATGCTCGAGCATATAAAATTCACCATGGTATGGCATATAATTAGTTGGGTGTAATCTAGTCACAAATTCCACATGATCTTCATAGTATGCATGCCCAGACAAATGCAAAGGTCCGATATTCGTTAAGTGTGTTTTACCATTTTGAATTACTTGCGCACCTTCACGCAGAAGTCCATCTACGGTTGACACTACATGTGGCTCGTTCCCAGGAATTGGATTCGAAGAAAACACAATCGTATCAGTATGTTTAATTTTGATATATTTATGCGCTCCAGTCACCATCCGATTCAGTACCGCATTCAATTCCCCCTGCGACCCAGTACAGACAATACATACTTTTTCATCTGGAAGTTTGATAATGTCTTCCATCTTCACAATCGTATCTTTCGGAACCTTGATTGCTTTTGCACGTAACGCAACTTCTACGTTATTAATCATTGAAAACCCAGAAAACGCTACTTTGCGCCCTCTTGCCGCCGCCTCTTTCAAAATCAACTCAATTCTCGAAATCTGTGATGAAAAACACGAGATAATCACCCGTCCATTAGCATAATGATCCATCACGCGCCCTAAATTTTCACCTACATCATATTCCGAATGAGGATGCTTACCAGGCGAATCGATATTAGTCGATTCGTTTAACATCAAATCCACCCCTTCATTTTTTACAATTTCATCGATGCGTTCATAGTCCGTTTGTATACCCATGGGTCGTTCTTCATGACGCCAGTCGCCTGACAGATAAATCAAACCGTTCGGCGTCCTCACTACTATCGCAGTATTTCCAGGAATTGAATGTAAAGTATGAATAAATTCTACTGAAAAATGTTCCGATACTTGAATTTTTTCATGCTTAAATGGATCTACAGCAATATAATTCATTTCTGGCACATCTTCTAATTCTGACATTTGTTTTTTAATCATTCCGAGCGTAAAGTCCGTCCCATAAATCGGAGTTAAATTCGAAAATTTCGGCAACAAATGTCGGCAAGCTCCAATATGATCAAGATGCGCATGTGAAAACAAAATTGCCTTCACTTTAGCCATATTGTCTTCAAGATATTTTATATCCGGAATTAAATAATTAACTCCAGGATAATCTTCACCAGCAAACAAAACGCCCATATCAATCACAATCATTTCGGATTTGTACTCAATGATTGTCATATTTTTACCAATGCCAAATTCGCCTAAACCACCAATCGGAATTATGCGTACCGCTTCTGGATCGGGTCGCATTTGTTTTAATTTTGCATTAGTGGCTTGTTCGCCATTATAACCGTTATAACGTGATTTATTTACTGGCACACCAATAATATGCTGTGTTGCTTGTGCATTAACATCCTGTGAAAGCATTCGTTGATGATGTACCATATCGCCTTTTTTCACAGACACAGACAAATTAACTTTGCGTTGTTCAGCTTCAGCTTGTTTTGCAGATTTCGCTGTATTTTTCGCAGTTTTAACAGTTTTTTTCTTGGCAACTTTTTTTACAGTGACATTATTCTTAGATTTGTTAACTACAAGCGCAGCATCTTTACCACCAGGTTTAAAATTCGAATTAAAATTACGGTTTTGTGCCTCTTCAAACTGTCGCTTGATATCTGGCAACCTCTCAGCCCGCGATTTTAAGAGCCGGGCACGACGCTCTTCTTCTTTTAAATTCATAAGTTTCCTTTTTATTACAAGTATTAAGCAGTACTATTATTATACCAAACTATACGTAAAAAGTAAACTTTTTTTATTTCCTAGGCGCCATTTCTTTCATCAAAGTAACTTCAAGGTCACCATCACTACCTTCTTCATTACCAAGACCACCCCACATATAAAGAGTAGGATCATAGTTAATGATTTCAGCAGGAACAATAGAGTTAGCACCAGTAGCAGCACCATAAGTACGATTAGCAATGAGGGTTTTAGCAACTACAGCACCGTTGATCTTTAGTTGTTGTGAGTTAGCTGCATCATTAATATGATTTCTAGCGTACTTTGCTAAGTTACCATCGTTCACATTATTACCGCCACTTGGGTTACTAAAGTTATTGCACGTTACAACTTTCTCATCAGCAATGATAAGGGCATCAATCCTAGTTACGTTACAGTCTATTACTACATTCTTACCATATAGTACTAACTTAGGCAATTCTGAGTATTTCTTATATGTATCACCATATACTATATTGCCTCTAACGTATACTGTGTTATCAGAATGCACCATTTGGACAGTAGAGCTAGCTACACTAACTTCAGCAGCATTATTACCTACTTCTAAGTCATTATCACTATAATAATAGTAGGTACCATCAGCTTGAGCTTTATTGCGATCATTTAATACTACATGTGAATCAGTGTTAGGACTATCTAGTTCTTTGATGAATTTACCTAGAATGTTGTTTTTGTCTTCTTCTAAGTTAGTGGTAGTTGAGGTTTTGCCCAGCATTCCTACTGCCTCACTACATGAAGTATTTGCAAAGGACAATTGGCTAAGTTTACACAAGCTATTAGTTGAACTACCACCAGGGTTAGGTGTATTAGAAGCATTATTTACACCAAATGGATTAGGCGATAGAACCCCACCATTATTATTGCCATAACCTGTACTTGCAGCACTAGATAATCCTATTACTTGGCCACTTGCAATTATGCCAAGTTCACCAAAGGAACCAAATACATGAATGCTATTATTACCTTCTATTTGATACTTATATGCATCATACCCAGCTAAACTACGCTTAGTACTATTAACTGTTGTAATCTTACCGCGTGAGAATATGTTGCCACCCCAAACCTGTAGACTTGGTTTTTTAGCAACAGTGAAACATACTTCTGGAGAGTATGACCAAGAGTTGGCATTATTAATATCATACGCATTCGCATTTATGTTTCCGTCGCTATAGCTATCTTTTGGATAAACCGCTGTCTGCACACAGATTCGCCTACCAGCTGCAATATCCGGAACATTAATTACGTTTTGTTTACTTATTGTTTTGGTGCCATACATTTCATCGTCTGAAACAATGAAGCTGTCATCATCTTCACCAGGTTTATGGATAGATGACCACCAAGAATCTCCTCCTTCTATCCTCAAATGTATCTTCCACCTCGGATCACCAATACTTGTAATATATGGTGTACTTGGACTCGTGAGACTGTTAGTTTTAGGTTTAATAATATAATTATGTGACACAGTGAAATTATCACCTGCATAGACAAATTCATTAGTGTTTGTGACTTTTGCTTCATTGACATAGTTGTATGGTACCAATACGCTTGCTGTCTTAGACGGAGCAGGAGAAGTTGTTACGTTAGCTACTGAAACAGTATCGCCAGATGCAGTAAACTCAACTTGCGATGGTGTTGTTTTATTATCGTTGGTACCACCATTTCGCGTTTGTACCACGCCATTATTAAGTGTCGCTGTCTCATCTAACGAATGTCCTACGTTTGAGCTTGTCACTACATAATCAGTACTACCTGAATCAGGAATTTCTTCTGACTTTGATGAGATATCACCAGGAGTATTATTTACGCTATGCTGTAAAGCCCTATCCGAAGTAGCAAAGTTATTACTAACCGCATAATCATTATTCCAATCTGGGTTTATATTGGCATTAAATAACGAACCCAAAGACGTATTATTACCAGCATAAGCGCCCCCACCATTAACCTTCATCTGCATTCTACCTACAGTTGTTTTAAGCCTATAGGTATATTGCAACTTAGGATTATAAACTAAGCGATATTTTATCCTATCAGTTGGTTTTGCATAGACTGACCGCATATATTTATTATATGCAGCAACCGATTTATTCCTAACTTTAATATTTATGAATGAGGAGTCACCTGATGGTGAATCAGGATTTTCTGGTGTATCAGGTGATGGATCATTTGGCTGTGCTTTACCTAATGCTGAGGCGCATACTTCTGAGTAAACAGCTGGATTATTTTGTATGGATACATAAGTAATTCTCTCACACACAATCATACCCGGATACAGAGTAAATGAATTCGTGCTAACCTTTTTTGCTGAGCCATCAGCATTTGAAGAACCACTCGCCACATTATTATCATTATTAATACCTTTAACAGAATCATCGCTCTTAGTTAAATTAGAAGTGCGACTTACTGTATACGTAGTAGTATCATTACCACTCGTGCGCTTAATTCTATGCGTAAAAGTCACATTACATCCACTAGTAGAACTACAGTTACTAATAAAACCAGTTCGCGAGACCGTCTCTTTAGAATAACCTGCCGTAGCGCTTGCATCACCAGATAAAACAGATTGAGCCTGCCACTCATTATCTCTCACACAAACATACCCAAGGCCATCAGGTAAAGAGTGGCTTTCATTCGTATAGCTTGCACATGTGCCCATTGTATCCATCGCACAAAAGTATCTTACCGTAGCTTCATCTACTCGAGATCCAGTCGGAAGAGTCCCATTACGTAAAGCAGTTAAAGCTTGACTTTTACTAAGCATATTATGCGTTTGGATAGTTTTCGGTCTATAAAGATCTAAATCATTTCCACTGCTAGCCTCATAAGTAGCCCCTACCGCTGAAGGACCAAAATATCTAATAGTAGTTTTTATATCTTCATCATGAAAACCATCAAAAGCCAGAACCGCATACCAATCATATCCAGCTTTGTTACATTTTGTCGCCAAAGATCTATCGTAACCACCTTTTCTCAAACCACCAATCACTTTAGCACCAGTACATCCCTGTGATTCCTGTCTAGATTTATCCTTACAATACACTGGGCCTTGATCGTAGTCATCTATTTTATATAACTTATATAAAGTATAATACGAATCCCTAGTTCTAAACATCTTCCAGCTAATACCACCTTTACCAGGTTCATCGTAAGGATAGACACCCCACCAACTAGGTTTACCGCAATCGCTTGTACAAACACCACTAGAACCACTACCGTCACCACTATCAGCATATGCCGTATGTCCAAATAACCCACCAAAACATATTGCAAAAATAACAAACGATAAAACAATTAGTGGCTGTTTTTTCTTATTAATTTTACTCTTCATCTTCACTCTCCTCTTCTTCAAAATCTTCCTGCCCTTCCTCAGGAATATCTACACCATATACACGATAGTCATTATTTGATATAGCTTCACTATATTCCTTGCTAGAAAGAATTGCATTTATTTTTTCTTGATAATAAGTATTTTTTTCCGAGTCATCACATTCCAGAGCCGTATTCATTCCACTTACATAGAACCCATATTGATCCAAAATTGATAATTCTGCAACATATTTTTTCTCAAGTGTCTCCAGCCAATTAAAAGAAGTTTTGCAATCTCCACCCGCGACCAAACCCGTCGTCCGATCAAAGATAACAGCTTCAAAGAATTCATAATTCTCTTCTTCGAACGCTTTTTCTACAATAGCATCATATCTTTGATTTAGTTCTTCACCAGGCTCCTCGCGACTCAAACAGGAAATTACCTCATATTCATCCGTCTTTTCCTCGCAAGACGTCTCCTTTTGTTCCTCAGTGTTCGAATTATTATGAGTAATCCAAATCACCAACCCTATAATTGTAATCAAAAATACTATTAAAATAGTAATCAAAACCCACAGTTTTGATTTACCCCCAGCTTCCGCCGGTTTTATGACAACACCTTCTTCCATAAGAAAATTTTACCATAAGAACAATAAATGAGTCAACTTTTTTTTATTTACTTTTTTTCCCAAATATGCTACAATAACTACATACAGATTTAACCGACCGTAAGGCCGGTTGTTTTAATATAAAGGAGTATAATGGAAAATTTAGATTTGAAACAAATGTCTACTATGGTAGATATCATTGCCGAAGAAAAAGGCTTGCCAAAAGATACCGTATTAAATGTTATTGAACAAGCTATCGCCGCTGCTTGGCGTAAAGACAATGGTGATCGCGAAATGAACGTCCGCGCCGTCCTTAATACCAAGACTGGCGAAGCCGATGTTTTTGTCGCACGTGAAGTTATTGAAGATGATTTAGCCTACAATCCATCCACTGAGATACCATTGAAAGAAGCGAAAAAAGGCTCCAAAATTGGCGACATCGTCGAAGAAAAACACAAAGTCACTTCATTTGGTCGCGTTGCTGCTGGCACCGCCAAACAAGTTGTCATTCAGCGTCTCCGTGAAGCGGAAAATGACGCCGTACTCACTGCATTTGAAGACAAAATCGGCACTATCGTAACTGGTACCGTAGCTCGTGTCGAACCCAAACTCGTCCGAGTTGATCTTGGTCGCGCTACTGGTATTATGCCTCGTTCCGAACAAATCGATGGTGAATATTATACCGTCGGTAATCGTATCAAAGTTCTCATCAAAAAAATCGAACGTGGCGAACGCGGTGCTCAATTAATCCTTAGCCGCGGTTCTGCAGAATTCGTCGAATGTCTCTTCCGCCAAGAAGTCCCTGAACTTGAAAATCACACTGTCGAAATCAAAGGCATCGCTAGAGAAGCTGGTCGCCGCACCAAAATCGCTGTCATGTCTACCGTACCAGGCATCGATCCAGTTGGTACTTTTGTCGGTGGTCGCGGTATCCGCGTCGGTGCAGTCATGAATGAAATCGGTGAAAAAGAAAAAATCGATATTATCAACTGGAGCGACAACGCTTCCGAATATATCCGCGAAGCTTTAAGCCCAGCCGAAGTCATCAAAGTTGAAATCGACGACAAAAAAGCCAAAGTTCACGTTTCAGAAGACCAACAATCTATTGCTATCGGCAAACAAGGTCAAAATGTCCGCTTAGCCTCCAAACTCACTGGCTACGAAATCGACATCGTTTTGCAAAAATCTACTCCAAAGAAAAAGAAACAAAACGTTGAAGATTCTCTCCTCTCCGCTATCGAAGAAGCCAGTGAAGAATAATTAAACAATTAAAATAATCCCCATTCGGGGATTATTTTAATTGTTTGAACAATATATTCCTCCAGTTTCGAGTGTCATAGTAACAGCCACTTTGCGCTCACCCTTAATAAACGTAGGGATCCCATCAAAACACTTTGCATTACTATAAACCAATATTTTACCTGCCTCTATATTTTCATCCGCCCCAGAATCAACACATCCATCACTAGTACATTTAACAAATCGCACTACTTCATAATCCTCTCCAGTCAAAGGGTCAGAAAACGTATCCCCACCATATTTCATGTATTCATCTATAAATGAATCGTATGCTTCTATCTCATCACCAGTTGAAACTGTATGTGGCACCTGACCACCATTATTAGCCTGATATTGATTAAGCTGCGAAATAAATCGAGATGTGTCATCACGACGTTGAGTATCTCTTTGCATCATAGAAATAGCGTTATCGTCGCTTTGTCTTTCTGGATTATCCTGCGACACTTTTCCATTATTACGTTGACTTGTATTTCCATCACCATCATTCATCAATACAACCATCACGACTGACACAATTACAAGTGCAATCGCTACCGCAATAATTACCACAAGATTTTTTGAATTATTCTTTTTTGTCGGTTGATTGTCATTCAATGGGGTAGACGTATTTTGTGTGCCAAAAGAAGGTTGTGAAGTTGGTGATACTTCAGGCTGTTGAACCACTTGTGGTCCAGATTGAGGTTGATAGTTTTGAGTGCCTTCATTATTATCCATTCTAGTCTGTCCTTGTTTATGCTTAGTCTCATTATAACATTTGCCAAGCAAAATCCCCGCACTTAGCGGGGATATTTTCTTAAGAATGGTTCAATTTTGCTAGCATCTAAAACTGGTACTTGATAATGCCCCCAATAGTATTTTTGTATTCCTTTCATTGCTTCACTTTCACTAGCTACTGCTAACATAAATAAAAACAGCACTGTCGCAAAAAATACAAGTAGATACCCAAAAGCACTAATTATTATCCCCAAAAAACCAAAATCCGGTATTCTCTTTACTATCACTGGGTAAGCATCTAAGAAAAAGAATATCGAAGTCAAAATCACTATTACCACCGCAATCACTAAATAAACTATCTCGTCAACACGTTTTCCAAAGTAAATTGAGCTGTCTTGCCCATCCACTTCAGGGTGATTACGGAAGTACTCTGCTTTAGCTTTTTGATCTTTCGGAACATAATAGTTACAGTATCCCACCATCACTATGATTACCGTTCCCGCTAACAATATCGCCATCCAAATAGGTAATGTACTTCCGACCACTATTAAACCCCTCCTTTTCCAATAATACAAGTCGAACTATCTGTAACCATTATAGCAACAAAAAGCCACCCTGTAAAGGATGGCTAATTGATAATTTGGCACCTTCCTAGTTTCCCGCTGTTGCAGTATAATCGGCGCTACTGGGCTTGACTTCTGTGTTCGGAATGGTAACAGGTATTTCCCCAGCGCTATGGGCACCAAATCGTAATAACTAGACGCTAATTATTACTATTGATGTCCATAAGGTGAACAAAGATTTTAAAGCGTCACGACGTCAATCCAACGTCGGTTGCTAGCTAAGTCCAGGGCATAAAAAGGCGATGGACCATATTAGTACTACTCAGCTCCACATGTTACCATGCTTCCACTTATAGCCTATCAACCAGATCTTCTTTCTGGAGTCTCCTAGGGAATCCTTATCTTGGAGTGGGCTTCGCGCTTAATATGCTTTCAGCGCTTATCTCTTCCGAACATAGCTACCCGGCGATGCAGTAGGTGACCACAACCGGTACACTAGAGATTCGTCCATCTCGGTCCT
>JAFQYG010000001.1 GCA_017406565.1 Candidatus Saccharimonadota bacterium | reverse complement strand
ATAGCAAAATGGATAAGAAATGTAACGCAAATAAAAAAGTGCCATTTTGGGCTGTCCGGTCGCTGGTCTATTGCACAGTTTTTTCGTACTAGTTGGCGGATCTTACAAAAAAAGTAATAAAAGCTAGCGTTATTTATGAGCATATTTTGATCGCATAAAAAATGAAATACCAAAAATACCCCTGTAAAATGGGGTATTCTTGGCCTGGAATGACTCTCCAGTACTTGCAGTCTTATGGTGGGGGTACTTGGACTCGAACCAAGGACACTGCGTGTATAAGACGCATGCTCTGACCAGCTGAGCTATACCCCCGCTACTCTATTTTATCATAAAATGTTATAATGATAAGCATGAACGGGATTAAAACTAAGTATAGGCGGTTGATTTATAAGTTGAAACATGATTATTTTTCAGTAGAAAATGTAGTGTTGATGTTGGCGGTTTTTCTTTGTTTGATGTGGACCTATCAATCGATTACGGCAATGTCGCGAAATTGGAGCTTGACTGAAAGATTGACCGCTGAGAAGAAGTCGTTAGAGTTGTTGAACGTTGAAGTGGAAACAGCGGAACTTGAAAATGAATATTATAAATCTGATGAATATCAAGAACTGTTAGCTCGAAAAGTATTAGACAAACAATTGCCTGGTGAAAAGATGGTAGTGATGCCAGCGAATTCAGAAGAAGCAAAGAATAAGCATAAAACAGTTACGATTGATGAAAAAGAGGAGAGAGATTACTCTAATTTAGAGAAATGGATGATGTATTTATTCCCAAGTCATTAATTTTTTTTAAAAAATGAAGCTTATGCTATAATGGTAGTATGAAAAAGGTTCATAATGGTTTTACGATAATTGAAGTAACTTTGTTTTTGGCGATTACTGGGCTTTTGTTTCTTGGGGTGACGTTTGGCGTTCAAAGTTCAGTATTCAGGCAGCGATTTAATGACTCAGTGCAAAATTTTTCTGAGTTTTTGAGAAATATTTATGCAGAAACTATGAATGTGCAGAATGCAGATTCTGGTCGTTCAAAACAGGCGATTTTTGGTAAATTAGTGACGTTTGGGGAGGAATATAATTTTACCGGAGATAAAGTGAATGGGGAAGAAGCTTTTGTATATGATGTGGTGGGGGATGCTACTAGTGATGTTGGCGGTGGGGGTGGTGGTATTTTGAAAGCTCTAAGTGATGCGAATGCGGATGTGATTATTAAGGAAGAAGGGAAAGTGGCAAGATTGGCTGGGATCGTTGAGAGTTATAAACCAAAATGGTCAGCTAGGATACAGCCAGCTTGTAATGCAGCTGATTGTCTGAAACCAATAAAGGCAACTTTATTGATTGTGCGGCATCCGAGATCTGGAACAGTTTATACATATGTAATGGCGAATAGTGCGATTCCTGTTAATGCGACAATGAAAACGCCTGCTACCGTGAACAGTATTTTGAAGAGTTATTTGACTGAAAGTAATTTTAAACCTGACCCAATTGATTTTTGCGTTAATCCGATGGGTGAGGTGAAATATGACAGTAGAGCCGATGTAAGGATTAAGGGAAATTCACGTAATTCATCAGGTATAGAAATAATCAATGATGTGGGTGATAATAAATGTAAATAATAAGTTAAAATAGCAGTGAAAGTGTGTTATAATAAGCATATGCATAAAAGAAAAGCAAAGGAAGGGTTCACTTTAGTTGAGTTGTCTTTGTCGGTTGTGTTTATCGCAGTTCTTTCGGTGGCGGTGGCGATCATTATTACAAATTCAATTTCATCCTATCACCGTGGTGTTGTTTTGAATCAAATTAATACAACGGGGATGGAAATAGTTGATGATATGAGGGCTGCAATTCAAAATGCTTCAGCTCATCCTGTTAAGAATGAATGTGGTAATATTTATGAAGAATCTGCATCTTCTACTGTTTTAAAGGCATGTGAGGATAATAACGGGAAGAATTTTGTGGTTGTGACGAAGAGAGCTAATGTGAAATTAGGGAAGAAGCAGCTAAATTCAGTGCCAGTATATGGTGCATTTTGCACGGGGAGTTATTCATACATTTGGAATTCTGGGTATTTTTATAGTGGCAGTGATGCTACGGTCGAAGGGGTGGCGGGAAAGGCTAAATTGCATTACAAGTTGCGTACTGATGCTGGCATTACTGAACCAACTGATATTGAAGGTAAACTGCTTAAAATCCATGATGAAGATAGGCAGGTTTGTATTGTAGCAGCAGGGGCTGATTATGTTACGGGCGCTGGTAATGCTGATAATAATTTTGACATAACGAAAACAGAATTGGGTGGCGTTCTCGATGAAACTCCTTATGATTTATTAGGCAATAATGCTGGGTTGACGATTTATAATCTTAGTACTGATACTCCTGCGGCAAATGCAATAATTGACAGTATGTTTTACACAGTTTCATTTATTCTAGGGACATCAACTGGCGGTATCAATGTGATGTCGAGCGGTGATTTTTGTACCCCACCTGGTGATGTAGATAGTGGCTTAGAAAACTTTAATTATTGTGCAATTAATAAATTTAATTTCGCCGCGGAGGCAAATGGAGGATAGATAATGAAAAAGACTAACAAAAAAACGAAAAAAGGAGCAGCGTCGTTTTACGTAGTAGCTTTTTCGACTTTAATATTGATGATTATCGCTACGAGTTTTGCTGCGATTATCATTTCTGAAGTAACAAGAACTTCAAATGATGATCTTGCTCAGTCGGCATATGATTCAGCAATGGCTGGGGTGGAAGATGCAAAGTTGGCATATTATAATTATCAAAACTGTTTGATTCAAAAGCAGAATGGTAGTTCAGAAGAAGCAATGAATAAATATGGTTGTAATGAAATATTCCACTACTTTGAAAGTAAAACTGATGATTGTGATATGGTAGCGAAGATAATCGGCCGCGATAATGGTTCTGTGGTAATTGATGAGTCAAAAAATGTTGGCAATAATATGCAGCAGGCCTATACGTGTGTGACTATGACGGATTCTTTGAATGGATATGAATCTACCCTATCTCAGTCGGATTTAATTAGGGTTATTAAAGCGAAATTTGATGATGGTATTGGTGCTGATAAGATTGGCAAGGTTAGATTGAGCTGGTTTTCTGATAGCGATTCAGTAGGGAATAAGATATACAGTAATTATGATAGCTTAAGCAGTAGTGTAATATTCCCAGATACGATCAGTGCGGCAGTATCTACCCCACCAACACTTTCGCTTGCAATGGTCCAAACTGCCAATGATTTCAATATAAATGAGTTCGATACTTCAGTAGGTAATAGGACTAATCGTGCGATGGTCTATTTGGTACCTACTCAAAATGGTTCGGCTGGGAAGACGGGTAATCACATATCAGCAACAGGTAACAATATTACTAAAGCGCAATTTGCTAAATCAAATGACAAGAAACCTACAAATTTACCTTTTACTGTCGATTGTAATGAAGATACAGCGGATTATGCATGTTCTGTAACGATTGAATTGCCGGATCCTGTAGGTGCTGAAGCCCCAGACGGTCACGTTGTCCGTAATGATGATACATTTATCTTTGTAGTGGGATTACCATATGGTAAACCACAGACTAGTTTCTTGTTGGAATTCCTATGTAAGGATGGGACGACATGCAAATCTTGTTCAGCAAGTGATCCTGATTGTACAGAAATTTCCTCTGGTAGTTCAGTCAATTTGAAAGGTGTACAGTTGGAGGTTGATTCAACTGGTAGGGCAAATGATCTTTATAGAAGAATTTCAGTGAGAATGGATAATAGACAAGATTATTCACTTTCGCTTTTAGGACCACTTGAACTCTTAAACGATGGGAGCAATGAGTCTCTAGTAAAAGATTATACTGTTCTTCAAGAATACAACTTCTTCCCATAGAATATTGTAGTCATATGAAATGACTCTTGTGAAACAAGAGTCATTTTGTTTGCATTAAAAAAGTAAGCCTTTATCGCTTACCTGGATAAAATCGAATTGTTGTGGTTGCGGGGGTTGGATTTGAACCAACGACCTTTTGGTTATGAGCCAAACGAGCTACCAGGCTGCTCTACCCCGCGACATTTTGTTAAAATCCTGGCTCGTTTGGCTTTGAGCCGTCACAACGGGGGAGCTACCAGGCTACTCTACCCCGCGATATACATTAATTATACCAAAAAAACGAAATAAGTCAATGCGACAGACTTATCTGTTAGCGTTTTTTAGGGAGAAGTTTTTTGGCAGCAAGTTTGATAGCTTCGTTGAATGAATTACAAACGTGTGGAGTGCTAGCGAGTTCTAGTGCAGTGAGATTATGACGAACAGCAATAGATAATTCACTAATCATTAGGCTAGCATTGGGTGCAACAATAGTTGCGCCGATGATGTGGCTATTTTTATCAGAGAGTAGCTTCACAAAACCGTGTTCAATGCCGTATATTTTGCTAGCGGTGATTTCATCGAGTTTAACAATAGACTTTTTGTAATCACGATCACGACGTATGAGATCGCTTTCGTTAAAACCGGTGGTAGCTATTTCTGGATATAAATTGACGATACGAGGCATTCCTTTATAATCTACGGTAATTTTGGTTTTATTGACTAGATTCATGGCAACGGTGAGGCCTTCTTTTTCGGCGCGTTCAGTTGAAGATTCGTTACCTAGGCAGTCACCAATTGCGTAGATATTTTTGGCGGAAGTTTGGAATAATTTATCAACGTTGATGCCAGAGTTTTTAAACTTAACACCAGCATTCTCTAATCCGTAATCTAGGATTGGTTCACTACCGGTTGCTAAAACGATATAGTCGGTACGAATCATTTTTTCGACACCGTTTGTTTGGAAGACGATGTATTTACTGAAATTATCTTCTTCTAAGGCTACAACTTTGCAACCAGTAAGTACAGAAATGCCTAGACGTCGAGTGAAATAATCTGTAATTGTTTCACCAACCTCTCTATCTTCGCGGGGTAAGAGCAGATCGGACATTTCAAGAAGAAGAACTTTGACTCCTAGTTCGGCATAGTATTCGGCGATCTCGCAGCCAGTTGAGCCGCCACCTATGATTGTGACGACTTTTGGTAGACGTCGAATTTTTACAGCGGTATTAGGCGTAAGATAATCGACGCGATCGATGCCAGAAATACCGCCAGTTTTGAGTTTAGAACCAGTTGCCAAAACGAAATATTCAGCTGTAATTCTTTGTTGACCGATGGCAATAGTGTGCTGATCAAGAAGATTGGCGTAGCCATCAAGACAAACGACACCAGCGTTTTCGAATACTTTCTTGTCATTGCCGCCAGTTTTCATAATCGTATTTAATTCACGTGCAGCAATGGTCGGGAAATTGAAAGTTAAATCTTGATTTTTGAATTCAGGATATAGGCTGAGCTTGTGGTATGTATGTGAAAAATCGAGTGCAACTTTGTAGGGGATATCACGTGTGTTTAAATTGGTGCCCCCAAAATAACGGTTTTCAATTAAAGCAACGCGTTTTTTTGATTTAACAAGTGTTAAGGCGGCGGCTGAGCCAGCAGGCCCACTACCTATGACTATATATTTAAAATCGTATTTCTTACCCATCTCTATATTATTGTATCACGATTTTGATAAACATAAGCTAAATCAGCGTGATATTTTTTTAATTCTTTACATATAGCACGTTCTAAATCTTTTTCGGTAATGATGGACTTGTTTTTGAGATGTTTTTTGGCATCTTTTAATGTACGATTGATAAAAGTTTCGGCAGCACCCTCTGGGATACCAAGTGCATGTGCATCGATTTTGAGGTCTTTTTTGATTTCGTTTTCGTCGTATTCTTTCATTAGAGAATTGTCCTAAAGCATAATATTAATATTGCGATAATTAAGTAATTAAAGCTCAAGATAAAACGAGTGAATGGTTTGTTTTTAGTACGGGTTTTGATAATGTCGGCTAAATTGTACCCAGCTTGGTATTTATATCTGATTATGAAGAGTGGCAATAATGGTGTTAGGACAAATAGAATTGCAAAGAGGTTAATTGAAATGCCATAGAGACTAAGGTGAACGATTTCTGCAGATGCTAAGACGTAAAGTGGAAAAGTATAGATAAATTCTGAAACACTAGACATTACGCCGAGAACGAAAGCATCCGATTTTGTTTTGATGGTTTTGGCACTATATTTAAAACCTTTGGAGTATTTTTGAGAGATAAATAGTTTGGTGCCGGCTCCTGGACGAAAGTAATGAAAGAAGGCTAAAAATCCGAGAGCTATTAGTATGCCGGCTAAGATCCAGGTTAAGACACTTGTTTCGGGTCTAAATCCAACAAAGAATAAGGTTGAAACTAAAAAATAGGTTGAGAGGAAAATACAAGCGGAGATTATCTCGACGCCAATAATGAAAAATAGTGTTAGGAAAGAAGCTTGATTCTTAGAGTATTTACCAAGAGCGTAATGATAAGTTAAGGCAAAAATACCTGGAGAAAGTTGTAAAAAAATCAGAATAAGCATAGAAAGAATTAATAATCCAATAGATATGAAAACGCTCATGGTTAGATTATATCACGTTGGGGGTTGTATTTCTAGTTTCACCATGCTAGCTTTCTTGGCATGAAGAAATTTTTATTATTTTTATCAATAATTATAGGTGTGATTGGTGAAGGGTTTGCTACTTTTTGTAGTGCTAATGCGGTAGATGATGAACGAATAATAAATGATGATATCCCAGAATTGTATATTCGGGCAGTTAATCCTGGATATACAATTGAAGGGAAAAGTAATGTTGGAGAAATGATTGAAATTTCCCGAAAAAACTCCGACGCTCCGATTTCGCTCGCTGGAACAGCAGTAAGCTATACTAATTCAAGCGGGAACAATTCGATAATATTCGAATTTCCCGAGAACAGCTGGATGACCGGCGAGACCATCCTCCTTCGTTTGGCTAGCTCACCTGAAAGTGAGCTAGCTGCTGTGAATTACAAAAAGACATTGGCATTCGCTGGGTCAATTCAATTGAAGATTGATAATGAGATTGTAGATGAAGTTTGTTGGACCGGCAAAGAAGATTGTTACAGGGCTTTTAAATCGGCTCAGCCAACGGTTTTGGTGCGAAATCTTGAAACTGGATTATTTGAGCACTTAGAAGAATACGAGCCGCAATATGACGAGACGAGTTATTATATTGATCAATCTAAAGAAGAGGAAGGTTATGGGAGGATGCCTAGTCAATGTAAAAAAATACAGTTTTCGGAAATTCTGAGCTATTATGAAACAATTAAAGCGGAACAGTTTATAGAATTATATAATACAGGTTCAGAACAGGTGTTATTAGATGGATGTAAAATACGTTATAAGAATAAGGATTATTTATTGAAGGGACTAGTCAAACCCGAAGGATATTTTGTATATTATCCAGAAGGATTTAGTTTGACGAAAAATCCCACTAATTCAAATATACTGGAGCTAATTGACACAGACGGGGCGGTGATTGATAAACTAATATATCCAAATGGCCAAAGAAAAGGGACTGCGTATGCTTTTATTGGTTATGATAATAATGGGAAGGAGATTTGGAGGACAACTTATGCACCGACGCCTGGGGCACCAAATAATTTCCAAGAATTTAGGACATGTGAAGAGGGTAAAGTTATAAATGAGGCGACAGGAAATTGTGTAAAAGTGACTAGTGTGAAACCGAAAGTTTGTAAGGCCGGCTATTTTTTAAACCCTTTGACGGGAAGATGCAAAAAGATTGAAACCAAAAAGGAAAAAACTTGTAAGGAAGGCTATTATTTAAATCCAGAGACTGGGAGATGTAAAAGGATTAAGGAGAATAATGGTGCAGATTATAGTCTGGAACCAGAAAGTTATGAAGAGAGTTCGACTTTCGTGGCATTATATGCGGTGCTTGGTGTAGTATTAATAGGTTTAATATATATAATATATGAGTTTAGACATGAGATTTTAAAGCTTTTTGGTAAAGTTTTTCGACGATCTCATTAAAAACTGCTTCGCGGGATTGGTCACCATTTACATCGATAAGTAGGCCTAATGAATTGTAATGTTGGATGACTGGAAGTGTTTTATCGTGGAATTCTTGAATACGAGTTTTGAAGATTTCGAGGTTTTTGTCATCCTCACGCGTGCCGCGGTCGTCTAGGATTTTGGCTTGGTCAAAACGACGTTCGACGTCTGCTTCGCTAATATTGAGGATAATAGCTGCTTTGATTTCGTGGCCTGCGCCAGCAGCGATAGACATAACTTGGTCTTCTTCGCCATGCCAGCGACCAATGGAAGAAAGGATGAGTGGATATTTGAATAAATCTGGTCTTTCAAAATAGGGAAGAACCCACTCGTAGAAAAGATTGGTTGGGATGAGGGCACCAGTTTTAGAAAAATTGTTTTTGGTTTCTTTTTCCATGGCGCGAATGATTAATCCTGATGAGAGGAATTTTGCGCCTAGAGTTTCGGCTAGCTTAATACCTTGGGTGTCTTTGCCAGACATAGGCAGACCGAAAATATTAATACTGCCAGTGCCGAGCCATTCTTTGATAGTTTCAATCTTTTCTTCCATAAGATTATTATAACATGTTTTATAAAAGGAAAAGCCCCAGTCAACGACTGGGGAACCTGGATAAAAAGGTTAGAAGGCGGCTTCGAATTTTTTCTTGACATTCTTAGGGAGTGAATCGTTGTGCCATGTTCTGCTGGCGATATCGAATACTCCTACGGTCATATTCTGACCCGGAGCGGTACGAGCTGTGGTAACTCTGATTTTCCCGCTTTTAATGGTTCCTGTGTAGGTAGTGCCATTTTCTGTCAATGTGAAGCACTTGCTTTTTTTGCCATTATTAGCCATTTTTACCCTCCTTTAATGTACACCAGTCAACTAGCTAGTTTATTCGCGTAAAATACTGGCCCTTTTACGCGAGGTTTTTTTATTGTAACATATTTTTTTAAAAAATGTAGAATTTTGAGAAAACAATAAATTAGCACTCTTTACATTTCAGTGCTAATTTTGTATAATTAGAGTATGGAAATAACAGAGCGACAGAAGCAGATTCTCTGTCAAATTATAGAGGAATATGCAGAAACGGCATCTCCGGTGGGAAGCGTGACGATGGCGAAGCTTTTTGGGGTATCGCCAGCGACTATTAGAGCTGAAATGGCGAAATTGGAAGCTTTAGGGTTGATTGCTCAGCCGCATACTTCGGCGGGTAGAGTGCCAACTGATGCTGGATATCGATTCTATGTAAATAATTTAGAGGATGAACGAGTAGCTAAAAATAGTACAGTGTTCGAAAGAGAGGCTTCTGTCGATGTGAGCTTAGAGCGTGGAATGCATGCTTTGGTGCGAAGAGTATCTTCACAATCACAAGCTGATGCGGCGATTCGTGGAGCGGTGGACACATTGGTAGAGTTAACTGGTAATTTGGGGTTAGCAACGATTGGTGGGCAGTTATATTTGGCAGGGATTTCACGTTTGTTTACACAACCGGAATTTGTAGATACTAGACGAGTGCAGGCTGTAGCAAGATTGTTAGATAATTTGGAGCCATGGCTCAGAGAAGCGGCACCAGGTGAACCACTTAATATATTTATTGGTCAAGAAAATCCGATAGGGAGAAATTCTGAGGTGTCTTTGATAATCTCAAAATTTAGATCGCCATTTTCGGACAAAAGCTATATAGGCGTTTTGGGGCCGACGAGACAGAATTATTCACGCGTAATGGCGTTAGTTAGAAGAACTGGTAATATGTTGGAGGAAATATTATGAAAAAAGTAGAAAAAAATGAAGAAAATGATGCAAAAATTGCAGAGTTAACAGGCGATTTACAAAGAACGCGAGCAGATTTTGAAAATTTTCGAAAACAAGTAGAAATACAAAAAGAACAGGAGAAGAAATCGGTAAAGTTTGCTACTGTTTATAAGATATTACCGTTGATTGACGATATGAGCCGAGCTATTGCGACTTTTGAAGAACTGACTCCTCTAGAAAAAACTTTAGAGAAAACTATGAAGGAGCTTGGCTTAGGGCGAGTTATCTCTGATAAAGGGACGGAATTTAATCCGGATTTACATGAGGCGGTAATGGTAGAGGGCGAAGGTGAAAAAGAAGTGATTGCTGAAACTTTGAGACCTGGATACTATTATGAGGGGGAGGTATTACGTCCAGCTATGGTCAAAGTGCAAAAAGTATGATATAATATAAAATAGTTGAAAGGAATTATTTATGGCTGAATACAAATTGACGCTTGAGAAGCGTGAAGTGACAGGTAAAAAACTAAAAGGTTTACGTGAAAAAGGTTTGATTCCATCAGTGATTTTTGGTGGAGGTAAAGAACCGTTTTTGATGGCTTCAGAGTATGTAGCTACGGAAAAGGTACTGCTTGGGGCTGGCTATCATTCACCAATTGATTTGACTGTAGATGGCAAAAAGAGACTAGCCATTGTTGAGAACGTGGATATTGATCCTGTGTCTCGTAAGATTATGAATATAGAGTTCCGTGCAATTTCAGCGAAAGAAGCTGTGGTAGCAACTACACCAGTAGTAATTGTGAATTTTGAGGAGTCTGAAGCTTCGAAGACTTATCATTTTGCGATGAATCAATCGATTGATGAGATTGATGTAAAGGCTAAGCCAGCTGATTTGCCAAAGGAACTTACAATTGATGCTTCTAGGATGGTGGGGATTGAGGACAAATTGACGCTCGCCGATATTAAATTGCCGGAAAATGTAGAATTTGTTGATAAAGAGATTGATCTTG
Source organism: Candidatus Saccharimonadota bacterium (assembly GCA_017406565.1). Lineage (GTDB taxonomy): Bacteria > Patescibacteriota > Saccharimonadia > Saccharimonadales > Saccharimonadaceae > Nanosyncoccus. Next base: position 49,974 of record JAFQYG010000001.1, on the reverse strand, counting down.
CTCAAGCAGTAGTGTCACTATATGATCCAGCAGCAGAAGCTGAGAAACGTGCAGCTGAAGAAGCTGCAGAGGCAGCTGAAACGGCTGAGGGTGCTGAAGGTGAAGTTGCAGAAGCTGAATCCTCTGAAGAAACAAAACCTGAAGAATCAGCAGAATAATTCAATAGATTAACTTGGGTGGAGATTTGGTTTTTGATGGTATAATGTAAGTATGAAAAGAGTACTTGCATTTGACATAGACCAAACATTAAATGTGGCGAAGACGCCAATTACTAAAGACATCGCTGAATTGCTAGTGAAATGTCTCGATCATTTTGAAATATGTCCAATTTCTGGACAGAAATTTGATCAATTTTTGATTCAAATTGTGGATCAATTACCAAATCCAACGCCAGAACAATTGTCACATTTGCATTTGTTCGTGGCGCAAGGGACGCAATATTATCGTTATAATGTAGAGAAAAAAGATTGGGAACAAGTTTACAATTACCCACTAACAGATGAACAGGTGGCTAAAATTAGTGAAACGATTGAAAAAGCGGCAAAAGAATTGGGATATTGGGAAGAAGATAAACTGAAACCTGGCGATGAGATTATTGAAAACCGTTTGTCGCAAGTGACATTTTCGGCACTTGGACAAAAGGCTGGAACTGAAGAAAAATATGCTTGGGATCCTGATTGTAAGAAACGCGAAAAAATTGTAGCGCGTTGTAAAGAGTTGGCGCCGGAGTTTGACTACGAGATAGGTGGCACTACATCTATTAACGCGATTACTCCTGGGATGAATAAAGTATTTGGTATGACGCATCTTCTGGAAGAATTAGAGGTAGAGAAGAAAGATATTTTATACTTTGGTGATATGACGCAGCCTGGTGGAAATGATTATCCAGTCGTAGAGATGGGAATCGATACGATTACAGTACGTAATCATGAAGATACTGGGTATGCGTTGCAAGGAATTTTGGGCGTATTGTAGTTAACTTGTGATATAATGAGCTTATGAATATATTGGTAGTGGGCAATATTTTGAAGGATGTATATCTGAATCTGGATAGCAGAACAGAGGGATTTGAAGTTGATAAAAATGGTGTAAAGTGGTTGGATTTTGGGTTCAACGCAAGCGAACACCATTTTTTTAGTCGAAAATCTAGCCTTGGTGGAGCGGCGGTTACTTTAGAAGTGTTGTCTAAAATGGGGCTTGCTACTACTGTGACTGGTTCAAAATTGAAGCTGGAAGATGGTGGGTTAGTAGCTGATGATACGGCTAATGTGTATAGGTACATTATGGTATCTGATGGTAGACCAAGCTATTTGGTTCCAACTGAATACAAAACTACACATTTTGAAGCACCTGGTGATTTTTATGATTATGTATTTATTGATCGTTCGGCGAAGTTGGAGCCGGAAACGGTTAAACAGATTGAGTCGTATTTAGATTTGTCACAGAACACAAAATTGGTGATTTATTTAAGAACTATGCTTGATGTAACACTGAATCAGTTGATTCCGAGAGCGAATTTAGTATTCGTAGAGAATAACAGAGGTGATTCGGAAGAAGTACAGGCGCTTCAATTGGATAATAGTAAATTGGTTTATGTCTCGGAAGGGAATTTATCGTATGGTGGTGTTTCTGAGAATGTTGCAGTGGGTAGAATAGATGTTTTGACACACCTTTCGGCATATTCGATTGCTGCGGCGACGATTTTGGGTGGTTTTATTTTGGGCAAATCGGTTGAGGATAGTCTGAGGATGGCTAGAGTGAATATGGAGAATTCTAAATTGGATTCGGTGCTTAATCTAGAGGAATTAGAAGACATAACTAAGAATATGGATCCTACTGAAGATTTAGAACTTCTTGCGGCAAGTTTGGTGTATAAGCCTAAGGGTATTTTAGCGGCGGATGAGTCGGGTGGTTCGATTAAGAAGAAGTTTGCTCAGCTTAATATCGAAGACACAGCAGAGAATCGAAGGGATTATCGTAATATATTCCTTAGTACTCCTGATTTAGATAAGTATGTGAATGGCGTGATTTTGTTTGATGAAACAGCTAGACAACAGGCTGATAATGGGCAAAGCTTTGTGGATTATTTGATTTCGCAGCGAATTATACCTGGGATTAAGGTGGATCAAGGGTTAGAAAAATTTGAGAAGTCGGTAGAAACATATACGAAGGGGTTAGATGGTTTGGCTCTTAGACTGCGAGAGTATTATCGAATGGGACTCAGGTTTGCAAAATGGCGAGCAGCTTTTGAGATACATTTAAATGAAGCTGGAGAAGTTATCACTCCATCGGCGATGGCGATAGATGAAAACTGTCGAATTTTGGCTGAATATGCAAAAGAGTGTCAATCGGCTGGGTTGGTGCCTATTGTAGAACCAGAGGTAGTTTATGATGGGTATTATGGTATTGATAAATCGGCGGAGGTGACTGCAAAGATTTTGGATAAATTATTTGCGACATTGGCAGATTTTGAAGTGAATTTGAAGGCTTGTGTGTTGAAATGCAATATGGTGATAGGTGGGAAACGACATAGTAATTCTACCCCTGATGAGGTGGGTGAAGCTACCGCTAAGGTATTAAAAGAGCATGTGCCGAGTGAGCTAGCAGGTGTGGTGTTCTTATCTGGTGGGCAGACGGTTGAACAAGCAACAGATAATCTTGCGGCAGTAATAAAAAATGGACCTTTTAATTTTCCAGTGACGTTTTCTTTTGCAAGGGCATTGCAGGATCCGGCTTTGTTCACCTGGAAGGGCGATAATACAAATGTTGAGGCAGCAAAGGAAGCATTCAAGGCGCGATTGATTGCAAATACAGATGCATTACAGTGATTTATGACGGTTTTTGATTATAAGATTCGATGTGATATAATATGGTTATGAAAACTTATATTGTGGGCAACTGGAAGCTAAATTTCACTGTGGGTGAGGCTTCTATCTATCTTCATAAACTCTTAAAAGCTTTGCCAAACTATCGTGATACTGAGGTAGTAGTGGCACCGTCGACGATTGCATTGCAGCCTTTGTCTTTGCAAGTAGATCGTCATAAGATGAAACTAGCGGTACAGAATGCATTTTACAGAGATTATGGTGCATTTACTGGTGAAACTTCTTTTTCACAATTGCGGGGATTGGCGGATTATGCGATAATTGGACATTCGGAGAGAAGATATATTTTTAGAGAAGATGACAAGATGGTAGCCAAGAAGGTGGCGGCAGCGATTCGAAATAAGATTACGCCAATTTTATGTATTGGTGAAACGGAATCAGAAAGAGCTTTTGGGGAGACTGCAGACGTGATTCGGGATCAGTTAATTGGAGGATTATCGGAAGTATCAGATGACGATTTAGATAAAGTTATTGTTGCGTATGAGCCAGTTTGGGCGATTTCTTCAACAAAAGCAGCAAAAATAGCGACTCCAGATGAGATTGCGGAAGTGGTGAAATTAATTCGTAAAAATTTAGCGGATACGTATGGTGAGAAGCATTCTGAACAGGTGCCAGTATTATTTGGTGGGAGTGTAAACCCATCTAATGCTGGGGCGTATTTAACAGTACCAGGGGTGAACGGTCTTTTGATTGGGGGAGCAAGTTTGATTTTGAGTGAATTTACTGATATAATAGAAACAGCTAAAAGAGTGAGAGCATGAATAAGAGATACATAGATTTTGTACCGACTAAATCTAAAACTAATACTACTAAGCGTGGTCAGGCTGCGCCGAGAGTAGTGCATGCTGAATTACCAAAACGACCAGTTGCCCAGAAGCCAGTGCGCAGGGCACCTGTAGCTGTTTCAAATAACGTAGCTCCAAAGAGAGCTGTAACGTCTGCTAATAGAGTGATACAACCAAAACCAGCCCCAAGGCCAGTTGCTAAGTCGAGTGGTCGGGTGGTGGCGAATACTAGGACTGAGTATAAGCAGCCAGTTGCTAAAACTGCGCCTTCACTTGGTGTGGTAGAGGATTTACATGGTACTAAATCTAATACAGAATTACCAAAACGACCTCTAAATCATGGTCCAGTGGCATCCGCGAGCGAAGCAAAAGCTAAGAAAGTTAAAGCAGAAAAATTACTGAGAGGCACACCGAAAACTAAGAGTGTCTCTACTAAGCCTGTGGTTAATAAAACGAATGCGACTTATAATACTCCAAAATCACCGTTTATTAACCAGTCTAGAGTAGAAAAACGTCCTTTATCGAAGAATGTTTATCAAAAGAAGATTGCAGTTCCGAAAGAGGAACCAAAGGGGCCAGTGACAATTATCACGAAGCCAGAGAAGGACTCCCATGTTGGCATTATTGTGACAATTATTATGACGATAATATTAGGGGCAACTGCTGGGACAGTAGCATTCTTACTATTACCTAAGTAAAAGATTATGAATGGGGATTTGTTAAAAAGATTGATGAAAGAAAAGAAGGAGGACGTAGTTCATTCTTCGGCTTACGCGGAGGCGCAAAATCGGGGTGGTATTGGTGCTGTTTCGGCGCAATCTTTTAACCAGCGTAGGAATATTGACCAGAATCGTAGCGTAATTAGGAAATATGGGGATTCTAAGGTGGTTGCGGAGGGGGGTAGAACATCTTGGCAAGCACGGAGAGATGCGGCACAATTTGGTGGGGATAGTAATGAAAATAATACCTCATCTAATAGTGGATTAAGGGGGAGGTTAAATTCGAAGGACTCTGAAACTGGAGCTAAAGGAGGTAATACTCCTACAAAAAGTGGCCCAGCGCAAATGCCTGCACGGAAAAATCCTGGTATTTCAAGATAGATTATGTTATAATTGTTGTTATGGTGGGATTAGCTCAGATGGTTAGAGCGTCTGATTGTGGTCCAGAAGGTCGTCGGTTCGATCCCGATATCCCACCCCATACGCTGCGGGTGTAGTACAGCGGTTAGTATGCAAGTTTTCCAAACTTGAGATAGGGTTTCGACTACCCTCACCCGCACCATATTTACTCCAGTTGGAGTATTTTTTCTTGTTAGATGTTATAAGTATTGACTTTTTTGAATAAGTATGCTATAATAAAGGGGATTTAGTGACAAACATTGTTTGTTCTAGGTTGTTCGTTAAATCTACGATGTGTATAGTGAGGTGACAGAATAATGAGTAAAGATGCACGTAGAAAAGCAAAAGCAGCTGAAAAGAAAGCAGCAGGAGTTGAAGCAGTAAAATCTGAAGAAGTTAATGTTGGAGAAGTGAAAGTAGAGGCGGCTGAATCTAAGAAAGTTGAGGTTAAGAAGGAGGCGACTCCAGTGACTGAAGCTAAGAAAGAGCAGAAGCCGGAAAGAATGACCGTCGCTAAATTGACGGATATCTGCCATACTTTGGCGGAAGCAGCTAAGGAGTGTAAGGAAGATCTTCGTGATCACGAAGACAGGATAGTCAAGCTGGAGGAAGCAGTGTTTGGACCAAACGCAGCTCCTGTCAATGAGGACATAAATGTCAACGTTGAGGTAGAGGGCTCTGAACAGAAGACCGAAAAGGAATCTGAACAGAAACCTGAACCACAGCCTGAACCTACTCCTGAACCACAGCCTGAACCACAGCCTGAACCTGCTCCTGATCCTATTCAGACAAATGTTTCAAAACCGGATGTGAAGCCAAGTGGTTTTAACGGAGTAGGCTATGCCTATAAGTTCCGTAGATCCAACGGTAGAATTGGTATTACACCGAGTAAAACCGCAGCTGACCAGGCTTCTGGCGGTATATTCAAAAAGATTTTCGTTGAATATATCGATGGACAGATCAATCACGTCCTGACGGAAGAAGAGTTAGCTAATGCTGGACTGTTCTAATATGCTGTAATAATCGCAACCCAGCGTAAACGCTGGGTTTTTGCTGCCAAAAATAATGAATAACCATAAACTTGATTATTGTGAAGAATGGGGGTATAAGTATTGACAAAAAAGCTAAAGTGTGATACAATGTAGATAGTCTGAGTTTTAGGGTGTGTTTTTATAAAACAACGACGAAATTTAACAACCAAATCATCTCAGATTTCAGATGGAATCTGAGTGCTACCCGCACAACTCCCCATAACAACCGGGGGCGTTGTCCTCCGGATCTAAAATAAAAATCTTTTGAAAAGGAGGATATGCCCTATGCTACTACTTAGTTTAGTATTGGCCGTGGTAATTGCGGCTTTAGTCGTTACTGCTAAGAGGCTAGTCTTAGGTGATGAGGATTTCTCAGAGCTAGGGCTTAGCGATAAGTATGTTGTTTCTGGAGTGGCTATCGGATTGATAGCTGGAATAATCAACTATGTTACTCCTAAATTAGGAGAAGGGTCAATTATCTTGGCGCCGATTTTTATGGCGGTTATGATAGCCCTTTTAGTATGGTTAGTAAAATGGTGGAACTTTGAAGGTGGAAGCTTTAAAGAGATGATACCTTTTATCGCCCTAACAGTTCTTTTTTGCGTAGTGATGAAGGTCCCTGCTTATGCTTTTTCGACAATCATCGGAATACCGTTTGTAGCATCTTTGGTGTCAACGACTCCATTGTTTGCTGGTATCATTGCGATATTCTTGATGGTTTATAACTATTTGAATTTCCTTTACGTAGAGATAGATGATACAGATAGTGAAAGAAAAAGACACAAAGGTCTTGGTTGGCTTGCTGTAGCTGTTTTAGCAATACTGTTAACAACTGCACTTGCTACTCAGGTAGACTGGGCAATGACTGGTGACGGACTTCTTGCGGCAAAAAATAGCCTAGTAGCTGAGGCCTCAGATGAAGGAGCGGAAGCTAATGCCGATGTTGTTTCTGATGAGGATATGTCAACTTGGCATTTCTATAACTCTGAGCTTCAAAATGACCAGGATGAATCCAATGATTTTAACTTTGGACCAAATCCAGGGGATTTGACAGCTACTGAGTATGATGCGGATTTCCGTGAAAGACTTAGAAATGACCCGGCACTTGGTGCTGCGGCTATGGCTTGGGCTGATGCTAATCTTGGTACACGCTATCTTGGAGAATTCTATGAGTCTTGCAAAGGTGACTGGGCGAAGACCATAAATGCTTCGAAAGAAATATTTAGGAAGGACCCAGAGCTTTACACAGAGACTTTGAATGCATTTTTCAAGATGTTGGATTCTGCTGATGTTAAAGTAACTGACGGTAATAACTTGGATGACCAGATGTATATGAATCCATATACAGTCGATGGAGTTCCTGATGTTATCGTGATGGAGACACCTGACCACACTGGCACATTCTTGACGTATGTATTTACGATTAAGGGGACTGGTGTAGTCGAAGTATCTTACAGGACTGAGTGTGGTTATCAGCCGACGAATGTTGAGGAAATAATGAAGATTACTCCTCAGGACAAACCGTCAGAGCCTGACAAGCCTGACAAACCGTCAAAGCCTGACAAGCCTGACAAACCATCAAAGCCTGACAAGCCTGACAACCCTGATAAGCCGAAGTATAAGAAGGACCCAAGCAAGGCTCCTAAGAAAAACACTGAGCCGAATGATGATAAAGGACCGGGAGAGAATACTAATAATCCATCCGATCCTCAGCATTCGACGAAGGATACTAAGGATTCTTCTTCGTCCGGAAATGACTCGACAAAGAAGGACAAGGAAACGAATAAGGACCAGAAGACTGGGTCCGATTCGAATCAGCCTTCGACTCCAGCACCAAAGCAGGATACGAAGGTAGATAATAATGGCGATAAAATCAATTCGAAGACTCCTGAAAAAGCCAAATCGGATGAAATTAAAAATGATAGTGCCGGCGAAGCCTGGGGAGGACCGTCGGACTAATATAGATGGGTAGTAAAAGGATGAGGCTAGGGGGAGCCTAGTACATTATTAATGGTCCCGGCGACTTGGTCGCCGGGTCTCATCCATGAAGTTTGAGATGATTTGGTTGTGCAGACGAAAATTAACAATTTACGGTTAGCACAAAAACAGAGTTTATTAATTATTTAATGAAAGGATTATTATGAATAAGGTTTATAAATCTATTCTTAGTGTTTCTGCAGCGGCAGTTGTAGCTGCAGCCACTATTGCTCCTGTGATTGTGAATGCTTGGGGTGATTCAGATAATGGTCGTCCAAGCTATACACTTGATCAGATTAATAATGGTGAACTTGGTGACAAGATTACCTTTAACTCAATCTCCAATGGTAAGATTGGTGATGAAAAGAACTTCGTTGGCGCTAAAGTAGCTGGTGCAAATGTCAGCACTTGGAATGCTAATGAAATTAAGGTGAAAGACGGCGAAACTTATACAATTCGTTTGTTCGTTCACAATAATAGCCCACGTGGCATGCAAGCGATTGCGAAGAATGTGAAAGCATCTTTCTCAATCCCAACCAATGTAGCTAAATCTCAAACGATTGTGGGTTACCTTGATTCTTCAAATGCATCCCCAAAGCGTGTTTGGGATGAAGTGACCTTGGTCGCTGACGAAAACATCTATCTTGAGTATGTAGATGGTTCGGCTAACTTTAATAACAACAAAGGTGATTTCAAACTTCCTAATGAAGTCATTACTAGCGGTGCTACCCTTGGGTACACTTCTATGAATGGTGAAATTCCTGGTTGTTTTGAATACTCTGGTGTTGTAACTATTAACGTGAAAGTTCATAGTTCTGTTGCTGCGAGAGTCTATAAGAAAGTTCGTATCAAAGGTACTAAGGACTGGAGCGAATCTGTCAATGCTAAAGTTGGTGACGAAGTTGAATATCAGATCGAATACGTCAACTTACTTGCTGAGCAAGTCAAGAATGTGATGATTCGTGATGTGCTTCCTACCAACGTTGAATATGTAAAGAACTCTACTGTGCTTTATAATTCAAATCATCAAGATGGTGTTAAGCTTTCTGATGATAGTGTAACCACTTCTGGCATCAACATTGGCGATTACAATGCAAAGGGTAATGCTTATGTTCGCTTTACCGGTAAAGTCGTGGACAAAAACATGGCTTGTGGTTCTAACCAATTGGTAAACTGGGCAAGTGCTACTGTAAATAGCTCTTCTGTGAAAGACGCTGTTTATAAGGATGACGCTTCGGTGATGGTTGATAAGGAATGTGATGAACCAACTCCTACTCCAACACCTACACCTACTCCTACTCCAACACCAACCCCAACTCCTGACACTCCAACTACAATTGTAAATACGGGTGCAGGTACAATTGTGACTGGTGCAATTGGCGCAGGTTCAGTAGTAACTACACTTGGTTACTATCTTGCTAGCCGTAAAAAGTTAATGTAAGTTGACCGCTTCACGGGCGGGAACTTAACAAAAATGGGTCGAAAGGCCCATTTTTGTTTGGTTTTAAAACATTTTTTCTTGATTTAAAATGTTTATGCTATAATTATTGGTATATGGATTCATCACAGAATAATCCTTTTGGAAGCTTTAGTTCGGGTGGGGTAGGACCGGGCGGGTTTTCTTCGTCGCCGATAATGAGTGCTAGTGATGATATTGTATTGGCCTCTCCGCAAAATAAATCGAAGCAAAAGATAATAATCATTGTTGTAGTGGCGTTAGCTGTACTGGCTTTAATTGGGTTTGTGCTGTGGTTAATTAATGGAAGAGGAGTGAACCTTTCTGGATCTGGCAAGGAAAGCTTCTATAAGTATGCAAATTATGCACTTTATGAAGAGGATTCCACAGAAGCTTTGCAAGGGGAATTTGATGAGGATACTTATTATGCGATGAATGGTTTAGACGAGATGAGTGATAGCAAAAGAAAAGCTTTCTTATTGACCGCAGAGAATTATTTGGATGAGTTCGAAAAGAATTTGGAGAATGTCAATGATAAAACTTTTCTTGATGAATTTTCTCAATATAAAGAGGATTTTCTATTGACAAAGATGATTAATACTTCTTCAGTTTTAAATGATACTGAGTTTATGGGTCAATATTTTAGTCTTGATGAGAGTGGTTTAGATAAATGGATTGATAAAAGATTTTCTGATTTTACGGAATCGAGCTATCAATCAATAAAAGAATTCGGTGAAAATGGTGTTAAGTATTATGAATTATATGCAGAGTTATTGACTAATCTTAGAGCAGAGGGATGCATTAATGCGCAGAATGAATTTCTTGAATGTGAAGATTCCGATAATGTTGAATTAGAAAGTGAGTTATATGATTTACGTTATCAATTGGATGATACCCAGAGCGTGTCGTCTCAGCATTTGGTTGAAGGTTGTTTTACGATTTCGCAAATGTTGAATGGCAAATATGATAAAAATGAGGGGGGTAAATGATGAAAAGGAAATCGATATTTATCATAGTATTGATATTGCTTTCGGTTGTGTGTGGGCTTTTTCCGAAAGACCAAGTTTCAGCATGGTGGGGCGAGAAGGATAAGAATGGTAAAAAAATACAATGTTTTGCGATACAGTATAAGTATGTGAATAAGTATGAGAATAATGGGAAGACGGCTCAAGACACTGGTGAAACAGAGAGAACGGTTGCGCAGCAATCTTCTACTAAAAAAATCTGTGCTTATGTAGATAGTAATGGAAAAGTAACAGGGAAAATTCAGTTCCAGGATTGGCCATCTGATACTACGAAGATTCCGATAAATGATTCGAAGCTTAGTATGTCTATTAATAGCGACGGAAATGAATTAACAATATCTAGTTGTTCAAAGTCTGGATATGCGTGTGATAGTGGTAAGGCGGTTACAAAGAAGACATTCAAAGTAAATGATAGTACTTTTGAGGCGTTTGCGCAATCCGTTCTCAGCGCTGCGCCTGCAACATATGGCAACCAAAAAAGGATTGATAACCTTAAAGAGAATGCTACCAAGACTAGTGCGAAAGAGGAAGCTGAAGCAATGGATGTTGATGGAGGGAAAGATGATGATGAAGGTGGCGGGAGTAGTATAAAAGAAACTTGTGCTAACCAAGGTGGTGCACAGTCTTTAGGGTGGATTGTATGTCCGATAATGGAACTATTAGGAGATGCATCTGAGGATATTTATGCGGAGTATGTTGAGCCTGCTTTGACGGTGAATCCGAAACTATTCTCCGACGATAATGAAAGCGTTAGGCATGGATGGGAAACTTTCCGTGATATTGCGAATATTTTGTTTGTGATTTTACTATTGATAGTAATCTTCTCACAATTAACTGGCGTAGGTATTGATAATTATGGTATTAAAAAGATTCTACCAAAGCTAATAGTTGTGGCTGTGTTGATTAATCTATCATTTGTAATCTGCGTTTTAGCCGTAGATATTTCAAATATCTTAGGCAATAGTTTCCAAGCTTTATTCAATGGGTTAGGTGATACATTGCCTTCTCCAGAAAACATAAACATTGCTGAAAAATCTACTATATCAGGTTCGAGTGCGGAAGGAGTATTGGTAAGTGTAGGCGTATTAGGAGCAGCGGTAGTAGCTGGTGGTATGATGTGGAAGAATCCAGCGATTGTTCTATCTTTGTTGGTGTCGGCAGTAGGCGTATTTATTTCGATTGTCTTCTTATTCTTGATGCTAGCAGTAAGAGAGGCTGCAGTGGTGGTGTTGATTGTAATTTCGCCGGTTGCAATGGTGTGCTATATGTTACCAAATGCTAAAAAATATTTTGATAGGTGGCTAAAAGGGTTTCAAGGTCTATTGTTGGTGTATCCAATTTGTGGATTGATGGTGGGGGGCGGAAATTATGTGGCGAAGCTTCTTTTGACTGCTGGATTTGCTCAAGAAGGGTTTTTCTCGGCGTTTACGGCAATGATTGCGGGAATCGTACCGATATTCTTTATTCCAACGCTACTTAAGAATTCGTTCACAGCACTTGGTGATATAGGTGGGAAGATTGCAGGATTGGGTAATAGGATGAGTTCGGGAACTACTAGAGCTATGAGGAATACAGAGGGGTATAAGTCTTTACAAAGGGCTGGTTATGCTAGAAAAACACGTATCAATGCTGGTCTTGATAAAGATGGTCGTCCTACGAGGATAGGCGCCATAAAGGCTGGAATTGCTGGGTCTAGCTTGGGTAGAGCTTTGGGATATCAATCTTTACAAAGTGCTAGAGTTGCTACAGCTAAGGAAAATCTAAATAACGAAATTAAACAGGGGGCGTATCTCGGTGATTTAGCTTTCCAACGGGAGAAAATGCAAGATCCGACTCTTCAGGAAGAAGACTATTATAGGAGGCAATTAGCAGCCGCTGCTGGCAGAGGTAGCCAAAAAGATATAATGACGGCTTTAGCACAAATGAATGGCTCTAATCTGCAAGATTCCAGAAAGGCTGATATTACGAGGAGTGTTTTGGGTAATAGAGCTAATTTTGGTAATATGTCGGATGCAGATCGTAGAAATACGCTTGAAGAAGTTGGTAAACAGTACGGCAACGGTTTCTTGACGAAAGATTTCGAACAAAAGAGATACATGATGAGTGGCGGTGTTGGCAGAGATGCCAGTGGTAATGTTGCCTTTCAAAATCTTGATGGGTATGCGGAGAACAACCTTAATGTGGATGATTTGAAGGATGAAGATGTACTTGCTCTTAGTACGGAACAAAGAGCAAATCTTATGTCACAAGGCATTATTAGTTCTGCTCAATCACAACGTATTTGGGCTTCGAATGCTAATATGGACGATGCTACTAGGTTGCAGCTTGGAGCACATGGTAACGATAATATTGTACTTTCGAAAAGTGAAGCGCAAGGGCTTTTGTCTAATGATTCTAATTCTACAATGCCGAGACGTGTTTCACAAGAAAAAGTTCAATCATACACGAGACGTTCTGCTGAAAGCGTAGTGATAGAAGATGTTAGACTAAGAGATGCAAATGGTCGTAATCAACAGACTGACACTTTGCACATTAATCACTAGATAGTTAAGTTTGATACAGGTATTGATATGAATAGTATTATTTTTGTATAACGTGATCAAAAAGGCAGGTGACGGTGAGCGGGCCGACTCCGCCGGTAATTGGAGTAATGGCAGATAAATCAGTACGTTTACGAATTTCTTCGGCGAGGTCGCCTTTTAGAACACCATCTTCGCTAGCTGTGCCAGCATCGACAAGAATGGCACCGGGTTTGATCATAGAATTAACAATTAACCCCGGAATGCCCGTGGCGGTAATAATTATATCATATTGCTTAAGTTTTGTCAAGTCATCACCACGGTGGAAGAGGGAAACGTTATAATTAGAATCGGTAAACATTTTGAATAGTGGCATACCAACTAATTTGCCTCGACCGACGATAGCGATTTTTTGATTATCCAGTTTGATATCATAACCAGAGAGTAACCATAAAATTGCAGTTGCGGTAGCTGAATCAAATTTGGCATTTTCGCCTAATCCGTCGACGTCTTTTTCTGGTGCAATTAGATTGCACAGTTCATTGGTTTTTGATTTGTCGGTAATAGGTAATTGGATAATAATACCATTTATCGTGGAATCCTCGTTTGCTTCTTTAATCTTGCTTTCAATTTCTCCTATGTTATTTGCGCGAAAGTCTTCTACCTTGATACCAATGTCTTCACCGTATTTAATTTTTAATTGGACATACTTGGTGATAACAGGGTTGTCACTATCACGAATGATGAGAAGTTTTGGCTTATTTTTCATGCTAGCGATTTGATGGGCTTGACGTTCTTTGATGAAGCCAGCTAATTCTTTACCATTTAATAATTTCATTGTAGTTCTACTGGCTCCTGTTCTAACCACCAACCGAATTTATCGTAAACGTGACCGACGATTTCTTCGCGGGCTTTTTCGAGGTCATTGTAGGATTTGGCTGACTCGTTAATAAGAACGAGTGGGGCTTTATCACTTACTCTAATGCCGTGGAGAAGTTTACCTTTGAAACCAGCTTGTTCAATTAGCCAAGCAGCGCTGATTTTATTGCCGTCTTTGCCACGATGCATAGGATAACCTTTTTCGATGGCTTTCTCTGCTTCTTCATCTGAAATGTAGATATTGTGGAAGAATGAACCTGCACTGGCGACTTTGAGTGGGTCGGGTAGCTTGGTATCACGAATAGCCGAGACGATTTGGCGAATTGATTGAGGGCTGAAGTCGGTAACACTGTGATCGTCGATATAGCGTTCAAGTGAATTATAGAATGGACGAGGCATTTCGCCAGGAGTTAGTTTGAGGGTAATTGAAATGATAAAATAACGACCGCGTTCGGTAGTGTTGAAAATACTTTGTCGATAGTCAAAATGTAAATTTTCTTTGGTGAGAGTGCGAAATGTCCTGCTGGCGGTATCGTAGACGTCAACTGATTCAAGCGTATCAGAAAGTTGTTGGCCGTAAGCACCGATGTTCTGAACTGGAGCAGAACCAGCGAGTCCTGGAATTTTGCTGAGTGCTTCAATGCCAGTGAGACCTTTTTCGCAGGCGTGAGCGACAACATTATCCCAATATTCTCCACCCATGACTTTAAGCCTGGCGCCATCGGCGGTAAAATCATCAGCAATGCCTTGCATGCGGTTAATAATGATGGCTCCGTTGAATCCTTCATCGTGGCCTAGTGTATTGGCACCGTAACCGAGCGGAAAAGTTCGAAGGCGAAATTGTTCGGCAAAGCCATAAGCGTCGGCAACTTCTTGTGGACTTGTGACTTCTAAGACATAGCGAGCTGGGCCGCCTAGGCGCATAGTAGTTAAACTTGAAATCAAAATATTTTCATTTACTCTCATAGAGTAATTATAACACTGAATGCGGGGGGTTGTAAAAGTGTTTTGCTCATGATACAAGCAGTCGCAGAAGATAGGGTTGGTGTAGTTTTAAAACATGGCAAGGAGAAAGGAGGGTTATGAAAGTTGAAGTCGATAATACAAAAATGACGATTAGACTAAAAATTATTCCTGCTAAGAAGCAGGAATAAAACAAAAACCTGATTTGATTCTATCATACATGAATGTGGAAATCAACTCTATCTTCTATTTGAGAAATATTATATAATCATTAAAAGAAAGGTAATACTATTATGGGAAAAAAGGAAGCGGTGGATAAGAAAAATGCTAAAACGGAAGCTCAAGATGGGAAATCAGAAGCTTTAAAATTAGCGATTGCTCAGATTACGAAACAATTTGGGGATGGTTCGATTATGAAGCTCGGTGAAACTCCTAAAATGGACGTGGAACTGTTGCCTTCGGGGTCGCTTTCGTTGGATTTGGCTTTAGGTGGAGGTTGGCCGAAGGGGCGAATTATTGAAATTTATGGTCCAGAATCTTCTGGTAAGACGACTTTGGCGCTTCACGCGATTGCTGAAATACAAAAACAGGGTGGACAGGCAGCGTTTATTGATGCGGAGCATGCACTTGATCCGGCTTACGCGAAAAAGATTGGTGTGAATACGGCTGACTTATTGATTTCGCAACCAGATAATGGTGAACAAGCTTTGGAAATATGTGAAACATTAGTCAGATCTAACGCGGTTGATTTGATTGTGGTGGACTCGGTAGCAGCATTGGTACCACAGGCAGAGATTGACGGTGATATGGGTGATGCGCAGATGGGGTTGCAGGCAAGATTAATGTCTCAAGCGATGCGCAAATTAACTGGTATTATTTCAAAGTCACGTGCAACGGTAATATTCATTAATCAGATTCGCATGAAAATAGGTGTGATGTTTGGTAATCCTGAAACGACGACTGGTGGTAACGCTTTAAAGTTTTATGCCTCGGTGCGTGTGGATATTAGGCGAATTGGTCAGATTAAAGAAGGTGATAATATTTCGGGGAACCGAACTAAGATTAAGGTAGTAAAGAATAAGATCGCAGCACCGTTTAGAACAGCGGAATTTGACATTATGTATAATGAAGGGATTTCGAAGGCTGGTGATGTTTTGGACCTTGGAGTTACTTATGGAGTACTAGAAAAAGCAGGTGCATTCATTAAGTATAATGGTGAAACTTTGGGACAAGGACGTGAAGCGGTGAAAAAGCTATTCCGTGAGAAGCCTGAATTAATGGCAGAAATTGAAGAAAAAGTTCGTGCAAAGGCTGCTAATGCATAAAGATGAGCTTTGGCAGGTTTATGCGCCGAATGGTGAACCAATTGAAGGTAAGGGTTGGGATTCGGCTTTAGATAATCCTGAAGTGTCGGGTGCAGAAGAAATTGTGGGTGTGGCGGTGGTGTTCTTGTACCGACACAGTGAAACTGGATTAGAATTGTTGTGGCAAAAACGAGCTGATGGCATAGATAGATATCCTGGGTATTATGATATTTCGGCTGGCGGGCACATTAATCTTGGTGAGACGATAATGGAAGGGGCAATTCGTGAAACCGCTGAAGAGATTGGCGCGACGGTTTCTGCAGACGATTTACAATTTGCTTTTACTAAATCTTTTAATAAAAACCGTTTTGCGTGGATTTTTATGGTGAATTGGACTGGTAAATCGGATGATTTTCATTTTGACGATAAAGAAGTATCAGAGGTCAAATGGGTGCCATTTACTGAAATGGAAGATTTTCGTAAAAAGTTCGCTAAGCCGCCACTTGCGCGAGATGATTTAGTATTTGCAAATTTGAGTGATTGGCTAAAAATGCATGGAGAAGTCTAAATACGTTATTACGAATCTAAAACAAGGTGTGAAAAATCCGAATAGGGTAAACGTTTTTGTGAACTCTAAATATGCGTTATCTTTAGACGTGGCGCAGGTAGTGGATTTAAATATTAAAGTTGGGTTAGAAATTTCAGAGGAAGAATTAACAGAACTTAAAAAAGCTTCAGAATACGGTAAACTATACCAGAGAACTTTGGAATGGGTGTTGATGAGACCTCGTTCGGTTCGAGAGACCCGGGACTATTTGTCTAAAAAGCTCAAAACATCCTCTTCGGACTCGCTCCTTCGCGCCCGTCGTTACGGGGCTCAGTCGCTTGTTCCGCTCCCCGTTGGTCGCGTACAGTCCTCAGAGGATGTTTCTGAGCTTTCTGATAGCATAATACAGAGATTACTTGATAAAGGGTATATAGATGATTACAAATTTGCAGAATATTATGTAGAGAATAGATTTGTGAAAAAAGGAATCTCAAAAAAACGCTTGAAGATGGAATTAATAAAAAAGGGTGTAGCACGGGAGATTATCGATGAAGTGATTGATGGTCGAGATGATGAAGAAGAGATTCGTAAAATGATTGCTAAAAAGCGGGCTAAATATGATGATGAAAAATTGATGGGATATTTAATGCGTCAGGGTTTTTCGTACGATTTAGTACGACGGATATTATTTGAAGAGCAAAATTAATCTTTTTTATCGTCAGTTTTAGCTGGAGCGAAACCTTGTTCACGGAAAGGATTGACGAAATTCGGTACGAAATCTTCTTTTTCGGCGCGAGCTTTTAAGACTTTTTCTTCGTCTTTAATGATTACTTCGTAATCGGTGATTTCAACGATTTCTTTGCGGGAGATGGTGAGCTCGGGGTCGACAAGGGATTTGACAAGAGGACGTCTGACAATGATTTGTTGAACAATGAAATCTTCGGAAGTGAGAGTATAATCAATGATATGGCCAAGTTTGGTGCCTTTTTTGGTCCTAACTTTGAGATTAATAAGATCGAAATTGAGCTCAAGAACATTTTGGATTTTGATGACGTCATCAGGAGCAACGAGTTCTTCTATATTATCGATAACCATGCCCAGTTGTGAATATTCGCGGATAGAACGAACGTCAAGGATGCGAGCTTCAGCGCGGTTGACTAGAGGTCCTTCAAGATGAAAACCAAGAATTTTGAGGTCATTAGGATCGATGATGGCACTTTTAATGGTTGCAATAGGGCCGCCGGCTTGGACACTTAGAATAGGTGTACCAATAATACGTGAGTTCATGACTAGCATAATTATATTGTAGCATATTATTACACTGTGTTTTCGCTGTGTGGTAATAATCCAGTGTATAATTAATGTTATGGAAGATGAAGTTATTTTGATGGATAAGCCAGCGGGGATTTCGAGTTTTGGTGTAGTAGCAAAAGTAAGAGGTTTTTTAAGAAATAAATTTGGTCATAAAGTTAAGGTTGGTCATACTGGTACGCTGGATCCTTTTGCGACAGGGTTATTGATTTTGCTCTCTGGTAAAATGACAAAAAAATCGAATGAATTTTTGAAATTAGACAAAGAATATGTAGCAGAATTGAAATTAGGATTTAAATCTTCGACAGGTGATCCTGAGGGCGAGATTGAGAAAGTAAACGATCGCATCCCTGATGCTGAGGAGATAGACAGAATTTTGCATACATTTATTGGCGAGATTGAACAAACTCCGCCAAAGTATTCAGCTATCAAAATAAATGGACAACGAGCTTATAAAATGGTACGAAAGGGAGTAGATTTTGAAATGCCGGTACGAAAGGTAAAGATTTACAATATAGATGTTTTGGAATATGAATATCCTAGACTTGTAATACGTTGCCAGGTGAGTTCAGGGACTTATATTCGGACTTTGGCAGAAGATATTGGAATGAAACTAGGTGTTGGAGCCTATTTGACAGCACTTCGACGTACTAGAATTGGTGAATATAGTGTTGAAAAAGCTAAAACACTTGATGATTATTTGATATAATAAGAATATGCGTAATCGCAGAAGGATTTTTAACAATAAACGTTTTGGCTGGGTAATACTTTTGACGTTGATTGTTTGCTTTTCGGCGATTATTTTTGGTGTTTATACTGGCAATTCCGCCTTCGCCACCACTTCAGATGAGGTAGTAGAAACTAATTTCTTTGGTAACTATACAGACGATGGTGAAGGGTGTGGAGTGTATATGATTCTCAATATGATTATTGACATTCTTTCTATTGGTATAGCTATTACTGGTGTAATAGGAGTAACGCTAGTAGGTATACAGTATATGACAGCAAAAGATAGCGAAGAAAAAACTAGGAAAGCTAAGAATAGGATGTTAGAAATTGTGATAGGATTAGTGGCGTATGCCGCCTTATTTGCTGGAGTTCAATGGTTATTACCTGGTGGATTAATGAATAATAGTTGCAAAAGTATTTCTGATGAAAAACTAGCCCAGATGAAAGAAGACGAAAAGAAGAAAGAAGAAGAAGAGACGAAGAAGCAACAAGCCGAGCAACAAAATAAGAAAAACAAGAAAACAACTAAAAAGCAAAAACAAGAACAACAACAAAAGAATAAGGCTTATAAAAAGTGTATGGAGAGAGCTGCAAGAGTAGTGAGGAATGATATTTGTAAATTAGAAACTGGTGCTGAAAAGATTGCTAAGACGGCTAAATTATTAGCTTGGCCGGTAAGTCAAGCTGGTTATTCATATAATAAAGCGACAACAAAATTCAACTATGCATTGAACCAAACTCATTTTAGTGGCAACGGTGACCATTGCTCGCCGTCGGGAAAGTCTTGTGCGGCTTTTATTGATGTTGTCGTGTTAGCTTCTGGAGTTGACCCTTATTTTCCAGGAGGTCCAAACTATAATGGCTACAGTACGGCTGCTATTTACAACCATTTGAAAAATTCGTCTAAGTGGAAAGACATTAGAAAAATTGACAATAAGGTCAGGCCTGGTGATATTGCGGTAAAACCATTAACATCAAACGGTCCTGGGCATGTATTGACATATATAAAAAATGCAAGCGGTAAAATTGTAGCTGTTCAGGCTAGTCTTTGCCAGTATTATGGTAAGGTTAGCACAAAAAAAGATTATGCTAATGATAGTGCATATACGATTTTTCGCTATGTAGGGGATTAATCTAATAGGGGTTCACAGATAGAGTTTTTTGTGGTATAATGGGGTGCATGATAACAAAAGAGAATAAAGATAAGGCTATTGCCAAGGTTGCCCGAAATAAGGCTGACGTTGGTTCTCCTGAAGTTCAAGTTTCGATTCTCACTGAGCGGATCAAAGAAGTGACCGAGCATGTGAAGAATAACAAACATGACTTTATGGCCAAAAGAGGTTTAATGCAGATGGTAGGCAAGCGTAAAAAATTGCTAAGATATCTGGAAGAGACTGATTTTGAGCTATATAAGAAAACCGTTAAGAAATTAGGCCTCAGGAAATAAATTAGCATAGAAAGACCCGCCAAATAAATCTGGCGGGTTTTTGGATGGTTAGAATGGGGCTTCGTCAAGTTCACGCTGATACGCTTCTACAAATCTTGCTACGTCGCTTAAAGATAATTCATTTTCTTTCAATGATACACGTAAGTCTACTACATCGTTTCTTCTTGGATTTAGCGTTGTTCTGAGTGATTTGCCTGTGTCCCCAAAGAGTGTAGTAGCATAAAAAGCTGCTGATGCTCTCGCAACTAAATGATGCTTTTCTTCGTTCTCTTTTTCTTCTGGAATAGCTTTGAGTTTTAACTCAATTCCAGTGATTTCCCGCTTATCGTTAAAGCGGATTACACAGTTTACTATGTTGATCATTATAACCCTCCTTTAAGGTGCAATACGATATGCTTTAATTATAGCATATTTTGCCGAAAAAAGCAAGATTTGGTATAATTATAGTAACATTAATATCAGGGAAGACGGCAGATACAGGGGAGGGGCCTATATCTGAGGTTTTCCCGAGAAAGGAATATTTTTATGGACATTATAAACCCTAATGGCAAGAAAACTTTACAGGTTTCTACAGAGTGGTTAGGGCGTAAATTGACTCTAGAAGTGAATAGAGTTGGTTTTCGGTCGACTTCTTCAGTATTAGTAACTTATGGTGAAACTGTAGTACTAGGTTCAGTAGTAGTAGGGACAAAACCCGTAGTGCAAGATTTTTTCCCACTTTCGATTGATTATGAAGAAAAGTGGTATGCTGCTGGGAAAATTTCTGGTTCACGATTCATTAAAAGAGAGGGGAAGCCAGCTGATGAAGCAGTACTAGTAGGACGTTTGATTGATCGTCCGATTCGTCCGTTATTCCCTAAGGGTTATCGCCAAGAAGTACAGGTAGTATGTACAGTGTTATCGATGGACCCGACATTTAGGCCAGATTGTGTGGCAATGATTGCAGCATCTTCGGCTTTGATGAATGCTGGTTTGCCGTTCGACGGGCCAGTAGCGGGAATACGGATTGGGCTAGTCGATGGTGAATTCAAGGGATTCCTATCGTCAGAGGAGAGAGATGCTTCACCGATGGATCTCGTTGTTGCCTGTAAAGACGGCAAAGTGATGATGGTAGAAGCAGGTATGAAAGAAGTATCTGAAGAAACTATCATTGATGCAATGCATTGGGCAGTGAAAAATGTGCAACCAGTGTTAGATTTGCAACGTGAGTTGGCTGAAAAGGTTGCCACACCAGAGAGAGAATACGAGCTGGTTTTGCCGGATGAAGCAGTAATTAAAGAGGTTGAAGAATGGACTGATGGTAAATTTGGCTCGAAAGTGCGTGGCAACGTAATGGAGCGAGCTCAAATTTTAGATGATATTAAATACGCGATGCATGATGAGTTTGCACTTTCTAAAGGTCAGGGTGAGACTGACAATGAAAAAGTAGCGTGGTATGATGAAAACTTGCGTGATGTTTATGATCAGGCGTTTGAATTAGCTTTGTTTAAGGAAGTACGAAGAGGCATTGTTGAAGAAGGGGTAAGGCCAGATGGACGAAAGTTGGATGAAGTGCGACCACTTAGTTCGCAAGTAGGAATTTTACCGCGTACTCATGGTTCATCTTTGTTTACGCGTGGGGTGACACAGGCGATGAATATTGTAACGCTTGCACCTTTGTCTTATTCGCAAGATGTTGATACGATGGAGGTGACTGATGGTAAGCGTCGTTATATGCATCATTATAATGCGCCTTCTTATACAGTAGGTGAACCTGGAAGAATTGGTTCTCCTGGGCGACGTGAGATTGGTCATGGATATTTGGCTGAAAGGGCGCTCATACCAGTCTTGCCTTCGGAGGAAGATTTTCCTTATGCAATTCGTTCGGTGACTGAGATTATGTCGCAAAATGGTTCGACTTCAATGGCAGCGACATGTTCTTCGTGTTTGGCATTGATGGATGCGGGTGTGCCTTTGAAACGACCAGTATCAGGTGTAGCGATGGGATTGATGGTGGATGTGCCAAAGGGTACACCAATTGAGGCAAAAGATATCGATAAGGCATATGTGTTGACAGATTTGATGGATGCGGAAGATTTTGCTGGTGATATGGACTTTAAAGTAACTGGTACAACAGAAGGTGTGACGGCACTTCAGATGGATATGAAAGTACATGGTTTGCCGGTAGAAATTATGGAAAAAGCGTTGAAACAATCACACGATGGACGAATGTTTATTTTGAAACATTTGACTAGTATTTTGCCAGAGCCTCGAGCAGAGATTTCGAAATATGCTCCACAGATTGAGAAATTGATGATTAATCCAGAAAAGATTGGTGCTGTAATCGGTAAGGGTGGTGAAATGATTAATAAAATTACGACTGAAACTGGCGCTGAGGTAGATATTGAAGATTCTGGTTTGGTGACTATTTCTGGTAATGACCCTGAAAAAATCGCTAAGGCGCTTGAATGGGTGAAATCGTTGACTGAAGAACCAGAAGTGGGTAAGATTTATGAAGGAACTGTAGTATCGATTAAAGATTTTGGTGCGTTTGTGAATATTTTGCCTGGAATTGACGGTATGCTTCATATTTCACAGATTCGAGAAGGTAAGAGATTGAAGTCAGTTGATGAGGTATTGAAAGTTGGTGATAGAGTGAAAGTGCGATTGGTGGCAATTGATCATGGAAAACTAAGTCTTTCGATGATTGGAATTAAATAATTAATTAGAGTTTATGGATAAGATTCGGAATTTTTGTATTATTGCGCATATCGATCATGGTAAATCGACCATTGCAGATAGGATGATGGAATTGACTGACACGGTATCGAAGCGTGAGATGCATTCCCAGTTGCTCGATTCGATGGAACTTGAACAGGAGAAAGGAATTACAATTAAACTGGCGCCGGTGACGATGTCTTGGAAGGGATACACTTTGAATTTGATTGATACGCCGGGTCATGTGGATTTTTCTTACGAGGTTTCGAGATCTTTGCAGGCGGTGGAAACGGCAGTATTGGTGGTGGATGCAACGCAAGGAATCCAGGCTCAGACTTTGGCAAATGTGTATTTGGCATTAGAGCAGGATTTAACAATAATTCCGGTGATTAATAAGGTAGATTTACCAGCGGCAGATGTTGAAAAAGTTTCTGCACAGATTATAAACTTACTTGGATGTAAACGAGAGGAAATAATTGAAGCGTCGGGAAAAACTGGAGTAGGAATTAGTGAGATTTTGGATGCAGTGATTAAGATTGGTCCAAGACCGAGCTTGTTGAGGGGGCTTTCGGAGGCTGCTGCCGAGAGTGAGGGCGCTCGCCCCGTGAAGACGGGCGCGAGCGACCCGTCCCCCGAGACAATGCTCGATTTGGACCAAACGAAAGCTTTGATTTTTGATTCTTATTTTGATGATTATCGAGGGGTGGTGCTTTATGTGAGAGTATTTGAGGGAGAAATCGACAAGAACGCTGAAATACTAATGATGGCTGCAGAAACGAAAGGATTAGCACTCGAAGTGGGAGTGTTGACGCCAAAAATGACACCGCGTAATTCTCTACAAACAGGTGAGATTGGCTATATCGTGACGAATCTTAAAACGACACGTGAAGCTAAAGTAGGTGATACAGTGACTATTGCGAAAAACCCAGCAACGGAAGCCTTGCCTGGCTATAAGAATGTCTTGCCCTTTGTATATGCGGGATTTTTCCCAGTATCAAATGATCAATACAAAGATTTGAAAGAAGCAATTGAAAAACTGTCATTGTCTGATTCAGCACTTCGATTTGAACCGGAAAATTCGCCAGTTCTGGGATTTGGTCTTAGAATTGGATTTTTAGGTCTTTTACATATGGATATCATTCGAGAACGATTGGAACGTGAGTTCGGATTAGATCTGATTGTGACTAATCCATCGACAAATTATGAAGTAGTGATGAATAATGGTGAGGTAATTGAAATAAAGTCGGCGAGCGATTTGCCAGATGCGAGTGAAATCAAAGAAATACGTGAACCATGGGTAAAGGGTGAAATTATTTTGCCAAAGGATATGATTGGTGGAGTGTTGAATTTAATAAATGCAAAACGTGGTCATCAAACGAATTTGTCTTACATTGAAGATAGGGCGGTGATTGATTTTGAAGCACCAATGGCGAATCTTTTGACGGATTTTTATGATCAATTAAAATCAGCAACTTCGGGATACGCGTCGTTTAATTATGAGTTGAATGGATATAAAACGGAAGATTTAGTGAGAGTCGATTTCTTGGTTGGGGGACACAAGATGGATGCTCTTTCGGTGATGGCGCATCGTTCTGAGGCAGATGGAATTGGACGAGAAGTGACAAAGAAACTCAAAGAAGTAATACCAAGACAGAATTATGAAGTGGCGTTACAAGCGGCAATTGGTGCGCGAATAATTGCGCGTGAAACAATCGGCGCTTATCGTAAAGATGTGACAGTAAAAATTCACACGGGTGATAGAGATAGAAAAGCAAAACTTTTACAAAAACAAAAGCGTGGTAAAGCGCGTATGAAAAGATTTGGAAAAATCGATATCCCATCGGAAGCCTTTACGGTGATGTTGAAACGAGATTAGTGTGCTATAATTTTAGTATGAGAAGATTTTTGGTGGTATTTGCGATTTTGGTGGTGAGTTTAATGACTTTACCAGTGAGTGCGATTGCCAAGAATCAAGAAGAAGCAATTTCGGATCACTGCGAATCAATTCGAAATAGTCTAAAAACAATTCAAAAAAATGACGCAAAGGCTAGGGTGCATTTAGGTGGTCGTTATGAGACGATTTTAAGCAGATTTTTAGTGCCTTTGAATGTGAGATTGGTAGAAAATAATTTGCCAAGCGCAGATTTAGTGGAAAATCAGAATGATTTTGCTGATACAAAAGTAGTTTTTACTAATGACTATATTGAATATCAACAGAATTTAGAAGAATTGGTAGCAATGGATTGCAAAAATCAGCCGGCAGAGTTTTATGAAAAGTTGGTGAAAGTGCGACAAAAACGTAAAACAATGGAACAGGATGTGATGAAAATGAGAACGTTAATTACAAAGCAGATAAATGCAGTAAATAATTTGATGAGTAAGGTGAAATAATGGAGGAAGTGAAGGAAAAAAAGAAATTGCATCGTGGTGGGCGGAATTTGGTATTACTTGGATTAGGCTCGATACTGATTGCTTTGGTTACAACAAGTATAAGTTTAGCTGTTTATCATAATTCAGGAGATATATATATTGATAGATCAAGACCTGGATTTTTGCCGGATGAGGAAGAAGTAAAGGAAGATGAGGACGAAAAAGAAGATGATTATAGTTTTCAGAAGAGCGGAACATTGACTGCTGATGTTTTGCGAGAATATTTAGAAAAGTTGGATATTGAAACGAAAGCTATTGATGGCTATAAAAAACCTTTTGATTCAAGTGTGTTATCGGATGAAAAATTAGGTATTCCGCCAGCAGAAGAGGGGGAATCTTGATTTTTAGTTAGAAAAAGCTTATACTAATAATGGAGAGTAATATGAAAAAACAGCAGAGTAAAAAGAATAACCATACGAAAATACAAATCTTTGAAATCTTTTCGATGGCGACACTTTTTGTGGCGCTCGGATTTGCGATTTTTGGAATGTCAAAAACTGTTTCTGACATTGACAAAGCCGCTATAGCGAAAACACCTGATGCAATATTAGCGAGTGCGGGGGTTTCAGAAGACAAGAATGTGTTTCTATCGGTAGCATATTTTGATCAAAAAGCAGATGAATGCATCGATTTATATGATGATAATTCCTGGAAAGCTGCAGAAGGGCGTCAGTTTGAATGGACAGAATGTGGGTATTATAATAAAGGCTTAGAACAGGGAATGGTGTCTTATCAATTGAATGATGAATATTTGCCGGTAGCTAAGGGTGGTAATTTGACTTCAAATCGTGGTTTAAAAGATATGAATAGGTGGTTTAATGCAGTTGACGGCAAAAGTGCAAGTTATACTGGAAATTTGAAGCTTGATTATCGCTCAGATATTGCGGAATTTTCATTCTATAAGGACGAATTTTATCCTTTAGACGAAGTAGAATTTAGTAATGGTGACGTTGCGAACAAGGATAGGCACAATCATTTGTTTACAATGAATTTTGCTGTACCATTTACGCCTCTATTAAGTGGACAAGAAAGATTTGAAATAGTTGCCGATGACGACACTTTTGTATATGTTGGTGATAAACTTGCGATTGACCTTGGTGGTATTCATAGTGAAATGCCTGGGCGTTTTTCAATCAATGAAAAGGGCGAAGTGTATGCTGGAGTTGGTTTGCAGGATATGGCCTATACTGGTATTACAGTTGATGCTAATAGTGGTTCGATTGTGCGGATTTTTCATGCCGATAGAGACTCAGAAGATTCCGTGTTTAAGATTCGATTCACTGGTATGAATCTTAGTGTGACTGATGCTAAATTAGCAGACAGGGAAGATGAAGGTTTGCAGATTGCTTATGACCCAACTGATCCGACTTATGTAGCACCTTTAGGTGAGACATCAGTTGTGAAGCCTGATAATACTAAAGGATTTATCTTGCTTGTGACGGTTGAGGGCATCATGGTGCTTGTATTTGCTATACTATTAGCATTCTCAATTCGTGGTATGGTACGAAGAAAAGTTGCAGAAGCACAGAACAAATAATTATTTACGTGGTTTACTAATATTGGCGGGGTGACCGTATTCTGGGACGATGATTTTATGAGTTTTACCATGATGGTCTTTTAATGGAATGTTTAACTCGTGTGCGAGGGTATTGACTATGGTTGCTCCGATACGTAGCCCGGTAAAAGAACCAGGCCCAGACATAAAAGTGATTTCGGTGATGTCTTGCCAAGTTTTGTGGTTTTCTTCAAGTTTATTCTTAATATATTCAAGAAGTTTTTCAGCGAGATCGTTTGCAAAAACATACTTATATTCTTTTTCGTTTAATTTGAGAATGGTTTCGGGGGTGGATGTATCTAGATATAATTTCATGTTATAATATATTATACAATGAATATCAAATCTGAACAAGCGATGTTAGAGTATGGACAGGGTTTTGCTGAAAAAACTCTGGCTCCTGCTGTGATTGAATTAGTAGGAGATGTAGGTGTAGGTAAAACTACTTTTGTACGAGGTTTAGCAAAGGGATTAGGTATAAAAGAACCTATAACGAGCCCGAGTTTTACGATTTCGAAAGAATATGCATTACCGGGTGGCGGGAGTTTGGTACATTATGATTTTTATCGTTTACCTGAACCTGGATTAATGGTAGATGATTTGATGGAAAAAATAAGCGATTCGCGGAATATTGTAGTAATTGAGTGGGGAGAATTAGTAGCGGATTTGTTGCCAGAAAACCATGTTAAAATTGAGATAGAATATGGTGAAGAAGGGAGAGAGGTAAAATGAAAATATATATTTCTGGAATATCAGGAACTGGTATGGGACCGCTTGCATTGATGGCGAAAAATGCAGGGATTGAAGTTTGTGGCTCTGATTTAAATAAAGGTGCGATTTATGATGAATTAGTGAGGGCAGGAATTGAAGTTGAGATTGGCTCTCAAGATGGAACTTATTTAAAGGATATCATTGAAAGTGGTTTGGACTGGTTTGTGTATACTTCGGCTTTGCCAGAAGATCATGCTGAGCTTGTGATGGCGCGCTCTAAAGGTATTAAATGCACGAAACGCGATGATCTAACGGCATATTTAGTTGAAGAATTAGGACTAAAAATGATTGCGGTTGCAGGAACTCATGGTAAAACGACAACTACTGCAATGATTGTGTGGACTGCATTAAAGTTGAATTTGCCAGTTGCTTATATCGTGGGGACGACTTTAGGGTTTGCTTCTTCAGCTGCTTACAAAACTGGAGACAAATATTTTGTTTATGAAGCAGATGAATACGATAGGAATTTTTTGAAATATCATCCTTGGCTAGCAGTGATTCCGGCGGTTTCATATGATCATCCAGATATTTATCCAACTAGAGAAGATTATGAAAAAGCATTTTTGCAATTTGAAGGCCAATCGGAAAAGGTAATTTTTGAAGGAGTAGATGAAAAAGAATTTGAATTAGCTGGTGAAGTACGAAGAAAAGATGCTGGTTTGGCTGCAGTGGCGGTTTTAGAAATAATTAAAAACGAAAACAAAACTGAAGATTTGAATGATGTTCGTAAAATTTTGAATAGTTTTCCTGGAGTAGGTCGACGATTTGAAAGAATTGCCGATGGGGTATATACGGATTATGCACATCATCCGGAAGAAATTGTGGCAACAATTGATGTTGCACGAGATGAGGCGAAACTACGAAATAAAAAGGGTGTGGTAGTGGTATACCAGCCACATCAAAACACTAGACAACATGAAGTAAAAGATGAGTATAAGCGAGCTTTTGTTGGTGCAGATAAATTATTTTGGCTTCCGACATATTTAACGAGAGAAAATCCTGAATTAAAAGTAATAAGTCCAGAAGAGTTTTTAGCCGATTTAGAGGATGTTGATGCGGAAGTTGCAGAGCTTAATGATGAATTAGCCGATAAGTTAAGAAATTATCTTGACGATGATTATTTGATAGTTTTATTAACGGCTGGACCAGCAGATGGGTGGTGGCGGAAAAAGTTTGCTGGTCTAAATGTTGGTTGACTATTAAAATGTTTATGTTAATATGATAGTATGATGCGTGGTGGTTCTAACACTAAAAAGAAGAATTTGAGAGGTGAAAAAAAATTGTGGGGATTAAATATACTGTTTTTGGTGTTATTGATCGCGATTGTGGGGCTTGTAGTTTGGATTATTATTAATTCGGTTGGGCAGCTTAGAGGAGAGGATGATAGACCAATGACTGTTGAAGAGATTGAACAGGAATATCGTCAGAGTTTGATCGATAACGATAAATCATATCAAATTAGTTTAGAAATATCAACTATTTATAATGAGGGGGATAAAGAACGTGCACTAAAAATGTACGATGAAGAATTGAATAAAGCCTTAGAAGAAGAAAACTACGATTTATATAATCAATTAGTAACGGCTAGAAGTACGATGCTGATTTTAGATGGTACTTGTGAAGAATTGATGGCTCAATATGATAAGGTTAAGATTGATATGATTCCAAAGGAACATCGTGGAGTAATCTATGATGTTGCCATTAATGATGCTACTAGGTGTGGTGATACTGAACGTGAAACATATTGGAGGGCATTAGCTGATGAAGATTAGATTTAAACTAATTGTTTCGTTAACGATGCTAATTGGAGTTGTTTTATGTTGTTCCGGAAGTGCTTTCGCTGATGTTATTTACGGAGATGGAACTTCATCGTCGAATGCTGAGTTTAAAGGTTGTGATTCCGCTGTGCGTTGGCAGAACGTGCAGACGTGTAGTAGTAATCATGGTGGAGCGAGTTGGCATGTGTTTTCTACTGCTAAGAAACCGATTGTAGATACGAATGCGCCGAGTTATGCCGATAGACCTATACTTACTGCGAGTTTGGCTGGCGGTTGGAATGAAGGGGCTATAAGTGCTTGTGATTCTGGTTACTATATTGCTTTCGTATATGATGGTTGGTATGGTGCAGGAGCTAACTGGGGCTCTAAAACACTTTTCTTTTATGGTCCGCTTGCGTGGAAAACATATCAACAGACTAATGATAGTGGCGTGGCTCATACTCCGATTTATCACAAGGCTGGTGGTTATAGTGCTGCCCAAATTACTAATGCTTGGATCGCTGGTTCTTTGGCGAATGGTGTGCGTATTTCGGGTGAATACCCAACTGATGGCTATAAATCTGCTTCTAATAACACATGGCAATCTACTGAAGCTACACAGCTTTATCGAATGTATTCAGGGAACGCAGCGGCAGAGATTCCAGCTGGAACGGGATGGTTTTGTTATACACCACCCCGTGTTACTTTGACTGCCTATGCGAGGGCATTACCACAGAAATCTGATGGGACATATGATTCGATGAATAGTGGTCATGCAATTGATACTCAAACGGTGTATTTAGGACGAACAGCGTCGGTGGATAGTAATAGATACGCACCTGTTGGTTGGACTTGGAAAAAGTGGGGTAGTCAAGGTAAATGTGCAAATCAGGGACATAAATGTAATGTTGTAATGGATGACAACCATAATGTGTATGCATATTATGAAAAAAATGAATGGCAAGCTCAATCTGTTTTGTCGGGCGATGCAAGCGCTACAGCGGGGTATTCTAATGCAACGGTTTCAAAAACTGGTTTTATTAATAATTGTGATCCGGTGAGTGGATGTCAGGTGACATTCAATCATAAAATTAAGCGTGTGAAAGGTTCGGGGACTACTGCATATACCGTAAGTCGCACTTCTAATTTAACTAGGAGTGATGATTCTGCAAAAGGGGTTGATGCAAATAGTAATGTAGCTAGTGGGTATTCAAATGATGATGGATCGGAAAAGAATGTCAACACTAGTACTTTTACTTTGTATCCTGGTATGATTGTATGCGAAAGGATTACTTATAAGTCATTTAATGTGCCGGGTTCACAAGATGTTTATTCTGAAGTTTGTGCTTCGGCATTAGGTAAGGCACAGCCTAACGATCCACCATCGGATACACCAGAAGATCCAAATGTTCCGTCCGGAGATTCTTCTTTTGTAAATATTAAAGTTAGGAATGATTCTATTACTGCCTATAAGAAATATATGCGAACAGTTTATGCAAAACCAACGGATAAAATAAAATATCGCGCAGTATACAATCCGAGATTGCAGTATACCTATAAACTTAAAACAACTGTTGGCAGAATGCAAATGAAGATTGACGGGGCGGGGTCAATTAATGGTAATGGTACAGCTTTGGGCACATTATTTGGCGCATACAGGAGTCCAGGCTGGAACAATGATTATGCAATTGGTAGTACCTTTGCTGATTCTGATAGGAATTTACAGCACAGCGTTAATAACAATCCCGGTGACATTGCGTTTAAAACGGAAGAAATACCAGGGACAGGGGGTGACTATTATGTTGTGGAGAGTTCGAACGTGGGGCATTCTTTAGACGAGACGATTGCTTTAAATAATGGTATAGTGCAAACAAGAAGTGGTGGCTCCAATGATAACAAAACAACGCCGTGGCAAGTTGAATTCAGTAAGGCTAATGGATCGGACAGTGTTTCGGTGGCAAATGTAAAGGTTGCTTCTGCTCCATCAAGGACGGCTAGTGCGTTGGTACCGTATAATTATAGAAATACCGCAGAAATTACAAATAAGAATAAAGTAGTCTTTGCTGGAGAGACGCTTAAGGTTACGCATAATTATATTATTAATCCTAAAACTAATACTCTTACGAGCCCAAGTACACCATATATTACAAGTATTGGTGACCCACAGTGGAAGATAAAACTACGAGTAGTAGGAGGTGACTCTTATTGGACATCTATACATAAACCTAGCAACGATGATTATATTGTCAGTGATAGCGAAATGTATAGTAAAAAGACAGTTAAGAACGAAAATACGATTAATATTCCGGATGTTGCGGCTGGTACGACGATTTGCGTAAGTTCGGCAGTTTATCCAAAAGATAGCTATAGTGATGGTAACATAAAAAAGAATGCATATGATGTTAATAATGCAAATTCTTGGTCGTATTCGCCAGAAGTATGCTTTACCGTTGCGAAAAGACCAAGTTTGCAAGTTTGGGGTGGTAATATCTTTTCGCGTGGTAAGATCGCAACATCTAATAGTGCTAAACGTAATTTATTGGGGTATGAGATTAATAAATATCAAATAGAAAGTGATAATGGCATTCATGTCTTTGGTTCCTTTGGTGAACTTGGTTTAATTGCGAGTGGTGAAGTCACTGGATTAGCAAGTGGAGCAAGTACTGGGTACGGGAATAATATAAATGGCGTATTAATGCCTAATCCGTTTGCCGTTAATAATGCTTCTAATGCACCGCTTCCTGGTGGTGGCTCAACTAACGACATAAATAGACTTAGCCAACTAACGTTTGCTAATTATCCACGTCGTGAAGTTGTAGGACGGTTGGGCAAAACCTCAACCACCACTAACTTAGAAGAAGACAAAAACAATATCTTAGGTAAATTTATCAAAGAACTAGATAGTCCTAACACTGATTCACATGTAGTATTAAATGATCGTAATAAAGCCCAAGCTGATGGTACTTACTATTATTATAGTGATAATGACTTAGAAGTAGGTAATAATGCTACTGAAGTTAGTGTAGCTAGCTCCACTATTCAAATGGTGCATTCTGATAACACAGTATACGTAAGAGGCAATATAGTATATGGCGATACATATAAGAAATACTCAGAATTACCTAAACTAGTACTATATGGTAAGAATGTAGTAATAGACTGTAACGTGACTAGGATTGATGCCCTTATTATTGCTGATGAGAAAGTTGTAACGTGCAATAACTATGAAGGCATTAATATCAACAACACAGAAGTAAACCTTAAAAATAATATATCCAATCATATCAATGATGCAGCTAACTCACAACAACTAAAGATCAACGGTGCAGTTGTTGCTAAGACTCTCATTGCTAACCGTACTTATGGTGCTGCTACTGGTGCTAACTCTATTGTTCCTGCTGAAATCATTAACTTTGATCCTACTCTTTATATGTGGGGTGGTCTTGGTAATGAAGAAGGCAGTGATGGTGACCTTAAAATCACTATGTTGAGAGAGCTAGCGCCTAGGAAATAAGGCGTGGTATAATAAGGGGGATGAAGGTTAAGACGAGGTTTGTTTGTCAACAATGTGGAACTGCCTATGTAAAATGGGTAGGTCAGTGTACGAATTGTTCAGCGTGGAACTCGCTAGTTGAACAAGTCGTAACAGATGGAAGTGCTGGGGCCAAATCAGCGATTGCTAAAGGTCAGGCTTCTGGGAAAAAACTAAAGTTTGAGAAGATTTCAACAATTATTCCGTCTGATGCGAAAGCGAGGCTTTTAACTGAGTTTAATGATTTAAATATTGTGCTTGGTGGTGGAATCTTGATGGGCTCGGTGTCATTACTAGCTGGACAGCCAGGCATTGGAAAATCTACGCTTCTTATGCAAATTTGTGCAACGGTAGCTAAGAAGCATAATGTTTTATATGTATCGGGAGAAGAATCAGCTGGGCAAGTAAAACTAAGGGCAGTGAGACTTGGCGCAGAGTCAGACAAATTATCCTTTGCAGCATCAACGTCTGCGAATGACATCGCAAAGACTATTGAGTCGGGTGATTTTGATTTGGTAATAGTGGATTCTATACAAACATTAGCAATGGATGAAATTTCTTCGGCACCTGGGACGGTATCACAAGTAACTAATTGTGGTAATCTGATTATTAGAGCGGCAAAAGCTACTGATACAGCTGTAGTGATAGTTGGGCATGTCACAAAAGAGGGTACTTTAGCGGGGCCGAAAGTATTAGAACACTTGGTGGATGTAGTACTAAATTTTGAAGGTGATAGATATGGTGGATTTAAAACTGTGCGAGCGGTAAAAAATCGTTTTGGTTCAACTAATGAGGTGGCAATATTTGAGATGCTTAATTCTGGTTTATCTGAAGTGCAAAATCCATCAGCGGCGCTTTTGGCAGAAAGAACTAATACGGATGGATCAATTATATTAGCAACATTAGAGGGGAATCGACCGATTTTGGTAGAAATACAAGCATTGGCGACGAAATCTAATTATGGATATCCAAAAAGGACTGCTTCTGGTTTTGACCTTAACCGGTTGAATCTATTAATTGCGGTATTAGAGAGAAGGACAAAATTAAAACTATCAGATAAGGACATTTTTGTAAATGTAGTTGGCGGAATGAAATTATCTGATTCGGCAGCAGATCTTGCAGTATGTATGGCGATTGCTTCAGCGGTGGCTGGCCGTAAACTGGATGAAGGATATGTGGTGTTTGGTGAAGTGGGATTAGGTGGAGAAATACGTTCGGCGTTTAGAGCAGATCAACGAATTGCAGAGGCAAAGAAACTTGGATTTAAACACGCGATTGGTCCAGCGACGATTCGTGATAAATTTGTAGTCCCAGTAAAAGATTTACGTGAAACATTAATTAGGTATGTAAAATGAAAATTTTAGGAATTGATCCGGGACTTGGTAGATGTGGATTTGGGTTAATTGAAACAGGCTCTGCAACGAAGGCTTTGGATTATGGAGTTGTAACCACAACAGTTGATGCACCTTTGCCATCACGTCTTTTAGAATTGTATGATTCATTAAAGGAAGTTTTTGATGAGTGTAAACCAGAAATGGTGGCAGTAGAAAAGTTATTTTTTGCAAAAAATATTACAACAGGTATTGCGGTAGCGGAGGCGCGCGGGATAGTGCTTTTGGTGGCGGAACAAAAAGGTTTGCCTGTATATGAATATACACCAAATGAAATTAAGAAATCTTTGACTGGATATGGTGCGGCAACTAAAACACAGATAGAAGAAATGGTACGTGTGCATCTTGGGCTTGAGAAAAAACCAAAGCCAGATGATGCAGCGGATGCATTAGCGGTGGCGATTACGTGTAGCTTTTTGTATAAAATGGGACAAGGTAATAAATATGAGTTTTCAAATAATAGGAGGAAAAAATGATTTCGCATATTAAGGGTGTGGTGGAAGAAAAATTTGGAATTAATGGTTTGATTGTAGATGTAGGTGGGGTTGGATATGAAATGATGGTACCAGCGTTAGATTTTGAAGGTGTGAATTTAGGTGAAAAAGGAAAATACTATACTTATCATCAGGTTAGAGAAAATGCGGAAGAATTATATGGGTTCTCGAGTTTAATGGCAAAAAAGTTGTTTGAATTATTGATTTCAGTACAAGGTGTGGGGCCGAAAGCGGGGATTGCAATTATGTCACTTGCTGAGGCAGAAGAAGTAAGAAATGCAATTGCGAATGGTGACATCGCGTTTATATCAAAAGCATCTGGTGTAGGTAAAAAATCGGCGGAGCGCGTAATTGTAGATTTGAAGGATAAAGTTGGTATTCCATCGAGATATGGTGCGACGGAAATTACGAAGATTGGTGCGGTAGAGAATGAAACGGATGAAGCATTGGATGCATTAATGGCACTTGGATTTACGCTAAAAGAAGCGACGCTAGCTTTGAGTAAAATAGATAAAGCATTGCCAGTAGAAGAACGGGTAAAATTGGCGTTGAAGAAATAAGTTTAGGTAATGGGGAACCAAATTTGAATTTGGTAGTCATTAGTGACGGAGGCGACGGCGAGAAGGGGTTGGTAGTTTTTAAACTTTGAGGCATTAAATTTGAGATAAGATTCGGCGGCAAAATGCATTTGGCGAAGTTTGGTGATGGTAATAGCGTCTAAACCGTTACCATGGATGGAGTTTTTGCGGTATTTAACTTCTGTGAAATAGATTTTTCCTTCTTTGGTCGAGACGATATCGATTTCATAATATGGAGTTTTGTGATTTTGTTCAATAATAGTATGACCTTTGGATTTGAGATATTCTGCTACGACAGATTCGGCTTTTTGGCCGGTCTTGGTAGTGTTTTTAGTGGTTTTGGTGGGTGTGGTGAATCCAGAAATAGATTTGCATGGTTCAAAAGAACGGCGGTGTTCTGGAGTGAGCCCGTGTTTATAAATAGCATCTCGGTGGGCTTTGGTGCCGTAGCCGACATGTTTTTCAAAACTATACTCTGGATATTTGGTAGCGAGTTCAATCATATAGTGGTCACGAGCAACTTTAGCAATAATAGAGGCAGCGGAAATTTCGCGGATTTTGGTATCGCCTTTGATGCAGGTAGAGGTATATTTTTCTAGAGGAGTGTCAGCTAGAAAATTAAGATTACCATCAATTATAATTTGGGAAAAGGGAGTGTGAAGCGACTTTATTTGCTTCACAGCGCGACGTGTAGCAAGCCTTAATGATTCGGTGATGCCGAATTGGTCGAGTTCTTCTGCTGCAACCCAACCGAGGCCAATGGTGGACTCAGCTAATATAAGTTCGTTTAATGTTTCACGTTTTTTAGCGGTGAGTTTTTTGGAATCTTTAAGTTCGGAAAACCAAGGACGTTCTTCTTCTGGTAAAATAACTGCACCAATAACAAGCGGACCCGCTAGGGGTCCGCGTCCAACTTCATCGATTCCTAGAATTGCCACTTAGGCCTCTTTGGTTTCTTCCTTTTTTTCTTCGGCTGGGGCTTCGACAACTTCTACTTCAGGAGCTGCTTCTTCGGCTGGAGCTTCTTCTGGAACTGTGACATCGTTAACGGCTACGCGATCGAAATCCTTGCCGGTAAGACGCGCAGATTTACCAGAACGTTTGCGGAGATAGCTTAAGTTGTTGCGACGTACTTTGGAACGCTTAGTAACAATGATTTTCTCGACAAGTGGAGAATGGATGAGATAAGATTTTTCGACGCCGACACCGGAAGTTACTTTGCGTACTACGATGCGAGCGGTGTGTGATTCCTTGCGGTCAACACGGATAACTACACCCTCAAAAGTCTGAGAACGGAATTTGTTACCTTCTTTGATTTTTTGAGTGACACGAACAGTGTCGCCGGGGCGAACATCGACTACGGCCTTCTTTTTTTGCGCGTCACCAATTTCTTTTAAAACTGAAAAACTCATATTATACCTTTATTATTAGACAATTACCTGTTATTTTAACATACCTTAGGGGAAATTTCAAGAGTTTAGACGTTGAATTTGAATTCTACAACGTCGCCGTCTTGCATGACGTAGGTTTTGCCCTCAGTGCGGAGTTTGCCGGCAGCTTTTACGGCTTGTTCGGAACCGAGCGCTTTAAGATCATCGTAATTACAGATTTGAGCGGCGATGAAACCACGTTCAAAATCAGTATGGATAGTGCCGGCGGCTTCGGGTGCGGTGGCACCTTTTTTGATAGTCCAGGCGCGGCACTCTTTTTTACCGGCAGTAAGGAATGACTGAAGCCCAAGAGTTTTATAAGCGGCTTTGATTAATTCGCCAAGAGCGTCTTCTTTGACGTTGTAGGATTCAAGAAATTCCTTACGTTCATTTCGATCCATGCCAGACATTTCTTCCTCTAATTTGGCGTTGACAAAGATGACTTCGGCTGGTTTGACTAGGTCTTTAAGTTTAATTTGTAAATCTTGATCGGTTAAACCAGATTCGTCTACGTTAAACATGTAAATTACTGGTTTGTCGGTGAGATAAGGAATGTTTTCGTTGGCGGGATCTTTTTTGCGTTTGGATTCAACTTTAGCTTTGGTTTCTTCGTCAGCAAGTTGAAGTTCTAGATTAATAATATCTATGTCGTCTTTGGCTTGACTTACGATGTCGTCTTCGATTTTGTTGTCGGCGCGAACGATATCATCGTTTTTGAAGGCGCGAACAACATGGCAAATGGCTTGGCACTCACGGATATGAGCGAGGAATTTATTACCAAGACCTTCGCCTTTGGATGCACCAGCGACAAGACCAGCGATATCGACAAACTCCACGGTAGCGGGCACGACTTTATTGGTTTCATACATTTTAGCTAAGACGTCTAATCTTTCATCAGGGACGGGGACGATACCGATATTTGGTTCGATGGTAGCAAAAGGATAGTTGGCAGCAAGTGCGCCAGCATTTGTTAGGGCATTAAATAATGTAGATTTGCCGACGTTAGGTAAGCCGACGATGCCGATCTTTAAATTCATAACCAACCTGTATATCTGTTATTATAGATATAATTATAGCATATTTAGTATATAATAATAGTAGGGTATTTTTGAATAAAGGATTATGATTATGCGAAATAATAAATTAAGCGAAAAGAAAGAATTGTATTATAAATTTGAGAGGAGTCTTGTTATTTTTATTGTATCTATAATTTTGTTTTGTATGAGTTTGTTTGCTTGGATAGCTCAGGAAAAATCTGCGCCATCACGCTGTACAGGGCTAGATTATGACGGATCATGTATGAACGTCGTTGCAGATATGGGTGTGGTCAGATTTATTTACTTTGCGCCAATCTTGTTTATTTGTTTTCTTGTTTTTCTGATTTCTGGGATAAGGGCGTTTTCGGTGAGAAAAAAACTTGGCAGTGATTTCACTAAAGTACGCAAAGCTGCTAAGAATAGTACTCGGAATTACGAAAAAAAAGAATATTATGACGACATGTTGTAATAAGATTGAATTATTAAATCATTGAGGTTTAACCATTGTAATATGGTAGCGAACGTAATTCTTCTTCGGTAATTGGGAATGATTTTACATCTTCTGTAACTCCAGTTTCAGTAGGAATTATATAAACATGGCCATCTGATTTGTCTGCTGCGAAGCGTCTGAAGTATAAATTAATACCATATATTTCTGAATCATTAGTATATTTATCGGGATTTTTAAGTAATTCTGAATTGATGCCGGCGCCGACATTATTAACAGTTAATACATATTTATCATCCTCTTCTTCAAATTTATAACTGTAAATATTGCCATGACTACCAAGCCCAACTCCAGAAAAGAAGGAATAAACACGCAGGAGATAATTAATTATGTCTGGATTTTGAGTATTAAGGTAGTATACATCATTAAATGAGGTTGGAGTGGTTTCTTCTTGATGGTAATCTAGGTAGCTTCGTTTAAAAGAAAGGAGCGAATCGCAATCACTAGTATGGTTATAATCACATGGTGTTGATTTTTCCGTGCGTATGGGTGTGATGATCGCGTAATAATCGTATTCTTTTATTTCATAATTATTCTCATCATACTCATCTGCGTTATCTGAGGAAAAGAAATCTAGATCGCTATATCGTTCATTGGCCATTTCTTTTAAATCATCTATTGTATCATAAGAATAAATTAATTCTATGTCGTTAATAATTGTAGTGCCGCTTGTGATAACGGCATTGGATATTTCTTCCCCAACATAATTTTTTGGTAGAGTGCCGGTAATATCGGTTTGTGCTCGCAAGAAAGCCAAAGCCTGTTCTTTAGTCAAATCTTCAAAAGCAGTTGACGATACTATGCCATCTACATTATTGTTGGCTTCTGGAGTGTTAGCACCAACGTTTGCGTCGTTGTTTCTAGTTAAATAAATAACAACATTAGTGGCTCCTAGAATTACTATAAGAAAAGATAAAATACTAAGAATAATAAGACAGGGTTTATTCGGGTTCTTCGTTCTCGAAGCTGTTGCATTTTGATTGATATATGGATGTTGATTTATGGGATAGTTTGTATTGTCCATAGTTTTATTATACTATAAGCGGAATGAAATGTGATTAATGGCTTACTTTTACCAGTTTGAATTAGAAAGTATTACACTCACTTACTGTGGCTAATTGACAACTAGTAGATTTAATTAATGTTGCGTACAAGTTGCGTTGGCTTCTTCTTCAAGTGTTTTCTGAACTTCGTCGGCGATTTCTTGAGCAGATGCGCCTTCTGTATCGGAGCTTTTAACAATTTCACTGACGCCTTCTTTGTCATACTGCATTGTGTATTTTACACTGTCACCTTCGATGTAGTTATAGTCGAAGGTACAATGTTCACTACAGTGCTCTTTGTAGCCTTCGGTCATTCCGTCGACTAAATCACTTTCGTAATCTTTATAATAATCTGGTAGAGATTTTAGATCTACGTTAATAGTTATATCTCCACCGGAAATTTCACCATCTTTGATTTTGACATTAGTCTCGCCAGTTACAGCGATATCCATATATTCGTTTGTCAAAGTACAGCTGACTGTTTTTTCACCACCATGACCTAAGAACATGATTAATAAAACCACTGCTGTTGCAATTACGGCTACGGCTCCTATGGAGCAACCAATGATAATCCCCATCTTTTTCTTAGAATTTTTAGGTTTATTTGGGGCACCTGATATGGGTTGAGCGATAGGTTGACCTGGGATTGGTTGAGCTGCTGGTTGGGGTGTTGGTTGAACAACTGGTTGATTTGGATTTGGCGTTCCGCCAGCGATTGGTGTATTGTTATTATCCATTTGTTCCTTGGTTCCTTTCTTCATTTAGCAATAATAAAAACTGTTTGTTTAGTATATTATGCTAATTATATCATTTTTTATGCTTATGATAATTGTATTATAAAGTTTTGTTTGGGCAGAATAATGATATAATGAGTTTAATAGAACTGTGTCGATGTTTTCGAACGAAGGAGATGAATTTTCTCGAAAAGTTTACCCAAGAATTATTTAAAGATAAGCAGTAACTATAATGAAAAAGCAGATATTATTTGAAGGTGCGGCAGAAATTGGTATTTCGGATGTCCATGACGGGAGTATGAGATTTTTGGGGGAAGGTAATGAGGCGGAAATAATAAAACGTCAAAATAGTTTAGGTAAATTAATTGGGCTTGAAGGCGGAAATGTCGCACGAATTAGAACAGTTTACGAGGGAAGAAACGAGTATACTTTTTATGACGAAGTAAACGGTGATAACATATCGGAATATAGTATTAATAATAATGAAACAAAGATTCTGATTTCTGATGGATTAGTGACTAAAAGAAAAGATGTTGGGTTATTATTACCGTTGGCGGATTGTGTCGGAGTGGTGGTTTATGATGTGGAGAAGCATATTTTGGGATTACTTCATGCGGGAAGACACAATGTAGAACAGTATGGGCCAGAGAAATTTATTAAATTTTTATGTGACAAATACGAATGTGACCCAGTAAATTTAAAAGTATTCTTTTCGCCATGTGCGCAAAATTACCAAATTCATGCGCTTGATAATCAAAAAATGTCGGATGCGGTGTTTGAGCAGTTAACAAAAGCGGGAGTGCTGGCTGAGAATATCGATAATCCTGGAATTGATACGGTAACCGATGATAAGTATCCTTCGTGTTCGAATGGGGATTATAAAACTAGATTTGCTGTTGTAGTACGGTTGATGAACCATTGAAACTTACTACTCCAACTATGGATGAAGGCGATATCTTTACGCTAACATTAGTTTGTAAATAAATAAATAAATTAGATTTT
This sequence comes from Candidatus Saccharimonadota bacterium, assembly GCA_017406565.1. Lineage (GTDB taxonomy): Bacteria > Patescibacteriota > Saccharimonadia > Saccharimonadales > Saccharimonadaceae > Nanosyncoccus. The sequence continues at coordinate 9,039 of JAFQYG010000001.1, read as the reverse complement.
AATAATATTGGTAGGGTTACCGTGCTCTTCGATGAGTTTAACTAAGTCAGTAGTTTTAACCCAAACGGTGGCGGTGTTGTCGCACGGATGAATACCGATAATACCGGCACCTTTTTGTTTTTTCTTGTCATCTAGAAAATCTTGGTCAAGGAAAAATTGGACTGTAGCTGGATCGTTGTTGAGAAGTCCGAGTGGCGAAACGGCTCCTGGGGTGAGGTGCATGTATTTCTCTAAATCATCAGCTGAAGCAAAACTAAGATGGCGAGTGCCATGATCTTTTTTAAATTGTTTTAGATCGACACGTTTGTTGCCTTTAACGGTAATTAGATAGTAATTTTGTTTTTTGTCATCACGAACGAGTAAGTTTTTAGCATCGCGACCTAGATAAGGAACATCAACGCGACCAAGCTCAGTCATATTGTAAACAGCTTCGTGTTCGGTAACTTCATATTTGATATGTTTTTCATCTAAATAATTGTATACTTCTGATTTGTTCATAGGTGTAATTATAACATAGTGTGATAAACTAGAAGTATGTTGAAAAAACTTAGCCTAATAAAGTGGTTGATATTAGCGGGTTTGTTAGTGGTAGTTATTGTTTTGGTTTTGCAGCGTGACAGAGTTTATGACTACTATCGTGGGATTACTTATAAACCTTCAGCTGAAATGGTGAAAATACGAGATAGTCTGGATTTAACTTCGGAGGGTGAGTTTATCTTTAATGCATCTCAACCGGCGTTGAGCGAAAGAGATGAATTTAATCAGAATTGTCGGCCAACAGATGCTGAAACGGCGATTTTGGGATGTTATGTAATGGAGAATATCTATGTATATAATATAGAGGATGAACAGCTGAAAGGGATAAAAGAGCTCACTGCGGCGCACGAATTATTACATGCGGTATATGCGAGAATGAGTGACGAGAAAAAAAATAATTTAGAGAGTGTTTTAAGGCAAGTCTATAAGGATAATAAAGAAATACTGGAAGATGATTTGAAAATCTATTCTTCGTCTGAACGATCCGAGGAGTTATATGTGAGAGCGGGTACGGAGGTAAAAACTTTGCCAGATGTATTGGAAAAACACTATGCGAAGTATTTCACAAATCAAGATAAAGTTGTAAGCTATTACGATAGTTATATTGCAGTGTTTAGGAGATTAAAAGCAGAACTTAAGGCTTTGGAAGCAGAAATGAGCGAATTAAACACCAAAATTGATAACATGACCACAGAATATAAGAACAGAGTTGTGCAGTATGAAGCGGATGTGGACCAATTTAATACTTGTGCAGATACGCCAGGATGTTTTACCTCACAGTGGGAATTTGATACGAGGCGGAATGTGTTGGTGAATGAACAAATAGCACTTGATGCGTTGTATGACGAGATTAGTAATCTGATAGCAGAGTATAATAAAAAGGTAGAAGTATACAATAGTGATGTAATTGAAACTAATAGATTGACCGATAAGATGAATTCTAATGTTAAACCTAAAGAAGATATTAAATAGGAGGTAAAATGGACGGAACAGAGTTTGAAAAAGCGCCAGGTGAAACTCTTAAGAAGACGGGTGAGGTTTCTGGTGAAGCAATCAAAAAATCAGCTGAATGGGCTGCCGCAATGAGTGAAGGAGTGCCGGAGTTTGCTGGCCCAAAGATTTTGGGTGGTACTGGGGAAATGGTTAAACCTGGCAAAGCAATTGAAAAAGCAGTGGAAGTAGGAAATAAAATCAGCGAAACTCTTGGCAATGCAAATGAAGAGAATAATTTTTACGGTGAAGCAAAAGATGAAGAAAGTGAAAGATTTGACGAAGGAATGGAAAACGCTCAATCATTGTCTGGTGTTTTAGCTGATGCGGTAAGTAAATATGGTATAGAATCAACTGTCCAGATGTTAAATAATTGCGATTTAAGTAGTTCGACTGACCCGATTGGGGATTTGTACTATAATTTGGGGCTTGGAACGGCTTTTGAAAGTGAAGAAACTTCGAGGCATGGAGCGCCTGAGAATGACTCTGCGCGTGAAGCTGAAAAACCGGCTTCACAGAGTCATGATGTTGAGGGGACGTTGGCGGCAATTGCTGACATGAAAGAATTAATCAGCGAAGTGCAGGGAGCAAGCCCGGTGTATGAAGAACTAAGGCAGGGAGCAAAGGCAGCTGGAAAGGGATATTTTGAATATGCAGTGAGTAGTTTTGGTGTGCAGGGTTTACCAGAATTATTCCAGGTGTTGAGGGAACAAAAAGAACAACAAAATGAGGTTGAAGAAAAACAAGAAGAGCCACAGGAAGTAACACAACAGGATGTGGTAGCGCAAAACAATGAAAGGCTTAATCCGGAGATAATACGCGGGAATGCGGCTTAAGACACGTAGAATATCAGTGATGCTGGCAGCACTTTTTGTTGCGGTGATTTGGTTGGTGGTAAATCCAGCGAGTTATGAAGAAATATTCACACCAGTAGAAAACACTGGTGCGGAAAATGGAATTAGAGATTTTGATGCGGAAGCGGTGACTGTAGCGAATGAAGGCGATAAATTAGCGACGGATATATTGGAGAAATTGGAAGTAAAAGGTCGGGCGCCAAAAACTGGATATAGTAGAGAAGAATTTTATGATGGTTGGCCGATAGTGGATGGATGTTCTTTGAGGCAAAGGATAATTCGGAGAGAATTTGGTGATAGTGCAGTGTTGGATGAATGCAATGTGATAGGAGGAGAATTTGATGAGCCGTATACGGGTGAGCATAGAGTGTTTGAGAATAAAACTGAGATTGCGAAGATTCAGATTGATCACGTGGTAGCACTCTCAGACGCTTGGCAGAAAGGTGCACAGTATAAAGATAAAGAAACAAGATATAAAATTGCGACTGACCCATTAAACTTGCTTGCAGTAGATGGCCCAGCAAATGAACAAAAATCTGATGGGGATGCAGCGACCTGGTTACCTAAGAATAAGAGATTTCGTTGCCAATATGTGGCGAGACAAGTATCAGTAAAATATAAATATGGATTATGGGTGACTGAAGCGGAAAAAGAAGCAATTTTGAGAATTTTGGAAAAATGTCCCCACGAACCGGCAATTGGTGTATAATAGGTTTTAGGTAAAGTGGAGTTAATATGAAGAAATTATTGTGGGGGTTATCTATAGGGGCGGTGATACTAATAATTGGAGCATTTTTGCTGGGTAGGTTTGCTTTCCCGAATACTTTGAAAGATTTACCAGCGCCAGAATTATCAGAAGGACAGAGGGGTGAGCTGGGAATTGATAAGAATGTGAATGAATCGACAATCGATGAATACTTAAATCGCAGCGATGCGGTGTATCGTGATCTTAGGATGTTGAAAGACCCTGGGAATTATGAAGCAATTGGCGGAGATTCGTATTTGTCGGGATTCGTGAATGGGTTTTCGGTGGTACCATTTCCTTATATTGTAAATGTGACGGGTTTACCTGAAGCAGTGGGTGGAACTTATGCCGGACCGACGTTATTTAGACATCATTCAGATGGGTCTTATACAGAAAACTATGCGGAATCAATGGATATTATTGAAGGTTTATTCCCGAAAGATAAGGTAATCTTCCTAATGTGTGGTGGCGGTGGTTATTCTGGTATGATGAAAAATATGTTAGTTGCGCTCGGCTGGGATGAAAGTAAGATTTATGATGTAGGTGGGTATTGGTTTTATGAGGGAGATAATGCTGTAGAAGTGAAGCGTGTGCTAGATAACGGTGAGACAGTATACGATTTTTATAAAGTACCATATCATGAGATAGATTTTGAGGGCCTGACGGAGAAATAGGGTGAGTGCAGAAAAAAAGAAACAAATGGGGGTATTGGGGCTGATTATATGTCTAATGATTACGCTAATTGGTGGTTTGTTGTTTGTGGGGGCTGTGAGTGGTTGGTTTGATGAACCAAAGGTAAATATTGATGCAGAATACCGTACCGATGCGCCAGAATTAAAAGATATTAATAAAGAAGAATACCAAGCTTTGATCGATGAAAAAAAGACATTCATAGTGTTCGTAGATCAAAATGAATGTACTACTGCTGATAGGTTGAGAGGGTATATGAACGACTACATGAAAGAACATGGAGTGATGGCTTTTCGTATTATGTTTAGTGAGGCGAAAGAATCTAGTTTGCATGATTTTGTTAAATATTATCCTTCAGTTGCAATTGTAGATAAAGGTGTAGTGAAATTTTTCTTGAGAGCGGACAGTGATGAAGATGTTGAACCGTATAATGATTACGGGGCTTTCCGTGGATGGATGGACGGTCATCTGCTATTTGAGTAGGTTGTGGAAAACTCAGTCGACAAAATAATAAAAAAATAAGTAAATTACTTGACAACAAATTAATGCTTATGTAAAATTAAAAGTGTTAAAGGTTATACATATCGTTTAACACCAAAAACAAAACTAATTTCCACAAATGTGGAGGAGAAAAATATGAAAAAATCAATAATTGCAACTGGCGCGGCGGCTGTAGCTCTTGCGGCTATGCCTGTGTTTGGCGCTTTTGCGGATGTGACGGATACCGTGACGCTCACAATTAAGGGCGCTTGTTCTGTTGGTGGCGCATCGGGCTCTGGATCTACTGTCGGTAAGACGATTACTGAGTCAAATGCGGTGAACGAACATCTATATCAATATGCTGCTAATGGTACTGCTGGTGGTACGCTTAAGGTTTCTTGTAACAATGCAAATGGTTGGCAAGTAAAAGCACAAGGTTCGAGTACTGGTACTCCTGTTACTTCGATGGCAGCGAGTGGTAGCGGTACTCCTATCGTGACTGGTACGGCAACTTCTGGTGCTACATCCAACTGGGCATTTATGGTTGCTGGTAGTAGTCCGGTAGCGGTAGAGTCTGACTATGCAAGTTATGCTGCTGTTCCTGCTGCTGCAACTAAGGTAGCTAGCGGTTCAGGTGCTATTTCTGAGGGTACAATTTATACTGGTTATCAAGTATGGGTAAGTGCTACTCAACAAGCTGATACTTATACTGGTAGGGTAACTTATACCGTAGCAGAAGGTACTAATTAAAAGTTTATTGCTTTTAATACAGCTCCGAACGGAGCTGTATTTTTTTGTGAAAAATATGGTAGAATAGATAGTGATAATGTGAGGTATAATAGAATGAATAAAAATAACAAAATATTAACATTTGTGTTAGTTGGTATAGGACTTATTGTTTTAGCAGTGATTGTTGCAATTTTTGCAAATGGTAAAGAAACACGTGTTTCTGAATCGGTAGAAAACGAACATATTTCGGCAGTGTATTGTACGGCTAAAGGAATGGAAAATGCTTTTTTTGGCTCAGAGAGAGTAAATATGATTACGAACGAAGTGAAGATTACCTATAATAACGATGGGATCGATAAGCTTTATTATTCTTATAATGGGACATATCGTTCTAATGAAGTAGTGAAACAAGATGATGGGGTGTTTCAGGCTAAATATAATTATTATATGAATGAGCAAGGTCAAAAGTCGGATGATTTATCAGTTGCCTATGACGAGATGAATAATAAATTGCATATTGGTGTATATGCTGATAGCCCTAATAAAATCAATGAAGCAACTTCAGTGTTCTTCTTTATTGGTAAGGATGATGTTGCTAAAGTGAAGAAATACTCAATGGAGGAGATGGAAAAGTATTATGAAGATAAGGGTTTTTCATGCAATGTTGTTAAATGATGATATAATGGATAAAAATAGAGAAGGAGGTAAATAGTGAAACATAGAATAATGGTAGGATTGGTGGTAGTGATGGTGGGATTGCTTTTTGGAGCTATGAATGTGTCAGCGGTGGATGGGGATGGTGGCGTAGTGATGACTATTTCTCCTCCGAGGCAAGATATTGTTTTAGTCCCTGGTGAGGTATACGAGGGTACTTTGTTGGTTAGTAATTCTGCGAATGCTTCTAAAGATTTAAAGTATTCTGCTACCATTGGTTCTTTTGGACTAGATAAAGATGAAAATGGCAATACAGACTATAATAGCACTGACGTGGATACTATTACTGAGTATAACCAAATAATGGAGTGGATGAAATTAGATAAAGATCATGGTTCGGTGGCACCAAATTCGACTGACACGATAACATTTACTATTACGGTGCCAGAAGACGCACCAGCTGGAGGGCAATATGCTACTATTATTGTCCAAGATGATACTGAGAAAGACAGTGGAGCAGAAGGAAATATAGTTATTGAGAATGTAGTACGTTTTGCGGCTAGTATTATTGCCAATGTAGCAGGTGAGACACGTAATGAGGGTGCGATTTTGGAAAACAATATTCCAGCTTTTATGTTTAATAACAAATTAGCGGCTACTTCAACTGTACAGAATACCGGTAACGTGCATACGAAAGCAAGTTATGTATTGCAAGTTTGGCCATTAATTGGTGATGAAGAGATTTGTACAAATGAAGAAAAACCGACTGAGCATACAGTAATGCCAGGAACGGAAAGAATTAATGCAGAAGAGTGTAATTTGCCGATGATAGGTATATTTAGAGTTAAACAGACAGTGAAGATTTTTGGTGAAACATCTGTAGCTGAAAGAATGGTGGTGGTTTGCCCGCTGTGGTTGCTGTTTATTATTATCTTTGCGATTGTCGCATTGGTGATATGGTTGGTTACAAAGAGCCGATCGAGAAAAACTCGCTCTAAAGAACAGAGTAAATCGAGCGAATCTTAAGATAATACCGAAATACCGCCTTTTGGGGCGGTATTTTGATGTTTATAACGCTTGATATGTTTTAAATATTATATATAATATAAGTATGAGCATTAATCGCCTGCATCTTATCGTAAATGGTTTATTGTTTTTTGTAGCATTTATTGCTACTTTTTTAAGTTCTTCTATTACCTTCGCCACAGACAGTAACGACGTCGTAGACCAAATCAACATCACTGTCCCAGTCTCCTGTTCTCTCACTGGTACTAATCTACTTCATACTACCAATATTCAAAATAATCAGTATAAAACAGACATAGGTTCAGCTACTATTAAAGCTACTTGCAATGATACTAATGGTCTAGCTATCTATGCTATAGGTTACACTAATGAAGAAGATGGTAATAATAAGATGCATAGTTCTACTTTGGATTCATCTTACGACATAGTCACAGGTAAATACGTATCAGGCACCACTACTAATTCGGTTTGGTCTATGAGACTAACTCCAGTCTCAGGAACATATGCTCCTACTATTAGAAATGATTCTACTTATAACTATACTAACTATGAATTAATCCCAGATACCTACACTAAAGTAGCCTATAGAACTACAGCAACTGATATAGGTACAGGAGCTTTAGGGGCTAACTTTACTACTAACTATGCTATTTATGCTTCAACTTCCCAACCTGCTGGTACTTATACTGGTAAGGTTAAGTTTACTTTAGTCCACCCTCAAAACGAAGTCCCTGCTCAACCTGTAGCCTGTGAAGGAGGTAGAATCTGCTACAACCCTAACACTGCTTTAGTTGAGGGGCAGATGGGTAAACAAACTGCAGGAAATAATGCATCTGTAACTTTATATGCTCCTAACTTTAAACGCAGTGGCTATGGCTTTGCTGGTTGGAACACAGCTTATGATGGTTCTGGTACTACCTATGGCCCTAATCAAACTATCACTACTCCATCTAATACTTCTACTAATGGTCTATCTCTTTATGCTGTTTGGGTACCATCTGCTGGTACATTACAAAACTGGAATGGTTGCAATAGTCTAGCTCAAGGCTCTGTCACTGCTTTAACTGACAATAGAGACAACGATACTTATGCTGTAGCTAAACTAGCTGACAATAAATGCTGGATGATAGAAAACTTGAGACTAGATGATTCCGCAGAATTATCCTCCACCAACACCCATAATCCATCTCTTCCAATCACTAATGTCTATGATGCCACTAACCCAACCACTTCCAATCATCTCTCAGCTACTACAGATCCAACTACTACTGCCTGGTGTACGAACTATAATTCCGCATGTATAGATAAATCCATGCTAGCTACCAATAATACTATTCTCTTCACAAATAACACCGCATCAAGCTACAATGCATCCAGTAACGTATACAGTTATGGTAACTATTACAACTGGTACTCAGCTACAGCAGGACATGGTAAGTATGGTTCTAGTTATGCTTCCGGTTACGTTGCTCCAGGAGATATCTGTCCAGCTGGATGGCACTTACCAAAAGGCGGTAACAAATCCCAAGAGTCCACCAACGAATTCTGGCAACTGATCACTACTGGACTAAATAATGGGGTTAATCCAGCTAACTATGATAGCTCTACACAACCATATTACATAGGGACAGAAGCTACTCCAGTATCTAATGCTTTAAGATCCTATCCTAACAACTTTGTCTATTCCGGCTACGTGTCTGGTTCTTCAGTTGGCCACCGCAGTTCATACGGGTACTATTGGTCGTCCTCTGCATACAATAGTAACTCCGCCTACCATCTGTACTTCAGCAGTAGCAACGTCCGCCCAGGCACGGGCGACAGCATCAAGTACTACGGGTGGATGGCGCGTTGCGTCGCTGGCGTTCAATAAGGATATTTGAAATAAGATTATTGAAAAAAGTCTAAAAAAGGTATTGACATTAGGGACAAAGTGCGATATAATGGGGGAAGTTTAAGCAAGTCGACATTTTCGACCTCTACAAAAAGAAAAAGGAAAGCGAGGGAATCTTTTGAGGTCGCTTTGATGGCTTCAAAATCATTCTTAAAGACTTTCCAATTAACAATTTGGAAACGATAAAGATTTTAAAGACGGAACGAGTAATTGATTTCGAAAATTGTAGGAAGTGAGTGAAATAAAAACTTGTTTTTATTTCCGAACTGACGCCCAATTTTCTCATTCGATGAAATCGAATGTCGATTGCTAGTTAAGTCAATGCATAAAAAGGTAATTAAGGGCACTGATAGTGGATGCCTTGACAATCAATACCGATGAAGGCCGTAGAAGTCTGCGATAAGCCTCGGGGATCTGACAGCGAGAAATGATCCGGGGATTGC